>CAJUAU010000014.1 GCA_910584645.1 uncultured Eubacterium sp.
CTCTCTCCCCCCTCCCGATAATCATCTATTATCGTTACCAACCTCCCATCCTCATCCGGTTCCTGGGATGCTTGGTTTTCAGTATCTCCATCTGCTTCCGGCTGGCAACCTCCGTATAGATCTGGGTCGTCAGGATGGAAGAATGCCCCAGCATTTTCTGGATATAACGGATGTCCACATCCTCTTCCAGAAGCAGGGTGGCAAAGGTGTGCCGGAACATGTGGGGGGTTATGTTCAGACAGATCCCGGCCTGGTTGGCATACTTTTTGATCATCTTGCGGGCAGACTGCTCCGAATAACGCTTTCCGTAGCGGTTCAGAAAGAAGAACTGCTCGGCCTGGATCTCCTTCCTCCAGTGGGCGCGATACTTCTTCACCTGATGGAGTACTGCGGTATTTGCGATCTGGATGTACCGTTCCTTAGAGCCCTTTCCACGGATACACAGGATTCCCTGCTCCAGATCCACCCGGTCTGGCCTCAGATGGCAAAGCTCGGAGATCCGCAGGCCTGTGGCAAATAGTAATTCCACAACTGCCAGGTCCCGCTCCACATTTTTCCTCTGCCAGGGAGTCAGATCTTTATCATTTTGAAGCGAATACATAAACGTCAACAGACGCTCCACCTGAACAGCAGGTATGGTTCGGGGAAGCACTTTCTCCTCCCGGAAATCCATACGGATCCTGCGCAAAGGATTTGCATCAATCTTCTCCTCCATTTCGAGGTAATTATAAAATGCCTTCAGGCTTGCAATCTTGCGCTTGACCGTCTTCTGCTTATATCTCTGATGAAGTCCGATCACATAGCTCTCCAATGTCTTCCTGGGAACCATAAGAGATCCCTCCTGGCAGAATGCTCTAAACTGCAGCAGATCATTGGTGTAGGCACGTATCGTCTTTTCATCCAGTCTGCGTTGGTTGGTACAAAAAAATAAATATTCCCGAATTGCCTCATCCATCGTTTTCATTTGTATGCTCTCCTTTTTTATTCAAGGATACCATACTTCTCATTTTTAAGGCATAAATTTCTTAAACTATATCTTGTCCAACTAATGCTACGGACCGCTTCGTTATTAATATTATTATAGCATCTTTTTTTCCTCTTGTGTTGAAAATGCCGTATACGACATAAACTTGCGACAAACGACATGATTGTATACGATTTTCTGGGATTTAAAAAATAAATTTTTCTTGATTTTTCAGCCTGAAAACAGTGTTTTTCTGGAAAAACCTGTATTTTCTCAGTATCCTATGATGAAGATAAAAAGCGGCGGCTGAGGATCGCGCCGCTCTAAAGAATTGCCTTCGGCCATTCTTTTGCTCCGCGGATGGAGAACTTTCCTATACGATAAAAAATTCAGCCACCTGCCGGGAACACACCCGACTGGTGGCTGAACTTATTGTTGGAAACATTTTTAATCTTCATCCGGTAATTCATCTAGTGCCTGTTTAAAACGCTCCACGATTGCTTCCTGAAGTAAGTTCCTCATCTCTGCGTTGATGGGATGGGCAATATCCCGATACTCGTCACCGTGAGTCTTCTTACTTGGCATCGCAATAAAAAAACCTCTTTCGCCCTCGATGACCTTGATATCGTGAACAACAAATGAATCATCAAATGTAACTGACGCTACCGCCTTCATCTTGGACTCGTTACTAACAACTCGAATGCGAATATCCGTTATTTGCATCCTTTGTTCCTCCTTACTGTTTTTACAGTACGTAACGCGCATTCTTTTCCAACACTATTTTGATTTTCTCCGGTTCTCCAACATAGTTGGAGTTTGCTCGAATGGTATCATGGCTCTCAACGATGCAATTCTCAATGTAAGTATTATCGCCAATATACACATCATTTAAAATGATGGAATTGCGAATGGTACAATTATTACCTACGTACACTTCTTTAAACAAAATGGAATTACTTACCTCACCATTGATAATACATCCACTTGAAACAAGACTGTTTGTCACCTTGGACCCGGCATTGTATTTCGCTGGCGGCAAGTCCTCAATCTTGGAGGCAACCATTGGGTACTGATTAAAGAAATAGTCCCTCGTCTCCCGATTCAGGAAATCCATATTGGTCTTATAATATGAATCAACAGTTGTGATATTGCTCCAATAGGAGTCCATCTGATATGCATACAGCTTTTTCAATCCTCTGTAACGGATAAAGATATCCTTTACCAGATCAAAACCGCCTTCATTGCCTGCCTTTTCAATCAGTTCGATTAATTGTCTGCGGCGTATCACATAAATAC
Organism: uncultured Eubacterium sp.; assembly: GCA_910584645.1. Classification (GTDB taxonomy): domain Bacteria; phylum Bacillota; class Clostridia; order Lachnospirales; family Lachnospiraceae; genus Eubacterium_F. The sequence goes on from CAJUAU010000014.1 coordinate 2,261, forward strand.
CTGTGGATACCGTCGTCTTTGATGTGACGATCGGTTTTTCCTCATACTCTGTCACAAGTCCGGTTTCATCGATCGATACCACACCAAATCTACTTGGGTCATCCCGTTCCCCGAGATCCTTTGTTACGATAGTGATGTCCGCATTCTTCTCCACATGGTACTCCAGCACCTTGTTCAGATCCAGTTTGTACACACAATCTCCAGAAGCAATCACCACATATGGCTCATGGCTTGATTTCAAAAAATCAATGTTTTGTGCAATGGCATCTGCTGTGCCCCGGTACCAGTAGCTGTTGTCCTGCGTCTGGGTAGGTGTAAATACGAACAGCCCACCCTGCTTTCTTCCAAAGTCCCACCATTTGGATGAACTCAAATGCTGAGTCAGTGATTTTGAATTATACTGGGTAAATACAGCAACTTTACTTATGTGAGAGTTTGACATACTGCTAAGTGCAAAGTCAATACTGCGGTAACCTCCTGCAATCGGCAGCGCAGATGTGGCTCTCTTCGTCGTAAGTTCTGTCATGCGTGTGCTGCTTCCACCAGCTAAAATAATTCCTATTGCTCTCATAATATGTCACCTGCCTTTATCAAAGTTCCGCCGCCTTCGAGTACATTATCTGGATAGTCCTCTTTCGTTGTGACCCCTGATATGGCAGTGTTTTTACCGACTGTAACACCATCCGGTATTACGGTATCATCTCCCACTGTAACAAGATTGAATGCATAAACATCCGGTTTTACCTGATTTACAGCACCGTCTTCACCTGCCCCCAATATGCAGTTATTTCCGATGACCGTATCCTCTGCTACAATGGTCTTGTCTAACACAGTGTTTTTACCAATCCTGGTAGAATTCATTATAATAGAATCCCTGACGACCGCCCCCTCTTCAATAATAACGTTCGATCCGATAACTGAGTTATGTACCTCGCCGTACACTTCACAGCCATCTCCCATGATTGCCTTGTCTATAATGGCGGAGTCCGCAATATACTGCGGGCGCAGCCACTCATTCTTAGTATAGATCTTCCAGAATTCCTCGTACAGATTAAAAACAGGAATCAGGTCGATCAGTTCCATATTGGACTCCCAATAAGACCCCAGAGTCCCCACATCCTTCCAATAGCCATTAAACTCATAAGCAAAAATCCGGTCTCCCCGTTCATGACAATATGGAATGATATGCTTTCCAAAATCACAGCCCGGCTGATCCCTCAGCGTGATCAGAGCTTCTTTGAGCACTGGCCAGGAGAAAATGTAAATCCCCATGGAGGCAAGATTACTTCTTGGCTGCTCCGGTTTCTCCTGAAACTCCAAAATCCTCCGGCTGTCATCCGTAATACACACCCCAAACCGATTTGCCTCTTCAATCGGCACCGGAATCGTAGCCAAAGTAACATCCGCATTGTTTGACTTATGAAAGTCAAGCATTACCTGATAATCCATTTTGTAAATATGATCCCCACCCAGTATCAGAACATATTCAGGATTATAATAATCCATATATTTTAAGTTCTGATAGATCGCATTCGCGGTACCGGTATACCATTCGCTGCTATTACTTTTCTCATAAGGAGGGAGAATGGAAACGCCTCCCACATTCCTGTCCAGATCCCATGGAATACCAATCCCGATATGAGTATTCAGTTTGAGAGGCTGGTACTGTGTCAATACCCCCACAGTGTCAACTCCTGAATTAATACAGTTACTCAATGGAAAATCAATGATACGATACTTTCCCCCAAAAGCAACAGCAGGTTTTGCTACATTAGCAGTCAGAACACCGAGACGGGATCCCTGGCCTCCTGCCAGCAACATAGCTATCATTTCTTTCTTTATCATGTAATCACCCCTGTTGTAGTTAGTACCTGCCGGAGACGTGAACCCCGCAGGCCATATTTGTATAAAAAGATTATAACACACATGATACAAAAAATAAATAATTTTCATAAAAATTTTTTGTTTTTTTTTACTTTTTTGGTAATTTTGCACAAACCAAAAAAGACTGCTCTTATACATTTTCACCTTTCCCTTGTATTTTCTGTATATTCGATTTATACTTATAGCAGTTTCATCATATTCATATTAATAATGAAAAGAAGGGATGGTTTCAGAGCTATGTATAATATTGACTTTAGTGTTCCACAAACTGCATATTTTATCGGTATTGGCGGTATCAGCATGAGTGGATTTGCGGAGCTTCTTCAGACCATGGGATTTACAGTAACAGGTTCTGACCGGACAGAATCAAAAATCACCAGACATCTGGAAGGGCTTGGGATAAAAGTAGTATATGAACAAAAGCGTGAAAATATAACCTCAAACATAGATTTTATTGTTTATACAGCAGCCATTTCGGAGGATAATCCAGAATATGTCCGCGCAAAAGAACTGGGAATCCCGATGATGGAACGGGCTTCCATGGTGGGCCAGGTGATGAAAAATTATTCCACCGCCATCGCCGTTGCCGGTACCCATGGCAAAACCTCTACCACCTCCATTGCTTCCCACATCCTTTTGGAAGCGGATATGGATCCTACGATCTCTGTGGGCGGAATTCTGCCAGGGATCGGCGGGAATATCCGGGTTGGAAGATCCGGGAATTTCATTACAGAGGCATGTGAATATACCAACAGCTTCCTCAAATTTTTCCCTACCATCGGAATTATTCTTAATATAGAGGCAGAACACCTTGATTTTTTCAAAGACCTGCAGCACATCCGAGACAGTTTTCGCCAATTTGCAGAACTTCTTCCCGCGGATGGCACTTTGATCATCAACGCAGATATCGATGATTACGAGGAGATCACCCGAGGGCTCGCCTGTCAGGTGATCACCTATTCCACAGATAATAAAGAAGCTGATTTCTCCGCCTGCGACATTGAATTTGACCAAATGGGCTGCGGAAGCTTTACTCTTCTGCGCAATGGGGCAAAAACGGATCACTACTCCCTTGGCATCGTAGGAAAACACAATATTTCCAACACCCTCGCCTGCCTCGCCATGGCCTCTCTTTTTAACGTTTCGCCAGAAGTGTGCCAGAGTGGTCTTTCCAAATATAAAGGAACAGAACGCCGTTTTCAGCTCAAAGGGGAATACAATGGTGCAGTGATCATTGACGACTACGCACACCACCCCACGGAAGTACGCGCTACGCTGACTTCCGCCAGGAACTACCCCCATAAAACATTGTGGGTTGCGTTCCAGCCCCACACTTATTCGCGGACCAAAAACTTCCTGACAGACTTTAGCGACGCCCTTTCCCTCGCCGACAAAATTGTCCTGGCTGATATTTATGCTGCCAGGGAAAAGGATCCCGGCGATATTTCCTCCAAAGATCTGGCAGAGCTGCTGAAAAAATCCGGAAAGGAAACATTCTACATCGGCAGCCTGGAAGACATAAAAAACTTTTTTGAAAAAAATTTAGTGAACGGTGATTTGTTGATAACTATGGGCGCAGGAAACATTGTGGAAGTTGGGGAAGCTTTGCTAAAACAATAAGTTATCCACATTATCCACAGTCTTATCAACAATGAGTAGAAAAGACAGGCTGTGGATACTTTTTTACCTTTTTGATTCTGTGAATAACTATATTTTTTTCACAAATTAATTTAAACAACGAAAAACCGTGGTTTTTAAGATTTTTTTCTACATGAATAGTATGTCCAATTAATAGTTATCCACACTATGCACATTATCCACAGCTTTTATTCTACTGAAAAGGTACATTTTTTTGCCTATTTACAGATTTCAAAAATTAGGGTATTATCAAGAGTGCAAAGCAAGCATATGGCAGGTTGTCATCACTATTAACCTGCAGTTAACTTCATAGCTGGCTGCAGTTAATTATATGGTTAGTCTGTAATCAGCTTACATTTCAGGAGGCAGTACAAAGCATGGGGTTTCTATTAACAAATCATTTTCCAGAATACAGCACACAGGTTCCCAATCGTTTTATCGATGAATATATGCCCCACGCAAATGGCAGTTTCGTAAAAGTATATCTTTATCTCCTAAGACAGATGAGCTCCGGCACAGCCGCACTGACCATTGAAGGCATGGCCGACATGCTCTCCAATACAGAGGCAGATATCCTGCGGGCATTACATTATTGGGAGAAGCAGGGACTTCTATCTATTTCTGAAAAAGATGGACAGCCAGAAGGCATCTGCCTTCTTCCCTTTCCAGAGAAAGAAAGTTCTGGCGGACAAGCCATCCCTTCTTCTGTACCTCTGGATATAAACCTGGCCCGTCGGCAGGAAAAAACGGCGGAACAGGAGACAGCGGCTGCGAAAGAAACGTATCCGGAACAAATTTCCGGACCGGACCTTCAACACACTTCCGAGCCGGAACTTCAACACACTTCCGAGCCAGACTTTCTACACACTTCTGGACCGGAACTTCCCAAACGGCATACTTATTCCCCTCTTCAGGCAGAAGCATTAAAAAAGGATGAAGAGATTGATTCCTGCCTGAGTATGGTAGAAGCCCTGCTGGGTACTACCATAGGAGATGCCCATATGCAGCTGGTTCTCTATCTCATGTCAGACCTTGGCTTTTCTTCCGAACTTGTGATCACATTGTACGAGACCGCACTGTCACGGGGAAAGAATAAGACAGCTTACCTCGAAGCCATTGCCCTGGACTGGGCAAAAAAGGGAATCCATACAGCAAAGGAAGCACTGGAAGAAGCTTCTTCCTTCAACGGTACATATAAGCTTGTGTCAAACGCTCTGGGAATCCGGCGCACCCTGGCTCCCGCCGAAAAACGTATTATTGACAAATGGGAACATTACCATTTCGCAGATCCTGTCATTGAAGAAGCATGCAGCCGTACGGTTCTGCAGTCAGGAGACACAAATCTGAACTACACTTCTAAAATACTGGAAGACTGGCATCAAAAAGGTGTTACCTGCTTAAAAGATATTGATGACTGTGACAAGTCCTATTTTCGGCAAAAAACGATTTCAGCCCAAAACATTAACCGAAATTCCGTGGCAGCAAAGAACAAATTTCAGAATTTTCCGCAGAGAGATTATTCCCAGAAGGACTTTGCCGATCTCGAAAAGCAGCTGTTGCATCAGTAATGCTTATAGTTTAAACTATCGATTTACGCTGACACAAATACAGCTTTTTTGCCGACAGCAACATAAATCCTGTGTGATTGGAGAAAAATAAGCTATGCAGCTATTAAATGAACAATTTAATTCTATTTATTCCGAATACAACAAAACCCAGTTACAAAATAACCGTCTCCTTCTGGAACGGCAAAAAGAGATTCAGGATAAGATACCGGAAATCGCAGAACTTAACCGCCGGATCTCAGAACTTTCCCTTAATGCCGTAAAGCTGGCCCTGGATGGATCCGAAACAGCTTCATCCAGCCTGGAACATGACATTGAAATGATCTCCCAGAAAAAAGCTGTACTTCTCTCACAGCATGGTTATCCAGAAAACTACCTGCAGCCAGTCTATAACTGTCCGGACTGCCGGGATACTGGATACATCGGCACCGAAAAATGCCACTGTTTCCGTAAGCGCATCGTCTCGTATCTCTATGAACAATCTAATCTTCAAGACGTTTTTAAGACCGAGAATTTTTCTAACTTTAATGAAGAATACTATCCAGATGACTATGTTGAGGATTCTACCGGAATGACACCCCGGGATAATATACGCAGGATACACGAAACCGCGCTGTTTTTCAGCCGGAATTTCGATCAGACCCATGACAACCTGCTGTTATATGGAAACACTGGTGTGGGAAAAACATTTCTGACACACTGCATTGCAGGAGAGGCTCTCGAACACTCTCACACCGTTGTCTACTTGACTTCTCTCGGTCTATTTGATATTTTAGAGAAGAACAAGTTCGATAAAGATCTGAGTTCTGTGGAGAAAAGTGCCACGGTCTCCTACATTCTTGACTGCGATCTTCTGATCATTGACGACCTGGGTACGGAACTGAATAACGGTTTTACCTCTTCACAGCTGTATCAGGTGATTGATACCCGGTTGATCCATAAGAGATCTACGATCATCTCCACGAATCTTTCCTTTGATGATCTCAGGGAACAATACAGCGAACGGATCTTCTCAAGGATAACCAGCAGCTACACCCTGCTGAAACTGACCGGAGACGACATCCGTCTCAAAAAGGCGATTACTGCCAGGCATTCATAAACCTTCTATTGCCGCAAAGGCATTAGTACATAAATAATACAATACATTTGGAGGAGACATTCATGAATTCGAACAAGTTTGCAGACATCATCCCCTATGGAGATCTGGGAATCATCGCATTGGAGAGCAGCAAAGAGATTGGCCGGAAAGTGGACAGCTACATTTCTTCCTGGCGCACCATAAGTGAAAACAATGAAGAATCCATTCACTTTGCCAGCTACAAAAAAGATTCCTACCTGCTGGATGCTTCCTGCCCACGTTTTGGTTCCGGGGAGGCAAAAGGCATTCTCAACGAATCTGTCCGGGGCAAGGACCTATACATCCTGGTGGATGTATGCAACTACAGCCTCACTTACAAGCTATGTGGCCAGATCAACCGGATGTCGCCGGACGACCACTACCAGGATCTCAAACGAATGATTGCGGCAGTCAGCGGCAAGGCAAGACGTATCACGGTTATCATGCCATTTATGTATGAGAGCCGCCAGCACAAAAGAAGCTCCAGAGAATCTTTGGACTGTGCCCTGGCACTCCAGGAACTTGTAAATATGGGCGTGGACAGCATTATTACCTTTGATGCCCACGATCCCCGGGTTCAGAATGCAATCCCTCTGAATACATTTGAGACGGTACAGCCGACGTATCAATTCATCAAGGCAATGCTGAAAAATGTTCCCGATCTTAAGATGGATCCTAAAAATATGATGATCATCAGTCCAGACGAGGGTGCCACAGGCCGGGCAATCTACTTTGCCGGCGTCGCCGGCGTGGATATGGGTATGTTCTATAAGCGCCGGGATTATACGAAGATCATAGAGGGAAGAAATCCCATTGTTGCCCATGAATTCCTCGGTTCCGATGTGGAGGGAAAAGATGTGGTGGTTATTGACGATATGATCTCCTCTGGCGAAAGCATGATAGATGTGGCGACAGAGTTAAAGCGCCGCAAAGCAAACCGCATCTTTGTAGCCTCGACCTTCGGTCTTTTCACCAATGGTCTTGAGAAATTTGACAAAGCCTTTAGCAGCGGACTTATCTACCGGCTTATGACCACCAACCTGGTATATCAGCCAGAGGAACTATTAAAGAGAGAATATTACATCAACGTGGATATGAGTAAATATATCGCCCTTCTTATCAATACGCTGAATCACGACGCTTCCATTGCAGGTCTTCTGGATCCTTCGGAACGGATACAGCGGATCCTTAAGAATTACGAAGCAAACAGGTAGCACTGTGGCGTCAGGGAACAAACCCCGAAACCAGAACAAACACAATGGTGCCTTTGCGGATGCTTTCCGCAAAGGCACCATTGTGTTATAAAAATAGTATAATCCAAAATTATGGTTGTACGTTTCCATTTTCATCCTTAAAAGTGGTATCGTCCGGAGAATAACTTGTATCGTCATTAGAGGAATTTCCTGTTCCGGTTCCATCTCCTGGATTCACACCAGGATCCGTACCCTGATTTCCACCTTCCTGCGTCCCCCCTCCACCAGGATCAGTGACCGGCGGTTGAGGTTCTTCTTCCTCTGGCGGCGGAGTATCATCATCCTCTTCCGGAGCTTCCGTTGGTTTAGGTCTTTTCGTTTTTTTCGGTTTTTGCTTTTTGTCATCATCCTCCTCATCTTTATCATCCTTATCCTGCTTTTTATCGTTGGAATAAGTCCGATAATCCGGTTTCTTATCCGAAGAGGATTTTTCTTTCCAGTCATCCCTGTCCTCATATGCAAAGGTTTTAGGTTCCAGTTCTTTGTGGATCTCATTCATATATGCCTTCCACGTACGACCCGGATAGGTTGCACCATACAAGTCTGAAATCGGGACAGGATTGTCACAGCCCACCCATATTGCCGTAGTAAAATAAGGGGTAAAACCACAGAACCAGCCATCTTTCTTATCATTAGTCGTTCCGGTTTTGCCAGCGGCGGTCATTCCGTTGTCCAGTGACAGTGCCGAACCGGTACCTCTCACAAGAACACCTTTTAATATATCCACCATCGTATTCGCCGCATGGGCATCATAGATGTATTTTTCATCCACATCATCATCCAGTATGGTATTTCCTTCAGAGTCCAGAATCTTTACAATACAGGTAGGTTCCCGGTATTTTCCATCATTCTCTATGGTTGCATAGGCTGATGCCATCTCCAGCGGACTGCACCCGTAGGTGAGACCGCCCAGGGATGAGGCGCTGAAATAATCATTCTTATCAATCTTTGAAAAATTCATTTTCAACAGATATTCAAGCCCGGTTTCCGGGGTCAGCTCCTCAAAAAGCTGCCAGGCGATGGTATTCAAAGACTGTTCCACTGCATACCGCAGGGTAACTCGTCCGTGATACTTTCCATTGGAGTTGGAAGGGCCATCTTCAAATTTGTGGTCATTCACAATGGAATCCGGCGTGTAATCCCTCTCCAGGGAAGGAGTATACACGAGTACAGGCTTGATACTGCTTCCCGGCTGCCGGTATGACTGGTAGGCACGGTTCAGGGTATATCCACTGGTTTTCTGGCTTCTTCCGCCAACTACCGCCACTACTCTTCCGGTCTTATTGTCGATACAGACACCGGCGCCCTGCATCTTATAAATACCATTTGTCCCCTTCTCAGTAAATCCTGCCAGGTTGGTATTGATGGCCTGCTGCAGAGCCTTCTGCTTTTTCAGGTCAATGGATGTATAGATCCGGTATCCGTTGTTCAAAAGCTGTTTTTGCGCCGCCGCATAGGCGTCGTTGTATTCTTCTTTGTATGCACTTGCTTCTTTATCAGAATCAAATTGGTTGCGGAACTTAAATCCATTTAGTTCCATCAGCTTTCTTGTAGCGCAATAAGTCACAAATGTCTGAATAAAATTCCGTTTTACTGGTTCAGTGATATTTAGCTTTATTTTCTCTTCCACTGCCAGATCATATTCTTCCTGGGTGATCGCTTTGTCTTCCAACATCTGTTTCAGTATCCGGTCACGCCTCTTTAGTGTATTTTCCATGCGCTCCACCGGATCATAAAGAGTCGGGTTATTCGGTATCGCACAGAGGAAACAGAGCTGGGACAGGCTTAAATCTTTGCAGCTGGCACTGAAATATCCTTTCGCCGCTGCTTCAATACCATAGTAACCATTAGAAAAATAAATACTGTTCAGATAGAACTCAAAAATCTGCCTTTTATTGTATTTCTTCTCCAATTCCAGCGCTATAAATATTTCTTTGATCTTTCTCTCATAAGTTTTTTCCGTATTCAGGAAGATTCCCCTTGCCAGCTGCTGGGTGATCGTACTGGCTCCCTGACTGATCTCGCCCTTATTCTGGATCTGAACCCACACGGCACGAATGATCCCTTCCGCATCAATTCCATTGTGGGAATAAAACTTCTTATCCTCTGTCACAATAAAAGCATCCTGCACATACTCAGGTATCTCATCAATCGGAAGATAATATGAATCCTTGTCTCCTTTGAGCACAGCAATCTGCTTTCCCTTGGAATTGTAGGCGATGGAGGTTTCAGAGCTGCGGAAGGTCTCCGGTGTAGAACTTTTCACCAGCTGGATCGCCTGATCCTGGGCAGCAAAAATATCCCTCCCATATTTTACATAAAATACAATCCCTGCTACAAGCAGAGTGACCAGGAACAACAAAATAAATATCTTAAAGCCAAACCAGAACTTCGGGTGCTTTCTCTGCTTTTTCTTTTTTACTTTATTTTTAGCCATAAAAGCCTCCCATCAAATACTAAGTTTAAACATACAAACTATTTTAACACAGTTTAGGGTATCTTGCAAAGTATTTCTGAGTGTATAAACCGTGCCCTGTGTGCCCATGTATGCCCCCTGTTCGCCATACGGTATCCCTGCGCCACCAGATATTCCCATTTTTCTTTATCTGAGAGAATCTGCTCTGCTTTCTCCGGAAGTTCCTCCAGTTTTGCCAGATCATAACGGACAAAATGCTTTCCGTCCTCCAGGATCTCATCCATATACCGCGAACTGTCGCTGAGGCTGACTGCCCCATTCAGCATGGAATTAAATACCCGGTCATGGGCTCCGTCTTTAAACCAGGGCATAACATTCAGGGATAAGCGGCTGCGGCTGATCTGCTGGAGGCACCCCAGAGAATCCAGCACATTTCCGTTTATAATATTTTCAGGATGACGGCATTCCAACTGATCCCAGCCCGCGCCAAAGCAATGCACCCGGAAACCATGGTCTACCAACGTCTTCACTACCTCGCCGCGGAAATAGTGACGTACATACAGGTCGATAAAGATCATATTGGGCATGGTCTCTTTCAGCCCCTTTTCATCAATATCCTCCACATCCCGGTTCAGGTGTTCCATGATCACAGCATCCATGGACCTCCATGGATGACGTATCAGATCATGTATGATATCATAATAAAATTCCGCATATTCTTCCCCATGGCGATGGATCGCCTCATGGAAGATTGATGGCGGATTATAATTGCCTGTAAACACAATGTCATACTTTCTGTCATCATAACCGGGAATTTTCCCATTTTCCCACAGACTTGTACCTCCCAGCGGCATGAATGGCCCCCGGCGCATCTCCGGAAAAAAACGTTTGAGATAAGCCTCATGCTCCCTGTCGATAGAAATCTGTATATATTTCTTAGGCAGATAGGGAAGAAACTTGTGATAATAAAATGGATGATCCACCACAATATTAATAAACAGCACATCTCTGGCATCAAAAAAAGATATGCCCTCCGAATCAATAAAATACTCCTCCCCGGCACAGCCGTCAAAGTTAAAACTAACCGCGGCTGTCACCCCGGGTTCACAGAACCAGATCAGGTCACTCAGGCTTCGGTATTCTTTGCACTGGTCAAAGTAAAACACTTCATATCCCAGCAGTTCAAAAGTCTTTCCCATCTGTTCAGAGAAAAACCACAGGGTCTCTATTCCTTTTGTAAAGAGTATAATTTTTTTTATCATATTGTACCCCGCTCTCGTATCACACAAACTTGGGTGTGAACTCATAAACTTGTAGAGGCAAAAATTTATTTTTCCTCTTCCAGACATGCCGCCACGGGCGGCACAAATAATCCATGAAAAGCGTGTGACCCTGTGCTTCGCACAGGCACAAACAATACTTGAATTAGTGGCGTAGAATCCGCTTTGCGGATTCTACCAGTGTGAATAGGCAGCTTTGCTGCCGTAGAACTTCTAGCTTTTGTGTTTTAAAAGCTTAGAAGTTCTATTCACACTTTTTTCTGTCTTTATCTTACCTCTAAATTCTTTGAATCTCAAGGTTAAGTTTTAAATATTTGGTCCGATATATATACTAGATAAGGATTTATGTCCGTAAATTAAAACCAAGGAGGGGAAAAAAATGAGTGTTAACGGAGTTTCTAATTCTCAGTCCACAGCCTACAAACCGGTTTCTAATACAACCACAAAGGCTGCAGACAAAACAAAGAACGAATCTGTTTCTTCCAAAGAGACGGGTGTTGTTTATGAACCATCTAAAGCTACGGAGAGCGCCGGTTCAAAAGTAAAAGATTATTCCAGTATTGCAAAACAGATGAAAGGCGAGCTGAATACGAAAAATCAGCAGCTTCAGAATCTGGTAAACCAGCTTCTGAACAAGCAGGCAAACAAATACACCAAGCTTTCTCAGTTATTTGAGGATGTAAAAAATGGAAAGATCAGCGTTGATCCAAATACAGTAGCCCAGGCACAGAAAGACATTGCTGATGATGGTTACTGGGGCATCGAGCAGACCAGCGACCGCCTGGTTTCCATGGCTCAGGCTCTCAGCGGCGGAGATTCTGCCAAGGCAGATAAAATGATCGCTGCGATCAAAAAAGGCTTCGATCAGGCTGCAAAAGCATGGGGAGGCGAACTTCCGGATATCTGCCAGAAAACCATTGACTCAGCAGTAAAGAAAATGGAAAACTGGCGCGATGGACTTTCTACTCCAAAGACCGAGGAATAATAAACAACATATTCGTTTAGGGGCATCTGCACGAGAGATACATATCCCCCATGCAGATGCCCCTCTTTTCATTTATAGTCCTCCAAACCGATCCACCTAATAACTTTTTAATCCCATCGGAGCAATTTTATTGGCCTCCGCACTCCAATTCGGAAGACTTATTTTCCACCCCATCTCCTGAGTCAGTTCACATTCTAAATAATCTATTTTATCGTTTACATCAAGAAAGCAAGCTGTTCTGGAATAATATCATAATGTATTTCTTTCTCTTTATGAGGCTGAACTTTTGTTTTTGACTCTGTATTTTTATTATCTTCCCCCGCCCCACAGCCAGCGCAAAATAACACCAGACCTATTATTATCATTAGTATCCTGAGAAATGTTTTCAATTAAAAACCCTCCTATTATATCACATAAATCCTCTAAAAAAGGTACTTCCCAAGCCAATAATGACTCGGAAAATACCTTTTTAAAACTAAAATATCAGTACCCCCGCTCCACAGACTTCACAATGATCGCCGCATCTGGTTCCAGGTCCACGGTGATTTTTCCGTCCTTCACCACATAGATCCTCGCATTGACGTCAAATCCACCGTTGTCGCTGTAGATCATGGAAGCCATGGTCTCTCCGTCGTGCATCTCCAGCCGCCATACAGGAACTTCCACCTGGCGTCTCCCTCCGCCAGCCTGCACCAGCACAAAAAACTTATCCTTTTCATCAAAGCGGCCATAACCGATCAGATTCCTCTCGTTTAAAAGGTAGATCAGTCCCCCTGTGCGCAGGGCAGTATAATCTTTGTGAATGCGGATGGCTTCTTTGTGAAAAAGAATCAGTTCATGATCTTCTTTGCCCCATGGATAGGTCCGTCGGTTATCCGGATCGGTCCAGCCGCGTACACCAGCTTCATCACCATAATATACGGTGGGAGCGCCCAGCCAGGTCATCTGAATGATCACCGCGGCCATCATGGCGGCTTTGCGCACACCGTAGTTCGCCGACTCCGGTCCGGCAGAGGCTGTTCTTCCGACACGCCCGTTGGTTCTAGTCAAAAACCGGGAATGATCATGATTGGATAACTCATTCATCGCTACCAAAAGAGACTGCATACTGAATTTTGCTGAAAATTCTGTCATCCGGGCAAAAAACAGATCGCTGTTTCCTTTTAAGTCGGGACGGCTCACATCGCTGTGTTTCTCCATTCCGGTCAAAAACCAGCTCACCGGCTCCATAAACGCATCGTAGTTCATAACAGTATCCCATTGATCCCCTTCCAGCCAGGAGGAGGGATCCCCATAATGCTCCGCCAGGATGATCGCTTCTGGATTTGCTTCCTTCACGTTTTTCCGGAAATCCCGCCAGAACTTGTGGTTAAATTCTTCGGAGTGTCCCAGATCCGCCGCCACATCCAGCCGCCATCCATCCACGTTATAAGGTGCAGATACCCATTTTCTTGCGATGCGCATAATATATTCATAAAGTTTATCTGAATCCTCATAATTCAGCTTTGGCAGGGTGTCATGCCCCCACCAGCCGTCGTAGTGGGTATTACGGGGCCAGGTTCCGTCCGGAAAAAATTTAAAAAAGTCATGATAAGGGCTTTTCTCTTCTATATATGCTCCTTTATTATAAGAAGCATCCATTTCGTAGATCCCTTCCCTGTCAATCCATTTATTAAAGGAACCGCAGTGGTTAAACACACCATCTAAAATGACCTTCATGCCCCGCTCGTGTACTTTCTCCATAAAATAGGCAAAAAACTTGTTGGATGCTTCCAGGTTCTTTTTATCCACGACGCGCTTTATATATCTGGAAGCATGAGAATTATCATGATCCCCTTCTTCCAGTGTATCTCCGCCATCTTCCTGAATAACAGTAAAATGCGGATCGATATGATCATAATCCTGTGTATCATATTTGTGGTTAGAAGGAGAAACAAAGATGGGGTTCAGGTAAAGTACCTCAACGCCTAAATCCTGAAGGTAATCCAGCTTATCCAGAACTCCCTGGAGATCTCCACCATAAAATTCCCGCACTCCCATAGACGCAGGATATTTACTCCAGTTTGATACACCTTTTACATGCTCGCCAATGTAGGAATACTCGTCATTCACCACATCGTTGCTGCGGTCTCCGTTGTTAAAGCGGTCCACATAGATCTGATAAAATACCGCGCCTTTTGCCCAGTCCGGTGTCTTATATCCCGGAAAAATCCGATAGTAAAATCTCTGTTCCGGCTGATCCACGTCGCCTTTCTTCGTAAAGTAAACTTTTTCCTCCCCCCGCTGGACAAGAAAACAATACCCAAAACTCTCTGTCCCCAGCTGCACTGTAGTTTTGTAATAATCAAACAGCTGTCCAGATTTTTCTTTTTCCATCTGGATCTTTCCGTTCTCTGTCACAAGATACACCATATCAGCATTATCTTTCCCTGTGCGGCACCGAAGCACTACCTGCTCATTGATCCCAGGTTCCATCGGTGAGACATACTGTTCCGTACCTGAACTAAATATTGCTTCCCGAATTAATTTTCCTGTTTTCATAGTCATACTCCTCATTATTATGATTCCAAATAGTCAAAAGGACAGCTTCACGTCGGCTGTCCTTTTGGGAGAAGGTATTTTTGTTACTTATGGGGTGTAGCAAAAACTATATAATGTATTGGGGTTTACGATAAGAAGTATAGCATCTTATCGTAAATAAGTGTGCACAAACATTGATAAATTTCAATAAATTATTTGTGAGTATTGCCCAATCATTTCTCCTCTTTTGAGAACCTGCACAATCGCTTAAGCATTTTCCACGGTTTCATCGTCATTTTGCTCAAACAGCAATTCAAACTCATCTCTGGTAATCCTCTCCTTTTCAATCAGGAGTTTAGCCAGCCGGTCAAGAATGTCCTGGTTTGCTTTTAAAATGCTGGTTGCTTTCTCATGACAGCTGTTGATGATCTTTTTGACCTCTCTGTCAATGATCTCTGCAGTGCCCTCACTAAAGGTTTTCGTGTGGGCGATATCCCTTCCTATAAACACTTCATCGTCCGAGGTATCGTAATTTATCATTCCCAGTTCCTCTGAGAATCCATAACGGGTAACCATATCCCTGGCCGCTTCTGTCGCCTGCTTGATATCCTGGACAGCGCCGGTTGTCACATCATCAAAGGCAATGCTCTCTGCGATCCGGCCGCCAAGACATACTGTGATGTCCTGGAGCATCTTGCCCTTCGTCAAATGCAGCTCATCCTTTTCAGGCAGCGGCATCGTATATCCTGCGGCTCCCTGCCCGGTAGGAATGATGGAAACGGTGTATACCGGTCCCACATCCGGCAGGAGATGAAACAGAATGGCATGCCCCGCTTCATGATAGGCGGTGATACGTTTATCTTTGTCGGAGATGACCTTGCTTCTTTTCTCTGCTCCGATGCCTACCTTTATAAAGGATTTCTTTATGTCTTCTTCTACAATAAATACCCGGTTATCCCTGGCTGCCGCGATCGCGGCCTCATTCAGGAGATTTTCCAGGTCAGCACCCACAAATCCTGCCGTAGTTCTGGCGATGTCTTCCAGGTTTACGTCATCTGACAGCGGTTTATCTTTCGCGTGGACCTTCAGGATCTCTTCTCTTCCCCGCACATCCGGCCTGCCCACTGTGATCTTCCGGTCAAATCTTCCCGGTCTAAGGATCGCCGGATCTAGTATATCTACACGGTTTGTCGCCGCCATAACGATGATTCCCTCATTGATGCCGAAACCATCCATCTCTACCAGCATCTGGTTCAAGGTCTGCTCTCTCTCATCATGGCCACCGCCCAGGCCGCTTCCCCGGCGTCTCGCCACCGCGTCAATTTCATCAATAAATACGATACACGGTGCATTTTTCTTTGCCTCTGCAAAGAGATCGCGTACTCTGGAAGCACCCACTCCTACAAACATTTCCACAAAATCTGAGCCGGAAATACTGAAAAACGGAACACCGGCTTCCCCGGCAACCGCCTTCGCCAGCAGGGTTTTTCCTGTACCAGGAGGTCCTACCATAATGACTCCCTTAGGAATCCTGGCACCGAGTTTTGTATATTTACCAGGAGCGGAAAGAAAATCTACAATCTCTTCCAGCTGCTCCTTTTCCTCTACCAGACCTGCCACATCCTGAAAGGTTTTGACCTTATCATCCGGCATCGTAAGTCTGGCACGGCTTTTTCCAAAATTCATCATCTTTCCGCCGCCACCGCCTCCATTGGCATTGGAGGACATCATGCTGAACAGCAACAAGATCAGCACTACTCCGATGATATATGGCAGAACTTCCAGATACCAGGGAGTTCTCGCCACATCCCCCACTTTCACATGGGTAAAGTTTTTTTCATCGAGAAACTGCAGGATCTGGTTGACGTCCGATACATAGACCCGTTTTTCACCATTGGAGTACTTTGCGGTCAATTCACCCGTGGGCACCTCCGCATTCTGCCTCACTTCCACACTCTGGATCTTTTCCTCCATAATGTCCTGCTTAAACTGTGTCACCGAATAATTGTCCTGGTTAGAATTTATGAAATCATTGGCAATGAACACTAATGCCAGTACCATGAGCATCAGCACGAAAAAGCCATAGCCTTTAAACGTCTTCATTATTTGCCCTCCTTAAAGACCAGTTCACCGATATATGGCAGATTCCTGTATTTCTGCGCATAATCCATTCCGAACCCGACCACAAAAACGTCCGGGACTTCAAATCCCACATAATCCACTGTCACTTCTGTCACACGGCTTCCCGGTTTGTCAAGAAGTGTACACAGGCGCAGGCTTTCCGGTTTGCGCTTTGCCAGCATATGAAGCAAAAATGCAAGGGTTCTTCCACTGTCCACTATGTCCTCTACCACGATAACATTTTTCCCTTTTACATCCAGATCAGCATCATTGCTAAGCTCCACTGCCCCTGAACTGGTCATCCCGTCCCCGTAGCTGGACACACTTAAAAAGCCAAGCTTCACAGGAACTTTTATATATTTGGAAAGTTCACAGGTAAAATATACGCTGCCCTTCAAAATACATAGCAGGTATACTTCCTTTCCTTCATAATCCCGGTTGATCTGATCTGCGATCTCCCGGATCTTTGTCATAAGCTGTTCTTCTTTAAATAATACTTTTATTTCTTCTTTCATCGTTCTCTCCTTATCATCCCCATGCCAGCACAACCACAAGAACTAATCTGGTCTCCTTAGTAACTTTATATGCATAACTGATCCGTCCCGGAACTGCCCAGATCACATGATTTTCTTCAGCCAGCACGATCTCTTTTGCCCTCTCTGACGCGGGAATCTTTTTATCAATAAAATATCGGGAAAGCTTTTTCCGGTTTCCCGCTGCATCCATGATAAAAAAGTCTCCCTCTTTCGGATTTCTCAGACATAAATCACCTTTTATTTTATCATAATCCAGCCATTTCGTATAGTCTTTTTCTGGAATTTCTTCCGGGAGTTTCCTCCTGGGAACCACATCCATGGCGATCCACATTCTGTCCTTTCGGATTTTTACCGGTCCTTCATAGGGAAGCTGGCATTTCTGGTAAAACATTTCCCTGCTCTGATCGGCTGTATTGCGGTACCAGACACATCCATATCTCCGCTCAACACATACTTTTCCCGGCAGGCTGACCTGTTTTCCCACCTCCATTCTGGACATGGCGATCAGCTTTTTATAATGGGTTTCGCTGATATCCTTCACCGATTCACGAAAATTTTTTAAAACCAGGCGGATGATCTCGATCTGTATAACGAGATCCAGCCGGTCAAATTCATCACAATTATAATAATACTGCCCCTGATCTGCATGCACAACCTGCATATACTCTTTTTTTGCCTGCTTCTCAACATACGCATTCTGAAGGGCAATTTTCTGAGCCGCCTTTGCCACATGGGCTTTCGCTCTGTTATTTATTTCCCGTTCTACATAAGGAAATACCCGCAGCCGCAATTTATTTCTCGAATATTCCTCAGAATAGTTGGTCTGGTCCTCACAATACGCCAGTTTTTTCTCCTGCACATATTCTTCGATCTCCCGTCCCTCCGCAAACAGGATCGGGCGGATCACATATTCCCGCTTGGGATGAATCCCTGACAGCCCTCTGGGACCGCTTCCGCGGAACAGCTGAAAAAGTACAGTCTCCGCCACATCATCCTGATGGTGTGCCACAGCGATCTTATCAAATCCCTTTTCCATACACACATGACGCATGATCTGGTACCGGAGATAGCGCCCTGCCTCTTCTTCTGACATTTTAAGCTCTCTGGCAGCCTGTGGGACATCCACCCGCTCGCTGTAACATTCCAGTCCCCGTTCCGCCGCCATATCCTTTACGAATTGTTCATCCCGGTCTGCCGCCTCCCCGCGGATGCCGTGGTTGACGTGAACCACCAGCAGTGTCAGCTCAAATTCCTCCCGGCACCGGTCCAGCACATCCAGCAGGCAGACCGAATCCTTGCCTCCAGATACTCCTACAACAATCCGGTCTCCTCTATGAAAAAGTTTATTCCGTTTATTGTACTTTAGTACTTTATCCTTAAACACTATTGTTCTCCATTCATTTTTTCCATATTCCTGCTACCAGCACGCTCATATCATCCGACGCCTCCCTGGCATTTCTGGCAAGCGCCTGCATCAGCACTCCGTTGGCAATCTCTGACGGATTGTTGCTGTCTATATTTTCCAGTATGTTTTCCACATAAAATTCTTTGTCCTCCCCTGGAAAGGCATCGATGATACCGTCCGATACCATAACCACCATATCGCCATCTTTCAGGCTTGTCCGTGTAGATTCCGGAGACGCTTCCATATCAATACCCATGGGAAGGGTTTTGGCAAAAATGGTTTCCACGCCATCGGCGCGTTTGATAAATGTGGCAGCCGCACCGTTTTTTACCGTCTCACATTCTCCACTATAAAGGTCTATCGCTGTCATGTCAAGGGTTGTAAACTTTTTTCCCTCATAAGACATGACAAACAACGTATTCATGAGACGAACGGCTGACTCTTTCCGGAACCCCGCTTCGATGAGACTCTCCAGTACCTCTACCAGATTTTCACTGTCCCGGCATGCCCGGCTTCCGCTGCCCATCCCATCCGAGAGCACCATGACCAGCTCCCCGGTAGAAAGCTCCATAAAGGAAAAATTATCTCCGGACACAGTCTCACCGCTTTTTGCCACTCTGGCAAGTCCGGTAAGGGTTTTATAATTCATATCCCGCACGAACGAAACCGCCTCGTATTCTTTGGGGATGACATTTCTCATGTACCTGCCGGGACACATCCGCTGATCCAGCACATGCTCCAAAGCCACACACACATCCCTTTTTGTGATACAGGCATTTCCCCTGGCTTTCGCTATAAAACAGATTTCCAGATTCCCTTTCCGGTCCGTCTTAAAAGACAGGTTCTTTACCCGGATTCCCAGGCTTCGCAGGGCAAAAAGAACCTTTTTCTTCGTCTCCACCGGCACCTCCGCAGTCTGGTTCAGCTCCTTTGTAAATTCTTTCAGCGCCTCAGCGATCTCCATCATCTGTCCCGCCATCGCCTCCCGGCTTTCCGCCATTTTATTGCGCCAGCTCAGGTTCATCCTCGCCACTGCCATACGCTCATTGATCTTTTCAATATATTCATCCAGCCTCAGACAGCGGTTTAAAAATTTCTCACTGATATTCTGTTCTTCCACCACACCCTGTTCGCTCGCCGCCGCAAGGATATTTTTTATGTTCTCGTAGGTCTCTTCATAATTTGTCTCCCAGCAGTAGTGGCAGTTCACACACTGCTGGCAGACTTTACCGGACAGATCATCAAAGATCTCCTGGATCTCATCACCGGATATCTGCCTTTCCTTTTCCGTAAAGTCACTGAAGGATTTTGCCAGCCGTTTAAAGGCTGTAGCAAACCCGTCGATCTTATAATTGGCAAGAGTTCTCAGATCCTCTTTGGCAAAAGGATTTTCCTGATCTTTTGTCAGGTCATTTTCAATCGTCCGGATAAAAGAACCGGGGATAGACAAAAAGATGATCGCCGCAGAAACCATCCCCCGCAATTCCACGATTCCCAGCACCTCATTTCTTATGACATATGCCATGATGATCCCCATCACAAGAAATGCCGCTGTACTCATGATACGCCCAATTTCCCGGAAAATTCCAACACCGATGCCCAGGAGGCAGTATACCCCCACCAGCACCATGCCGCTGCCGGAAGCCGCCGCCAGAATTCCTCCCGCCGCTCCTGCCATCGCTCCCGGCGCCGCGCCATAACGGTATCCCACAAACAGCACAAGAAGATAGCTGAGCGTCTCGATAAAGGAATACACCCCCTCAAAGGTCCGGGGCATTCCATAGACCGCCAGGGCAGCCAGGGAAATGAGACTGATCATCTCCTCATTTCCAAGGATCTTTGCCCAGTCCTCGTATAATAAGAAACGTACTCCCCACTGAAATACATTTGCCATGGCAACAATACACAGACTCTCCAGCAGACTCAGCCACACCGCTTCTATTGTATTATTATTTACTACGCCAGTAGTAAATCCGAGGATAAAATTTAATATTCCGCTGACGCATGCCACCGCCAGGACACTTCCCTCCTTGCCGTCGATCCGCCGCATGACATACTGTACAAATCCCGTCAACAGAATTAGAAAGGTGTACTGCAGAAAGTTCAGCCCTCTAGCCTGAGTCAGCACACCTCCCAGGACAGACACCATCACCAGCATCCGGCTGCCGGGACAGACTCCTGCCGCACACAAATAAGCGGGGGCAAAGGGATTGATGGAAAACATCCACACCCGCCCAAGCATAAAACCCAGCACCGCCTGTAATATCCACCTTTTTTTTGAAACCGCACCTTGTATCATCATTTCCTCCATTCTGAGACGCCTCCCTGGACATTTGCCGCCCAGACTGCTGACCGCGCACCGTCTCACAAATTACACTTGTAGTACAAATAAGTATAGACAAAGTGGGTATCAGATTTTGTCAAAAAAAGAATCATGCCAAAAAAACTTTTCGACACGATTCTCACTCTGCTTTGAAAATTATCTCATCCTCATATACAAGGCCAAATTTCTCCCTGGCCGCATTTTCTATGTATTCATCTGTCTGCATGTATGCCTTCTGCTCCTGAATGGACTTCTTTTCCTTCTGAAGCTCGTCTTTTTTCTGCTGCAGCTCCTGTTTCTGCTTTTGCAGTTCAAGACAGTTCGCCTTCAAAGAAATACTATGAATCCCAAGAGTAGCACAAAACAGCAGAACCACCGTCATCACCAGATAAAGCCCGGTGCGGTTTCTTCGCCTTCTTCTTCTCATATATTTCCTCATTTCTGCAGGGGGCAGCCTAATCCCCCTTCTCATTGTTTTCTATAGCTGTAGACTGCTGTGTAATTGATATTATAAAGCGTTTTTTAGTAAATATCAAGAGTTTTTTTCTCTTTTTTTTATTATTTTTGTAAATTGCTTACAGATAAATAGAAGGGGGCGGGTAAGCAGCCGGAAAGTTTTTTGGACTGCCCTCACGCAGAGGCTGGATATCCTCGTTCCAAAGGTCTTCCGAAACAAGATCGCCCCTGCCCCAAAGGCAAAGATAAAAAAACTCCGGATCGTTCCGTTATTGCAAAGGAAGATCATCTGAAATACACAAATTCCGCTGGCCGTAAAAAACATCACATCCAGAAACAGTTTCCCTACGATCCCTGGCCGGAACAGTCCCCGGATAATATTAATGATCTCATAGGCAAGCATCACCGCCACTCCGCTTATAAAGGATCCCAGAAGAAAAATAACCTGACTTTTTATCTCTTCCATTATTTAAACAGCTTTCCAAAAAATGAGCCAGCATCCTTCACAGAATGGGTATCGGAATATTTTAGCTCACAGATATTTCCTTCCAGATCCACCTCGCCCTTTTCCAGGGTCAGCCGCTTGACTTGAAGATCTTCTCCCCGGAATGAAAGCATCCCTCTGGTGGTTTCAAGCAGGATCTCATTACTGTCAAAGGAGATCACCTCCTTCACGCCGGATACCGCTGCTTTCCTGCGGTCGATCATGTTTACATCCTGCCTTCCCGTCAGCCCTTCATTCCTCGTCTCTGCATACTGGTTGTATCTGCTTTTCTGGGAATCCTGCAATTTGCCCACCTCAAAAATCCATTTAACATAGTATATGCGCAAGCTTGGGTAGATATGACAGAACACAGGGCTGCAGGCCCCTGCCTACAGATACCGGTACAGCTCCTTGGCCTCGTCCTTTTTGTAGGTTTCTTCGATGCTGAGTACTTCTACTTTTGTATTTTTATTTCCAAACTGTATTTCAATGATATCCCCCGGTTTTACATTAAGGGACGCCTTTGCCACCTTATCATTTACCAGAATTCGCCCGGCATCACACGCCTCATTGGCCACTGGCCTTCTCTTGATCAACCGGGATACTTTTAAATATTTATCTAATCTCATCTTCTCCTCCATTCTGAACAATTTATCGCGAAGAACCGCACGAGAAAACCCGAAGAGTTTCCCGTGTCGCAAACAAACGCAAAAACGCCGATTCCGACAGCATCCAGAATCGACGTTATATTCAACAATTCAAAATCCCATACAAACGCTTGATTATGCGTTAACAGCATCCTTCAATGCTTTACCAGCTTTGAATTTAGGTGCTTTAGATGCAGGAATGCTCATCGGCTTCTTCGTAAGCGGATTGATACCTTCTCTTGCTGCTCTCTCGGTCACTTCAAAAGAACCAAAGCCAACAAGCTGAATCTTTTCGCCCTTCTTTAATTCATCTGTAATAACGTCAACAAATGCTTTTAATGCTTTCTCAGCATCTTTTTTTGACAAATCTGCCTGATCAGCAATAGCTGCAACTAATTCTGTCTTGTTCATGGAATATATCCTCCTCGTGATTTTGCTTTATTTTTTCGTAAACCTACAATCCCTGTAAACCTACTAAACATATTTATAACCTTTTTTCAGCCATTTGTCAAGGTTTTTTGCAGTTTTTGGCATTTTTAACTGAATTTTCAGTTTACAAGGTATTAATTCGTGCTGCCAGCACATTAATTTAACCGCATTAGCTTTCCATCTGTCTTCCCAGGAAGTTTGCTCCGCACAATGCCATTTTCTCCTCAAACTCTCCGAATTTTGATTTATCATCCCCGGAGACCAGGATCACTGCACCAATGGCGTCTCCCTCGGATACTATGGTTCCTACTGCCTGGTTTACCTCGGTTTCCCCATCTTCTGTTATCCTGCAGCGGGATTCCTTTTTATTTGTGGATAATATATTTGTCCGTTCATCTATACACTGCTTTAACTCTTTATGAATGTCTTTTCCTGAATAATTTTTCTTGTCTGGGCCCGCCGCCGCCACGATCTGATCTCTGTCTGCCACACATACTGTGCATTTGGCAACGTTTGCCACAGACTCCACATATTCTTTTGCCAGCTCTCCCAGCTCTCCGATTGGGGAATATTTTTTTAGAATGATTCCGCCCTCATGGTTGGTAAATATTTCCAGGGGATCTCCCTCACGGATCCTCAAGGTCCTTCGTATTTCTTTTGGTATTACAATTCGTCCAAGTTCGTCGATCCGACGCACAATTCCTGTTGCTTTCATTTATTTTTTCCTCCATAGCCATTTTTCTTGTTTGTTACAAAGATTTGCTTTCCAAATCATTGCTATGGAGTTAGTATGTGGAAAAGCTGGGGATTTATTCGCGAAATAACAGGTACTTTTTCATTCTGTCTGCCCGCAGGCTGCCAGGGCAGCCACCGCGCCGTCTGCCGCCGCTGTCACCAGCTGATGAACCTGTTTGGTGCGGCAGTCCCCTGCCGCATAGATTCCCGGCACACTGGTGCAGCAGCTCTCGTCTGCCCTTATATAACCATGGGCATCCAATTCCACCACATCCCGGAACTGTTCATTTTCCGGCATTTGTCCCACCGCCACAAACAATCCGCTGAGGGACAGCTCACTTACGATCCCAGAAACTGTATTTTTTACGATAATGCCTGACAGCTGCTCCTTACCCCGCAGCTCTGTCACCACACTATCCAGGACAAGTTCTACGTTTTTTCTCTGAAGCAGTTTGTTCACCATGGTGTTTTCTCCCCGAAAGCGGTCTCTTCGGTGAATCAGATATACCTTGCGGCAGTTCTCAGACAGATAGAGGGCATCTTCCAGCGCCGTATTTCCGCCTCCCACTACTGCCGTATCTTTTCCCCGGAAAAATGCGCCATCACACACGGCACAGTAGGATACCCCTTTTCCTGTCAGCTGCTCCTCCTGCTCCAGTCCAAGCTTCCGGTACACCATGCCGGTGGCGAGAATAATTGAATTGCATGCCAGCTCCTCATCACCACATTTCACCAGCTTTTTTTCTCCCTCACACCGGATGGCTTCCGCAGGAGCATACCGAAACTGAGCCCCTGCTTCCTCTGCCTGCTCCTGCAGTCCCTGAATAAATTCAAAACCAGAGATATGCTTGATGCCTGGATAATTATCAACCTCCGGTGAGTTCACGATCTGACCGCCTGCGTTTTTCTGCTCCAGAACAAGTACACGTTTCCCAGCTCTGGCCCCGTATACCGCCGCAGAAAGTCCCGCTGTCCCGGCGCCCACCACAATGATATCATACATCTTCTGCCGGCTCCCTTATGCCCATGCCTTTTGGCCATCGGTAAACGGGGAGAGGCTTACCCTGATAAAGTATCCTTTATCATGATCACAGACAGGACACTTTTCCGGCACTTTTTCACCTTCAAAAATGTAACCGCAGTTCAGGCACATCCAGCCCGCCTTCACATCGGATACATAAAGTTTATTCTGCTCCAGATATTCAGCAAACCGTCCAAAACGGTCTCCATGCACTTTTTCGATCTCTGCGATCATCCGGAAGGAATTTGCCACTTTCGTAAATCCTTCCTCCATCGCCTTTTCACCAAATTTTTTATATACGTCGTCATGCTCCTCGTATTCATTATGCTGCGCCATTCTCAAAAGCTGTCCCAGGTCCTCCGAAATATCTACTGGATAACCTCCATCTACATGAATTGTCTCTCCAGAGAGCTCTTTCAGATGATGATAAAAAATCTCCGCATGTTCTTTTTCCTGCTCTGCCGTAAAAAGAAATGCCATGGAGATAACCTGCTGATTCTGTTCCTGCGCCTTCTGCGCTGCAAAAGTATAACGGTTTCTTGCCTGGCTTTCACCGGCAAAGGCGCGCATCAGATTGTCCTTTGTCTCGCTATTCTTAAATTCCACTGCCATGATGGATTCCTCCTTGCAAACTTAATTTTTCCATAGCATTACCAGAATTTACATAAAATATACGAATTTTTTCCAAAAGAACTCTTTTATTTGGTGGCACCGTCAGCTACTCCATTTCTTCCTCATCTTCCGGACGCCATGCCTGTCCAAATTTTACATCCCGGAACAGCGCCGAGAGCCCGGTGATCTGCTTTAATCTCAGTATTTCATCCCTGTCCATGCCAAGATGTCTGCTGATCCAGGCATCGGACCGTCCGATCTCATGAAGTTCTTTGACGATATTACTCATAAGATCCACATTGTGGCTTCCCCTGGCGCGGTTGTGGCGGATGGTACTTGCCATCCGGTGGTCAATGGGTTTATCAATGACCGAGACCGGGATCATTCCTTTTTCCCGTTCATAGATATCCGGGAATTCCATCATAATACGATAGCGGTGGAACCCGTCCACGATCACATATATGTCTTTTTCTTTGGAATAATAGCAAACAATAGGCATCGTATACCCATCTTCTTTTATACTTTCATATAGAAGCTTCATCTCTGGGGGCGCCACCGCATTGGGATTATATGTATTAGGTTTCACTTTTTCCACTGGTACAGATATCACATTGTAGACTGGACTTTTGTATGCCATTTGTTATTTCCCTCTTTTCATCCTAACTCTTTTATGTTTTTGTATTTCATCTTGATTATGTCGATACGCTTTTGTTGCTGTCTTGTCAGGCCAAAGCCCATAAACCGGCAGATGTGGTCATTTTTCAATATACAGTAACACATCCTTTTCCAGCTGGGTATGTCTTTCGTAGATTTTATGTCATCTGTATGGTCAGGAATCCTTCCCTCAAAGATAACCCTGGATTTCTTATTCAGGGTGTAATTTGAGACGCCATTGCGCCGGATCTTGTAACCATGCGCCAGAAGCTCTTCAATCGTCTCCTCATCCAGGCCGCCTCCAGTGTTATGCCAGAACTTAATGGAAGTATTAAATTTTTTTACATAATTATTTCTGAGCCGGACAGGCAGTGTGTCCAGCAGAAATTTTGTATAGGACTCCCATGTATGTCCTTCGGGAAGCGTCACATTGCGGTAACCCATCGCCTTACTTCTTCCATAGATACACGCGAAGTTCGCCCCCTGAACCCTGCCGATGAGCTTCGCCCAGATCTCCGGATCGATCACCCGGTACAGGTTCAGGCTGTCTTTGGAGTAGTCGTTAAAGGGTGAAGCAACCCGCATCTGGGAAGCGCTCAGACCTGCCATATAATATAGATCATAAAGACGGTTATAATCATACCCAAACAGATAATTGGCATGCCAGATATCACTGGTGGACCAGTCATAAATTGGAGAAGCGCACCATACATCTTTAAACTGTCTGCTGATCCAGCACTCATCCTGATACCCATATTTCTTATTTAGAAAGCCACTGTATCTCTGCATGGACTCATCCGCCCGCATCCCCAGCAGACACACCGTTTTCTTTCCTTCATGGGACATGCTGTACCACCTTCCAAACTGCTTTGCCAGGTCCTCCTGGTGCATCCGGTACTTATAGGTGGTCATCGGATTATTTTCCATATTGATCACATAATCATGCTCTGGCATCGGCCGCACCCATGCCTCCTTCTTCTTATCATCCCAGGGATACCAGAACATCTCATAGCTGCTCAGGGCAGTGCGGGTCGCCATAGGAAGACACACCCAGTAGGGTTCCACATCTTTTTCAATGCGTTTAAATGTCCGCTCAATATACTCTGTCGTCACCGTGTACTGGGCTTCAAAATCCTGGTGAAACACACCAATTCTTTTATCCGGTGCATGTTTCTTCTGATAATCCAGCACAAGATTTAAAAGAAGCCCGCTGTCCTTTCCCCCCGAAAATGAAACATATATATTGTCAAATTCCTGAAATATAAACTTTAACCGCTCCTGCAAAGCGTCAAATACATTTTCTTCAACATAAGAACGTATCATGTATTACCTCCATGCGCGTGCAAACATTTTCGTGAAGAACGCTGTTATTGCGTTCTTCTGGTGTGAAGAGAGTAACGTACCGTGATCGGCGCGTTACAAGATATTGCCGTTTTATGGTAAATATACCACATTATGGTGATTTTTTCAACTAACACCTTGTTCCCTGCTGATCAGAGATCTTACTGAAAGATGTGGGATCAGTCCTATATTTCAGAACTTATTTTAAGTACAAAAAGAAGAGCACAAATCTGTACTCTTCTTCTATCTGTTTTATTTATCCCCGAAGTCCTTTTTTAAATCTGGTGTACTGACACTGACAATTCCCTCAAATTAATAATACATTAAGGCTCCTGCATTTCCTTCATGTATTTTCGGAACCGTTTGGGCAGCATCTGCATCTGCAGTCTGGGATTGATCCTCTCTTTGATCGCGATGGAATCCACAAACCGCTTCCACAGTCTCTGCCACAATTCTTCACTGGCGGAGACACTTAACTCCAATGCTTCCAGATCCACATCCGACATCTCTGCCAGGGAGCATCCCTTTCCACTTTCATGAATGAGCACCCTTCGATGAACCGTATCGGCGATCACCCAGTTCTCTCCTGAAAAACGGTCAGCGAAATGCTCTGCCATATAAGGAAGGACGGCGTTCTTCGGATTGATCCTCCCAAAAAGCACTCCATTCTGCAGTTCCTCGAACCGGAGAAACTGAAGTTCATGCTGTATCTCATTGATAATATGGCGCTCCAGCTCCATCAGATACTGGACCTCCGGCCGGGTTAAGTGATCCATCACCTTCCCGCCCATGTGCAGCGCCAGGATGATCCCCCGGTAAATCCCATCTGCCTTTCCTGGGTCGTAAGAGACAGAGCACTTTTTCAGCCATTCGTAGACCGGAACGGATACCTTGTTTCGCAGGGTACGCGCCACCTTTTCTGCCTGTTCATAGTCGGTCTCCACCGGAATATATCTGGCAAACAGCTCCTGATGGTACATCCTGTCACTGATCTGAATGCGGTTGGCAGCATGGGGATGGCCTTCCTCATAAGCACGGTATACCGCGGTAAATATCCCATCCAGAGAATCTTCACAGAGGTAGATCCATCTCTCATCCATATCTCGCCACCTCCCCCGCTCCTGGGGCTGCCACAACGCCAGGATACAGATCCAGAAGTGACATCTGTTCAAACCGGTCTTCCCCGGTGACAGAAGCCGGAAGCCTCTCTCTGAGCCCCAGCAGATTAGTCAGTATAAATCCTTCGTTCATACGGAGAGGAACCATCGTCTTCCCGCCACAGGTAATAAAATACATCGCCCGCTTTAATACCACCCCAAATTTTTTCAGCGCCTGATAGTCCAGACTCCCGAGCCGTCTCGCCGCCATGATGCGCTTCGCTGATTTGACTCCCACTCCCGGGATACGAAGCAGTGTATGATAATCCGCCGTCTGCACCTCTACCGGAAAAAACTCCAGATGGTTCAGCGCCCAGTTGCACTTCGGGTCCAGATGAACATTTAAAAAAGGATTTTCCGCAGAAATGATCTCTTCTGCCCGGAACTGGTAAAACCGCATCAGAAAATCCGCCTGATAGAGCCGATGCTCCCGGAGCAGCGGCGGTCCTTCCCTTCCCTCTGGCAGGGCCGGATCCTTCGTGGTATTGACAAACGCCGAATAAAAAACCCGTTTCAGATCAAACTTCTGGTACATCGCCTCTGCCATGTGCACGATCTCATAATCGCTCTCTCCCGACGCCCCCACGATCATCTGCGTGCTCTGTCCCGCCGGCACAAAACTGGCATCCGGATGAAACTCCTGCAGGGCAAAACTCTGGTTTACCGCCGGCAGGGTTTCGGACTGTGAAGAGCTTTTTCCTCCACCTATCACCTTTTGTCCATCTCTCCTCTTGTCTCTGGCCTCTCCTGGCAGCGCTTCCCTCTGTGTAAAACTTTTTCCGGTTCCCGGTACACCCGCCCCTGCGCCCGGCAGTTCCGGCACGCTGCCATCTCCCAGCAGCAGCCGGCTCTCCCGGCGTCCCATCTGGATCTGGCGCATAGGAGTTAATATCGTCTTTCTGGATTTCTGGGGAGCCAGTGATCTCAACCCATCCGCCGTAGGCAGTTCCAGATTCGCACTCATCCGGTCTACCAGCCATCCCGTTTTCTCGATCAGCAGAGGATCCGCCCCAGGGATCGCTTTGACATGGATATATCCATTAAAACGGTATTGAACCCGCAGAAGGTGCACCGCCTGGTAGATCTGCTCCATGGTAAAATCCGGATTCTTCCGTATCCCTGAACTTAAAAATAATCCTTCAATATAATTCCGCCGGTAAAAGGAGATGGTAAGCTCCGCCACCTCCTCCGGAGTAAAAGAGGCGCGGGGCACATCATTGGATAGACGGTTCAGACAGTATTTGCAGTCGTAGACACATTCATTCGTCAATAATATCTTTAAAAGCGAGATACACCTCCCATCTGCGGAAAAGCAGTGGCAGAGCCCTGCAGCCACAGCATTTCCCATGGTTCCCTTCACCCCTTTGCGGCTGGAGCCGCTGGAAGTACATGCCACATCATACTTCGCCGCATCCGAAAGGATCTCCAATTTTGAAAAAATATCCGCTGTCAGTTCCATTGTTCCACCTCCGAACATCTGTTTTTATTATTGTAACACATATGTTCGGAAATATCAAACATTTGTTTGCATTTTTTATTCGTTTATAATTCTCCGGCTGCAGCGGTAAGTAATCGTAAAATATATAGCATATATCGCAAGAAGTACCACCGAAGTAGCTATAATGGAAAAAAGCAGTCCGGTTTTTCCAAATACCTCCATGATATAAATACACACCTGAATACCGAAAATGGAGTGTATGATAGCAAGAAGAAGTGGTGTGCTGAAAAAGATCAGGTTCTGCCGGAATAAAGAGCGGTAAATCATCCTCTCATCCACTCCGATCCTTCGCAGGATCCGATATTTTTCCCGGCTGTCTGCCGCCTGGGACAGCTCTTTAAGCGAGAGCAGGGCAAAACTGGCAAGGACAAAGATAATGCCAAGATACAGACCCAGGAAAACGATCAGCGCGGTAAGACCGATACTTCTCTGATATATCTCTGTTCTGGTAGAGACATATATATGCTTTTTTATCATCTTTTCATTGTTTAGAAGCTGATCCATCTCCTCCACACTTTTTTTATTTGTATCATAATTTGCAATGTAGCAAATGCGGTCCGGATGGAGATTTTCATCCGCCGGGATATCATCCGGCATAACAGTAAAACCTGGCTCGGAAGGATTAGATGACATATCCAGGAAACCATCCTGGCACTCTTTATATCTGGGATGATATTCCTTTCCACCCAGCCGGATCACATGGCCTTTCTTCAGAAAATTTTCACTATACAATTTCGCTGAATAGTCATAATTTGTAATCACAAGATACTCATCCTCCGCCAATGTCTGCTTCTCCAGTCCATAGATCCCTGCCATTTTATTATAATCACTTAATTTTATTATTTTACCTGTATTTGCAAAAACATTTGTATCATCAGTCCAACTCATCTCCTCTTTTTCATCCCATTCATAGTATTCATAACTCGTAAATTCCACCGAATCTTTAAAAAGATCTATGTCTATTCCCTCTGCCTGCAGTTTTTCAGTCATGAACTCCTTCTCATTGTCAAAAGGAAGACCTTGATCATACATGTAACTAAGATTTACATCTGCCGGCACCAGTGTCCTGAGATTATCATTCATAGATTTGTTAATAGAAAAACTTGTGGAAAATATGCAAATAGTTATAAACAGCAGGAGACAGATGATGCTTCCGGCAAAAACATTTGTATTTACACGGCTGCTGATCTCCTTTGTAGTAAAGGCATTGATCCCCCTCAGATAGCTTTTCTTTCTGATCTTTGACAAAAATATCAATAGGCCGGACAGCGACCAGAAGATCAAAAAGGTAGCTATGATCCCTTTTATGATCTGAAACAATATCTGACTCTCCTTCGTCAGCTGCTCAGCATTTGCCGTCACCATCCAGTAAGCATGACTAAGCACCACTGCTGCTGCCATAAATACCACCAGACAGATCCACGGGTTTCTCGCAATATTTTTCTCTGACTTCTTCTCCGCATTTAAAAGACTTATCAGCCGCGATTTGCCCACTACGAATATATCCAGCAAAAGTACCAGTGCATACATGATCAGGAAATAGATCACGGTCTTTCCAACAGCTTCTGTGGATACTTCAAAGGCAAACTTTGACATATCCGCCTCAAAGAGTTTTGCCACCAGCATACTCATCCCCTGGGACAATATAATGCCCACTCCCATACCTGCCAACAGGGAAAGTACTCCGATGATCACCGTCTCCGCCATAAGGACTCCCGCGATCTTTTTCTTTCCCATGCCGAGGAGCATATAGATCCCGAACTCTTTCTTCCTCCTCTTCATAAGAAAGCTGCTGGCATACACAATAAGAAATGCCAGTACCACCGACACGATCACACTTGCCACCGAAAGAGTGCTTTTCATCAGATCCAGGATATCATAGTCATTTGTAAATATTTTCGTCACTACCGTCTGGTCTGAGATGGCATTGAATACGTAAAATACGGAAATACCAATAATAAGCGTCACAAAATATACCGCATAATCCGACATGCTTTTTTTCATATTCCGGAAAGCCAGTTTAAAAATCATTGAGATCACCACCCATCAGCGTAACAACGTCCATTATCTTATCAAAAAATTCTTTTCTCGTATCCGATCCCTTTCTCACCTCATTAAAGATCTGCCCGTCCTTTAAAAAGATGACCCGTGTGGCAAAGCTCGCCGCAAATGCATCATGTGTCACCATAAGTATAGTGGCATTATAATTCTGGTTCATCCCTTCCATACTTTCCAGAAGGCTCCTGGCTGATCTGGAATCCAGCGCCCCCGTGGGCTCATCTGCCAGCACCATCGCCGGATCCGTGATCAGCGCCCGCGCCGCCGCAACCCTCTGCTTCTGTCCTCCACTCATCTGATAAGGATACTTTTTCATCACATCACTGATACCAAGGATCCCCGAAATCTCATCAATCTTTGCGTCAATCTTTAGGGGCGCCAGGTTCTGAATGGACAATGGCAGCGCAATATTTTCATATGCTGTCAACGTATCCAGAAGATTAAATTCCTGAAAGATAAAACCAAGCTTTTCCCGCCGAAACCGGTTCAGGGCATTTCCTTTTATACTAGTGATGTCCTTTCCTTCCACAAAAATCCTGCCGCTGGTCACTTTATCGATCGTGGAGATACAGTTCAGAAGAGTGGTCTTTCCTGAACCGCTGGCTCCCATGATGCCTACAAATTCTCCCGTCTCCACCTCAAAAGAGATCTGATCTACAGCCTTGGTGAGATTGGAAGTGTTTCCATAATATTTTTCTACATTTTCAAGTTTTAATATTGTGCTCATTGTGTATCGCTCCTTTCTAGTCAGAGCATACCGCAAATAAGGGGATTTTTCCATCGAACTTTCTTACAGAGGCTTACGGTTTTGTAAGGTTGGGGGAGTTTCATATATTTTTAAGAATTTTCTTATCTTGTTAGATACCCTTGTTTTAGGCGGTAGATAGGGTAAGAGAAATTATATTTTTTCAAATGGTTCTGTATTTTTTCGGTGGTTTTGTGTAAAAGCTGTGTAAAATGCTTCTTTTTTCTGTGTACGAATTTGTGTAAAAATTTATGAAACCTTAAATTCTTTGCTGTTGTTGGCATGTCCTGTGTCTTTGCTCACATTTCGCACAGCATCCAGCTTGTCCATCTCGTCACGCATACGTTTTTCGTCTACATGGTTGTAGACTTTCATGGTAAGTGCCAGATTTTGGTGCCCCATAATCTCCTGCAAGGTTCTCTGGTCCATACCCTTTTCTGCCATACGGGTACAAGCAGTATGCCGGAGTATGTGGGTAGAAATGTTCGGCAACAGTTCCGGTTCGGTGTCTGTCTTAATGGCATTCGCAATCTTTCTTGCATTGCACTCATACACAATACGGTGAATCAATAAGTCCAGTCTCCCTGCATTGAGCAGTTGTCCGTCTTCCCTTAAAAATACAAAGCCGCTATGACCGTCTATGGTATGGTTCTCTAATAAACCTGCATTTTGCATTTGTTTTCTTTGCATTTTCAATGCCTGTAATGCCCTCATGCTTAACGGTACTTTTCGGATACTTTTGATAGTCTTTGGATCTACCACTTGAAAACGTCGCTCATCATTTTCATCCAACTCATAGATAAGCTGATGGTCAATCTTAATAAAACGCTTATGAAAATCCACATCTGACCATGTCAAACCAATGCTTTCTCCGCAACGGCAGCCTGTTTCAAAGAAAAAGACAAACAGATTATAGTACCAGCTTAATTCCTGACTGTGTTCTACAAGTTCCAAGAAATCTTCCTGCTGTTCTATCGTCAGTGCCTCTCTCTTATTATTGTAGATTCCCAGCTCCTTTGTACAACCCTTTGCATAGTTCTTTCTTACCATATCCTCGGATTCCGCATAGTTAAACATAGCATTTAATACCTTATGAAGCAGAATGATACTGCCATTGCCTACTCCATTTGCCTGCATCTGCTGGTAAGTATCCAGAATATGTGTCTTACGAATCTTTCCAATTGGCATATTTGCCATTGGTAAATCATATAGATTCTTGTTCCAGATACCCACATAGTTCTCACTGGTTCTTTTCTTAATCTTCTTCCGCTTGGTCTGCATTTTGACATAGTGCTCAAACAGTTCATTCAAGGTCATATTGCTGGAAATATTGGAAATCAAATCCCTGTTGTTTTCCTCAATCTGCTCTTCCTTGGTGCGTAAAGCATCCTCCTGTCTTTTCCCCTTTGGGTGCGGATCTGTTTCCACCAACCGCCAACTGTACACCGTCTGATATTCACCACTGCAATCCATGTAACGATACATATAACGTCCGTCTGTCCTCTGGCTCTCCCCTTTCCGTAGAATACGTCCTTTTTTATCTCTTCTTTTTTCTGCCATATTGCTTCGCTCCTTTCGAAAAAGAGCTTCAATATGATAGTTTTATTATACCGCATCAAAGCCCTGTTTGCTATAAGAAATCTATCTTTTCTTAGCTTTGTTACTGCCAATGCTAAGAATTACGGCTACTGCCTAGATGACATTGAGTTTGTCAATGTACTCTTCAAACAGCTTTCTCTTTATCTGTGGTCTGTTTCCGTTCCACAGAATATAAGAAGCATTTGTGTTTTCGTCAATCAACTTGCGAAGTTTTGTTCTGCCTATGCGGAAATATCTTGCTGCCTCTTCTACGGATAGGGTGTATTTTTGCCATAAGGGAATTTCTTCTGGGATAGTTTTTCTTTCACTGCTTGCATCTGCTTTGTTTGTTAATGGAATTATTTTGTGTTCTTTACTCATGGTGTATCCTCTCCTCAAACTTGATTTACTTATTTTTGCTAAGATATCTTAGCTGATTTGAGGATACTATTTTTGATGGTATTTGAACAGTGCGTGAGATGGTGGTTTTGAAAGTACATATACCATGTAATGGTGCTTTTTCATATGTATTTTCATATATACTGTTTTTAAGTCATTATGCTATTCCAGAAACTGCAAGTATAATAAACACATTATAATACATAGAAGAAACTTTGTTTATTCATTATTAATCACATTATACTTGGCATTATAAGCTGTAGCTATTGACTTTTGAGGCTTTCTAGATTTTCTAAGATTTAAATCAGCCAACATTTTTTCACAATCAGCATTAGACAGTTCTGCAATCAAAATTAACTTATGTCTCGCTCTAGACGAACCAACATACATAATCCGCTCCCCTTGTTCAGAGAACATTTCGTGATTTATATCTACCATAATAATCACATCTGCTTCAAGACCCTTGTATTTACGACAAGTTGTATATGGTATTTTCTTCCCTTGATAAATATACATTCCTGCGGAACATTCATTAGAAATAATGCTACTAATTTCTGTTTTGCATGTTAAGATTTGTATGTTGTCATATCCAGCGGACCAGCTTTGTTCTATCACCTTATTTAATATATTCATTGTTGATGCCAAATCTTCTGCAAAATACATCTCTGGCGAATCTCCAACAATTGTCCCCTTAAACAACTTTGGTTTTTGCTCACTCCCCAACAATCTTAAAGAAGTTATTGCTATATTTTCAGTATTCCTACAATTGCGATAAAGTGTTAGTTTACAATCCGCCTCACTAATATACTCAGGAATACTATCGGTCTGAATCATCTGGTTTTTATCATAGAAAAGATAAAATGTTCCATTTTTAGACTCATCATCCAATACGTTAGATTTCAATAAATCTATAATATCTGCCCCCTTCATCTGTTCCTTACCAAAATCCTGCCCCTCATCAATAACAATATGCTTATACGGAAATGTTCCATCAATATACATCTGCATCAAGACATCACTTAATTTCTTATAATCCGCAACATTACTATCGCATAATTTGCAAGCCAATCCTTCTATTGTATAATAGCTTATATTTTCATGTGCATATACCTGTTGCAAATATTCTTTTAAATAGCGGTTATAACACAGAAACAAAACTTTATCTGCACTATCTGCATGTCTTCTAGCCTTTTCGACAGCCATGACCGTTTTTCCTGTTCCTGCCATGCCATTAATAACTGCACTGTTTTGCTCCTCAAGATAATTTAATAATGCTACTTGCTCCTTTAACATGGACTTAAACACATATCTTCTATGATCCCTTTTTAATTAAGAAATAGACACAAGATTAAATGATGGCGCTAAGACTTTATTTAGCATAATCTGTACATCCTTCTGCGACATATTATTCTCTTTTCGATTTGGTAATTGAACATCGAATATTTCAACTATAAATTTCTCAGTATTATCAAGTGCTTCTTTTGTAAGTAGCAAATTTATATCTGCTTCTGATGGCAAATTAATCCCTAAAAAACGGTCTTTTGTAACTGATGGAAACCATACTGCATGTAACATTTTACACCTATTTTTCAAATAAGATACCCCAAGTTTGTCCATGTACTTGCTCAATTTCCATTTATTCACAGCAGCTTGATTAAATGGTCCATCATGACTCATTGGATTCCCATTTCCATATCTCCAACAACCATCTTCATATTTACTTGTCCAGCCTTTGCCTCCAAACAAAGCAGCCCCTTATCGGCATTAAATATTACAAAATCAGTTTCGTTCTCATGAACTATACCATCCTCCATATTAACAATAGAAAATGAATGAAAAACATAATAACTATCTGGCAATTTAGCCAAGGCTTCAAACATTACACCTTCTTGACTGTTTGGTGCAAATTCTTTCGGTTTCTCTGGAAACATATATGCCATAATTATACCTCAATTCTTCTTATAAATTCGTCTATGTCAAAGCCCACTGCAGTACAATAACAATGCCACCCAGTCTTTTGAGCAATCTCATAATCCGCCTTATCATCTGCTAAAAATAACATCACTTGTTTATCTTTCCATATTTGACGAACAAAGAACTTTTCTTTTGTTTCTGCAATCACAACACTCTCGCCATATATAGGTCTTGTTATGTTTTCTACATGCTGATTAACAATCTCCTGAATGAGCTTTCTTTCATCATCATTGCAATCATCCAACAAATTTCTCCAAATCTCTTCAACAGTATCCGACACCTGATTACGTCCTTCATCACAAAAATTTAACTGAAAATGTTCTTTTGTTGCTGCTATTTCTTCTTCAATATTACTAATAACTTTTGATTTCACGTCCA
The DNA here is from genome assembly GCA_910584645.1 of uncultured Eubacterium sp. Lineage (GTDB taxonomy): Bacteria > Bacillota > Clostridia > Lachnospirales > Lachnospiraceae > Eubacterium_F. Next base: position 39,470 of record CAJUAU010000014.1, read on the forward strand.
CATTACCTAGCTCCTGATAAACCTCTTCGTTTCGGTAATATTCCCACTCATTTTTATAGGAAGCGGAAAATTGCTGATAAAAGTCAATCGCATATCTCCTTTTCAAAATATCATGCTGACGTTGATTATAATAATTACATAAGCAGCTATAACAAGCCGTATCTGCTTGTTCTCCACCACAATCACAATTACTTACGACACGAAATCCCTCTCGAAGCATATTAGCCAATACTTGCGGTTTGACCAATTGTCTAACATATCCAGCACCTCCCGGTGTATTATCAAATAATACAAAACTAAAATTCCCCATATCATGACCTATATCTTTATACCATTGTAAACAGCCGGACAATTCATTTCGGTCAATATTCATATTTCTACTCAAACCTTCTAACATAGAATACAAAATCGTCCAAGCCTCCTCAATTTTACTGATATCAAAGTCCAAAAATTTAATTAATGCAACATCCGTTTGTAGTTCATGACCTAATGCATATCTTTTCAAACGTTCATTACCACATGTATATCCATTTGGATTTTTATGATTTGGAAAACTAATAAACTCACCACTTGTTTTATTATCAATATGACCATAGCCACAATTTTCGCAAATAAAAAATGGAGACTCATTCAACACTGCTAATGAATCCATCCTACTATTTCCCAATAAAATTTGATGACCACATATCTGATATTCATGAAATTCTATTTTATTTTCATCACCAATGTATGAAATTGATCCTTTATATGTACGTTCAGGTTTATTAAGACCAACTGGTCTTTCTTTTTTATCTATATCCAACAAAAATCCAAATTTCGGAATAATATATTGATGCATTTTATCAACAAGCTGTTTTCCACACTGTTTGCACTCTTTTATTACACTCACATAAGAGGTCTTACTCATGGTATAACACTCTGGGCATATTACATAATTATATTTTGGCCACTCATATCCGGAAAGTTTACGAACATAACGACTTGTTAACAATTTGCCATCTGCAACAATTTCTGATTCTGGTGCATATTCCGAAATTGCGGCAAAAAGGTCTCTATTCAAACTCAGCCCACTAGATGCTCCTTGAAGCTCTACCGTGTCAACGGGAAACCCATATTTAGGAATCAAATTATTCTTTGAAAGAAATTCTATTATTCTTTGATGTTTTATAGTATTTATTGAATTTATTATACTACCAATTCCCTTCTTATTTTCAGTTGCCCGCTCCATTTTAACTTTTTCTAGTGTATCTAAATCTTCATTATATTTATCCAAAACAATATTGCATAATCCGCTTTTTTCATTAGAATTATTAAATAATTGATTTATCCAACCAAAAGTATTTATTTCAAAATAATTTTGCAAATCAGCAGGCACTACACTAAGAAGGTATTTTTTCAATAACTCTGGCTTCAACTCTAAAAACATTTGCAATTTTTCAAATCCATTATCTTCTATAAAATCTCCAATATTATCTTTGTACAATTCTGGATGTACTTTCCAGAAAAATGAAAATGCGGAAGCAAAAATATGACGTAGAACTATTTTTTCATTACTTACATTAAAATATGGTGGTTGAATAGTGCCCTCAATCATCGTCACAGGATTCTTGAAATAATTTAGGTCATGTGAACTGTTCGGGCAAAATGTGATGGCATAGGCAGCCGATTTTAAACTACGACCTGCACGACCTGCACGCTGAGCATAATTCGCAGGCGATGGTGGCATATTTCTCATAAATACCGTTTCAAGAGAACCAACATCAACACCCATTTCAAATGTTGTTGAGCAACTCAAAACATTAATCTTTTTATCTTTAAAATCCTTCTGATATTCATAAGCACGGTCACTTGATAGCTGTGCCGTATGTTCTCGCACTTTCATAGCTGTAATATCAAGCTTTGTATAAAGATTATAATAATGGTCATTTTGCAATGCTACTTTAAAATCATACTCTTCAAGATATCCATTACATTTTGGATTATCGCATACTCCTTTTATATTGTATGGAGTAATTCCCCTACACTCTGAACAAATATATAATTTACTAAATGTCTTTGTCTTTATTTTTCTATAGTCAAGCAGATATGCCTTTCTTCTTCCAAACGGTTTTAAAGAAATAAAATGATATCTGTTCATATATTCCCATACGGTTTCTAATAATTTTCTTGCTTTTTTTTCATCACCATTTAATATCTTGGTCACATATTTTAAACGTTTATTTGTCTTTCCCTCTTCCGGTACCCATCCTTCCACATAACTTAAACCTACACTAGTTCTATCATAGCCTTTTTGGAATCCCGTAACTGTAAACCGATCAATATCTGCTTTGGTAAACTTTTCATTTGTACTGATAGCAACATCTTTCATCATTGATTTACATAATGACTTAAATAAAAGTGTTAATTCTTGTGCTGATAAATTCAAATTCTTCGGTTCCGGAACATTAAAATCTATATCAAACATAAGAATTCCTGTTTTCATCAGAGAATTTTTTGCCTTAAAATTTGACATTTCTCTTAATGTATATATCCATGCTTCTGAAATAAGCCGATCTTCGCTTTCTCCTGGAAACATATTATATTTATCAAATGCATCCGTTAATAGTGTAACGAAATAGTCTAAATCAACCCCTGTTTCAAAACGCTTTTTGTTCTCATCTACAATCTGAACAATAATTCGCTTAATCAAACTATCACGATAGGTACTCTCAAGATATGTCGCAAAAAATGCAGCCGTTTGTCTATTATCAGAAAAAGCCAAAAACTGTTTTGTTATCGGGTTTTCATCAATTACATCCTCTTCACTTTCTCCCAAAAAGCCAAAATCATCTTCATAGCTTTCAATTCTCACTTTATGTTCAGCACCCGGAAGTTCACTATAAAGAGCTGTTGCAATAACTGCGGTTGCAGCTTCTGTACCCAAAAAATATGGTCTTAAAATACTTCTTCTCCCATTAAAACTATGGCAACATGGACAACTATTTAGTTTCTCCCCTTTCCTTTTTACACATATTAACTTATTAACAAACTCTTTTCCATGACCACACTGTAAACTATTTACCGAAGACGCTCTTTTAATCGCACCGCATTTTGAACATAATTGATATACATTATCATCTTCTCCTTCAGCATCCTCTTCATCAAAATCACCATTCAAAAGAAAAACATCTGGATTATAGTCATCATTAGATTTTGATTTCTGTATCAAATATCCCCCTTCTTCCTGACCGGTAATAAACAACGCATTACAGTTATTACAAAAAGAAATCTCATATACTTTATAGCCAATATCAGTCTCATCAAAAGGCTTTTCCTTATACGTTTCCATACGATTAATAAACAACTTATTTGATGGACTCAATGTAACATATACACCCTCTATTCCTCGTATAAACATATGGTATTTTGCTTCAAAAAGCCTCTCATTATTTCTCACTGCATTAGACGCAACCGCAATAAAGTCTGTAAAATCTTCCGGACTAATTTGTAACTCTTTAGCAACTGTATTCACTGTCTTAATTTGTTTATATAAAACTGAACGAACATCAAAATAAAACCTATCATGCAGCACTATATCAAACAGTATTTCTGTTAAATCTGCTTGACAAGTAATAATATTACTATTGTATTTTTGAATCGTTTCTATAATTTTCTCATCAGCATAATTATTTCTAATTTGATTAGCCAATTCTCTATATAACTCAAAATCCAAATTAACAACATTATGTGTAGGTTTTGCTTCTACTGTATGTGAACGAATAATGGATGAAGAATCAAATTGTGCAGTACACAGAGATTCCGCAAAATTTATAATTGCGCTATCTGCCTTTTCGTCCCCTAATGTAGCACTGGTTAAAATGAACTTGATATTTTCACGACCAATCATCGCTTTAACTCGCTTGACCAATGAAGCAACCTCTATTCCTTTTGCTCCGTCATATGAATGAGCCTCATCAAATACAATATACTGCCACTTAGATGCATTTTCTTTTGAAAAAATAATATTATCTCCAGGACGAAGCAACATATATTCAAGCATTGCATAGTTCGTTATCAAAATATTGGGTGGGTTCATCCGCATTTGTTCACGGCTTATCAACTCATTTTCGCTAAGCGGATTTATAGAAATATCTTCGATCTCTTCATACTTTTCTTTTGCCTCTTTATATTTTTCTTTCGTTTCACCCGTAAACCTGCCAAATGTAATTTTAGGATTACCTTCCATATCAGCGAGCAACTCTCTTAATCTTCTGATTTGGTCATTAACCAAAGCATTCATTGGATAGATAATAAGAGTTCTTACCCCTGGTCCTAAAGTACCCTCTTCTTTTTCTTTCAACAATTGATTAATAATGGGTATCAAAAATGACTCTGTTTTTCCCGAACCTGTACCTGTAGTAACAATTAAATTTTTGCCTTCTACAGCCTTTCTAACGGCTTCCTCCTGATGCCTATACAAATTTCGGTTTGGATTAATATTTTCAAGTTTTAATAGCTCTCTGGAAACTAATCCTTCTTCAGCTAATTCTGACAATGTTTTACCTTTTTCATAAGGGTCCGACATACTAATATATGGACCATCAGCGACAGCACCATCCTTTTCAAGTGCTTGCTTTAATTGTTTATTGTATTTCTCATTATTAGTTCCGAATGTTGTCAGCAAATATCTGCGATAAAAATCTGTGATTCTTTTTGAACTCTCCGATGGTCTAAATAACATGAACATACCTCCTTATCTTCTGTACATTAATCTCAAAAACTGCCATTTCATCATCCAATTCAATTAATCGTTTTCGGTACTCTCTACTCGTATTATTCAAAATTGTACTGTCTGGCTTAACCAAATACTTACTATGCGGATTAGAATCATAATACGGAAACATCCACTCCTCATCCGCATATGAATAGAACAATACTGCTAATTCTAATTCACCATTAGCTGATAACACCTCAAACTTAATTTTCCCCAATTTTATCTTTTTCCGTTTACCTTCTTTATCTAAAATATATCGTCCCTTAGAACAATCTGACGATAATTTATACCCATGCATATATCCTTCATATGTAATGTCATCTATTTTTTCTTGTACAGTTATGAAGTAATCGAAGGAAACCTCCTTTTCTTCATCATTATAAAAAATCTTTTTTACTGGCAACCGACAGTCAACTAAATCGATACTATCAAGACATACACAATTTCCAATTGGCTTCATAGAGGTCTTATATACATCAAATCCAAATTCATCACTTTCTTCCATTACTGGGTAGAAATCATATGCCGTATTTGTTTTTAGTTCAGGAAATTCTATTTTCCCACTATTAACTTTACGATGTACTACAATTTTTTCTTTTGTTTTTGTATCTTCTATATCAACAAACAACTCTGCATCACCTTTTACCTCTACTTCCATACAAACAACTTTATCCATATACGCCAACTCAAAATATGGCTCTACTATCATGTTTCTTAATATAGCAGGTAAAGCAATACGCCTTATTGCGTTGTCTTCGTATTCAATATTGATATATTGCCATTTTCTTTTCTTCTCATTTGAAATTCTACGAACAAACTCAGATATATCAATTCTAAAAGTTTCTGGTGCAATTTCCATCCCATAGCTTTTATTGAATGCTTCCTTGCCCCAAAACGCTCTTACTGACTTTGCTCCCGGTATTCTCACATATAAAATCTCTCTCAAGTCGGAATACCATATATAATTAGGCCTATCAAGTCTCATATCATTCTGCGAAAAACCATACAGAAATATTCGCAATGGCATTTTAAATATATAATTCCTCTCATCAAGATATAAAGAAAATTTTATTTCCTTCAAATTTGCTGAAAGAGGAATAACATATCTAACTATTTCCTCATCTTCATAATCATAAGTATATATATATTCCTCATTTATAGGATAAACTTGTTTCCCATCTTTCTCAAATGTTATAATTGCTTCTTTATCATAAGTATATCTTGGTTTATTAAATTTACAGTTAAACTTTCTTAAAAGAAGATATTTACATAACATTTTATTAGTTTCTCCTGGTACATCCAGCACAATACAATATATGCCATCTTCTTTTCCCAAAAAAGTATCAAGTATAATATTAACAGCTATTTTTGAATCGTCTTCCGGCCATTCATAGCAATTTACCCCTCTTATTTCTTTAATCCTATATTTCTTTCGATTTATTAATACAACCGTTCCTTCCCATTTTAATCTGTCAATAACAAATGAGATTGAAGGATGCGTTCTTGTAATAGTAACCTCTTTATCATTAGTATCAAATACAGAAAAATAGTTTACAAGCTTTTCATAAATCGGTTCAACCGAAAACTCTCCAATAATCGTCAATGGCCTATTACCAACATAGCATATTGATTCTTCCCTAATATTTACAGAAAAATACTGCCATGATTGATATGTATACGTATCAATTATATCATTACTATCTCGCCAAGTAACTACTGTTTTAGGCTCTACTAACAAATAATTGTTTCCTATACTAAATTTAGAAATATTCTCATACGATTCATTGAGTATTCTATAATTACTCTTTTTTATTTGATATTGCTTTTCCGACTCTGTCTCAACCACAATATTAATTTCATCAAAAGCATTCATAATAGGAATTCTAATTTCTTCCGAAATGTAAATACCAAATGAACGATACAAATCTAGCTTTCGTTCCTCTGTATACCCCCCAATTGTCACTTTAACAACTGCTTCCCCACTACAATCATTGTTTCTAAACTTTTGCTGAGGAATAACCAATAAAACCGTCTCACTGTTGATACTAATCTTAATGAACGGTTTATGGTTGTATAATTTTCTTGTCCCTCTATGCTTTCTAATTCTATCTGCATCAGCAGCTTGTTGTTTTTTGCACCATTCTATAAATCCGTATTCAAACCGATTTTGTGCATTAGATGGTACTTCATTATCATAATAGTATTTATCAAGCAAAGACAATATTGGAAGAAAGATTTTTCGAACAGTATTTGTATCACATTGTGCAAACACTGTTCTTGTGGATTTCAACAAGCGATATGATTTTACAGTTTTTCTTAGGGTATCATCTAATGAAACAGCTTCTTTGTTTGAGTTTAATGTTGTCGACATAAATTCTGACAAATCCTCAATATCTTCATCAATATCATCAGAAAGTTCACGAAACAAATTATTTTCGAAGAAAGAATATGAAAACTCATAAAAACCATCCATATAATAATTGGTTACAAAAGCATGTGCTTTTATATTTTCCACATACATTTTAGATGATTTTTCATCTTCTTTCTTTAATTCAAAGAGATTAAATGCTTTTAATGTTTTTGAGAAAATTTGACCTAAATAATTTAATTTGGATCCTGAAACATCATCAATCCCTAATTCTCCAATGAAACAAGGCCAATACCGTCCATCCTTATAATGACGAATTGCAATTTGAACCATAGCAACAGAAAGCAGCAAATCTGGTTTTATTATTGTTTGCACAAATGCATACTTTGCTCTATTTTTTGTATGATTCAACAAAACATCATAATCCTCATCGGATATTTCCACTTGCCCTAATAATTTATATTCATTTTCTTCTATTTGTCTTACTATCGTTTGTTCTGTTATCATAATTTTCCTCAATTAAGCAAAGTTCTGTTAAACATTTTTATTTGCTTTTGTCCATAATAGAAATTTATATAGTTATTTATTTTATAATTATACACTTCAATCTTTTTATTTTCAACAAAAATGTCATTTTATTACAAACGAGTATCATCTATAGTTCCTCATATCGTCTAATCTCAATACTTCCTTTCTATCTCATGCAATTTCTGTATTCTTCTACCATGTGATTGATTATTTTTCTATAATATAATTATACCCCTTTCTCGATTTATCTATTTTCAATTTATCCGAAAATGTCCCCTGTGGCATTTTCGCCAGATACGCATTTTGTGATACAAAATGCTACTGGTTAGGGGGAATGCCCTAAAACCCCTGTATACCGCACCAACAGGACTGGGAACTACGATATTTATACCAGTGATAGCACAGATATAGTGCTTTTTGCCATTTTGATATACCCCGATATATAACTTTTAGAGAAAGTGATATAACTGCTATATAGCTTTTTTCCTTGATACAGAAAAGGGTATATCACTGTGATGTTGTTATGATATACCCGAATAATAACTTTCCACCAAAATGATATAGCTGTTCTATACCATCCTCTATCCAAAGTCGAACCCAAGTTGGGAACAAACTTCTCCCCTTTTGGGTACAAAAAAGACACTTACTAAATCAGCAAATGTCTTTTTTGAAATTATGCTTTCACGCATTTACGTTCCTGAAGCATCTTCCTAATTCTTTCAGCCCCTTTTTTTGTGTCTGCAATAATTTCCTCCGGCGTCATCTGAATATGCCTCAATGAATTATATTCCCGAATCTTCCGAATATCATCAACATCAAACCTTTCACTTACTACCGGCTCACTCATCATCATCACCTTCTTCCAGCAAAACAGAGGGTGGATAAATCAGCAAATCCTTATATCCCTCAAGAGTTGTGATTACTTTTACACCCTTCACTGTCTTTACATTGACAATATGCTTAAAATTCCACGAAATAATAACATCGCACCCTGCAAGGATTGCAGCAGCTATATGCTGACAATCATCAAAACTTTTTTTCTTTAGTATGCCAAAATCTATAAACTTTCCGGCAAGTTCGATGGTATTGCTGTCCGTTTCCACCTCGTGATATTCAATCTGGTCCAGATAGTCCAAAAGAATATTCAACTTCTCCTCACTGCACCTATCAATCTCCCTAAAAACAATATCTGACACATAAACTTCATATACGCCTTGTTTGAACAATTCCCAAAGCGACAATGTATCCTGCATTTTTTCCGGAGCATCCTCCTGATACAAATAACTGACCACCGAAGTATCCAAATATACTTTCAGTCTATTCATCTGGCACCCCCGTTCCGTTTATAAACTGCTCTGCTTACTCTTATTATACCTTTTTACTGCCAGAAGTACAACAAAAGTTTTATAATATTATCGTATTGAAGCTCTTTTCAATCTGTGTAATTCCTGTGTAAATTTCCGTCCTCAATCTCCCTACATCCCCAAAAACAAGCCTTTTCCTCTCCCAACAACCACTTACGGTTTTGTAAGGTTCAGAATGTTATAGTATCTTTGCAAATATCTACAAAAGACTGTAGACAGAAAAGGAACTAGCTTTCTTCTCCCATCATTCCGCCAGATACACATATCCGAAATGGTACTGTGAAGACGAGATAACCTGTTTCAAATTTGCATCACTGCTCCGAATTTTCAACATCCTAGCTGTCAGATTATTTTCTTGGCGGATGTCCTTTATCTTGATCCATATTTTTGCCTTTTCACTTTCACCAAACTCTTTCGGAATGCAAGCCGCATCACCTGGGCACAACGACAGCTCCTTTTCCGACTGAATTTCAAGCACAGTAGCCGCATAGCAAATGTCATTATATGCATCTGCTATAGCAAACAATATTGTGACTTTCTCCCCCTTCTTCGCAAATTGGTTATAATATTTGACTTTATTTTTGTCCATCCCCATGTGCAGGGAATTTGTGGAGAACCAAGTGTAACCGCATCCGTTTTCCTTTTCATTCCTCTGATATGCCTTAATGGTTTCATGACCATCAATCATATTCCCGTTAATATCGTAGCTAAAGCTAAGTTTCATAAAAATATAATCATTAAAGGCTCTGGAGTCTCTCCTTTCCAACAGTTCCTGCTTTGCCACCTCGACACCGAGGTATTTTTTCTTCAATTCCATATATAATTCCTCATCCTGACAGATCATATAAATTTCCATCATATCTGAAAGAGCCGCCGTTTTCGTAATTCCCTTGATTTTCACGAATTCATCAAAAACCTGCATCGTTCTCCCGTCCGCACCTATTGAAACATATCCTGGTCTTCCCATATGTAATACCCTCCTTTTCAAAATGTACCAACTTTTTCTATAAGAGCATTATATAATTCAAATTACAATTTGTCAAGAAAAATGTACCAAAAATCTCTAAAAGAGAGAGCCACTTAGACTCCTTAATTCTTTTCCCCCCTTTTTCTCCACTCCCATCACAGCCCCAGCGCGTCCATCTGCTCCCGGATCTCCTCCCCAGTGCGCATGGTGTAGATCCTCGTGGTCTCCAGGGAGTTGTGGCCCAGGATATTTGCCAGTGCCGTGATATCTCCACACTTATTGATGTAGGTCTTGGCAAAAAAATGACGGAAGGAGTGGGGATGGGCCTTTGCCTTATCCACCCCTGCCCTGTCGGCGATCTTCATAAGCATCTGCCACACAGCGCTGCGGGACAGGACACCGCCTTTCGTCCCAGTAAAAATAGCTCCCCGGCAGATGTTTCTTTTATGGCAGTATTCCATTAAAATATTCTGAAGTCCGGGAGAAATAAAGATCTCCCGGTATTTTCCCTTATTGTACACAACGCCCCGCCCATGTCTGACATTTTCCACTGTTATATACCTCAGCTCCCCTACCCGGATTCCCGTCCCGGCAAGTACTTTCATTATATAGTAATATTTCTCGCGCCCGGTTTCTCTGGCATAATCTAACATCATCCTGTAATCCTCATCGGAAATGACATTGTCCAGCACAAACATTTTCTTGAGCTTCTTAGTATGAATTTTCATGTCCTCATTTCCGCTCCATTTCAGATAACTGTTAATGGCGATTGCATACAAATTTACTGTGGCCGGTTTATACTGTCTCTTTAACCTCTCCACATAACGTTCCACCACGCTTTTGTTTTCAGGGAATTTACCGCAGGTTTCCACAAAGCGCTGCGCCTGACGTATATAAGTAGAAATTGTACTTTTTTCTTTGTTCTCTGCAGCCAAAAAGTCCCTGTACGCTTCCATCCATTTATCTTTCATTGTGCACGCTCCATTTCTATCACTAAAAGTATAATAACACAAACTAAAACCTGCATTTTCCCCGTATACCTAAGGTGCATGTCTTTTTTGTCAAAAGCAGGAAAAAGGCTGGTACAGCTTTGTTTCCAAACAGCACCAGCCTTACTTCCTTACGAAACCCGTTTATGTATCATATTTAGGCCGGATGATGCACCGGATGAGGCTTACGCTCCGGGTCCGTTTCATCACCATTCCTCCATTGCTGTTATTCCCTGTGCCAGTATTTCCCTCGATCGTCGTATAGGTTCCATCATTATTATTCTTTAAAATAATCCCGATGTGGCAGGACCTTCCGCTATGTGTAAAGTCAAATAGCACAAGATCACCTTTTTTCCCTTTGTTCTTATTGCTCACCGCCAGCTTTTTGTTTTTTCCCCAGCTCTCCACGGCAGCACAGAGCGCTGTTTTCTTACCGTCATAGAACAGTTTGGAAGCTCCACACATCCGGAACACGTCCCATACAAAAGCACAGCACCATGGATAGGCCGGTCCTTTTACCTCATGGCCATAATAATGAGTATTGAAAATTACATTGTTGCTGTTTGCCGGGGATTCCTTTACTCCCTCAAACTTTTTTGCCTGCGCAATGATCACGTCAGGCGTTATTTTCTTCTTTTCTACCATACTTATTCCTCCTCCTGCTCATCTTCGATGGAAGAATCCTCGTCTTCCTGCTTCTTCATCTCCAGCTGGGACCAGCTTCTATTTTCCTTTGCAGCAATATCCTCTATTTTTTCAAGAAAATTACTGTCCCGCAGCCCAGGATCGCTGTAATCGCCAATCTCTGCCATGTAATAAACCGCCTCACACTTTATCTGTTCGGCACAGCCCCGGTATCCCACTGATTTTTCACGCCATTTGTAAAGGCTCCCGAGTCCGCTGGCAATGGCAGCAATAGCTGAGATAACGGAAATTGTTACTTTGCAGAAAACGTGCATCCCCTCAAAATCCTGAATATCATTGAAAACAATGACAAATGTCGGAAGAACAAGCCCCAGCAGGCTGATCACATGATAGCGGAATTTATATTTGTGATACATGACCATATACCATTCCAAATAGCCAAACAGGCATTTTTTAACATAATCATTGGTGATATATTCATCCGCCATCTCCAGAAATTCCATATCATTGTTATAACTATAACTTCTCATATCATTTCCTCTCCTCATAATCTTACATTCGTATCTGACCTGCCTGCAGCCTCAATCTGCTGCAAGCCATGGAGGCTTTCTGGTGAAGCCCACATGGTACACTACATACTGCATGACTACCTGGTGCTCTCCTATGTTCAGGATATAAAAATTTTTTTCCTGGGCAATGATTTTTCCCTTCGGGAACTCACTCAGACACCGGTTCAAAAGCTCTGTCTGCTTCCTGTAATGCTCCTCATCCGGCTGTTTTTCCGGATTATCATTTCCCACTATGATGCGGTGGACATACCCTACATCCGCCACAGAAAATGTCTCCGCCATAATTTACCTCCATCATTTACAGATTATTTATGTTTTTTTATTGTCCTCTGGTTTAGACTGTTTTTCAGTCTTACCATCGTTTCCCACCGCCTCGATCTTCGCCGGCGCACTCGCTGTAGAAAGAATATCCAGTACCTTAGCCAGGCCCTCTGGCATTCCCGAATCCTTGGCATGCACTTCTACATGATACTTCGCTGAATTATCGCTCTTCCTCGTATTGCTCTGATGGGCGGAAACCGACCCTTTAATGCTGACACTTGCACCAAAAAATCCCGCTTTAGCCTCTGCCTCTACCTTCTCATCTGCCGAGCTTTCACTGCTGACAGAAGATTTTACTTCCATATCAAAAGTTACATTAACGTCATCTACTGAGAGAGCAGGGATCTTCACGATAGATAGAAGCGGAACACTTAAATTTACCTTTTCCATGCCGATTCCCTTTCCATCTCCCGCCGTGGACGGTCTCTGGAAAGAAAAATCTACCGTTCTTACCTTTCTAACCCCACTGGTATTTGCAGCATCCATACCTACATTCTGGATAAAATCCGATGTCGCTTTTGCCATCATGATCTGGGCGTCACAGGCCGCTTTTAACGGTCCGCCGATCAATGCCCCCATATCCAGTCCGCTGAACTGATCCTGCACCTTCACCAAATCATTTGCCATGATATCCTCCTTTCCTGCACATATACCTGTGCATATCATGAATTATTTATAGAAAAGACTCTCCCGCCAGCCCGCTACAACGATACCCGAATGAGCTCGTCCTGAATACGCAGGATCCCCTCCGGGGGATCCTGGGAAGAAAACTGCAGCGTAATATTGGCAAAATCCTCTGGATTCCTTTTGAGCCCTCCTCCTGGGAGATAACCGAGAAAAGAACCTTCTTTTTTATCTGTCCCAGTATTTTCCCCCGCCTTTTCCTCCAGCGGAACCTCTCCCGTGAGCCTGACCTTAAAATCTACTTTGATCCCGTCCAGTTTCAGAGATGATATGGGTACAAGGCACAGTTTTGGAATGGATACATCTTTATATGTTATCTTCCCATTATCATCAAACTGAGGCATACTAAGCGATATGCTAACTGGTTTATTCTCCGAATCAAAGAAACCTGATAACATTTCTATATGTTGTCTCTCTGCGAGCCGGCTGCACTGCAAAAAGGACTTCTGGATGGCCGCTACCAATTCATCAAAATTCTGCTGTTTCACTCTCATTACTCCTTTCGGACTGCTCACGTACAGCCGGGCGGCATCGCCGCCGTGTACTGGCAGAAAAGTCTGTTTCTAACTTTTTTAATATTTCTCTCCTTTGAAAAAATCCGGCGTCACATCATCCACCATCTGGGAAGCCAGCGCCACGATCTGAGCCTCATCCTCACTTAATCCCGCTTCGACCGCCATAGCTTTGACTAAATAATAATGAAAATTAATGTTCATGTTTTCCCCCATTTCTATGCTGTTTTTAACTTTGTCCCCGGCTTTATAAACATATTACAATATTGTGTTAAGCGCCCTTAAACGAAAAACAGGCTAAAACTTCAAAATAAAAAAAGAAGGGTACATCAGAATTTCTTCCAATGACCCACTTCTTTTAAAATTTATTGGTTTTTCCCTTGACAAAGTATTCATATTATTGTATTGCGTTAAGTACAAAGCCCCCCGGTTTATCTGCCCCAGCCCTTCTGCACCGCATGTTTCAAGGCAAAAATAGCGATAAGGCAGATCCCGGTGGAGAGTAGACCGTACTGTATATGAAGCAGTTTTGTCCCGATCTCATTCTCCTCTGTGATCACCGCCTCTTCATTTTCAATCTCGTACCCCAGTTTCCTTAACCGTTCCACATGCAGCCCATCCAGATCGTGCCTCTCAAACAACACTCTCAGACCATAGGCCTCCCTTAGCAGCCGTCCCTCCGCTTCTGCAGTGCAAGTGAAGGCTTTCTCCTCCTGCCCATCCTCTTTCACCACGACCAGCTTCGCCGACTTATATGTCTCTGCCACGGAATAGCGGATATCCAGTCCAGTACTGGCATCTGCCGGTTTCAGGCTTTCTGCATCCATCAGATCCTCATTTTCTTCTGCGATCCCCTGCAGCATCTCAGAAAATGCCGTCCCGTTCATATAAATCCGTTTTGTACCAGCAGGAAGTTTTATATCAAACAATTTCTCTATATAGTCCTGGGACAGCAGACTACAGTTGACCGCGGTGCTCATTCCCCGGTACATCACTGTGATGGAAACTTCCATCTGACGGCTCACTCCTGCCACATCTGCCATCTGGGCCAGCTCATCCATCCGTTTTTGGGAAACCGTCCCCTCTCCCGTGAGCACATATTCTGCCGGCGTATTGACAAAACGGTAGATATCCCACGTGTGGTATATCACACTGGTAAAAAAAACGGCCGCTGCCAGTACAAAAAGGCAGATCACCTTTACTGTGTCGCTCTGTTTTCTGAGTCTTAGAAAGCTCTGGATCCTATTATTCATTCACATCCCCGCCTCCGGTCCGTATCCCCTTTGACTTTCTCATAAAAAATATCACTGCTGCCTGAATCAGAAATCCCAGGATCACAGCCATGATCACCCACCACTGCCTGGTATCGTCCTCTGACTCTTCCTCATTTTCACCACTCAGCGGAGATAAAATATCCGTCTCAAAGGTCTGCTCCTGAGTCATCTCATTTCCCGCCTCATCGGCATAATAAAATGTGATCTTTCCCTGGGTGGCACCATACAGATCCGTACCTGTCAGCCCCTCCGCCGTGATCTCCATACTTCCCGACATAGAAGTTCCTGCCTCGATATCCCCGATAAATGCAGCACCCGAAGGGGTAAGTCCATCCGCCTCCAGCATGGCACGGACATTGTAAAGTTTTCCCTTCCCCAGGTTCATCGCCTGGGTCAGCAGCTCCACCGTCTCCCCCAGCTGTATCGTTTTCGGCACACTCACTGAAGATATCTGAATCTGTACCGGCTGCTCGGCGGATACTTTCATGGCACTCTCCGCCGTATGGGTTCCGCCCCTGGCGTCCGCATAATCCATGGCAACCCCAACACTGTACTGTCCCCGGGGCGCCGATGCATTTACCCGGAACCGAAAGGACAGATCACAGCTGCCTCCCGCCGCCAGCTCCCGCACATAACTGCTGCCCGTCCTGCCAAGGAGTTCTACATTCTCTCCCGGAGTTACGGAAACCATCATGTTCTTCACAGATTCTGTGCTGCTGGTATTACGAAGGGTGATCTTCGCGGTAAATTTTTCTCCGCACAAAATCTTTTTTCTGGAAAACTGATAGGAATCCATCATCACTTTAGGGGCAAATTTTGCCCTATTATCTTCCTCACCTTCCTGGGCGCCCTCAGTCCCCCCTGCCTTTTTTCCATCTGTAATGGTGACATACACCGTAAATTCCTGGCTGATCTCACTGCCAGCTTCATCCTGTCCGCTGACGGTTACGGTCACAGGGTAACTTCCATTATAACGGTCTTTCTTTAATTTTAAATTAAATGAAATAAGATAGCGCCCAGCCTTTTTCCCTGTCTTCCCATTCTTATAATACCTTAACTTTACCGCCTTTTCATAATTCTTATGGACAAAGGGAATATTTTCCCCCTCCCCGAATTTGAGGGCGGCCCTCACCCGGTTTCCAGAAATCTTATATTTTGCCTGCAGCGGCAGCACGAGAACTGCACTGTCATTCCCGATCTTTGGAACATATCCTCTGGAGTAGGACTTCTCCATTCCCTTGTAGACATTCTGATTGTCGATAACAAACCCCGCCGCACCGCCGCCTTCAGCCGCATCTCCCTTTGCGTCATCCCCTGCCTTTTTTCCATCTCTAATGGTAACATACACCGTAAATTCCTGGCTGATCTCACTGCCAGCTTCATCCTGTGCACTGGCAGACAATGTGACAGGGTAACTTCCATTGCAGCGCTCCTTTTTGAGATCCAGTTGAAAGGACACAAGATAACAACCTGTGGTTTGTCCCTGTTTTCCTGTCTTATGGTATCCAAAGGAAACCGCTTTCTCATAATTCTTATACACAAAGGGGTGATTTTCCGATTCCCCAAAGCGGAGGGTGACCGTCATCTTATTTCCTGACAGTTTTCTTTTTGCCTGCAGTGGCAGCACGATCACCGCTTTGTTTTTTTCAACTTTGGGAACATATCCTCCGGCATAGGAATTTTCCATTCCTTCGTATATATTTTGGTTATCAATGCTAAACTCCGTCATGCCTCCGGTATCGGACATGCCCTGTTTGCTGTCTCCCTCCGAAGATTCTGCCCCGGAACTGTCTGTTTTCTCCTGTCCTGCAGCGCAGATCCGTGGAATTTCTGGACTTGTATCCAGTACAAGACAGCTCATCAGACACAATACAGCCGCTGCTTTTTTCCATCTACTACTCATCTATCTCATTCCTTTCCAACATCAGATTCTTTACATGGTCACAAAGCTCTTCGATATCCTGTGCATTATGGCTTGCCAGCAGAATGGATTTTCCATCGGCTTTCAAGTCCTTGAGCAGTGCCCGGATTTCCACCACCCCGTACCGGTCCAGCCCGTTGAAGGGCTCATCCAGGATAAGCACATCCGGATCTTCCATGATCGCCTGGGCGATGCCCAGCCTCTGACGCATTCCCAGAGAGTACTTGGATACCGGCTTTTTCATGTCCGGATCAAGTCCCACTCTCTGCAGCGTCTCCCGAATCTCTGATTTACCAATCCTTCCCTTTAGTGCAGCAAGGATCTTAAGGTTTTTGTATCCAGACAGATTGGGGATAAAACCCGGCGTCTCGATGATCACGCCCAGCCGGTCTGGAAAATCCACTTCCTTCCCTACCTGCCTGCCATTTACAACAATCTTTCCTCTGTCGCATTTCATAAAGCCGCATATGCATTTCATAAGTACCGTCTTGCCACTTCCATTATTTCCCACCACGCCATAAATACTTCCCCGCGGGATTGAGAAATTGACATCCATCAGCACCCGCTCTTTTCCAAAGGATTTATATACATGTTTTACTTCGATTCCTGTATTTTCTCCCATGATCAATCTCCCTCCTTGTTAGCTTGATGGTGCTGTCTGGCTGCCAGTAAAGGAAAATGGGTAATTTTTTATTTTCATAAGCGAAACCACAAAAAGCAGCATACTAAACAGCGAAAAAAACAGATAAGACTGCCACAGTTTGGGCAGATTGTCATAGCCAAAGCTGTGCATATAATAGGTGGCATGGTTCAGGGGTGAGATCCAGCCGCTTATAATATTAGCGAAGCGGATCTTCTCCATGGAGATCCCAAACCATTCCGCCACGATATCAGGATTCATCAGCATCCCGAATCCACTAAAGACCACACCGCCTATCATTCCGCCATTACTCCTAAAAAGATTTAATAACAAAATGACTCCCGCCATAGAGACCGCATAGCCGGTCATCAATAAAAAGATGTGCAGCGTACAGCGGTAAGGATCCGTCAGCTCCAGAACTTTTACAAAGGAGGGAACTGCGATCTTTTCCCCGATGCCTGAATATCCTAAGATTGCCGCCGTGTCACTCCACAGGTTTGCCGGATATGCCCTTCCCGCCGACAAGAGCACCGTCGCCAGAAGGATAAAGACCATAAAACAAAAGGTTGCAGATATCAAGTATACGATCTGCCCCAGCATCCATACCCTCCGGTCCGTTCTTACCATTAAATAGGGCACTTCATTGGATAGGCTGGGCATATCTGAAAAAAGAAGAAGCAGCAGGATCGAAATGGCAAGCACCGACTGGGCGTCCCCGAAAGTCCATATAAAAGCTTCCATCCCCTGCAGATACGTTCCATGTTCCTGTGCAAACTGCATCACCTTATCCGACAGCAGAAAGCAAAATATAAAGGCAAGGAGAAAACACATTATGATCTGGGGATTTCTGTGCCATTTTCTAAAATTCGAGCGGGCGATGAACAGAACCTGTCTGACCTTATACATGTTTGATGCACCTCCCAAGAATTTCATAATAAAGTACGCCAATGAGCAGGATCATCCCTGCCAGCAGCAGCACAACCCCCGTATCCCCCAGCACCCACGTATGTTCCGGGGCATACCATTCCACCGGATACAGGCAGTACAATGTCTTAAAATAGCGCTGGTACAATATGACCAGCATATAAAACAGTACAAATCCACCACCATAGGCGACATACCTGCTGTTTGCAGCGGCGGCAAGAGCCGCCGCCACCACCGCCCACAGCATCCCGGAGAGGAAGATCAGAAGAAGCTTCCATTCCATATCCTCCCCGCCGGTCAGAAGGTGGAATAAACATGCCGCTGCCAGCAGGCCGCCCCCGCTTATGCCGCAGGCAAGAAATTTTCCTAATATATAGGATGTTCTCCCGCAACGGGGCAGGTATTCTTTGATGTAGCCGCTCTGGTAATCACTAAGCCATGCCGTAGAATAGGGCAGCGACGCCAGAACTGGCACACTGATCCGGAACAGTTCCGACTCAAATCCTGCGCGCCATAAAATAATACATTCGATCAGCAGCCCGGCGAGAAAATTCACACTGCCAAATGCCCGCTTTATATCTGTTTCAAAACTATTCATAGCCGCAATCCTTCCCCGGGCCAGCCCCTCGATAATCCTGTACTGATATCATATACTAGTACCCCAGTTCCTGGTTTATAACGGAACCGTCGATGGCATTTATGGAAAGGATAATGCCTGTCTTTTTGCCCGCCTTTCCACCTCCGTATTCGTCCACCACTGTCCCCTCAAAATTCCAGACAGGAACTACCAGTCCCGTGTCAAAACTGTCCTTCTCACTGATCCTGGTATATACAAGGTTTACATCTGTTACCTTGACAGATACGCTCCCCCCTGCCTCCTTATCCTGTGCTGCATTTTCTATGACAACCATTTTCTCAAAGGTCTCTTTGATCTCATTAAAGGATTTTATGCGGCTGTCTTTTACCACCGTTTCACTTATGGAAAGCGGAGAAAGATAATGGAAACCTACGATGCCATTGTCATTTACGGCAACTGCCACCACTTCGCTTCCCCACATTTTTTTCACATAATCTTTGCCCTGCCAGCCATCCGTCAGCTTGTAACCGGCCTGATTATTAACAAACACATTATCCATCTTTCTCAGGCACAGAAAACGATATACATTCCTATATTTATCTGTCACATCTCCACTTTGTAATAGCTGGGAGTATACCCCCTGTTCATAACATTTGTAATCATCAAGCCCCAGCTGCCCAAGGAGAGTGTTTACCTTCTGTTCCGCCTCTTCCTGGGACAGGGTCAAGGGTTCATTGCCCACACAGGAAATGGATCCACCTGGATCAACCATCGGAAATTCCGGTTCCTGACCATCCTTTTTCGGTGTGATCATCTGAAAATCATTCTCCACAACGGCAGAACTCAGATTATCACTATACCCGTTTTTGCTGCACTCGTACCGCAGACAGTTGCCATAATTTTCAGAATTCTGCACAAACAGCGTATGATAGTTTCCGTCTTTTCCATCGCTCAATCCATAATACATTTCCCCATCTCCGTGCAGGTCATGCAGCCAGCTGTAGAATGTATCCTTGGGGTTGCTGTCATACAGATCTTTTATGCTGAGAATCTTATTCTGGGAGGGATGATCGGTAAGCTTCACCTTGTCCGGTGCCTTTTCATATTCCTTTTTCAAACCCGCAATGCTGTCTTCATACTCTTCGACCATGGCAGTATCTCCTGATTTCTTAGCATCATTTAATTCTTTTTTATAATCATTTATTTCTTTAGCGACATCGGATTTTGTCCGGGTCTTTGCTTTACTGCCGTCGTAATATACCATCCCCGGCGTCAGCGTCTTTTGAACCCGCTCCAGAAAATCCTGCTTGATCTTTTGTGCCCGCACCCGGTATACCGAAAGCTTTTCTACCTCTGGCACCTCTACTTTCGCATCCACATCAACAACAACCTTTAATTTCTTATCCTCGATACGGGTCTTGTAGGTCTCATACTTTTTCACCTCTTCCCTGATCTGATCAAAAGTATTTGTATCATCTGTTTTTTGGGCCTCCTGCAGCATTTTATCCATATTCTTTTCTTTGACCACAGATTTCTCCGGATTGCTGGCACATCCAGCCAGCGTAAAAACCATCATTCCGGATAACATCAGCGCCATGCATTTTTTTTTCATGCCTGTTCCCTCCTGTCAAAACGAACGTCCATGTTGAAATCATTCTAACATGGACGCATTCACCAAGTATTCATCGTTTTTTAAACAAATTGTAAAATCATCCGGGTCCCCTGTCCCATTTCGCTCTCGATCCGGATGCTGCAGTTGTGCCTTTTTAGTATCATCGCCGTGATGGCTAGTCCAAGTCCGGCACCGCCGCTTTTTCTGCTCCTTGACTTGTCGATCATGTAAAATGGTTCCAGGATCTTCTCCCTCTCCTCCTCTGGAATACCGGTTCCAAAATCCCTGACACAGATCGTATTTCCTGCTGCAGAGAGCAGGATCCGGTCTCCCCTCCGGCTCGCCTTTCTGGCATTGTCGATCAGATTGATCAGCACCTCGGTAAACAGGTCGGCATCCACCAGAAAAACCTCACCCTTTTCCTTACATTCCAGACGGATACCATCCTGCGCCAGACTCTGGCCGCAGGCCTCTGCCGCTCTATGAAATAAAATGCCTGCCGCTATCTCTTCCAAATGGATGTTGTCATTTTCCTCCAACAGCAGCAGATCCATCATCTTTCGTGAAAGCCTTTCCAGCCGGCAGCTTTCTTCATAAATATAAGAAAGCGCCTCCTCTTTATCCTCTTCCGGGAGCTTTACTGTCAGGAGCGTTCTGGCATACCCGGAGATCGCCGTCATAGGCGTCTTAAGTTCATGCGTTAGATTTCCCATAAATAACGTCCGCTTCCATTCTGCCTCCTTAAGTTTTTCGATGCGGAACTGCACCGCCTCTGCCATCTGGTTAAAGTTCCCGCTTAATTCTCCGATCTCATCCTTTCTCTCCACTTGAATCCTCTCATCGTACTGGCCCCTGGCGATCTGCTTTGCCCCGGTATTTAACTGCTGCAAGGGGAAAAGCACCTTATTTAACACGATAAAAAGCAGCAGGCAGACCGCCATGGTAATAATACAGGTGAGAACAACCAGCCCGAATCCCAGCAGTCTCATACGCTCCCACACATAGGTGATATCCTCCAGTTTATATAGAGTACACTTGTCCCCTATTTGTGTGTTATAAACAAAAAAATGTTGATGCTCCCACTCCATCTGCGCCATCTTCAGATCAGTATCAGAAATATAACTATACTCTAAAGCATTCAGCTCCTTCTGTTCAAACACCGTTTCATTATAGATCTCCTCCCCATCCTTCTCCAGGGAAAAGCAGACCGTCAGATCATCGTTATGCTGTTTGAGAATGTATTGCAGCACCTCTGTATCCAGAGAAAATCCTATGTCACCACTAATCTCATGGATACGGTCTTCCAATTGGGAGATCCCCTCCGTCACATTTTTAAAACTCTGTCCTTCCGCTGCCTCCAGAGAGATTCTTTTTACCAGACCATAAACTGCCACACTGCAGAATGCGCATGAGAGCGAAATACTGATACAGCATATGAGAATGATCTTTGTCTTTAATCTCATAACCTATTCCTCCAGCCTGTAACCCATCTTTGAAACAGTTTTTATATTGTCATTTAAGGAAAGTTTTTTTCGGAGCTGCCCGATATGCACATCCACCGTTCTCGTCTCGCCGAGGTAATCCACTCCCCACACCCGCCGCAGCAGCTCTTCCCTGGATATGGCGATATTTTTATTCCGGGCCAGCACACAGAGCAGGTCAAACTCCATGGGCTTCAATAATACCTCCTTGCCATTTTTTCTGACGGAATGCTCCAGAAAATTGATCTCCACATCCAAAATGCGGATGACATCTCCAAGTTTCTTCGTTCTCTCCAGCACCTTTTCCATCCGCACCATAAGCTCCAGCATATCAAAGGGCTTTACGATATAATCTTCTGCCCCGCCCTGCAGCCCCTGTATCTTCGAGTTAATATCGTCTTTGGCCGTCAGAAATATGACCGGTATCTCATAGGTCCTGACGATCTCAAACAGATCAAACCCATCCATTCCGGGCAGCATGACATCCAGCAGGGCAATATCATAGGCGTGCTCTTCTTCTAATGCCTCCGCCGCCTCCCTGCCATCATGAAACATCTTCGTCCCATACCCCGCCACTTTAAGATTCATCGCTATCATCTTTGCAATGGAGATCTCATCCTCCACGATCAAAACCCTGTTCTGTTCCATTTTTGTATTCATGCTGCGAGCCTCCTTTGCGACTTTCAAAAATATTTAAGCTTTATTTATTATAGCAACTAACAAAAACAATATCAATTGAGTAAATGCGATATTTTCAAGTCTTGTAGATTTTAATGTTCTGTTATATAATGATACCAGGGTCAAAGTACTTTAACTATATATGAGGTGAACAACATGAAAAACAAAACATCCCGCTTTCTTATTGGAAGTTTCATTTTGGTATTTATATTAAGTGCATTCATTTTTATCTTTCTTATGAACCGCATGGCAGATAAGAGCAGAGATACCTCTGCCAAGATCGGAAATTTTTATATGGAAAGAATGAGCTCTGAGATCACCAAACACTTTGAGACAACCATGGACATCAAGTTATCCCAGGTGGAGGGCATGATCAACGCGACGCCCCCTGACGGAGACCTGAAAGGCAGCAAATTAATAGAAGCTATGGCAGCTGGCGCTGCTTCTAGAAATTTTAATTTTTTGGCACTTTATGCTGAAGACGGCAGCGTTGAACTGATCCTGGGCGATGACGTGACCATCGCCGACTCCGAACCATTTTTTTCCTCCTTAAAAAATGGGGATAAAAAAATAGCCATTGCAAGTACCCCTGACCCGGAATTAGAACTTGTACTGCTGGGCGTTCCCTGCGAGTATGAGATGAACGGCGGGAAAAAAAGTATCGCACTGGTAGGCGGCATCGATATTAAATTTATAAGTGACACACTTTCCCTTGATGATCAGAATACTGAGACATATTCACATATTATAAGAAGAAATGGTGATTTTGTCATAAAGAGCGGTTCCGCGGTATTGAATAACTATTATGAACGCCTGGATAAAATGGTGCTGGATACGGATGATCGGGGCGTGGACCACTATATAAAAAATTTTCAGAATGCTATAAATAACCGGGTTTTATACTCCGATATCATCTCCACCAATGAGGGTATAAAATGTGTGTACTGCACTCCCCTTTCCTATTCGGAATGGTTTCTGGTAACTGCTATGTCCTACGACGCGCTGGATGATATTATACTTGACCTGGATGATCAAAGACTGATTTCCTTTTTGATGGCATTATCCCTGATGTACATTATATTCATGATAGTATTTACAGTATTTTATAAGCTGGCAAAAAACCAGCTTATAGCGGTGAAGCAGGCGCGAAATGAAGCCGTCAAGGCTAACCAGGCAAAGAGCGAGTTCCTGTCAAATATGAGCCACGATATCCGTACACCTATGAATGCCATTGTGGGAATGACCACAATAGCCACAGCGAATATCGACAACAAAGAACAGTTATTGAACTGTCTGAAAAAAATTACATTGTCCAGCCGTCATCTGCTCGGTCTGATCAATGATATCCTAGATATGTCAAAGATTGAGAGTGGAAAAATGACACTGAACATAGAGCTGATCTCACTGCGTGAAGCGATGGAGAGCATCGTAAGTGTGATACAGCCCCAGGTAAAAGCAAAGAATCAAAAATTTGACATATTTATTTCCAACATATTGTCTGAAAATGTATATTGTGACAGCGTCCGGCTGAATCAGGTGCTGATCAACTTCATGTCTAATGCCTTCAAGTTCACACCAGAGGGCGGGGAGATCCACATTTATGTAGATCAGGAAGAATCACCAAAGGGCGATAATTATGTTCGTGTCAACTTCCGTATTAAAGATAGTGGTATCGGCATGACACCGGAATTCCAGGAAATAATGTTTGACGCCTTTGAGCGGGAAGACAATCTGAGAGTACACAAAACAGAAGGAACCGGTCTTGGCATGGCAATCAACAAACACATCATTGATGCCATGGAGGGAACGATAGAAGTCCACAGTGAACTTCAAAAGGGAACCGAATTCCATGTCATCCTTGACCTGGAAAGGGCTACGGTCTCAGAGGCAGATATGATCCTTCCCCCCTGGAACATGCTTCTTGTGGATGACGATGAGCAGCTGTGCAAAGATACCGCAGCAAATCTAAAAGAAATGTCTGTTACATGTGACTGGACTCTTGATGGTGAGTCTGCCATCGAAATGGTGGAAGAACATTTAAGAAAACACAATGATTATCAGATCGTTCTGCTGGACTGGAAAATGGAGGGGATGAGCGGTATAGAAACAGCAAGAGAGCTGCGTAAGCGTTTTGGAAGCGACATTCCCATCCTTCTTATATCTGCTTACGACTGGAGTGATATTGAAGAGGACGCCAAAGACGCAGGAATCAGCGGATTCATTGGCAAACCATTATTTAAATCCACTCTTTACCACGGACTGATGCAGTTTATGGATCCGATCCAGGGCAAACAGCAGGAACAGACAAAAAAGAACAGAGACTTTAATGGTATTAAAATATTACTGGCAGAAGACAATGACCTCAATTATGAAATCGCCAATGAACTTCTTACCAGCATAGGCATGGAAGTGGAGTGGGCGCAAAATGGCCAGATCTGTGTAGAGATGTTCCAGAATTCTGAAGAAGGCTATTATGATGCGATACTTATGGATATCCGTATGCCGATCATGACAGGATATGAAGCAAGTGCAAAAATACGTACCCTGGACCGCTCCGATGCCGATCTGCCAATTATTGCGATGACAGCGGATGCCTTTTCCGAAGACGTAAAAAAATGCCTGGATCACGGGATGAACGCCCATACTTCCAAGCCGATTGATATGGACGTCCTGACACGGGTACTGGCACGTTTCCTGCCAGAAAAAGAATAGAATATAACAAAAGCTGGAATATCTGTCAGGTTTCCAGCTTTTTTATATATTTTTCCTTGTGGCATAATTTCATAAATAATAATCATCCCTGCCAAACTCTATCGTAATTTTTGTAAATTTTCCTTCCTCCGACTCCAGCCAGATCCGGTGTCCCAGTTTTTCACACATCTTACGGCAAATATACAATCCCATACCGGTAGAGGCGGTCACCTTTCTCCCATTCTCTCCTGTAAATGATTTTTCAAAAACCCTCTGGATATCCCCGGCAGCGACGCCGATCCCATGATCCTCCACCGAAAGTCTCACAATACCGGAATCCTCCTCCACAGAAAAGCCAATATAAGGCTTCGATGGTTTTTGATATTTCACACTATTACTTATGATCTGGCCCAGCATAAATTTGATCCACTTGGCATCGGATACGACGGTTACTTCCGTATTCTCCTTGGCAATCTTAAAATGACCATGGATCAGCTCTTCTTTGTGTTCCAGAAGTACCTCATTAATCAGCTGGTCCAGCCGGCATTCTTTCATCAGGTAATCTTTCCGGGGCGCGTCCGCACGTACATAATACAGGATCTGCTCCACATATTGGGAGATCTTCCCAACCTGCAGGCGGTAACTTCCAATATCTATCTTTTCATTGTAGTTCATCAGAGACAGGGCGGAGATGGGAATCTTGATCTCATGGATCCACATCTCCACATAATCCTTAAACTCCCGTACCAGACGCCCCATATCTCCCACCCGCTCATTCATGGATTTATCGATATCATACAACGCATCATAAAAAAGCTGTCCCTCCAGAAACTCCGGCCTGCGTACCATCTCTGTGATCAAATACTTTTTATCCAGCTCTTCCAGGTTATGGAATAATTCCCCATAAAAAGCACTCTTCTTCTGGTATTCACATACCCACATCACGGTCAGGACCACCATCTCCAGGAATACGGTGCTCCCCCAAAAAAAGGCATGCACTCCCAGCGCTGTGCCGATAAGTGCCACCAATAACATCTGTATGAGCAAGATGATGATCCACCCCGCCTTTTCTTTTAAAAAATCTCTTCCTCTCATCCCATCACATACCCGATCCCTCTCTTGGTCCGGATCAGATCTTCCACACCATATTCCTTTAATTTCGTCCGGACACGGTTAACATTCACCGTCAAGGTATTATCATCCACAAATTCTTCCGTATCCCATAGATAACTGATCAGTTCATCTCTTGCTACGATCTTTCCCTGATGTTTCATCAGATATACGAGTATCTTCATCTCATTTTTCGTCAGATCCACCTCTTCCTCTCTGATATAAAGAATTCCTCTCTCCCTGTCCAGGCGCAGGCTGCCACAGGTAAGCACCGTCTGTTCGGACGAGTGGGCAAGCCGCTTAAATACCGCCTCTATATGCAGTAAAAGAATCGCCGGATTGTAGGGTTTTGCGATAAAATCATCCGCTCCATAGCTCATGCAGATCACTTCGTCCATCTCCGTATTTTTACTTGTCACGATGATAACGGGAACCTCTGAATTGTGTCTGACTTTCTTTAGGACCGCCGTCCCGTCCGCCCCCGGCAACGTCAAATCCAGAAGAACCATGTCTGCCTCCGCTGCAAGGATCTGTTCTGCACAATCCACATAATCCGTCACAATACTGCAGTCATATCCATTATTCATAAGAAAGTCAGCCAGCTGACTGCTGATCACCGGATCGTCCTCAACGATCACTATCTTCTTCATGTCATCCCCCCGTCCTGAGCCAGGCGCTGCCAGGCCCCATTCTTTGCTGTTTTTATATTATTATACTTAAGTCCATTTTTCAACAAAAAATCACAATAATATAGTTGCTCTGCAAAGGATTTCTATGATACAATGTTCGTAATTATGATAATTTGGAGGAGAAAGCAAATGCAGAGCTACAGTGAAAAATTTCAAAAAGAAATTGTGAAGTACCTTAGAATCAGTATCATATCCATTCTAACGCTGGCACTGGTCCTGGTAGGCTGGCTTGAAATCACTTCCTTTCAGGATAAGAATGCAATGCTGAAATCCCAGAGCCACCATAATGTAGAAAGCTGGTTTAATGAAAGAATCAGTATCCTGGATTCTTTCATGTCTTATATCAGCTATGACACAGACATCATGAATGATTATGACGCAACACAAAAATACCTGGAAGCCGCCGCAAAGAAGTACAAAGATCTTCTGAGCGCATACATCGGAGCCCCTTCCTTTAAAACAAAAATGATCTGCAGCGACAACTGGATCCCGGAAGATGATTATGTGGTGGCAGAACGCGACTGGTATTCCGGCGCCACGAAAAATAATGGGCTTTTTGTATCCGAGCCCTATGTAGATGCTACCTACGGCGAACTTTGTATCACCATATCCAAACCAATCGCTGGTACTGATGCCGTCATCGCCATTGACATCACCCTGACTACCCTTCAGGAAGCTATAAACAGCTTTTGTACCGATCTTCAGATGGTCAGCCTGATCTCTTCTGAGGGCACAGTGGTCACATGCCCCATGGAAAAATACGCTATGACAGATAAAAATTCTGTAAAAGCAGCAGACACCCCCTTTGGTTCTGTCCGGGAAAATAAAAGTTCTCTGATCCGCACCTCAGGACTCCGTTATTATTTTACGACAGCTGTGCCATTGGAAGATATTTCCTATCAGCTCTATGTAAGCACTGGAACAAGAACCATCCTGATTCAATTTGCCCTGCTGATCTTTGTCTATTTATTAATTCTGTTCCTCTACATCTTTGGTTTCAAAAAGCTGATCATCAAAGTGATAACAGACGGTTTTCAGCCTTTTGAACGGATTAAGGAAAAGATTCTGGCACTTTCCGACTGCCAGCTGGATGTCCGTTTTACAGAGGATACAAACATCCAGGATATCAAAGAACTACAGGATGCCCTTGACACCATGGCCTCAACCCTGCAGAGTTATATTCAGGATATATGCCAGATCCTGTCCCAGGTATCTGACAACGATCTCAGCGCTAAAAGTGAAATCACCTATCGGGGGGATTTTGTAGAGATTCAGTCTGCCATCAACCAGATCATTGAGAAATTTAGAAATATAATTGGAGACATCAATACCGTCTCCGCAGATCTGAATACTTCATCTGGACAAATCGCCGCGGTGGCAGAAGAAATTGCCGGTAACAGTTCAGAACAAACCCGCTCCATGGGAGAACTCAGACAGGAATTCGACCGGTTCCGCCAGGACATGACGCAGATCCATGAACAGATTATTCATACCAATGAGGCAATTGCCGGCAACAGCGAAGCACTGAATGATATCGGAAGCAACGGAATGAAAAAACTGACGGAAAGCATAGGACAGATCCAGACAAGCTCTGAGTCCATCTCCGAATTTGTAAGTAAAATAGAAAGTATTTCTTCCCAGACCCAGATGCTGTCGCTGAATGCCTCCATTGAGGCGGCGCGGGCAGGCGAAGCCGGAAAAGGATTTGCCGTAGTTGCTGGTGAGATCAGCAAGCTCAGTGAAGATACCATGAGGGCAAACCTTGAGATCGCCCAGATCATCAACGATAACAATTCCTATGTCAGGGAGGGAATTGAGATTGCGGACTCCACAAGGGAAACCCTTCTTGCCTCTCTGAGCGATAACCGCAAAATGACAGAGGAGATGGAACAGATCACCAACATTCTCGACTCCCTGCTGGATCATACCCAGCAGATCGAATCGGAACTTCTGGTCTCTGTAAGGCTTGGCGAAGAAAATGTAACTATGACGGATACCTGCTGTTCCACTACAGAAGAGCTTCTTACCAGCTCAAATACGTTAAAGGGAAATGTAGAAAAATATATATTATAAATGATTTTTCTCAGAACCTGCCTAAACTTTTTCTCATCTTGGAAGGAGAGACGCCATAAGTCTTTTTAAAGAGTTTACTGAAATGATAGGCGTCTTCATAACCGACTTTTTCGGCGATCTCTCCTATAGACAGGGAAGCTCCTGATTCCAGGAGAGCCTTCGCCTTCTCCATTCTTACACGGATCAGATAATGGATGGGAGACTCTCCCATCTCTGATTTGAAGATCTTGGAGATATAAAAGGGGCTGAGATACATATTTTCAGCGATATGGTCCAGTGTGATCTTATCCGCATAATGCTCTTCAAGATAATCGGCAATCTTTTCTGCGGTATCTTTCTTTCCCGCATAGTCAAATTCCTTTCTCTCTGACAGTTCCACCTGTCCAGTCTCTTCTCTGACAACGTTTAATAGCAGCTGTACAAGAAATGATTTGAGCATAAAATAACGCCCTGGCATTTTTGCCTGATTTTCTTTCACCATCTCTTCACAGATGCGGAAGATCCTCCTCTGGGTCTTTCCCTTCGTATGCAGAACATTTCCACCATCCCTCAGCTCTATATGGTTTGGCTTCATACCACAGAAACTTACATCGGTAAAGCCGAAAAAAAACTCCACCCGTCCCTTTTCACTGTCACCAATGATACTCTCATGTCTTGTTCCCGGATTAAAGATGAGTACATCCCCGGTCTGTACCGGTATGTACTCATCATCCAGATGATAAATCCCCTCACCCTCCAAAATAACTCCAATCTCAGGAAAATCATGGCTGTGGTAATTATGTTCACTCTCTTTGCGGTCAATTTTTACCCCAAATAAAAAGGTGGGATTTAATTCCTCTGTAACCAGATCAAATCGTATATCATCCATCCGTTGTCTCTCCTAAAAACCGGCAATAAAATTATCGATAAGTCTTGTCTTTCCAATATAGACAGCCACTGCTGCCAGAACCTCTCCCTGGATCTGATCCACGGGTTTCAACGTATCCCAGTCTACCACCTCGACATAGTCGATCCTTGCCAGCGCCTCACCCTCTATGGTGTTCCGGATCGCCGCCACAATCTTCTCTGCACTCTTCTCACCAGCCTGCAGAAGCCTTTCACCCTCGGATAAAGCCCTGTGAAGAATTACAGCCGCCTTTCTTTCCTCTTCATTTAAATAAGTATTACGGGAGCTCTTTGCCAGTCCATCCGCCTCTCTCACGATAGGACAGCCCACGATCTCCAGATCAAAATTCAGATCTCTTACCATCCGGCGGACCACAGCCAGTTGCTGGGCGTCCTTCTGGCCAAAATATGCCCGGTCCGGCGCTACGATATGGAACAGCTTTGACACCACCGTACACACACCCCGGAAGTGGGTAGGCCTGGACTTGCCACAAAGCCCTTTGGTAAGGTCGTCCATATCCACAAAGGTACAAAAATCCTCAAAATACATTTCTCCATCTGCCGGATGAAAAACCAAATCTGCTCCTGCCTCTTCACAGATTTTTCCATCCCGTTCCAGGTCTCTGGGATAGCTCGCCAGATCTTCGCTGGGACCAAACTGGATGGGATTTACAAATACACTGACCACCACCCGGTCATTTTCCTCCACCGCCTTATCGATCAGGCTCTTATGCCCCTCGTGAAGATATCCCATGGTAGGTACCAGCCCCACAGACAATCCTTCTCTTTTCCACACTTTTACCTGTTCTCTGACATCCTTTATCGTCTCTGCAATCTGCATTTTTATTTCCCCTTCCATTAATACAATTTCTCGATCACACTATCATCTACTGTGTACTCATGCTCTGCCGCCGGAAACACCCCGCTCTGCACTTCTTCGATATACTGTTTCACCGCAGTCTTCATCACTTCGCCAATATTGGCAAACCGCTTCACAAACTTTGGTGTGAAATCAGAAAACATTCCCAGCATGTCCTGATAGACAAGTACCTGTCCATCACAACCATTTCCTGCACCGATGCCGATAGTTGGAATCTTGATCTGTTCCGTGATCATATCCGCCAGCTTCCTCGGTATCCCCTCGATCACCACGGCAAAGGCCCCCGCTTCCTCCACCGCCCTGGCATCTTCCAAAAGTTTTCTCGCTGCCGCCTCACTTTTTCCCTGAACTTTAAATCCGCCAAAGGCATTGATGGACTGCGGTGTCAGGCCGATATGGGCACAGACCGGAATCCCCGCCTCTACAATAGCTTTGATCTGGGGACACACCTCTACTCCACCTTCCAGTTTTACAGCATCCGCCCGTCCTTCTTTCATCAGCCGCCCGGCATTCACCAAGGCATCATACACAGAAGTCTGATAGGACATAAATGGCATATCAATGATAACAAGAGCTTCCTTCGCTCCCCTCGCCACCGCAGCCCCGTGATGGATCATATCCTCCATCGTCACACTGATGGTATCTTCATAACCTAAGATCACATTTCCCAGGGAATCCCCCACCAGAATACTATTTACTCCTACCTCGTCAAACAGCTTTGCCGTGGAATAATCATAGGCGGTGAGCATCGTCAGCTTATCCCCCTCTTCCTTTGCCTTCTGAAATGTCATTACAGTATTTTTCATGCTTATTGCCTCCATCGAGTCACACCTTGTCCTGTGTGCTCCCTATTATTATATTTTTTATGCTCTCATAATCCCTTCCAGGATTTTTTTCTTCTGCCACCGCCAGCACTTTCTGCCCCAGCAGCCGGTAAATCTGTGCATCCGCCTCCCCAAGCACAGACAGATGTTTTTGAACAGTCCCCGCATCTCCACGTTCGATCGGACCAGTCAGCGCCTCCGCCGCCCCGTCCCACAACATCTGCTGCACATTTTTTTTCACCAGAGGCTGAAAAAGCTCCTCACCCTCTTCTTTGCTGATTCCACAATCCTCCAGCAGATCCAGTCCCATCTGATAGAGACCGATCATAAAATTGCTTACAAGAGAGGCGGCACAATGATATAAGATCTTCTTCTCTGGCTTGATCCGAAGAACCTTATTTCCCAAAAGTGAAAAAACCTCAGTCAAAACACGGCATGCCTCATGCTGGCCTTCCATGGTAAAGATCACGTCTTTTAATTTATAATATGATGTAAATCTGTCGCTGAATGCGGACATTGGATGAATCGAACAGCCGGAAGCTCCCATACTGTCAATCCCAGAAAATACGTCAGATGATAATGAGCCACTGAAATGGCATAGTACCTTGTGTTCCAAAGAGCATGTCTCCGGATATTCCTCTGCTATCCTTTGTACCTCTGCCCACACCTCCGCGATGGCGTCATCCGGTGTGGCAATACAGAGCATATCACATGCCATTATGATGCTTTCTAAATCTTCAAATACTTTCGTATCCGTAAAAGTCCCGGCTTCTTCCGAGCTCTCGATACTTCTGCTGTAATATCCCACCAAAAAGAGTCCATGTTCCCGCATATATCTGCCCATGGAACACCCTACTTTTCCTGCTCCAATTATACCTATCTGCATGCTATCACCTTCCATCTCAGAATACAGTGACAACACATAATCATCTGATGCAGTTTCCTTTGAATACCGCTCAAAGCATAGGATACCACATTGGACAAAAAAATGCAAATCTAACACTTTTAATTGTTTTTCCTCTGTTCGACTTTTTTCGACAATTTCTGCGCACAGCGCATGTTATACTATAGAAATAGATGATTTACTGTGAACGGAGGAATGTTATGAAGCACACAGAAAAACTAGGGATGGGAAAAAGAATTTATGATCTGAGAAAAAATAAAGGACTTACACGGGAACTATTATCAAACAGAACAGGAATTTCTTCAAAATTTCTTTACGAGATAGAAATGAAGGACAAGGGCTTTTCTGCCCAGACACTGGTTAAACTGTGCCAGGCTCTGAACGTTACAGCAGACTATATTCTGTTTGGACGGGAAATAAACAGATATGATCAGGAACTGACTTCCACAATAGAAAAATTTACCCCGGATGCCATCGAATTGATCAAACATTTGATGGAAATCGCCGGGGAAGTGGGAAAGAACAAAGTGTAGGAACAGATGTGGGGGGAGGAGGGGCCTCTCACCCTTCCAATCCCCCCCTTAACCTCTGAGCAGCCTACGCCGATCTCCTTATGTTATCAGCATAACCCTGGTAACGAACACCCAAAGAATATACGGATTCTCTTTATTTATATTTGCTTTTTATTTCTTTAATCTCTTTTGGAAGTTTACCTCTTAATTCCATATTATGCGCCAGCACATTCGCCGCTTTTTCTGCCGCATGTTCATAATCCAATGACTTTATAAGATCTTCCATATATGGTATCTTTTCGGGCTGAGACATATCATATGCTTCAACAGTTTTAGCCAGCAGTTCTTTATCCAATCCCCATTTTTCTGCCAGCCGCTCAACTAATTCCCTCGCTTTCCCGCCACACCATTGTTCAAACGCCGCATCAAAGGAAGTAGAGGACGATACTTTTCCCTGCAGCAATTCCTCATCCACAAAACACTTTAACAGGTCAGCCTTTACACTGTCCCCCATATCGCTGACTTCCTGGATCTGCTCATATATGATCCTTAATGTTTCATCATCCACACATTGAACTTCTCCAACGGTGTAAGCCTTATTGCCAATTAATTTTAAAATATAATCTGCGTTTATCACTTCGGCGTCTATCAATTTAGTTTTTCCCAAAGGTCTGACAATTACCGTTCCCGGATCTGATTCATCTCCTGCTGGGTTCAAGTTCTTAAATGCACCTACATATTTTCTCCATGTATGCTCATCTATCCCAAAAGCATCATCACTCCAGGCATATTCATAATACTGTTGTAAACGATTCCATTGCACCACAGCTGCCATATACGCCTTATCAAATGCCCGTTTTTTCTTCAGATCGTTCTCAAATTCTTTCCATATCGATGGTTCCGGTAGTATCTTCACCATTTCTATTATCAAATTCTTAAATTTTTCCGCCGCAATGGAATATGTATCAACCAATACTTTTGAACTTTTACCACCACTTCCATATAATTTTAGTGCAGCTTCAACGCATTCCTTTGTCATGGCAGGATATTGAAAGTTGATGATAGTCCCAAATTCCTTTTCTTTTCCAAACAGTCGGTTTGTGCGGGAATACGCTTGAATTAAATTTTGTAGTTCCAACATTCTGTCCACATACAGAGTGTTCAATCTCTTGGAGTCATATCCCGTCAGCAACTGGTCGGCGACAATCACTAAATCTATATTCTTTTTATTTATGCCACTGCCGCCACGCTTTGTTCTTTCGATCAAATCTTCAAAGTAATCATTCTTTCTTCCGGATTTGATGTCCTCAACACTTAAAGACAGATTTGTAAATGCCCTGTAATCCTCAAGCATTTCCTCTAATATTTCGTCCGGCACTACCTGCATATGATCCTCAGAATCATCACCATTTTCATTTCCCATACTGAATGTCATCGCAATATTAAACTGCATTCCTCTACTTTTTATCTGCTTCTTGAATTCATGGTAATACGCAATTACTCTTGTCTTAAATTTAACAGTTAAAATAGCATTAAAATATCTGTCCTGCGACTGCACCTCCCAATTGTCAAGAATTTCACTTACCACTTTGGGAATATGGGTTTCATCTTGATATTGAAAAATCCCCCTTTTGACGGTTTCTTTTTCTATTTCTAATTCACTTAGTTTCATTACCTCTCTTTCAATATCTCTTTGCGCCATCTCTGGATTCTCTATTGCTTTGGCTTCTATTAATTGTTCCTTAAGTTTATCATAACTTTCAAATTCCCCAGTATTAATATAATCCACATAAAAACCAAGGACGTTTCCATCTGCAATCGCTGAATCAATGGTATATTCATGCAGCTTGGGCCCAAATAACCCTTCTGTCGTCCTAATTAATTGATTATACTCGTTGATCCGTCCTTTCACACAATTTTCATCAAACAGGGGAGTCCCTGTAAAACCAAAAAACAGACTATTTTTTTTAAAATAACTCTTGATGTTCTGCATCATTTCTCCCATCGTGGTACGATGGGCCTCGTCAATAATAAATATGATCTTCTTATTTGCAGCCTGAAAATCCTTTTGCTCCTGATAGTGTTTTACCAAAGCACTTAATTTGTGTGTCGTTGTAACAATTATGGAACCTGCTTTGCTTTCCAACCGTTTCATAAGATCATATGTGTACGGTGTATCATCTACATCTACCGGCTCATATTTTGAATATTCCTTAAACTTTTTACTGGTATTACTATCTAATTCTTTTCTGTCAACCAAAAAAATAACCTTATCAAACCCTGCACGTGTAGAAAGAAATAATGCCGTTTTAAAACTGGTAATGGTTTTACCGGAACCTGTCGTATGCCACACAAAACCGCCATGAGGAATACGTTCCTCATTGTCATATCCCATGGCCGCCTTTTCAATCGCCCTTAAAGCATATACCTGATACGGACGAAGTAACAGATGCCGCCTATCTTCTTCCCTCTCTGCTTCATCGATCACAAGATAATCGCCTACCATCTGATGCGCCATGGGAATCATCAGAAAGGATTGTACAATTTCTTTGTAATCATTTATGGGCTTATTTTTCTCGTCTGCCCAGTGAAAAACAAAGGCAGGGTTAAATTCCCCGATGGACTTCGGCGTTGCGAAATATCTTGTTTCAATCTCCGTAGTAATGATCATCATCTGTGAAAATGCCATAAAATTATCGCAGTATTCACCATCCCTGTAATATCTTTTAAATTGAAAATAGGCTTCATTCAGGTCTTTATCTACACGCTTTTGCTCAATATTTATGAGTGGCAGGCCATTGATCAAAAGCACAATGTCAAATCGGTTATCCTTTGAGGTCCTTACCTCTCTGGCAATCCTATAACTGGAGTCGCCGCCCCGTACCTCTGCTTTACGAAATATGGTAAGTGTGATCTGCTTTCTTGTTACCTTTGGATTATCATCCCGGTAGATGCCATCTATCTTTCCCACCGAATTTTCCGCTGAAAGAATCTTGGCAGCCTCATAACTATTATGAATCTGATTTACTTTTGCCATTACCTGCTGAAACTCATGATCCGTCAATTCTACGCCTTCTAATTGGTCCGCATTGATACGGTTTAATTCTTTTCTCCAAAAGGTAATGAGATCATCCACCGTGACCGAATGAGTATTTCCGTTCAGCTCTTCCGGCGCTTTCCATTTATACTTCTCCAGTTCCCTGACAAAATTATCCTGATATGCTTTTTCTGATGCACTTTTCACTGTATTACTCATTCATGCCTCCTATCTGCTGTACGCAGCATAATTTCATTTACCATGCATGTTTGCCACTCGCAAGTAAACTATCAATATCTATAAATGCATTTTCAATTCGTTCCGTATGATATTGCCAATAACAGTCGTAAATTTTTTGTGTGATGCTATGGCTGTCCCACTCTTTCAAGACTTCGCCCGCCGTCATTCCCCTACATTCTATATGTTTTTGAGTCAAGAAGAACACGCAGCCCATCCATGGAAGAAATTTTTCGGCTTTCAGCAATTAAAGTGGCAACTTCAGCATTGATATAATATCGCATATGTTCTTTTAATCTTTTATCCAACATTTAATATCGCCTCCTTAAATCTCAATGTTTGCAAGCCTGCATAAGTGAGAAAAGCATACTGATCTGTCAATTTACTTGGTTCTAACAAAATGAGGGCAGTTTCTTCAGAAATTGCACCTGAAATATAGTCATTGACCGTTAAAATTGTCTAATCATTTGCTACAGGTCCTATAACAACATTAAATAATTCTCCAGAATACTGCCCTTTTCTATTATCTACAAAACATTTCATTTAGATATGCCTGCTTAATGTTTTTTAGCTTTTGCAACTTACGCTGATGAAGGGTGATCAGGTGGTCGAGGCTTGCAAAGAAGCACGATAATCTTTCTCTTTCTTCCACTTGGGAGGGAAGCCGTATCTCAATGTCTGCCATAACATTATTCATTAGTTTAGGATTGCCTACATAAGAAACATATCCCTTGGCAACAATGTTTAATACCTCCGCAATCATTTGGTTTGCCTTCACTTCATTTGACAGCAAAACACCGCAAACATTGGTACAATAGAACTTCCCCTCCCTATAATTGACCGTTCCAGCATTGGCTCCGTCAGTTGTCCAAGTAATTGCATTCTCATAAAGGTAATCACTATAATATCCCATTAAACCATTGTCTTTTGTTTGTGATGAGTACACAGGGTAAGGCATCGCATCCACTTTATTTGCCCTTGTCGATGTCGCAGCGAGTACATATCCCCTAGTTACTTTGAACAATTCAGATATTTTACGCTTTTCCCAATCATCAGTAAAACCTTTAAATCTTCGTTTCGGTTTTTTTTCACCTTCTTGTGGAAACATTTCTGAAAGATATGACTTTTTTATAGAATCCAACTTATCAAGCTTACGCTGATGAAGGGTAATGAGGTGGTCAAGGCTGCGGAAAACAGTAACAATCCGGTCTTGCTCAGCTCTTAACGGATACGAAACAGATGCCTCTTGAATATCTGAATTGTGTATATGAACAACCGATTTTCCCTGAGCCTTTTTTGCCAGTTCTTTTTGTGTATAACCGCTTGAAATAGCAAGTGCCAGAAACAATGGGTTAATAAAGTCAAATGGACGAAGAATATTAAGGTCACTACCAAGCAGAACTCCTGATTTTTCAACTGCTGACGCCCTTGCAATGTCCTCAGCAGTTGGTTGTGTAAATAAATTTGTGTTTTTGGAAATATATGGCTCCTTTTTGGTAAGA
>CAJUAU010000015.1 GCA_910584645.1 uncultured Eubacterium sp.
ACATAGGTTGGGGGATAACTCATTTTGATTTGTACTATTTATATACTAACACCAAAGCTTTCAAATCCTCTGAATTTACTTTCTTATAATAATTTAACCAGCCCCTATTAAACATTCCTATCCGATCAAGTTTCTCATGTAGATTCTGCCCTTTTTTTGAAATCAGAACTTCCATATTCCTCTTTATTTTTTGCTTCCTTTTATCACTAATCACAAATTCATATTGATTTACCTTCTTTTTAAACCCATATCCTAAATAAACAAGTTCCTCCGGACTCACAATTTGGGTTTTTTCACTATTTAAACGCAAATGCAACGCTTCTTTCAGATATACTTTAACTTTATTTAATAATCTTTTAGCTTCGTCATAACTCGCACAAAATATCACAACATCATCTGCATAACGAACAAAAGGGACACCTGATTTTTCAATATAGCGATCCAAAGCATCCATATATACATTTGCCAGCAAAGGGCTTAATGCACTTCCTTGCGATATACCTATGTGCTTAATATATGTATGATTTCCATACCAGACTTTCAATTTAATATACCCTTCAATCAGCTTTAAAAAACGTGGATCTTGTATATTTTGCTGTAAGGTTCGCAACAACACTGAGTGGTCTACTTCATCAAAAAAACATTTAATATCCAAATCAATCACATATTCAAACCCGGAATTAATCTTTTTCATGCACGCATCCAAAGCTTCGCTACATCCCCTTCCCCTGCGAAAGCCATAGCTATTATTGCTAAACAAAGGATTATAATAAGGTGCTAAAACGCTATGGATGGCATATAAAATCATTCTGTCAATCATACAGGGAATTTCCAACACTCTTCTTTCCTTCTTTCCCGGCTTTCTAAGTAATATCTTCTTGCCAGGCAATGGCTTATAACATCCATTACAAATATCTTTTTTAATAGCATTGCCATGTTTTTTCCAATAATCCGACAACTCATACCAAAGTATTCCGTCAGAACCAGGACCCCCTTTTTTCTGCTCTATATGTCGCATTGCTTTTGTTATCATCTGTTCTGTCAAAAGATTTTCCACTCTCGCATTTATCATGTCATTCCCTCCAATCTTTTTACTTCACTCTTTGATATAGTACTTCTTCCCATGTATCCTGAACAATCAAACGTCTTACAAACAGCACTCCATTAGGTGCACTCATATGTGTAAGCACCTTTAAATACAAGGATATATCTCCCGGAATCGAGAAGCAAATCAGTTGATTTCCTCCTGGATATAGTCTGCACATACTCCCTGGTCCCGGTCTAAGCAAACCAATTTCAATGCTCCCACTATTCCATAATTTATAATCCGATAATGTACTCAAAATCTTTGCCTCTGGAAAATATGCACGAATCAATTTCACTTCATTCATACAAGAATATAAAATCAAAACATTTCCCTTTAAACAATTTGCTACTTTGTACAACCTGACAATTTTCTTCTTGTGAAAACATCTGGCATTTCCCATAGCATCCCTGTATATTCCACTTGACATTTCCTGAAGTCTTTCTGCCACTTTTTTATCTTGCAGCAAGAATTCCTTTCCCGAATGTCCATATGTTAATTCACTTTGTGCAAGGTTATATTTTGATTGCTCCTTTTCATTCAACCGAATAAATTCATCCCGATACAGAATTCTGCTTTTCATGACATCCTCCTCTGTTTATTTTAACAAATGTTTTTTGCACCCCATATCCCGGAATTCTCATTTTTCCGGTCGTATTACCGGAGTACATTTCCCATCCCCCAAGTTGCCGCAATATTCCTTCCAGCTCAAATGCATCCCTGCGTTTCATGTCCTGCCGGTCCTTACCAAGACAGTCACACCATAATTCCATAAGACATATCCTTTGCTTTGTGTTCTTCTCCAAGTATTCACCAACCAGGCCCAGTCTCGGATCACATTCCATTGCCAGCCTCTGCTGTTCGCCAGCGGCCTCCTGAATCTCCCCTGCCAGGTATAAAACTTCTCCTTCTCTATACCGTACACAAGCCTCTGCCCATAATTGGGCAATTTCATCATCCTTGAGCTTCCAAACAGATTTTGAGCCATTTCCACTCACAAATACAGGCCAAAATCTCCGGTTTCCTGTAATATCACGTAAAAAACCATCCATCGTATTTGTCGTTCCCACTAATATACTCCTGCGCGGATGTGCTTCAACATAAGCTCCATAAGGTATTCTGTATTGATCATCTGCTCTGGACAGAAATGATTTTACCGTCTCCACATCCACTTTCCGAAGACCTGCCAATTCACTCAATTCCATAATCCATATTCCCTGCAATTTTTCTGCAGCTGTTTTATCTTTCATATCCGCTATAGTCATAGAATCTGAATGCCACCCCATTCCCATTTTTGAAAACAGCGTGCTTTTGCCAATACCTTGTTCTCCGCACAAAACCAGAATGGTATCACATTTTGTTCCCGGTTCGTATATTCTGCAAACCGCAGCTGTAAATGTTTTTCTAGTAACTGCTTTCACATATTCGGTATTCTCTGCCCCCAGATAATCAATCAATAAATTATCCAGTCTCTCTATGCCATCCCAATTTAAAGAGTTTAGATAATTTTGAATGGGATGATACCTTCTCTCAGAACTCAAAACCGCATACAAAGCATCCTTGCATTTTGTTGGAGCATATAAATTATATGTCTGTTCCAAATACATCTCAAAGCAGACAAGATCTGTATGCCTCCACCCCCTTCCCGCCCCTCTGGTCCACGGTACTTCTCCAATAATATCAATCTCCCCTCGCATTTCATTAAACATTAAGCCTCCCAGATTCTCATCATTTTTAACAATTGCCGCTATATTAGGCATTGTACATAAAATATTCCCTTTTGAATCTCTGTTTAGCTCTTCCAGCCAGCTTTCTTTATCGTAGATCATCCCACATTCCTCCTTGTAATATCGGGTAAAACATAACTACCATCAACGTGTAAAAAGCCTTTTAACACATTATCATCCGTAAAAAACGATTCTCGATCCACCATAAACAGAATTCCATTTTTGGATGTACAAATGATTTCCGGTTCAAGCGAGCTTAAAATTTCAGCTTTATGCGTTACTATATCCTCCAGCCACGCATCTGCCACTATTTTTACTAATTCGCTCATGCTACACTGTACTTCTCTGCTTTTCCCTGCCCCATCCAATATTCGCATAACAAATATCCATTTTTGATTTTCCATAATTAGCCTTGCCCCTAAAAAAAACAGAGCTCGTCTATTTCCCATTTTTATTATCAGACTGTTATACCGCCACATCATAATAATGTTTCCGGCTCGCACCTCTTTGTGGGTACAACATACCTGCCACACCGCCCGTACTATAGTTTCCAAACAACTTGTCAGTCCTGGCCTATACGATTTCCACAATACCGCCCTGTCACGCATTTGCAATTCAGACAACCGCAATCCTGCCTGGGCATACTTAATACAGCCAGCCGCCCCATCTCCAAACATAAACATCCGGTCATCAGATGCCATTTTTTTCCACCGCTTTCCGGCAGACCACCACAAAAAATCCGTTGTTATATTACTATAATCAATCAGTACCAAAGACTTTCCACATATATGTCTGCCATTACTCTTCAGCGCTTTGTAAAGATATTGAGGTAAATTCAACAATCCCTGATATGCTCCGACTACTCCGTACTTTGATATTCTGCGTTCGATCTCCGCATCTATTAATTCCGAATCGTTCTGCAGCTGATTAAACAATTGCCACCCCTCTTTGATATACGACATAGCTTGATCCGGCGTCTCTGTCTCCGTCTTGCTGTACCATACCTTTTTCCTGTCAGAATTGTCATAATCCGCCGATGCATTCATGCCATATCCATGTTCCCATGACAATATTTTATGACCTGCTTTTCCATAAGAAATATTTTCATACGGAAACTTTAACTTCCACTCATCTGTGATACACTCAAATCGCCTTAGCATCCTGACCTTCCATGCCAGATGTTCCTTAACTTTTTCCCATAAATACTTATTGTCATCAGGCAGCCTCCGGTTTCCTAACAAATTATCCTGAGTAAATTTATTCAATTCTTTTATCTGCCACTGTCTCATCATCTGTTGTTCGCCTAAAAGAGCTGCCAGTCCTTCCATTCCGCCCGCTACGTTCATCCACAGAAGACGCTGATACATATCAATACACCGGGCACGAATCTCGTCTTTTTTTAACAATCGGCACAGACTCTGAATCTTTTTCTCCGGTTCCATCATATATACATTGAAATCTTCATTCATTATGTCATGGCAAAATTCCTGTGACAACGTATTGTGATGAAAACAGTCAATAATTTCGGGAGCTTGTTCGTCTTTGGCAAATGCCAATAACATAATCTCGTTGTCCTTATCTTCTTCATAGCAATACAATTCTATATACAATTTCCCCATATAGCCTCCTTACTGCAGGTAATCATCCGGCTGCACCGGTTTGAACTCCGACGAAGCATGAATTCTTCCACATAGCGGAGCACCATCCCGTACCTTCTGTATATTGCCGAGCCAAACACCGATACCTTTATTTCCGCAATGATTATATGCGTAAAATATCATACTCACATTGCCATAACATCCAGAATACAATTCTCCATGATTCACAATAGGTTTTACATTCTGATCAACAATCTGCGGTGCTTCCTTGCTCTTAGCATTTAAATAATAACAATTCTTAAAAGTTATATTGCCGGATTTCTCTATATCCCCATCATGAAGAGGGATTTTTAAATTTTCCGGAACACTTCCACCCCATTTATCAACATATTTGTCTTTCACATATTCAATTACGTTGTGAATTTTATTTACAGTCTCGACATCTTCTTTGGGAATCAACGCTACCATGGAATATTTTTGCCCTCCATAAAGCGAACTCGGTTTCCAACAATTCAAAAATGCCATTCTGCATGAAATAATAATTCTATTCTTGCCTGCCATAACACATTTCCCCTTTCCGTCATAAATCTTTAGCTATACTATAGACATCTGCATAATCTCTTTCCTCTAAATCAGATAGCCTTTCCACATGAAATAACATCAACAGTTCCCGGACTTTATCTTCCTTTCCATCTTCTCTGCATTTAACAAACAATTCTTTTATTTCTTCCAGAGTTACCTTTGTATTTCCGTATCGTTCTTCAAATTCACGTTCTGCTATGTTGACGTGATATTCCTGTAAAACCAACCGCAAAGCTTCTGTAATTCCTTCCATACACTCAATAAGCTGCTCCACAAACACTTTCATAATTTCATCTGTCATAATGTTCTGCCCTCCATATCTTTTTCACTTCTTTTCCAAGCCGTCCTTCCAAAAGCCGGCGCACAAATCGATACCTCCGCCAATCCTTGCTATTTCGTAAACGTGATAAACTTTTGCCGTGTTGAAAATACTTATGAACCGACTTTCGGTACCTTCCGTGGTACAGTTCGTAATTTCCATATTTTCCTTTGTAAAAGAAAATAATGTGCCATCCTCTTGGAGCCAGCTCCGTATAAATGGTATCTTTTGTCATTGTTTGTAACACCTCCTCCTGTCAAAAATTTTCTGTTAGGATAATCATACAATATGATTATAAATAAAGTCAATTTATGTCTTTTTTAGCTTACAA
This sequence comes from uncultured Eubacterium sp., assembly GCA_910584645.1. Classification (GTDB taxonomy): domain Bacteria; phylum Bacillota; class Clostridia; order Lachnospirales; family Lachnospiraceae; genus Eubacterium_F. Next base: position 5,642 of record CAJUAU010000015.1, read on the forward strand.
ATAAAATTATTTTTAGTATCATAAAATATATTTACTTTTAATAAATTATATTTTATAATAATTTTAAAGAACCATAAGGAGATTGATATTATGAGACTGAAAAATAATACTGGATACGAACTACCAAAGGCACATATAGAGCTAATCATCAAGCGTCTCGATTCAGCACGTCAAAACTATGAAAAGCTGGAATTGAATGGAATGAAATTAACCGCAAAGTATGTCCAAAATTATTTAAAGCGGCTTTATGGAGAATATAGTTATCCAACTGAACCAACAATCAATAAGCACATCCATTACAATAAATACCCTGAAAAAGGACCAGGCTACTTTTCAATTAATATAACTTTAGTAGCCCAGCTATGCCGTATGTTCAATGTGAGTATGTCCTACATCCTCGCGCTTCCCGACGATGCAGATGTTTCTCTTCTCCCCAATTCATATGGTTCTCAATTCAAACAGCTGGATGACCCCAATTTTATGGGCACGTTTTATTGCTATATGCTTCAGGAGTCTCAAGGAACCTCCAAAGCCAGCTCTTCAAAAACCAATACTCTCCGAAAAAATGATAATATCACAAAATGCACTCTTAAAATCAACCGCATTTCCAACCGGACTGTGGCTACTCTCTCAATTCCTTACCCCCGCAGCATGGGCGAAGGATATATTGAAGTCACAGCTACCGGACAACCGATTCATTGTAAATTCAGCAATAATATTATCATAAACCTGGCATCTGAAAATGGGCGTTTGTATACCCTGATGTACGGTCATGATACTTTTTATACTAACATTTTACACTTTCGGGAGTGCGTTCTTTTGTCCCCTTCCCCCGGCACTCCCGGAAAGCCGCTTCTGTCTAAGATGATTTTACTGCGTTATGCCATCCGCGAGTCTGATTATGATTTTATACGGGGACTTCTTTCTTTTAACGTCAATAGTGTTATCATTGCCAAAAGTAAATTTGAGGAAATATGCTCCGACCCCGATATCAAAAAATTCAAAGAAGAGTTTCAACCGTGGCTGGATATCTACGAACAACCTTTTTATGTGATTCCCGACAGCCTGATTGAATGTAACTATGATACTAGTTTCAGCCAGCTGGAACTAAAAAAAATTATGCTAAAACTCCGTAACCATAGTTATTCCATGGCACAAATCGAAATCGGGACAGAAAACAAAGGATATGCTATTGCCAAAGAACTTCAAAATATCGAAAACAGCGATGAGATAACGGATCCCGTTCCGTAATTGTCGGTCGTGTTGCCGGTGTTGCCGAAATCTATTCCGTCTTTCCTCTTCCCACCTGTCTTCTGCATTACTTTATAAACTTTATAAAATATCGGCAACGTCAACATACGTAGTTGTCTTTTATCTAAGAATATGATATATTTTTAAAGAAGCCATTTATAAACCTATGATACGAGGAGAGAAAAGTTTGTGTCTGCGCTGCGACACAAACATTGCATTATGCGCAAAAGGCAGCGCAGAAATGAGGGAAATCATGAAAAGAAATCACACAAAGATTTTGTCTGTAATATTAACAGCAGCCTTGATCGGCTCTTTGATCGCATCCCCCACAACCGCCGGGGCAGCAAAGAAGCTTAAGGCTGTCTCGCCTAAAAGCGTAACAGCAGGCAAAAGCATCAAAGTTAAGGTAAACATGAAATGTAAGTTCAAATCTTCAAATAAGAAGATTGCGACAGTGAGTTCAAAGGGAGTTGTCAAAGGAAAAAAGGCGGGCAAAGTCAAAATCACCGTTACTGCCAAAAAAAACAAACAGAGAAAGACAGTGAAAATTACTGTCAAGAAGAAGGACAAAAAGGTGGTAACAAAAACACCAAGTACGGCAGCACCGAGTGTGAGTACAACACATCCGCCACAGGATGGTGTGACGCAAACACCCAAGCCGTCTGAAGGAGTAAGTCAGACACCGAGTGTTCCGCAAAAATCATCTAATCCTGCAACAGGATCACCTGATGTTCCGGCTCCAGAGACGCCACCAGCTACATCAGCACCAGGTCCAATTGGCACTGAAACTCCATCACCCGATTTGTCCAGTACACCAAAGCCATCAGTATCACCTGTGCCGACCAGCACAGCAACACCTTCAATGACGAAACAGCCTATAGGCATAACTGCAGAGTTCGAAGGGAAGCTCCCGTTAAACAGTATAAATTCAAATCAAGATGTAACGCTTGAATTTGTTAATAAAAATACTGTAATAACAACTGTTAAATATAGTGATAACACGGAAAAAAAATTAAAATCCAACGAAATTACAGTAGGGGAAGGAAAAGTTATAGAAGATAATGACAGAATGTATGCTGTAAAAGACATAACATATGAAGAATTTTCTACAACATTACGAGTAGAAATAATTAAAGTTGATGCTGAAGTTTTATATCCAGATTCAATTATGTGTACTTATCAAGGAGGAACACTTAAAGAAGGAGAATATCCGGATTTGAAAGATATTAAGACCGAAGCAATTTATGACTATAATACGATAAAGGTTGTTGAATCAGATCAGTTAAATATTAATTTACTGTATGATTCATATGTTACAGCAGGAGTTAAAGAATACAGATTTGAACTTAATTATAATTATTTTTTTGAGTTCAATGGAGAAATTCTTCATTCCTATGCAGCAGATTCGGTTTATATATCGTATGAGTGATATATGGATTATTCCTGTATAGGCAAAAAAGTGTAATAAGCAAAAAAACCTTGGTGGGGGTTTTTTTGCTCAGATTTCCGTTACCTGTGTAAAAGAATGGTTTGAGTGCAGGCCCGCAAGGGTTATGTGCATCAAGGAAATTATTTGACAGGTAATATAATTGCAGGGACGCAGTCTCGCGTCTACTTCCTATAAAGGGGCTGTCGCACTAAGTAATTAGTGTGCAGCTCCTTTTCTGTGCAAAAAAACGAAAAATATAACTGCCAGCCCCTTTATATAATTTACAAAGCAGACACTAATTAATGTGTTTACAAAAAACTTTGCTCCAGTCCCATTTTTCTTATATTGTCCAGCCATTGCAAAATCATCGTCCTTTTATACTTCGGTGTCCCATCTTCATTTTTTAATTTTTCCAATGCCAAAGCCAGATAAGCATATTCATTTTCCAAATATGTATTAAATACACCTTGATCATCCGTATTGATCGTCACTAACAGTTGGGGACATGTCTCAAGTTCCTCACAATTATTAGTAAGGCCCAGATTGTACCACTTACTGATCGGGTGTCTGTCATATCGCTTAAAAGAACCAATGGAACAATTAGAAGAAGGATTCGTTTCTATACCAATTCCTCTTTCGCATATTTCTATCTGCATTCTTTTCTGAATCATTTTAACGGCTTTTACAATGGCAGGATTTACATGTACTTCCATTCTCTCCTGCCCGGTCTTTTTGATTTCCGGATTAAAATGATATAGATAATACAAATATGCTGTTTCTTTATCATAGCGAATGCGGTAATTCGATGGATATTTTCTGTTTATCGCATGATAATCCCATTCATCCAGACATATATCTTCTACTTTAAATCTGCCGTCGATATAATTATAAGGGTTATCACCCCGTAATTTCCAGGAATCATAATAACTTTCTATAGAAAATTCAAAACCACTATTCTTTACATGATTCTTATAAATTAATTTAATCAGTTCATTATATCTTTTTTTTATATGATTTATGGTATCCTCGCATCCTACCAGGCGGTATTTGCGGATTTTTCCATAAAGCCAGACCAGATTGTCTAAATAGTCCATTCTTCCAATCAATAATAAATTAGCTTTCTTATTATACCACTCATCAATATCAATCCCTAACGCCAGCGCATGTCCAAGCCGGTCTCCACATTGAAAGTTGAGGTATGTAATAACTTCATCGATCGCTCTTAAACCATCTACTACATCAAGAAAATCCTCTCCTACATGATAGGTATAGCGCAGTTGTATGATATCCGAATCCATTCTTCCATGATTTCTCAAAAATCGAAATGCCTGAGCGAACACTTCCGGACGGCACCAGATCTCAGCGGCACTGGCGTCTAGTCCGCGTACTCTCTCCGCATATTCTGGATATTTTTCCCTAAATTCAGCCAATGCTTTCGCAATTTTTTCAACGGATTCCCGTTTTTCATAATGCCGGCACATTCCAACCTCATCCGTAAATTCATCCTTTTCTTTAATAAAATGCATAACGTAGAAAAATTTATTTTTCATCATTTCATCGTCGCCTGAGATAATTTCATCCATATTTTTTATATAAGAAAGATTTTCTTCCGCTGTTTTTTTGGGCGTAATACGTGCTTCCAGTTTTTCAATATGCTGATTCAATATAGTATCTTTTACTGCCATTTTCAAAAAAACATCATAATATTTTGTATTTTCAATAAACCATTCCTTTCGATTTTGATATAGCAAAAAATTATCAAATCCAATATTTTCGTTTACTTGGACAATCTCAGACCGCAATATATTTTTAATAATAAGATAAAGATAAAAAAGCTGGCATAGATCATCTCCTTCACACTCCCGGCTATATATTTTGTAAAAAACTTCGTACATGAGCCATCTCTCGCCAGCTAATATTTCATTCAAATGATGGTCAGGATTTGTCGCCAGATCTGTTTCACATATTGCATAATCATACTCTGTGCCATAAAAATTCTGGTACAGTTCAATCTCATGCTGCAGTTCTCCTACATGCTGAACCAGTTCCAAAGGAAAATAAATATAATCCAATAAATCTTTCGTCAGACCAGAATCAATGCCTTTGATCCTTTTAAAAAGATAAATCCGAATACAGGCAGCTTTCAGATACAAGGAATACAGAGATTCTTCCATATAACCGCCCTGGTACGCTGCATTTCGTTTTAACCGTCTTTTATCACTCCGTTCCAACGCATCTTTAAAATCCGGATTAATCACATCATTCATCAAGCTTATCCAGGAAATGTGAAACAGAGGAGCAGATCCTTTTAGATGGAAATGATTTTCTGCCGCCCCTTTTTCCAAAACTTTATTTAATGCCCGGCTGTTATGTCCGATAACCGGTTTCCAGAAAAAATTTTTTCTCTTATTTCTCCCATGAACATCCTGAAAGGCAAGATAGGATGTAATAAAAATATCCTCTCCAATCTCTTTCGTCATCTCATGCCATCGCAAAAAATGAAGATATTCACATACAGGCTGACCATTCTCCTCTGTCAAAACTTCTCCATCAAAAAGATAAAGTACGTCAAAAACATTAATTTCAGTTCCCTCTTTTCCGTCATCCTCCTCATAATAATTTTTATGCTTCATCCATTTAAGCTCACTTTTCAAAAAATAATAAAGATTGTGGATTTCATCATTTGAACACCTCGTCATATATTCATTGGCCAGTATTTCAAATGTTTGTAATGGAATATTATTGTAACGAATCTCTTGGTTCTGCACTTCCTGTATAGAGATATGATTAAATAATATTCCTATGACAGCACGTATATTATCCATTCCAGTATTCTCCTTTGAATCTTAATCCATTAATGGAGTATCATGTTGAAAATCTAACGGTCTCTGAAGTTTATTAATCATTTTTTGCAAACTTTCTTTAATGTTTTTATCCTTTTTAATAAACAGGTAGACAACAGGATAAAACCGAAAAGATTTAAAATAATTATCGGCTTCTCTTTGTCTGTCCAAAAATTTATCTCTCTCCTTCAATTCATTAGATATGGTATCATATATATCCTGTATGATATCATAAATTCTTTCAGCGTCAAAATATACCGCTTTTTCTTCTAATTTTCTTCCAATATTGTAAGTCAATTCAACGTTGTTCACTGGAAAAACAGTATTGGTGTTATGCTTCTTTTCCCATTTTTCGATCAAATCATACAAATAGTACCGGTCGATCTCAAGGTTTTGCAAAAGTTCTTCTTTACAACACTGAATATCCTTATGAGTGGTATGCTGCAGGGCCAGATCAAATTGCTCGATCACTCCATTTTTAAAATTATTTTTAAAGGATTTGCAGATCCATTTCATATTTTGAACATCACATAGAGCATAATCGATATTAAAATCTGCCGATAAATCTTTTTGAGGACTCATTTTCAATACAACGACATAATTGTCATCGCTTTTTAAAGCATCTTCATTGCTGCTATGGTCTAATTTGACATTATCAATACTTCTAATCTCATAGCTAAAATCAAAAATGTTTTTTTCCGCCCAGCTCTTTCTGTATTTCGTAATATCATAAAAAGATAATATCGCCTGAAAAGCTAAAATATCTCCCCTGATCCCGCTGAATTTTGAATTTAAAAGGATTTGGATCTCCTTTGCTCTTTGGTCAACTCTGCCTTTTGCACATTTTAGTATTTCCTCCCTGGAAATAGTCAAAGTGATATCTAACAGGCTTAAAGGCGCACCCGTTTGAATACCGTCACGGGTTTTAGGCCTGATAAATTCTAACATGCCTGGGAGTATATTTTCTACATAATTGCCAAAAATGGACTGTTTAAATAACTGGTCTGCTATATCTTCTGGATTATTCTCACTTAACAAAAGAGTATAATAAGCTAAAATAAAATTTATTGTGTTTTTGCAATTAAATTCTTTACGTTCCAGCAGATGACATCCAAAAAGAACTTCACTGAGCCGACAGCCTGCCTGTAGGCTGTCCCTAAGATACGTATGATACTCGTAACGATTCAGGTAAGGTTCTAATACGTCATCTATAAAATGAATAAAAAACTTATTTACCTCATATATTTCATTTTGAAACACAAGCCTCAGTCTATCGTAGGATGAAATACTATCTATCTTTTCCAGCATAGAATGTTTTATATGGTTTCGGAACCATTCTATAATGTGGTTTGCTCCATAATCCGTATATGAATCCAGCTTTTCTATTTCATATAACTTATTCACTACTTCCCTCAGCGTATTCCCAACCAAAAAATGATACTTTTCTCTTTCACAATCCAACTGAATCCTGTTTTTAAATAGAATCTTTAATATTTTTTTATTTATGGACTCACAATCCGAAGATCCAGTCATTAAGTTTAACGTATGTATTTCCGGCATGTAGACTCTGAGGTTTAACGCAATAATTTTACTCAGATATTCGTTGGCCAATGTTTCTTTTAATCTCATATCAATTTTATATTCATCATTTTGAATATGGAACTTTTGATTAAAATATACTTCATTAAAGTGGTTTTCACAAATTTTATTTAACCGTTCAATATCCGCTGTTATTAAGATGATTATATTGGGAACACCTAAAAACAAATGAATCTGTTCTAAGATACGGTATGAATTTAGCCCGGCCATATCGACATCATCGATCGTCAGCACCAGATATTTTTCTTTTTTAGAAGAAGTGTTTTCTAAAATAGTATCCAAAAACAGAGAGACAAAATCCCGAAAAGTTTTTCTTAAGTTCATGCTGCCCGCCAGATTATGTAATTGTTTTATTGTCGTCAACTGGGTAGGTTTCGACATTTCGAGATAGTTCTGATAATCTGATTTCAGAGCAGAAAATTCTTTTGCCATTCTCTCTTTTGAAATTAAGGATTTTTCACTTCTCCCTCCCTCTTTCTCTATCTGTTCATAATAATCCCACATCCTGGCAAGAACAATTTCAAGTACGCCTTCATTATGTCCCAGCATAGAGGCAAGAATTGCATCCAATGTCAAAAAAGTTACATCATCTCTGATCTTGTAACCTTCTCCCATCTCTCCATTCTCGGTCAGTTTTACATATCGACCATATTCTCTTAAAAATTTAGAAAAGGAAAACATCGCAGATGTTTTCCCTGTACCACGTCCTCCTAGAAAAGAAACCGTATTGGAGATCTCTATATCGAAACCTGTTTCATTTTCCGATTTCAATTTGTCATTATTATTTAAAATATCCGAAACACACATGACAGCCCTCTGATACTGAGAAACGAAAAGGGAAGTGTCAAAATCCTTAAAATTTTCTATCCTTACCCGGTTAACTGTATTTGTATCCAAAGTATATTCCTTCATTCTATCATCCTTCCTTCTTCAAAAGTTCTTCATATATTTTTGCCTTTTCTTGATTGGAGATCTGCGAGTATAGAGTGCACAAATTATCATAAATTTGTGAAATCTTTAACTTTTCTTTCAAAAGTTTATACTGCTTATTAAAAATATCTGAGGATGTTTTTCTGATTGCATTCTTAAACCCGGAACAAAAATCATCCTGGGTGTCATAAATTTGATTCCATAAATACACTGCATTTTCATAATAAGATATTGCACCATTTATATTGTTATAGTCATTTCTCTCAATCTTCGCTAAATTTTTATATGTTTTATATAAATATTCAATTTCCATAGGGCGTAAGATCTGTTTAGAACACCTGATCTGCAGAATTTGGACAATCCGCATGTATTGGCGTTTAGCTTCTTCTATATTTTGAAGAGAGACATAACACTCTGCCATTTTATATATCGCCCGATAATAGATAGGGTTAATATACGCTGCCTTCGTAAAATACTTTAATGCCGTAATAGGATCCCTATACTTCCCCTTCCAGATATTCCCCATCTTATAACACGCAAATGCATTATAATCTTTTTCTGCCGCCTTCGCATAATACACGGAAGCCTCCCGGTATTTCCCTAAAAGGTCATCATATACCTGTGCATAAAGCAAATCCAGATCGTTCCATTGTTCATCGGAACCGCTTGCCAAGTCATTTAAAATGTCCAAAATACTATTTACATCATATAAAAAAACTTCATTTAACCGCTTACAGTAGTAATTATATTCATACGCCAGATAAACATAGGAAAACATTAAAAATTTGCTTTCGTCACAATTAAGTTCGTAAATTTTTTGGACTGCACTGCTATAATTGACACAAACTTCACGATATATATCCTGATCCGGAGCAAAGAACCTCGTTCCCAAAATCGTTTCCATGATATGATTTTGATCATATAATTCAAGTAAATACAATAAACACCCTTTTTCCATGCCAAATTGATCGTATGATTCACACAGGTGTTCTAATAACTTTTTCATACATGTTTTAGGCGAGTCATTCGCTTTCAGATAAATTATATCATCATTCCGATTAAGACGCCCGCTTTCCTTTTTACCCATGCTGATCACAATCGCATCGGGGGGGATTTCAAACTTTGAATCCGAGTCATTCAGGATAAAAATCTCAATATCAAAAGAAACTTCTGGATATCTCATTAATTTTTGCATTTGGGCATCTTCACATTCTACTCTTTCATATACATATATACCAGTCATCCTGAAAAATGTCAAAATATAAGTAGACAAAAAAATATCTGTATCTGTATATGTCATCCGAATATCTTTCATAAATATGCCCCCACATCAATTCCTCAAGCCATAGGAATAACGATTTATATTATATAATTTAAAACCAAGTGCTATACTGCTTGATTTCTGCAGCTACAAAAACACTACTAACCATGTCAATTCAACATAAAAATACTTTTTTTGATTTTATCACATAAAAACAACGATTGTCAATTGGTATTCCTCGGGTTTTCGCATTTTTTCTAACTATTTTACCCAGTTTTTAACATTCTGCCACAATCCTTCAAAATACTTTTAGTGTTCCCACCACAATAAATACTATTCAATATTTTATTTCATATTCATAATATTTCCATTTCTGCCGATATATAATTTATACTATACGCTTTGAATATATAGATAGCAGATACACGAAAAAAAATGGTGGTGGATGGATTGATTAGACGTTATTATGTACGCATCAGCTCCCTGAAAGAGGGCATGAAGATAGATCAGACAATCAAAGACCGGATGGACCGCACACTGATCGCCCGCGGCACCCCGTTGGACGAGTTTCTTATAGACGGAATGAAAAAACGCGGGATCACCGGTGTCTACATACAGGAAGGGGAAGAAGATCCGGAACCGGACAAGCCGGAGCCTCCTCTGCCGGATTTTGTGCGCAAAAATATAGAGAAATATAAGACGAAAGACCCCGCTAAGGTGAAACTGACCGAAAGTGTTAAAAAACGTGTCTCTGAGGGAATACAATATCTATACAACAATTCCAGCTCGGAGCAGTTTACCAATACCGCCAATAAAATTACGGCGGATCTGATGAAAGCCATCGATGACAACGATGCTCTCGCCGTAGATATCAGCGCGCTTAAGACCAGCGATGAGTACACCTTTAAACACAGCGTGGATGTAGCTACGTTGTCCATGATCATTGCCAGGAACAAAGGACTTTCCCAAAAAGAAGTATACGATATCGGCATCGCAGGGCTGCTCCACGACATGGGCAAATCAAAAATTCCCCTGGAGATCCTGAATAAGCCTGCCAGATTGAGCGACGAAGAATTTGCCATCATGAAGTCCCACTCCACCCTGGGCTATGAGATATTGAAAGAAAAAAAAGAATTTTCTGATGTAATTTCACTGTCGGTACTGCAGCACCATGAAAAAATGAATGGTAAGGGATACCCTCTTGGGTGCACCTCTGAAAAAATCGTTCCCTTTGCCAAAATTCTTTCCGTAACAGATGTATACGATGCTCTCGTGACAGAGCGCCCTTACAAGAAATCATTTTCACAGCGTACCGCCGTGGAGATGATCATGTCCATGACAGATGAACTTGATATCTCCGCCATGAAATGCTTTCTTGAGAGTGTTATCCTCTACCCGGTGAATTCCACCGTAACACTGAGCAACGGTGAAGATGCAAGAGTGGTAAAGAATAACAAGCACTCCGTCCTAAGACCAACCGTGGTCGGCTTAAAAACCGGAAATGTATATGATCTGGCAGATGATCTGGAATGCGCCAGCATCATCATTCAGTAATATATAAATGTTAGGTAGACGCTTCAAAGAAGATAAAAAGTTTCAAAGAAAAGAAAAAAGCCCGGCAACATAGCTAGGCGGCACAAACTGGTGCCATTAATCTAGCTGCGCGGGCCCTGCATAGCAAAACTATTCATATTCTGAAAGGATCTGTTCCAGGATCCCTGTCATTTCATCGATGTGGCATGTCTCTACCACCAGCGGAGGGACAAAACGGATTACATTGGTTCCGGCGCTCATCAGGATCAATCCCTTTTCCAGCGCTTTACTGCAGAGTTCTCCCACCGGCGCATCGCACTCCAGACCGCGCATCAGTCCCAGACCTCTCGTTTCTTTCGCCACAGCATATGTATCCACAAGCCTGGAGAGCTTGTTTTCAAGATATTTTCCAACGGTATTTACATGTTCCAGAATCTTCTTTTCCTCAAATATTTCCAGAGATTTGACGACGGCAGTGCATGCCAGGGGATTCCCGCCAAAAGTCGTACCGTGGTCTCCCGGTACCAGCGCTTTCGCCACCTCTTCTGTCGCCGCAATGGCGCCTACGGTGATGCCATTTCCGATTCCTTTCGCCATCGTGGCGATATCCGGCTTTATGCCGTAATGTTCATAGGCAAACATCTTTCCCGTACGCCCCATTCCACACTGGATCTCATCGCAGATCATCATGATATCATGCCTGCGGCAGAGCTCGCGGATTCCTTTCAGAAATCCTTCCTCTGCCGGATAAATGCCGCCCTCCCCCTGGACCGCCTCCAGGATGACCGCATATGTTTTATCCGATATGCTCTGCTCCACACTTTTTAGATCATTGTAATCTGCAAAATGAACACCGGAGATCAGCGGCTCAAAGGGTTCCCGGTATTTCTTCGTCCCCGTCACAGACAGCGCTCCCATACTTCTTCCATGGAATGCCTTATTCATGGAGACTATCTCCGTCCGGTCCGTATAACCTTTCATCAAGGCATATTTCCTCGCCAGTTTCAAAGCCCCCTCGTTGGCTTCCGTTCCACTGTTTGCCATAAATACCTTATCCAGCCCCGTGGCCTTCGCCAGTCCCTTGGCTGCCTTCTTCAAAGGCTCTGAATAAAAGTAATTGGAAAAATGCAGACCCTTGTCAATCTGTTCTTTCAGCGCCTCTTTAAACTCCTCGTCGCTGTAGCCCAAAGCGCATACGGCGATGCCGCCGCCAAAATCAAGGTATTTTTTCCCCTCCGTATCAAAGAGGTACACCCCCTGTCCGTGATCCAGCTCCACTGGATACCGGTTGTAGGAGTGAATCAGATATTTCTCCGCCTCATCTATGCTGTTTTTCATCATTTCGCCAAACCTCACTTTATGTTATATTCGCCCGACAGCGCAAATTTGAACCCGCCATTGAGCTACTCTGTTTCATGGGCATACAGATTTTCTTCGTTATTAATAATCGCCGTTCCGATACCTTTTTTTGTATAGAACTCAAGAAGAAGACAATGGTCCCTCCTGCCGTCAAGAATATGAACCCGGCTCACGCCGCCCTCTACCGCATCGATGCAGTTTCTCAGTTTGGGAAGCATGCCGCCACCGATAAAACCATCCTCAATCAGCTCATTCGCCTCATCCAGCGTCAGCACGGACATCAGCGTAGAGGGATCTCCGGCATCCCGGCACACCCCTTCAATATCTGTCATAAAGGCAAGTTTCTCTGCCTTAATAGATTTAGCGATGGCACATGCCGCATCGTCAGCATTGATGTTATAGGATTTAAAATCATCTCCGAGACCGATGGGGGCGATGATCGGCACAAAATCATTTTCCAACAGGGTATCAATGAGCTCGCAGTTTACTTCCTTTACATCACCCACATAACCGATATCCCTGCCGTTCACCATTTTTTTATCGCAATGGATCGTGCCGCCATCTTTTCCGCTGATGCCGGCAGCCCGGACGCCCAGCTTCTCCATCATCTGTACAAGATGCTTGTTTACCTTATTTAATACCATCTCCGCCACTTCCATGGTATCGTCATCTGTCACCCGGAGTCCCTCAACAAACTCCGGCTCTTTTCCCATGAGCTTCACCCATTTGCTGATCTCCTTTCCGCCGCCGTGGACAATGATGGGCTTCATTCCCACCAGCTTCAGCAGGGCAACATCTTTGATCACACTCTGCTGTAGTTTTTCATCCAGCATGGCGCTGCCACCGTATTTTACCACTACTTTTTTATTATTAAAATCCCTGATATAAGGGAGCGCTTCGATCAGGGTCTCCGCCTTGATCAGCACCTCATGCATAAATTCTTCCATCGTTTTCCATAACCTTTCCTGTTCTCATAAGATTAAGACCGGTAATCCCCATTAATTTTCACATAGTCATAGGTCAGATCACATCCCCACGCCACAGCGGATGAATTTCCCTGTTTCATATCACAGACCACCGATACCTTACTCTGGCTGAGAAGCTTAGTAGCTTCTTCTTCGCTGTAACCCGTCGCCACACCGTCTTTTACAAGCACGATAGATTCCATGCCCTCTTCGCCTCCGGCACAGATGGTCAGATCCACCTTCTCTGGATCAAACTCCACCCCGGCATACCCTAACGCACAGAGGATCCTTCCCCAGTTGGCATCGCTTCCATAGACAGCCGTCTTCACGAGATTGGAGGTGATAACAGACTTGCTGAGCTGTTTTGCCGCCTCAACCGACACTGCATTTTCTACCTTTACTTCCAAAAGTTTTGTGCAGCCCTCGCCGTCGCCAGCCATCTGCTTCGCCAGCTCTCTCGCCACAAGCAGAAGCGCTTCCCGGAATGCTTCATATGCCTCTGTCCCTTTCTCGATCTCAGGGATTCCCGACATTCCGTTTGCCAGCACAATACAGGTGTCATTGGTAGAAGTATCCCTGTCCACCGAGATCATATTGAAGGTATCTCCCACCACACTCCGGAGAGTCTCCGCAAGAAGTTCCTGTCCAATGCAGGCATCTGTGGTAATGACACTTAACATCGTCGCCATATTCGGATGGATCATGCCGGATCCCTTGGACATGCCGCCGACGATCACCTTCTTTCCCTCTGCCTCAAATTCCGCTGCACACTCCTTCGGGCAGGTATCTGTAGTCATGATCGCCTCTGCCGCTGCCCTTGCCGCCTCTCTTGTATCTGCCAGCGCCTCCTTCAATAATTTAGCGCCTTTCTTTACCGGCTCCATATTCAGCTGCATCCCGATGACGCCGGTGGAACAGGTAAGGACTTCCTGGGCAGAGACAGACAGCTCCTCCGCCACTGCCGCCGCCATCTGGACATTGTTCTCTTTGCCTTCCTCTCCCGTACAGGCATTGGCAATACCGCTGTTCAGCACGACAGCATGAACTGGTCTGCCTTTTTCGATCAGCTCTTTGTCCCACAACACAGGGGCAGCCTTTACTACATTTGTAGTGAAAGTTCCCGCCGCCACAGCGGGCTCCCTGGTGTACACCAGCGCCATGTCTTTCCTGTTTTCATATTTTATCCCGGCAGCTGCTCCTGCCGCCTGAAATCCCCGGGCGACTGTCACGCCCCCGTCAATCTGCTTTATCATATCTTTCCTCCATTCGCCGCAGGCGGCACAAACAATATCGTGAAGAACGCTGCTTTTGCGTTCTTCCTGTGTGAAGAGAGCAAGGTGCCGCAAGCGGCGCCTTGCGAGAGATTGTTTGGCGAGGTTTTGATGCCTCCAACGGAGGCATTGGAGCCAACAATCTCCTTCACGCTTCACTATCACGGAAATACTGGAACCAGGCGAAGTCCTTCTGTCTCATCCAGCCCGAACAGTATGTTCATGTTCTGGACTGCCTGCCCGGCAGCTCCCTTTGTAATATTATCCATGGCTCCCATCATGATCACCCGCCCGGTGCGCTCATCCACCTTGGGACACACGTCGACAAAATTGCTTCCCTCTACCCATCTCGTCTCGGGACAGGTTCCCTCTTCGAGAACCCGGACAAAATACTCTTCTTTGTACGCCTTTTGATAGGCATCATAAACCATTTCCTTTGTCACGCCTGGCTTTAAATTGGCGTATGCCGTGATCAGAATGCCCCGGTTCATAGGAACCAGATGGGGTGTAAAATTCAGCATAACAGGCTCTCCAGCCACATAGGACAACTGCTCTTCGATCTCTGGCGTGTGTCTGTGGCTGGTCACACCGTAGGCCTTTATATTTTCATTGACTTCACAATATAGATTAGGAACCTTGGCCCCTCTCCCGGCACCGCTCGTGCCGGACTTGGCGTCAATCACCAGCGTCTTCGTATCGATGTACCCTTCCCTCACCACAGGGGCGATGGCAAGGGTGGAACAGGTGGGATAACATCCCGGGTTTGCCACCAGCCTTGCCCCTCTGATCTTCTCCCGGTTCAGCTCACAGAGCCCATATACCGCCTCTTCGATGAACTGGCTGCTTTTATGCTGGATCCCATACCACTTTTCATACACCGCCACATCTTTGATGCGGAAATCTGCACTCAGGTCGATCACCTTGCAATGACTGAGGATCTCCTCATCAATCACAGAGGCAAGATAGCCCTGGGGCGTCGCCGTAAAGATCACATCCGCCTCCCGGCAGAGGGCGTGAAGATCGTCTCCCTGGCACAGATTTTCTACGATCTGAAACATATTTCCAAATACGCGGCTGAATTTTTCATCCACATAGCTTTTGGAACCATACCATACGATCTCTGTCTCCTTGTGCTGCAACAACAATCTCACAAGCTCCTGTCCGGCATATCCGGTGGAGCCGATAATACCTGCTTTTATCACTGCTTATGTCCTCCTGTGCTATTTGCTGATCCGGAACCGGATCCTGCTGGTATTTCCTGCCTTATCCGTCACCTTCACGGTATATTTCCCATTCTTCTTCAGAACCACCTTTTTGGTGCCCTTCTTTTTACCATTTATTTGGACACTCCGGATCCCGTTTTTATCAGAAAATCTGAGCGTTACATTTTTACGGTATCTCTTTCCGTTTTTCGCTCCTTTGATCGCCGGCTTCTTCTTGTCGACCTTAAACCGCACCGTAGTCTTATTGTGGCTGGCATCTTCGGCGGTCAGCGTGTAAGAACCGCTCTGGCTGACGCGGAAAGAAGATGTATTATACCGGATCCCATTGAGCCGCATCTCTTTCAGGCATACATTGTCCTGTGCCGTTACCTTTACTGACTTATTGTACAATCCCTGGTTCTTTACTCCTTTGATCACCGGCGGTGTCTGGTCTGAGGACAAGATCGGGTTATCTCCTGTGACAGCGATCAGTTTACCGTCATCCGGCAGATCGTTCATACTCCATGTGGCAGTATTTCCCTGGATCTTTCCGTTGCTCCCGGTGATGGGGGTGGGGAGTGTGACGGAAATTTCTATCACAATTCCCAGTTTTTCATACATCTCACCAACGCTCTTACTGCCATTGAGATCTACCGCTGTCGCTTCCGTTGTATCTTTTGATCCTGAATTTGTTTTACCCTGGGAATTATTTTTCTCCCCCTCGTCCAGGATCGAATCCTTTAAAACCCCGATAAATGTACCGGAGTCCAGCGTCACCGATGAGTAGGGCGCCGTGTGGGAACTCTTATCGTATTGGGAAGGAGCTTTGGAATCTGCCGTGATCTTACGGTAATAGGTTTCGTCCTCCGTCAAAAATGCCTTAAATTCATCCATATTACTAAATTCAAAAATCCTGCTAAAGGAATAATAAGGTGTTCCCTTAATATCCACAACTTCTTTCTGATAGTCCCCTGAACTCAGCTCAGAGACTGTCTCATCCTTATTCCCTGAGACTTCCAGTTTGTCATACATGGATTTGTCATACAGATATGTATATTTGTATGAACACGTGCCATCGGCACGAACGACCGTTTCCGTTTTCTGTCCTATACATCCGGTCAGGCATGCCATCACCAGCATACTTACCAGAAGACACTGTAATACTTTACTTTTTTTCATAACATTCCCTCCTTTTTAGAACCTCTCCGCAGATCCGGAGCAGTTTTCCGCCAGAATTGTTCCACCATATCCTGCCCAGTTTTTGCATATTCGTGGTTAAAATGAATATTTTAATGTATAAAACTTATTTTTATGCATTATATTCATAAGCACTCTTATTATACACCTCTGGAAAATATAACGCAAGTGCAAATTGTTATAATGGATATTTTTCTATCGGAAAATCATTTTTCCCCTTGCATATTATGCATTTATGTTGTATATTTAGAAAAGGAAACAAGCCCGATGCTGCTTCGGGCTGTCATTAAATTATTTTACGGAGGTCTTATCATGAAAGAAAAAGTTATTCTTGCCTACTCCGGCGGTCTGGATACCACAGCGATCATTCCATGGCTGAAGGAGAATTTTGATTATGAAGTGGTTTGTGTCTGTGTGGATTGTGGACAGGAAGAGGAACTGGACGGACTGGAAGAACGCGCTAAATTCTGTGGAGCTTCTAAGCTCTACATAGAAGATGTAACCGATGAGTTCTGTGACGAGTACATCGTTCCCTGTGTACAGGGACATGCCGTATATGAAAATAAATACCTTCTGGGTACCTCGATGGCACGTCCGGTCATTGCAAAACGTCTCGTAGAGATCGCCCGCAAAGAGGGCGCTTCTGCGATCTGCCACGGCGCTACAGGAAAAGGAAACGATCAGATCCGCTTTGAGCTGGGTATCAAGGCGCTGGCTCCTGACCTGAAGATCATCGCTGCCTGGAGGAGCGACAAATGGACCATGGATTCCCGTGAGTCCGAAATTGAGTACTGCAAAGCCCACGGCATCGATCTTCCCTTTTCGGCAGATTCCAGCTACAGCCGCGACCGCAACCTGTGGCATATCAGCCACGAAGGCCTGGAACTAGAAGATCCTTCCAACGAGCCGAACTATGACCATCTTCTGGTTCTCGGCACCACACCGGAGAAAGCGCCGGAAGAGGGAGAAGTTGTGACGATGACTTTTGAGCAGGGTGTTCCGAAATCGGTAAACGGCAAAGAAATGAAAGTATCTGACATCATCCGTGAGCTGAACCGCCTGGGCGGCAAACACGGTGTCGGCATCATAGATATCGTAGAAAACCGCGTGGTCGGCATGAAATCCCGCGGTGTGTATGAAACCCCTGGCGGAACAATCCTCTATGAAGCCCACCAGCAGTTAGAGGAGCTGATCCTCGACCGCGATACCTATGCCATGAAGATGGACATGGGCAACAAACTGGCTCAGATCGTTTATGAGGGAAAATGGTTCAGCCCGCTGCGGGAGGCCGTACAGGCATTTATCGAGTCCACCCAGAAATACGTTACCGGTGAAGTGAAGTTTAAACTTTACAAAGGAAATATCATCAAAGCCGGCACCACCTCACCCTACTCTCTTTACAATGAGAGCATTGCATCCTTTACCACCGGCGACCTCTATGATCACCACGACGCCGAAGGATTTATCAACCTCTTCGGCCTCTCTACGAAGGTCCGCGCCATGAAGATGCAGGAGCTGGAGAAGTAAAAAAAATTTATTAATGATACATTAAAAGGGGAGTCCCCGGCTATGGTTTGTAATCATAGCCGGGGACTCCCTCTTTATTTATCTTCGTTCACTAATCCAGCGCCTTTTTACTAACAATCTTCACATACTTCGGAAGCCCTTTTTTCTTCAGCGCCTTCCGGTACTCCTTCTCTTTGCTGGCCGGCACCTCGATCACCAGATCCCGCCGGGCGTCGTCAAAAATCCCCTTCCCCCACTTCCGGATCTTCTTCGATTTGATCACCACACGCTTCAGCGTCGCCTTCTCTGGCTTCACTGCTTCAAACGCTCCTGCCCCGATCTCCTCCACATTTTCCGGTATCGTCACCTTCCGCAGGCCGGTGCCCAGAAAACTGGAGGGACCGATCCGCCGGAGGGAGCGGGGCAGCTTTACCACAGACAGCCTGTGGCTTCCCCAGAATGGGTGTGGCCCCGTCTCCTCCACCCCTTCCTCCAGGATCACCTTTTTCAGATGTTCACAGAAGAAAAAGGAATCCTGCGCTATCTTCTTTACTCCGCCGGGGATCCTCACCTCCCTCAGACCGGAACCATCAAAGGCGCCTTCTCCCATCACTTCCAGACTGGCAGGCAGGCGGACTTTTTTCAATTTGGGGGTATCCCAGAATGCGCTGTGTCCGATTTCCCGGAGGGTGTCCGGCAGCTCCAGGCTGGTCATGCTGTGAAAGTCAGAAAATGTATAGCCGCTGATCTTCGTAATCCCTTCTTTGATCTTCACCCTGCGGGCTTCATCATAAAAGATCCAATCCGGTGCATCTTGTCCCTCATCGGTATTCTCGATCTCCGCCATCTCTCCCTGTCCCCACACCACCAGTTCCTTCTTCCCGGTGTCGTAGCTCCAGCGGATGTTTTTCTTCCAGCTCCCTTTGTGGATCTTTGCCTGTGCCCTGCCGGCCCACAGGCCGGCACACACAAGCAGGAGAGAAAAGATAACTAATATTTTCCTGATGTTTTTCATGATGTTCTCCCTCCCTTCCCTAATCCAGCGCCTTTTTACCAACAATCTTCACATACTTCGGAAGTCCTTTTTTCTTCAGCGCCTTCCGGTACTCCTTCTCTTTGCTGGCCGGCACCTCGATCACCAGATCCCGCCGGGCTTCGTCAAAAATCCCCTTTCCCCACTTCCGGAGCTTCTTGGATTTGATCACCACACGCTTCAGCGTCGCCTTCTTGGGATCCGCTGCGTCAAACGCTCCTGCCCCGATCTCCTCTACATTTTCCGGTATCGTCACCTTCCGCAGACCGGTGTCCAGAAAACTGGAGGGGCCGATCCGCCGGAGGGAGCGGGGCAGCTTTACCACAGACAGCTTTCTGCTTCCCCAGAATGCACCGGAATCAATCTCTTCTACGCCTTCCTCCAGGATCACCTTTTTCAGATGTTCACAAAAGAAAAATGCTTCCGATGATATTTTATTTACCCCGCCGGGGATCCTCACCTCCCTCAGACCGGAACACTGTAAGGCTCCCTCCTCGATCACTTCCAGACTGGCAGGCAGGCGGACTTTTTTCAATTTGGGGGTATCCCAGAATGCGCTGTGTCCGATTTCCCGGAGGGTGTCTGGCAGCTCCAGGCTGGTCATGCTGCGAAAATCACAAAACGCATAACCGCTGATCTTCGTAATCCCTTTTTTGATCTTCACCCTGCGGGCTTCATCGTAAAAGATCCAATCCGGCGCATCCTCTCCCTCATCGGTATTCTCAATCTCCGCCATCTCTCCCTGCCCCCACACCACCAGTTCCTTTTTCCCGGTGTCATAGCTCCAGCGGATGTTTTTCTTCCAGCTCCCTTTGTGGGTCTTTGCCTGTGCCCTGCCGGCGCACAGGCCGGCACACACAAGCAGGAGAGAAAGGATAACTAATATTTTCCTAATGTTTTTCATGGTGTTCCCCCTCCCTTTCTACTCCTCATATCCTCTGACGTCATAGGTCAGCCGGTTATAGGGAAGGAGGATCCCACTGTCCCCCAATAGAATAAATGCCTCCCAATAATACCCCTTACCTTCCGGAACGCTGCAGGTATACATCGGCGTCTTCTCGTCCCCTTTATACAATTTCACCTTTGCGCCGGAGCGGGACAAAAGCTCCTGGCTTTTTCCACTGTAATTCCGGACGGAAAAGCTGTAATAACCGCCCTCCTCCAGTTCGTAGATCTTCGTCACTTCCGGTCCGCTCCCATCTTTTACATCCTTTACGATCTCCGCCCTGTCATCCTTCTGGAAAACATCCCCCAGTTCCGGTCGGAAGGTCTTCTCCACAAAATAAGTCATATAAAAATAATAGCCGGTTTTAGCATCCGGGATGGACGGAAAATCCACGATCAGGAGAGAATCCAGATCCAGCGACGGATCCTCCCAGGTCAGTTCCACCCGGTAGGACAATTTACTGAGGTCGTATTCAAACGGGTAAATGCCGCACATAACCTGGGTATTTTCCTCCTGCTCCTCTTCCTCTCCATAAGTGAGGCAGGGAATACTCCTGCCGCTCTCTGTGTATACCCTGCCCCCGGAAATAATGGAGCAGAAACGGTTTCCGGACTCCTTTTGTGCCACTGTAAACCGCAGCTCACTGTCCTTCGAGACACAGAATTCAAAACCACCACTCTCCGACAACACTGTCCCCACAAGCCCCCCGGTCACGCTGGAATACAATTTCCCCACCGCGGATTTAATCCCCTTTTTAGGCATATTTTTTATAACCTGAAACCCCTTTGTCTTCTGGGAAACATGCTTTAGGGAGATACACTGCAGTCTGCCGCTGACATCCCTCAGCACTCCGGCATCCAGATCTTTTAAGCCGTAAAGCTGTCCCGGATAGTCATCCCCTCTCCCCATGGCATAGGCTTCCTTAAAGTACTTCATCTGGATAAACCGTTCCCCGCTCTTTGTGGTTTTTATATGCTTCGTGATATCATAATAAGAGGGTGCCCCATAGACAGCAAGACAGCTTTTCCCCGGCTTAAAACCGGTAAATCCCTTATCTGCGCTGACTTTGATCCTCTTCATCAGTGCGCTGGCTGCCTTTTTGGCATTCTTATATCTCCGGTCATAGTATTTCGTGGAATCCGCCCTCTTCTTTCCGGTCTTTTTGTCTGTCTTCTTATGGGTGATGGCACTCCATTTGATACTCTTTTTCTTAGTATTGTCCCGGCAGAAGGTACTGTGGGCATAGGTATCCGTCAGGGTGTGAAGTGCCATTCCCATCAGGAGAAGGCTCCGCTCCTTCTTCGCTTTCTTATCTTGGCAGTAAGAACTGATCTTCCCCCATTCCAGGCTTCCGATCTTATCCGGATCTTCAAAGGCATGGTTGATGCCCTCGTAAGCATTTTTCAGTTCCTCATTGTTTTGGAAAACCGATGCCGTCATATCCCGCTGGAGATTCATCCTTCCCCCGCTGTACATGCCCTCCGCCAATGTGTAGAGATAATAATAACCCGCCAGATAATTGGACTCTACTTCCTGTTCCTCCGTTTCTTTATTCCACTTCTTTTCCCCATAATAGCCGTGGAACCAGGGGTGGGCATGCATTCCCCTGCAGTCCGGGTTTTTCTCAGAATCAGAAAGAACAGCTCCTTTTTTTAGAATCATAATATCTTTTCTTAAATTCTCCCAATTTCTCTTATATTTTCCGTCCTTCTTTACATTTTTCGTCACAAATGCCTCATGTTCATCTTTTCCCCAGCTCCCATAGAGACTTCTCACCCCGGCATCGGTATCTATCTCCTCCTCGTTCTCCATTTCCTCCTGGGGGAGATCTGAAAAATCAGCACTTTTCTCTTCCTGGTAGAGAGCGGCAAATTCTTCATAGTGCTCCAGGGCATATTCACAGTCGATGAGTCCGTGGCCGTACTCCCCGGATGTACCGCACTCCCTGGCGGTGGCGCCGATCAGGCTGCGGATAAATCCCGCCGTTCTGGAAGTATCCTTCTGCCAGAGCATCGATGCCAGCCCCACCACATGGGGAACCGCCATGCTGCTCCCCGAAAAGATCTGCATGCTGTCAAAGGCGCCCCGGGACAGGATAAACTCTCCCGGCGCCACCACTTCAACGTCTTTCCCGGCGGCGCTTCCCTCCGGCTGTCTGGCCACACTGTCCACAGCTCCCACCGACATAACCTCTTTGTAAGCTGCCGGGTACTCTGTCTCTCCATCGTTTCCCGCTGCTGCCACGAGAAGAAGGCCGGCTTTGTGGGCTCTGCGGACCGCCCTGTGGAGCTTTTCTGAATCCTCCTTCATCCCAAAACTCATACTGATGATGTCGGAATCCATTTCGATCGCCCAGTCGATGGCCTGGACAACTTGCTCTACAGTTGTCTCATTATTCTCATCCAGCACCTTGGCCGAGATCAGATCCACTGTGGGATTCACTCCCTGATTCCACTCATATCCGCTATCCAGCACCTGAAACAGCGAAGATCCAGAGGCTTCCTCTTCACCTGCCAGACGCTCATAATCCTCCCCCTCGCATTTCAGGTCCTCTGTCTCAAAATCGCTGTATTGTTCTTCCTCTGTCCCATACTCATCCACACTTACTGGTGTTCCTTTGGGATTTGATGCCAGCACTTCCGCCACCGCTGTCCCATGTCCGCTGACGTCCTCGTACAGGGGAGAATACTCATCCTCTCCCGGAACAAAATTTTTTCTGGCGCTGACATAGACTTCGTCGCTGTAATTCACGCCGGAATCCAGCAGTGCCACCCGTACCGCTCCCCTGGGATGTTCCAGCGCTTTCTTTACAATGTCACAATCGGCATTGATCATCTCCATATTCCAGTCCTGGTTCTCAATGTCATGATAGACATAGGCGTCCGTCTCCGGATCAAAATCTTCCTCATCTCCGGTCTCTACCCCGGGAGTGACCGGGGTGATGCCTTCTGACACTTTTTCATCACCGGCACTCTGGATCCGGCTTTCCTCCGGACATGTGACCTCCTCTCCCGGAAATTCTGCCTCAAAGCCAAAGCTTATCTTTTCTCCCGCCGGGATCCTGGCATTGTAGTCCATATTAGCAAGTTCATATGTATCAGACCGGCTGTCCAGGATTTTTGCATTCCAGATATTTGTGATCCTGGCATCGTATTGGAATGAAAGCTGCCAGTCATCGATAACATGATCCGTATGATTATAGATCTCCGCCTCTATGACAGCATGCCTGTCCCACTGATCCGCGATGCGATAGGAAACAGAATATTCCTCTGGCTGGTTTTCCTGATATTTACCCTGAACCAATTTCATCTTGTCCAGATCCCCCAGATGCCCCCTGTCCATCTGGCAGCCAAAGATGATTTTCCCTCCTGGCTCTATGCTGCGGTTAAACTCCTGACAGGAAAAAGTAATTGTGTCATCCTTCTCCGCCCATTCTACGTTCCATGCATTGGCCACGGTTCCCCCGGAAAACCATGACAGGATCTTCCAGTTGCGGATGGTCCTGCTGCCGGTGTTTGCCACAACCACCTCTGCCACCGAACCATCCTGCCAGGAGGACTGTTCCTCCACGGTGATCTCATATCCCTCTCCCCGATATACCTTTTTCGTTTCTGCCGCGCGGGCAGATGGCAGACCACTAAATTCACCCGCGATAAATCCAAGGATCAATAGAATCGCCAAAAGTCTGTTTCTTCGCTTTTTCAATGCTGTATTCCCTTCCTTTCCAAAAAATTTGAATGTCTTTACCTGTCTATTATAGCATTCCATTTTCTGGAATTCAACGGAAATTCGGCGTTTTGGCGTGAACGACATGAATTTGCGATGAACGACACAGCCCCCACTATTTCCCATGTCTGCCAGGGTGGTGCGCGTATCTTTTTAACGGCGCCCTCAGGCATAATACTGTGCCTGAGCGTTCCACATCTCATGGTAAATCCCATCCTCCTCTTTCAAAAGTTCCTCATGGCTTCCCTGCTGGACGATCTTACCGTGGTCAAAAACAAGGATCTGGCTGCAGAAACGGCAGCTTGACATGCGGTGGGATATATAAATGGCGGTCTTTTCTCCCACCAGTTTATCAAAACTACGGTAAATTTCATATTCTGATACCGGATCCAGCGCCGATGTAGGCTCATCCAGAATAACCAGAGGCGAATCTTTATACAACGCGCGGGCAATAGCGATCTTCTGCGCCTCGCCGCCGGATATCTCGACACCGTCCTCCTCCAGTTTATAAAGGCTTGTATGGATATCCTGGTCCAGTTTGCCCAGACGCTCTGCAAATCCCGCTTTTTCCAGGCAGTTTCTGACCTTCCTCTCATCAAATTCTTTTGATACTGCCACATTCTCCGCGATGGAAAAGGAAAACAACTGAAAATCCTGAAATACCACGGAAAACAGCTGGATATATTCGTCGTAATCATAGTAGCGGATATCAATACCGTTTAAGAGGATCTGCCCCTCTGTGGGATCATACAGACGGCACAACAGTTTGATAAAGGTGGTTTTCCCGGCGCCATTCGGACCTACCAGAGACATCTTTTTTCCAACTTTCAATTTCAGTGAAACGTGTTCCAGAACCGGTTCCACACTGTTGGGATAAGAAAAAGATACATCCCGGAACTCAAATTCATATTCGTTGTCATCGCGTTTTTCGATGGGAAGACTGCCTTTATACTTTTCGTTCTCAATGCTCATAAAATCCTCAAAATAGGCAAGGTACTGGGCGCAGATCGAAATCTCCATATATGTGCCCACCACGCTTCCCAGGGATGTACTGAATTTGGTGAACGCACTGACATACCGCGCCACACTTCCGATACTGATCAGACCAAATCCCGCCTTGACGCCGACATAAACATAACTGGCGATGGTATAGACGGCGCTGCAGCAGCCGTTCAGGAAAGAATATTTTTCGATGCGTTTTCTCATTTTCAAAGAAGCATCCATTATGCTGCTGATGTCCTTCTTATACCTGCCGCTGATGGTATCTGCAATATCATACATCCGTATATCTTTTCCCTTCTCATAATTTGCTGTGTTCATGAGAAAAGACATAAAATACCCGTAGCGCCTGTTGGCATCCACATTTACATCAAAGGTCTCCTTCTGGATCTGACCAATGCGGCGCTGGTTCCATCCAAGAAAGATAAGTTGTCCCACAAGGATGAGATTCAGCAATATGCTTCCGTAATGGGATTGGACGAAGCAGAAAAAGTCAGAACCTGTTACCTGCCCCACTGTAAAGAACACAGGAATAAACAGCACCGCGGCGTATACGATATCTGCTATTACACCGATCATATTGGCAAGCCGGTCACAGAAGGCAGAGATATCCCCATTTGTATTCATACCCTCCCTCGCCTTGTGGATCCCCTCCAGCGTCTCCTTTTTTTCTAACAATTCATAATCAAGCGTTAATCCTTTTTCTGAGATCATTTTCTGAATCTGTTCTGCCAGTATATATTTTCGCACATTGACCAGCTTGTCAACACCCCAGCAAAGCATATTCAATATAAAATTCAGTACCATCATCCACAGTGCATAATAGAAAATTTCTTCAAAAGTTTTCCTTTGCAGCAACGCATCAATGATCATACTGCTGCCCACAATATTTACATAAGGTATTGCCGCGCCGGATAATTTCATTATGACAAGCAGCGGCAGAAAGCTGGGACACAGCCGGTTTACAATCTTTAATACAAGATGGATCGCTTTCCTATTCTTCATGTTTCTCCTCCTGTTTCCGGTAATAGTGACTTTGAATCTCGAACATCTCTGCGTACGCTCCCTTTCTGGCAAGCAGTTCCTCGTGGGTTCCCCTCTCCACCACTTTTCCCTCCGACAAATATAAAATTTCATCGCAGAACCTGGTACTTGCCAGGCGGTGGGAAATAAACACAGATGTCTTTTCCTGTGTCATCTCATTATACTTTTCATATATGTGGCTCTCCGCAATGGGATCAAGAGCGCTGGTAGGTTCATCTAAGATGAGGCATTTTCCATTTTTATACAATGCCCTTGCGATCAGCAGTTTTTGTATCTCCCCGCCAGAAAAACTAACACCGTCTTTTTCCAATGTCTGGGAAATATATGTGTCCTCTTTGTCCTTTAATGAATTCACTTTTTCCCAGATGTCCGCCTCTTTCAGACACTGCCTCACCCTCTCCCGGTCAATGTCTGCCTCCTTCCCGCCAGCGACATTCATCGCCACGGTAAAGGCGGTCATAAACCCGTCCTGAAAAACCGGGGAGATCAGCCTTCCATACTCCTCCATATCATAATCCCTGGTACTGATGCCATTAATGAGGACTTCCCCTTCCGTCGGCAGATAAAATCCACAGAGCAATTTTACGATCGTCGTCTTGCCGGCGCCATTATTGCCCACAAGGGCGACCTTCTCTCCGGGCTCAATGCGGAAACTAAGATGGGACAATACATTTTTTCCTTCCTCGTCATACCGGAAAGAAACATCCCGGAACTCAATGGAAACCTCAGAAGATAAATCCGGCTTATCCCCGCCCCCATGGCGGAAAACATCCGGAATATCCATTGCCTCCTTATAGTACCCCATCTCCACGTTTGTCTCCATTGTCTGGGACAGATGGGTTACCGTCTCATTCATCCAAACAGAAAAACCCGCTACCACGCCCACATAAAAGGTAAACTGCGACACAGATATGCCGCCATTCAGCACCATATGGATCAATATGGTGTACATAACAAAATCCCGTATAAAATTTCCCACCTGCTCCCCCACAGTAGGGAAATACCAATGCAGCTCCTGTCTGGCGATCACACGGTGCATTTTCTGGATCTGTTCATCAAATATCTTCCGGAACCAGTTTTCCACATGATAAATGCGGATATCTTTCCCATATTCCAGGGAGATGCCCTGGTGCTGCAGCATGGAATTGACACGTGCCGCCTGATACCGTTCGTTTGCAAGTCTCCGCCAGTACAGGATCGCATGCTTTTTGAGGTAAAAGGTCACAACTGTGGTAACGGCAACGATAAGAAGAATGCTCCAGTGCATGGAAAACATAATAGTTCCATAGGATAACAGACCAAATATTCCATAAAACAACTCAAAGGAATAACGAGCCAGTCCCTCTACGCCGCGGGAATTATTTAAGACACTCTGCATTCCCTTATACATCTTCTGCTGTTTATCCGCCGGCTCCAGATTACAATAATCCATCCTCAGGCATTTGCGCAGCAGGCGGGCACAGAATATATGCAGACGGGTTCCCATAATGTATATGCTGAAACGGTTCTCAAGGATGACGCTGATCCCTGTCAAAAACATATTTACGATAATGAGCCCGCTGATCCCCAGTACATAATCCTTCAGATCTCCCCTGGTAAGCATCTCGATGGCAAGCGCTGGTATCGCACTTATTATAAGAGGGGTTACAATCCGGATAAGTGCATATACCGGCAGCTGCCAGCAGCTTTGCCGGGAATAAAGAAATAACTCTCTGTAGATCTCAGAGATGTTTTTCAATATTCGTTTCGTGTTCATAAAAATCCTCCATTCCGAGAATATCTATATTCTCTGTTACCTGGGCTTATCTTATCACGAAATAATGCAGGAAACAAAAAAATGCACGAATAGTAACGATTCGTGCATGAACTACTCTTTATCCTATTGTTCTTTTACCGGCAGCCACACGGTGATCCTTGTGCCAAGCCCTTCCCTGGACAGGATCTCAAAATGCCCCCGGTGTTTATCCACGATCCATTTGGCGATGGAAAGCCCCAGGCCGGAACCTCCCGTACTGCTGTTCCGCGCTGTGTCCGAACGGAAAAACCGCTCAAAAATATGAGTGACATCCTGCTCTTTCATCCCCTCACCGCTGTCCTGCACAGAAAAGAAGATCTCACCTTCCCCCTCTTCAGCCTTTCCCACAGAAAAAAGGATCTCATCCCCCTCCCTGCTGTATTTCATGGCATTATCCGCCAGTATGCGCATGGTCTGCTTGAGCATGGTAGCATCCCCCGTCAGGAAGAATCTGCCCCCCTCCGGCTTATTCAAAGAGTACTGATGATTTTCATCGATCATACGGGACTCCTCATACACCTCCTTCACCAGTTCTCCCAGATTTACCTTCTCCTTCAACATCTGGTTTTTTCCGCTGTCAGACCGGGCCAGAAATAATAGCTGTTCTACGAGAGCCGACATATGTTCCGACTCATGTTTGATCGCCTCGATCCCTTCTTCCAGGACGGTCTCATCCTCTTTTCCCCAGCGGTCCAGCATATTGGCATATCCCTGGATCACAGAGATTGGTGTGCGCAGCTCATGGGAGGCATCCGACACAAAACGCGACTGCTGGCGGTAAGAATCCCTCATACGGTCGATGAGATTATTCACTGCCTGTTCCAGCCCTTGCAGTTCCTTGTCCCCGATATGAAGATGCCCCCTGCCATCTTCTGGATCAACATTGGAAATAGCATCCTCCAGAAGATGAAACTTACTCTCGTCAAAAGCGATGCTGCTCAGTTCCTCCGCCTTTTTAGCCAGTTCATTCAGAGGATGCAGCTGATACCGGATCTTTTTCGCCCCGCCGATCATCTGAAAAAGCAGTGACAGGATCTGTATGGTTCCGACGATACACAGGCAAGCTGCTGCAGAGTAAAGAAACATCCTCATATCTGCTTTCAGCACCCTGCCCTGCCCCCAGTCCACTACATAATAAATAACTCCTGTCGGAGGTCCTTTTTCAAACCAGCGGCTGACCCCTCTCCACTCAAGATCGCCCACCTGATTGAACTCCACTGATACACACCAGGCGGCAGATGCCAGCAAAAACATTCCAAGATCCATCCAGAAATAGGATGAAAACTGTTTCCAGACAATCTTTCCGTTGATCTTCCTGGCGATGGAGGACATTCTGTTTCTCTCTTTCACTTTAGTCATTTTCTGGTCTCTCCTCCCGGATCACATATCCCACTCCCCGCACCGTTTGTATCATCCGGATCCCAAAACGCTCGTCAATCTTGCTTCTGAGATACCGGATGTAGACATCGATCATATTGGTCTCCCCCATATAATCATAACCGCATACCCGGTTCAGAAGCACTTCCCTGGTCATAACGATATTTTTATTTTCCAGCAGGATCTTTAACAGCTCAAACTCCCTATTGGTCAGTTCCACCTGCCGGCCCGCCACTCTCACCTCATACCGCTGCGTATCCATTGTCAGTTCCCCGAAAGCCAGGCCCTTCTTCTCTGCCGCCCCGGCTGCCGGTGCCGCCATCGCCGCCTTTTTCAGAACAAGACGGATCCTCGCCAGAAGTTCCTCTATGGCAAAAGGTTTTGTGATATAATCGTCAGCGCCTCCGTCCAGCCCTGCCACCTTATCCATAACGGCATCTCTGGCGGTCAGAAGGATCACCGGCAGGGCAGACTTCCTGCGGAGTCTCCGCAGCACCTCAAAGCCATTGAGCTCTGGAAGCATTATGTCCAGAAGCATCAAATCGTAGTTTCCCTGTTCTGCCTCTGCCAGTCCTTCCCTTCCGTTGATACATTTACCCACCTCGTAGCCTTCATGCTTCAGTTCCAGTTCGATGAATCTTGCAATTTTTTCCTCGTCTTC
Organism: uncultured Eubacterium sp.; assembly: GCA_910584645.1. Taxonomy (GTDB): domain Bacteria; phylum Bacillota; class Clostridia; order Lachnospirales; family Lachnospiraceae; genus Eubacterium_F. The sequence continues at coordinate 35,569 of CAJUAU010000015.1, forward strand.
AACGATCAGTATCCTCTCCGCCATCTGTAAACTCCTTTTTGATCTTTTCAGCGGCATTGGAGGCGCTGTCCATCGCCTTATTCACATCCACTTCCACCTTATCGATCCCCTCAAATGAATAGTGGCAGCCACAGAATAGTCCTACCAGCATAACCACAAAGACACACCAGAATGCAATGATAAGTATAATGACAAATACTGTCACTGGAACGCTGATGATCGTCTTGCCGCCTCGTTCCACTTTAAACAGCGTCTCATTTCCCTTCTGGATCATTCTTCCGCACCAGCTGAAAAAACTGTTCAGCACCTCACTGAGCCCGCTGTGGCTCTTCCTGGTGGAACTTGCCGCCTTCTCGATCTTCTCTGGTTCCTCATACTGTGTCGTATAGCTGGTGTTTTTGGGTTCCTTTACCTTTCCCTGCTTTTCCAGATACACGATAGCGTCCAGAAGATCCCAGCCGCACTCCTCCAGCGCCTGTTTCGCCTCCTCGTAACTCACATCTGCCTTTTTTCTTAACCGCTCGACTTTTTCTAATTCATCCATCGGATCCCGCCTTTCTCCACATCTTTCAGATGTGGCTCTCTGTTTGGTTTTGCTTGATAAACATATAATAACGTATCAGAATTAAAAGATAATTGGCAAAACATTAAAATCAGATTAAAAATACATTTATCTTCTAAGGCGTTATTCTGAAACCAGATTATTGAGCCACATTCCCCGGACCAGAAGCACAAATCCCACCGCTGCTTTTACGACGTCCACTCCACAGCATACAAAATAAAGGGGAACGACAGGCAGACCGGTATACCTGGATAAGCACCAGGCAAGCGGGATCGACACCGCCCATATAAATCCACTGTCAAACAAAAAGGTGATAATGGTCTTCCCGCCGGAACGGATCGTAAAATAGGCAGCGTGCAGAAAGGCATTCACCGGCATATACACCGCCAGAGTAAGGATAAATCTGGTGGCGAGATGCCGTATACTTTCAGAGGTCTCGTATACCTGTGGAAAAATAAACGCCGCCCCTGCCAGAAGCATCGCCACCCCCACACAGATCCCGGTGGAACAGAAAATGATCCGGTAAGCGCTTCTTTTCGCCTCATCCATCTTTCCAGCGCCCAGAAGCTGCCCGACGATGATCGCCACACTATTTCCTATGGAAAGAAATACTACATTAAAAAGATTATTCAGTGTATTGGAGATGTTCATGGCAGCGACGACTTCCAGGCCGCGCACCGAATAGCACTGCATAAGCATAGCCATGCCTGCCGCCCAGAATCCCTCATTCAGCAGCAGGGGCGTTCCCCGCACCAGGATTTTTTTCACCAATTCTGCCGGAATATAGAGGCTCCGGTACAACCCCCGGATAAAAGTATTCTGCTCGTGGTTTTTATGGGTCCAGACCAGAATTATCATCATCTCCACCAGCCTGGCAGCCACCGTACCTATGGCGGCACCGCTGGCACCCAGGGCAGGCGCCCCGAATTTACCATAGATCAGGATGTAATTTAAGATCAGGTTTACCAGCACAGACACCAGCCCTGCTTTCATCGGCACCAGTGTCTGTCCTGTCTCCTTCAGAGTTCCAGCATACACCTGGACCACCGCAAAAGGAATAAATGAGATCATCACAATGTGCAGGTAATCCAGCCCGTATCCTAATGTGTTGACGATACTTCCCACACTTCCCTCCTGGTGCAGATAGAGCTGGATCAGAGAGTTTCCAAACGTTCCCATGACCAAAAGCCCGGCTATGGTGATCACGGCACAGCAGATCAGCTTAAACCTCACCGTAAAACGCACTCCTTCATCGTTTCTCTGGCCAAAATATTGTGCAGTAAAAATGCCCGGTCCGGACACCGCGCCAAATACCACAAGATTGTATACGAAAATTAACTGATTGGCGATGGCAACTCCCGTCATCTGCTCCGTTCCCACCTGCCCCACCATGATATTGTCCAGCATACTGGCAAAATTCGTGATCCCCATCTGGATCATCATGGGTACGGCGATACCAAAAAGACGCCGGTAAAAAGACCTGTCCCCGATCAATTTTTCTCTTACTTTATGATTCACTATTTTCCTCCATTTCTAACCCTTCCGAAGTCCAGATACTGGATTCCGTATCCACCAGCACCAGCTGGATCTCCGAATGAGAGGCAGCAAACTGAACCGCTCTCTCTTTCCCCATCACAAACAGGGCAGTGGCAAGGCTGTCCGCCGTGACACCGTCCTCTCCAATCACCGTAACACTGGTAAGATCGCTCTGTGCCGGCGCCCCGGTCCTCTTATCTATAATATGATGATATACTTTTCCGTCTTTTTCAAAGTATCTCTGATAGGAACCGGAAGTGATCACTGCCTTTTCCCCCACCTGTACCGTCCCCAGAAGGCTGGTTCCATCGGAAGGATCGGTAATGCCCACCATAAAGGGCGCCCCGTCTGGCTTTTTCCCAAAGGTCTGTACATTTCCTCCCAGGGAGACCACCGCCGCCTGGGCGCCTCCCTCCCTGAACAGTTCCGTCAGTTTCTGGGAGAGGTATCCCTTGGCGATGCCACCGAGATCGATCTCCATTCCCTCAGCAAGAGTCACCTTGTTGTCCGGCCCCAGCTGGATCTTAGATGCATCCACCTTTTCCAGCAGACGCCCGAGCTCCTCCGGTTCTGGCACCCGGTACTCCCCCTTCGTAAATCCCCAGGCCCGCACCAGGGGATAGATGGAAATGTCAAAGAGACCTTCTGTCTCTTTCGTTATCCCGATACTTTTCTGGATCAGCTCATAGGTCTCCGGGGACACCTGCACCTGTCTGCCCGCCGACTGGTTTAATTTCGCCACATCACTGGTCTTAATATTGACGGAAAAAAGCCCCTCATATTTTTGAACCAGCTGCCTGGCCTCTGTCAGCAGTTCCGATGCCGATCCTCCGTATACCGTCAGATCCATAATGGTATCCATGGCAAAGATCTCCGCTGTCTCCTTCTCCGAAACGGGTGTCTTTCCACAGCCGGTACATGTCATCAAAATCAGGCATATCAATGCCATTTCACACAACTTGATCCGGTTTCTTCCTGCTTTTTTCCTCATTTGCATTCCTCCCGTCCCTGTGCCGCCTCTTTTGAATACACACAGCCACAATAATTCTGCCGGTATAAATGATATTCCCTGGAGAGCTCGATGCTTCTCTTGTACCCGTTTTTCTTCTTAAAATCCGATGGCAGATAGGCAATGCCATATTCTCCCGCCAGTATCTCCCCGATCTCCATCAGCTTGTCCGCGTTTTTATGGGGGCTGATGGATAAGGTAGTACAGAAATAATCGGCCCCTTCTTTTACTGCCATTTCAGCAGTCTTTCGGAGCCGCATATCATAGCACCGGAAACAACGTCTTCCACACTCCGGCTCCTTCTCAAGCCCTTCTGCCATCTCAAAAAACATCCGGCTGTCGTAATCCCCGTCCAACAGCTGCACAGAATTGGGATAATGGTTCTCTTCCACGAGCCGGATCAGCTCTGCCTTTCTTTTTTTGTATTCTTCCGGCTCGGTGATATTCGGATTATAAAAATAAAGGATGATCTCAAAATAAGCAGAGAGGTATTCCAGTACATAACTGCTGCAGGGAGCACAGCAGCAGTGCAGAAATAATGTCTTCTTTTGATTTTTTTTCACGATCTGTTCCAGTAATTGATCTAATTCTTTCTGGTAATTTCTATGATTCATCTCTAACCTCACCTCTCATATCGTGACCTCAGTCTCAGTCCGATGCCTTCAGTCCGATCACCGCCGCCAGGTTTCCTCTTTTTCCTTTCGTATAACGGTGGGAAAACAAAAGCTCCGGATATTCGTTGGTACACAGGCCGCTGATGGCGATATGCTCCGGCTTCATGCCTGCCTCCCGCAATATAATTTCATTGGCACGCCAGAGGTCCAGCTGATAATGGCCATTATGTTTTTCCTCATAGATCTGATTCCAGTCCCTTTTGTCAAAGACCTTTTGAAACTCCTCGATCACATCTTCGCTGACCTCATAACAGTTCTGGCAGATCGAGGGACCGATCACTGCCCGCAGATCTTCTGGCCGGGAACCAAATTCCAGCTTCATCCGCTCTACCATCTTCTCCCCCATCCGCAAAACCGTACCTCTCCATCCAGAATGAGCATTTCCCACCGCATGCCGCACTGGATCATAAAAAATCAGCGGCACACAGTCGGCAAAAAAGGTCATCAGCATCACTCCCGGCTCATCCGTCACCAGACCATCAGTCTCCCGGATCCGGCGGTTGTCTTTAAACACCTCCCCGGTGTCCGCCTTCCCCACCCGGAGGATCTTCGTCTGGTGTACCTGATCTGTCAGCACCAGCTGTTCCGGCTCATATCCCAGCGCTTCCGCCAGCAGACGATGATTCCTCTTCACATCCTCTGGCCGGTCTCCTCTGGTAAAGCTTACGTTCATAGAGGCACAATCACCACGGCTCACTCCGCCTAGTCTGGTGGAAAAACCATGTACCACCGGATATCCGTCAAACAGCGGAAACTGCAGATAAGGCGCCGGTTCTGCATCTACATATCGTATATTTTCATTTGATTTAAATATCATTTTTTCCCCTTTCTGATCACTTGCATAACTTTCACAGAATATAGTATACTACATTCATATAAGATTGAACAGAAAAATTGGAGGGATTTTATGCCATCACTATACGCTCACCACTCCTTTGGGAAGGAAATTTACAAAAACCTACCTGAGGATCTTAAGCAGATTATCCGAAAATACCCAAAAGCTTTTAATGCCGGACTCCAGGGACCCGATTTTTTATTTTTCTATCGTCCCTTTATCAAATGCGGTCCCAATAAGCTGGGACGCTCCCAGCACAGCCAGCCCTTTTGTGACTTTCTGGAAAGAGTCCGGCCGGTGATCCGCAAAAAAGGAAAGGACTGTGGCGAATACGCCTATCTCCTCGGTTTTATCTGTCATTTTATGCTGGACAGTGAAAGCCATACCTATGTCAATAAAAAAGCGGAAGAGCCCGGCTATAATCATCTCGTGATGGAAATTGAATTTGACCGGTATCTAATGAAGAAAGATGGCAGAAACCCACTTCTCTACCCCGCCTGGAAACATATCACCTGGGATAAAGATACGCTGGACGCGATCCACGGAATCTATGGCTTTTATGAACTCTCCAGGGAAAAGATCAAAAAATCCCTGCGGTCCATGTCCTTTATCAAATGGTTTTTTACCACGGGCAGAACCTTCCGCCGTTTATTTATCCGTCTCGGCATGTTCCTATCCTGCCACTATAAAAAACTGGAGGGACATATGATGGATCTGGTGCCCAAAGGAAATGCCAAAGAAACAAACCGCACTCTGGACAAAATCTATCATAACACCCTTGGCATGTGCCTGGATATGATCCATCAGTTTGATGCCGTCATCCTGACAAATTCCCCATTTCACGAACGATTTGGCACAAATTTTAAAAACAACGAACAGATTGCAGACGAAAGCAGTCCCCAGGCATCCTGAAACTAGGATACCTGGGGACTTTGTTGCAAATATTAATTGATAAGGGGTTCAAAAGAAATTATTTTATCTTGATCGTAATGGTTTTCTTTACTTTTTTAACCTTAGCAGTCACCTTAACTTTTCCTTTTTTCAAGGCTTTCAGTTTGGCTTTCTTACTTCCCTTGCTTGTGATCTTAGCCAGCTTTTTCTTATTGACTGACCATTTCACTTTTCCAGAGACGTTGGTGAGCTTTGCTGTCAATGTGATGCTCTTGCCCTTCTTAACCGTCTTCTTTGCTGTGATCTTGATCGAAGCTTTTTTCTTCTTTACCTTTGGAGTAGTAGTCGGAGGCACAGTAGCCGGTGGATTAACCGCTGGCGGATTGGTACCTGGTGCCTGAGGCGCCGGTGTTGGTGTTGGTGCCGGCACCGAAGGTGCTTCCGCCTCCCGCTGGATCTTGACGGTATAATTCTTCATCGTCTCATGGTCTTCCGCATATACCTTTAAGGATAATGTCGTTGTATCTGCTGTCAAAGTATATACCTGTGCTTTGGCGTCATTGATCAGCTCTTCATTGACATAGACAAGTCCATATCTGTCCGCAATATCAAATTTAAGCTTCGTACTCTCTGTATTCGCCGGCAGAGTCACCGTAAATTCTTCCCCACTCTGAGCAACAGTTCCATTGTTGCATGTAACTGCATTCAGAGAAGCGTTATCGTTATAATTGATTGTCGTAAACAGACCACCTACCAGGCGGGCGCTGTCCTCTGCAGCAGAAGCACTTTCAAACTTCAGGACAACTACCGTATAATCCTTACCATCTACCTGAATGGTCTTTATGCTCTTCTCCAGAACATCGGCAGGAATCTCAAAAGTCTCCGTATAAAATGCCTCTTCTCCTGTATAGTTCAATGTCTTTTCTGCGATCACCGAATCTCCCACGGAGATCTTAATGGTCTTGCCATTATCTTCTTTGGCAAACTGGCAGAGAGCAAAGTTCGTCTTTTCCTGATTCACGATCATATTATATGCGAAGAATCCTCCCGCCTTGGCAAGACGTGTGCTTCCTCCACCATCAATGGTTCCAGCTTCTGAATTAGTCTCTTCCAGCTGATGGAGGTCATCCGTTTCATACTGTCCGTAACCCGGCTGAATGGAGTCAATCTTACTGGCATTCAGTCTGCCCTTTTCCTTATTTTCCAGGATCTCTCCCTCGCCAGCCGTCTCAAAGGGGCTCTTAAAGTACCAATAAATTCCATATCTCTCATCATTCAATGTGTTAAATGGAACAAAAGTCAGCGTTTCTCCAAAGAGTTCTTCCGCATCTGTACCCATTAATTTAAAGGTAAGAGTATCCGCAGAAGTATCCCGGACAAGATAGGTATTGATATCCGCAATAAATTCATCCATCGTCAGCATTTCCTGAATGGTCAGAGTTTCATTCCCAAAAACTGGAGAAGCATCGGAAGTACCATACTGAATCCTAGCACTTTTCGATTCAGATCCCACTACTTTATAATATGGTGCTGATAAATCCACTCCGGCTCCTGTTGTCTCATCCATTTTTTCTGTTCCCAGTCTGGCTGCCAGAACCGTCGGACCGTATTTAAATCCATATACCGTATTGTTATCTGGAAGGCCCACTGCCTTAACCTCCATGGGATACTTGATGGAAACCTCATCATTTTCTTTCCAGTCCCTGGTGATGGATATATAACCATTGGAACTGACCGTATCTTTTATCGTTTCCCCATTCACTTTTACTGTCACCTTACCGCTGGCCCAGTCAGGAACCCGCAGGGCAATGGAAACGTTGGAGGAAGCAGCACCATTTAACAGATGCATTTTGAAAGATGCTTCATCAGATTTTGTTACATCGGAATTTTGTGTAATCTCCAGATTTTTCTCACTCCACTTCACTTTAGAAGCCACATACTGATTTACAACCAGTGTGGAATCGTTACGGAAGTAAATGCTGTCTCCCAGTTTTGTAAAGTTTTCCATACCGCTTCCGGTACAGCACCAAAACATATTATTTGCAGGATCCGTATTTCCAAACACTTTGAAAAATCCCGTCGCCATCGGCAGGAAATAAGCAGCGGCCGCATTGTCATCTGCCTTTACTGCTCCCATGATGGAGTTACGGAGTGTGCTCTCATAGTAATCCGAGTATTTCTTCTCCCCGGTAAGCTTATACAGTTCACGTGATAATTTCAGCATATTATGGGCACAGCAGCTCTCGCAGTTTGTCGCGTTACGGGTGCCATCCAGTTTAGCCTCATCACGAAAATGCTCCATCACGCTGACGCCGCCTGTGATATAAGCATATTTATCTACTGCCAGGTCAAAGAATTTTTCAGCCCACTCCAGGTACTGTTCATCTCCCTCACCCAGCTCGTCTTTTGCCTTCAATACAGAATAACGTTTTAAGGCTCCCACAAACTTGGGGATCGTGGTGTTGGCATGCTTGCCGTTGAGTTTATTGGCTGCTCCGGATGTTACATCCGTAAAGAGGTCTGTCTGGTCAAACTTATGGGCACTTTCCAGATATCTCTCATCCCCTGTATAATAATATAAATCATACAGACAATCGTTCATGCCGCCATATTCTGTCCATAAAACCTTGTTGTTTGTAGATTTACTCCACTTGCTGGCACGGTTGTAGATCCAGTCACCAAGACTTTTGGCAACTTCCAGAGCTTCTTCATTTCCCGTGTATTTGTATGTATCCACCAGCCCCGTCAGCATCTTGTGCATATTATACCATGGAACCCAAGTCTTGTTTTTCTTGTTTTCCTCTTTATCACTGCCATCCTGTATTTTTCCCTCAATTACATCAAACTGTCTTTCCACATTCTGGGGATCCAAAATCTGTGCGCCGAAGATAAATCCCGTACCGAGTTCGTCCTGGCACTCTTTCAGACCGGAGATCAGCGCTGCTGACTTCTCTTTCAGTTCCTCGTCTCCCGTAGACCGGATCGCCTGGGCCGTTGCAGAAAGGTAGTGTCCAAAACTATGACCGCCAAGAAGACTGTCTTCCCAGCCCTTATACGGTTTTATACCTTTTGTGTCAACACCTGCCGTCTCACGGAAACGGGACAGCAGACGGTCGTTATCGAATTTTTTCAGAAATTCGATGTCTGACTGCTGTGCTGCCAGATAATAACTATCTATGATCTCCACATCATCCAGGTTGAACTGTGAAAGATCCTGCAGGGAGCTCTCTGCCAGCACTTTAAGATCAAACTTTTTCTTATATTGCAAATCACCCATAGAAACCGTTGCCTCCAATGTCACCTGTGCATCCGGCTGACCTGCCGCCGGTCTTGTCACTGTTCCGTCCGTAGAAATAGCATCCTCCTGGGAAGAAGTCCAGGAAATACTGCTTCCATTCTCTCCCATTTCCGGCAGCGTAAGATTGGATGTAACCTGTTCTGATCTGAATTTCAGGGCACTTACGTCTTGACTAAGGGCCGCTTTATCCTCATCCTTACTTTCCGCCTTTGAAACAGAAGCCCCTGTCGGAGCTATGCACCCAAAGACCAGGGCACCGCTGAGCAAAACTGCCATTCCACGGTTGATCAGGCTTCGCCTATTTTTCTGCATCATACCTACCTCCTCGTATTTTGGTATTTGTTAATATCTACTATGCCACAAAGGATAAAATATGTAAATATCAAAAGGTAATATGGCGTGTCAAAAGGTAAGATAATGAAAAAAAATCTTTATCTCAACCTTCCAATTCCGTTATTTTATGGTAAAATAGTGTCAGGGTAAAAAGGTTATAGATCAAGAAAGGAACCGCGCCATGGAAGAATTGAAAATATCACTTTCCGCACAGATCCGTTACAAATTTTATGGACTTTTTGAAGCACCCTCCAGAGAGTGGGTGCACATGTCAAGAAACCTGGAGGAATTCCAGCTGATCCTTATGGTAAAAGGAACTTTGTATATTGCCGATGAAACTGAAAAATATGTGGTATCAACTGGTGAATATCTGATCATGAAACCAGGTTTCCAATATGGCTACAAACCTTCCCAGTGCTCCTTTTACTGGGTTCATTTTGACTGCCCCTTTATGAATGTTCCCAAGGAACAGATCATCTCCCTCCCCTGCCGGGGAAATATCAAAAACCTGGGACGCTTTCATGTCCTTTTTACACAGTTAAATGATATTTATGTCACCTATGAGAACCAGTGTGCGACAAATTTTTTTGCCACCAACATCCTGCTTGAATTATTTAACCAGGTTTCATCTGAAAATCCCATTCCTGCTTCTGCAGAAGACAAACTGCATCGGAATATTATTACTTATGTTAAATGGAGCCGCGCCTACCGGGTAAAAGTTAAGGATCTGGCAGAACATTTTGGATACCATCCCAAATATCTTTCCACTGTATTCCGAAAAAAAGAGGGCATTTCGTTAAAACAATATCTGATCGACCAGACCATGGAATGCGCCAAGGAAGAGCTGTGTAATACCGAACGGAGCATTCTGTCTATTGCATTAAGTATGGGCTTCAGTGACGGACAAGCCTTCTCCCATTCCTTCAAACACGCCGTAGGGGTTACCCCCACAGAATACCGAAGCAGCCACCGGTATCTGGATAAAAACGATAACTGAAGTACTAAAACCAGAAAAACTACTAAAACCCAAAAAGGTGTCCCCAAAACCATATCATGGTTCTGGGGACACCTGCTTTTATTTGTATCAATCTGCGTCAGTAAAAAACGCATATAGTATTTGAGTTATTAGTTTGTCGGCTCAAATGTCCAAACCTGATTGGTGCCTTCCCAATATCCGTTCTGTACTACATTGGTATTATCAGACACTCTCAGATGAAGACCACTCTTATCATTTGTAACTTTAGTCATAATTCCAAACTGACCAGCTACAGAAGTTGCCTTAAGTTTGAACTGCTGTGCCTCTCCTTTGTATGCATGATAAATATTGATATTTGTATTATCTGCAGTACCTGCACCACTTACATCAAGCATAAAATCACCCAGTGCGCTGGTAAGTGTAACATAGCCGTTATCCAGCTTTGTCAGATACCATTTCTCTCCTCTGGAACCAGTCTTTGCCCCAGCCTGTACATTCTGTCCTGCTGCTCCAACATTTCCTTCTACCTGAAGGTATTTTCCAGATGCCGGATTCTTAATGCAGTACCATCCATTTGGAAGGGTTGTACCAACCGTACTTCCACCCGTAGAAGGCGTATTTGCTTTTAATGTGCAGACAAATGTCGATACACTGTTAGCTGGCAGATATGCCCAGAATCCATTGCCATCAAGAGCAAGGTTGGATGTCTTAGCCAGATTCTCGCTTCCTGTTGTACGATAACGATCTACATTGGAGATACTCTGTCCGTTTACAGCAAACTTCTGGGAAATATTAGAGGATCCTTTGTTTACTGCCACAATAACTGCTTTTCCATCTCCTGTATAAGCAGATACATACACACCATTATTCGGGTTTTCTGTCGCCTGTACTCTCCTGTAGCCCGGACGGATGAATTTTGAATACTGTGCCATACAATAACCACGTTTACTGATGGTTCCGTTCTCTCTCATCGGACTATAGCTTCTGCGAATGTACCACCATACATAAGTCTGAAGATTATTGATCATCGCATTATGTATATGATCTGAAACTCCCAGTGCCTCCGGCCATCTGTCGGCGGAATTGTTATCGCTGTTCGGATAATATACCTCAGTCATCCAAAGCTCTTTGCCAGCACCCTTCTGCTGGAACAGAGGATATACAAAATCTTTGTACTGGGTTCCGTACAGATGGGTTCCCATAATGTCCACGTTGGCAAGCGCCTGAGAATCATTCAGAATAGGATCTGACATCGTCTTGTTGTAAGAGAAAGACTCTGGTGCAATAAGACGGCAGTTGATCGATCCTGCATAATACTTCAGGAAATTAAGAATCTCAGTTGGTGTCCACCATGTCCACTCATGTCCGTAATCCGGCTCGTTTGCCATAGAAATGGCATACAGGTTTACTCCATTGTTTTTCATAAATGTGACAAAATTATTCAGATGCTGTGCATACTGAGCATATTTGTCATGTTTCAGACGTTTCGCTTTTGTATCCCCATAACGATTGAAGGTCTCTGTCAATTCGCTTGGCGGATTCCACGGAGTTGCAAAAACAATAGCACCTTTTGCTATAGCAGCTTTTGCAGTCGCAACTTCTTTGTACCAGTTCCGGCTGTCAGAATCAATCCAGATCCTAAGAACTGAAAATCCCAGCTGATTGTCACCATTTCCAAATGCTGTCTCTCTTTGGGACGCTGTCAGGTCTCCTATCCATGACGGGTGATTCATACCACCAAATCCTTTGATCTCCTGATACTTCGTGTTCAGGTTGACCACCGCATCACTAGCTGCCTTTGCCTCCGGTGCCTGGATTGGGAAAACCCCGATCACCATAGCAACTAACAGACACCCTGCCAGTATCGCTCTCGCTGCTTTCTTAACTTGTAACCCCATAAAAATTATGCCTCCTTTTGATAAATATTTTTTATGAGCTTAGTATAATACACAGAAAAGCGTTACACAATGACCGATTCCGTCATTTTTTTGACACATTATGCAATTTATGGCATCTCCGCAGTAATCTTTTGTGTACTTTGCACAAAAAACATAGGTTCCTTTTATTCAACTATACAAAAGCCTCCATATGGATTATGATCTCCTGCCGGACAGAATGATAATAAACCACCCAATCCGGATCAATTCTTTGACGGCTCATATCTTTCAAGGATCCCCAGAATGTCAGACTGATATATATTTCCGTCCAGAACAGTCCCATCCGGTCCGATGCATATACTGCGTATATCATCTTCTTTTTCTATATAAGGATTGACTGGCATAGCCGATGGATCAAAATATTCCTTTAGGTATGTAAGGGCATTTCCACTTGGAAAGATTATATTTCCCTCTGAAGGCTCGATTCCCATCCGGCTAAATACATCGAGAATTTCCTTGGTCTTTCTATTATATTTATTCTCCTGCTCCTGGTCTCCCAGCCAGGCAGGATGGGTGCGGACTGGGATCCCTGCCTCTTTCACTGCTTGAGCAAATACCTTCACTGTATCCAGCGGAATGGTTTCCTGATGAAAGGCATCCACTGACAATAGAACCGCATTCACCCCGCTCCACGCAAGCTGTTCTGTGACTTTTCTTATCTTCTCATTTTCTTTACTGAAAAACCCATTAGTGATCAGCTGCCTTTTGGGAATACCGGCTTCTTTGCCCGCCTTATGTATGTTACAGACCACATCTGGATATAATAAAGGTTCTCCGCCAAAAGTCATAAGGGAATCCATATTATATTTTTCAGCAGTTTTATAGACTGCCTCTGCCGCTGCCTCCCCGTCAATATATTCTCCCTGGCGTTTATGTTCTCCCTCTGAACAGTGCTTACATCTGCCTGTGCAGGCATAAGTAACTGCAAATTCAATACGGTTCAGGTTTCTGGTGTATGGATTCATATCTTTTCTCCTCATGTTTTATTCTCAAAGTTTCTCACAATCTTTAACATAATATAAGTTTCCATTTATTATAACAGTTACTATATTATTTATGCAACAGCAATTTCAGGTTATATTTTTAAAGGATTGCAAACGGATCATTCTTCCTTTCATCCAAAAAAAGGAACCACAAGCCCTTTTTCAGACTCATGGTTCCCTAAATACCCCTTCACATGCCGAGCCGCAGTGAGGCAAACAGGCAGAAGGAACAGAAAAAAATCAGTACAAAACATCCAGAAAGATCCCGGAAAAAATGGTCTCTCAGTTTACTGCGCAGGGAGGCTAACGGCGATATTCCTGTCATCTGGTACACCAGATACATCAAAAACGTTATGATAACCATATAAACCATATTCCGCAGCAGCGCTTCTGCCACAAAGATCAGCACCAGATGTGCCATAAGATACGCTGCATTGCCCTCATAGAGATGTTTTTGTGCAAATCCCAGCAGATATGCGGTAAAGGGGCCGGTCATCGCAGACAGAAAAGTAACTGTAATCTGCGGATTCTTCTGCAGGAGAGAAGAAATATCACCGCCTCCCGCAAACATCTGCAGATATCCCACTGCTACCAGCGGTGCCAGTGTCAGAAGGGTTTTGGCAATGGTAAACCACCTGTCTTTTTCGTGATAATCTGCCAGAATTTTTACCTGCTGCCTTTTCTTTCCCATAGCCACGCCTCCGATCTTATTTCAGTTCCGGCCAATAATCCTTATTTGCCTCGATCATGTCATCCAGGATCAGCTTAGCCACCCGGGCGCTGGGCACAATTTTAGACAGGGTGAGGGCCTGCCACATCTTCTGGTAACTTCCCTCGATCCATGCCTCCACTACCAGCTTCTCCACACTGACCTGCTGCTCTAAGAGCCCCTTCTGGAACTGTGGTATCGCTCCCTGGCAGATGCGTTCATATCCATTTGATCCGACGATACAGGGAATCTCAACCATTGCCGTCCGGTCAAAATTCTCCACCGCCCCCTCGTTGGGAACGATAAGAAGAAATCTCTCTTTTGTGTTTTCTGCGATGGCACAGGCCAGATCCACGATATAAGTGGCGTGGGCGTCCGCCTCAAAGCCGCAGTCCTTTGCGGTCCCCTTTTCAATGATCTCCCGGCATGCCCCGAATACCGTCTTTTCACGGCCTTCCATCACCTCGTTGGCGCGGGTATGTTCCGGGTTGGAGTGTTCCACCACATAGTCCGGGTACAGATAATATTTGAGATAGGTATTGGGAATGGTATCAGGATCGATGGCATAGACGTCCTTTGCTTTTACAAAGGTCTCCTTCCAGCTGTCATCAATATGCTGGTTTGTCTCTGCGATCCCATCGGCAAACCCATTTGCCGCCACGTGCTTTTTGATCTCCGGCATCAAGTCATTTCCTTCACTGTCATAGATCTTGTACCACCACCCGAAATGATTTAGTCCATAATATCCCACCTGCATTTCTTTCCGGGATTTCAGCCCTACCATATTTGCCATTTTTTCCTCTAAGTCAATGGGCATATCACAGATATTCAAGATCCTGGAGTTGGGACGAAGACGGCGGGTTGCCTCCGCAACGATCGCCGCAGGATTGGAGTAATTCAGCATCCAAGCATCGGGCGAATATTTTTCCATATAATCCAGGATCTCTAAAACGCCGCCGATGGAGCGCATTCCATAGGCGATGCCGCCCGGTCCGCAGGTCTCCTGCCCCACAACGCCATACTTGAGGGGAATCTTTTCATCCAGCTCACGCATGGCATATTTGCCGACACGGATGTGGGCAAGAACAAAATCAATCCCGGTAAAAGCGGTCTCCGGGTCTGTGGTGTAACCAAATTCTATATCCGGTGCATTTTCCTTAAGATAGATTTCACAGGCTTTTGCTACAGTCTCCTGGCGCTCTGCATCGTTGTCATAAAACATGATCTTGTGTATCGGGAACCGCTCCCGCTCCTCCAGAAGCATTAAGGCAATCCCTGGAGTGAAGGTGCTGCCGCCTCCGGCAACGGTTATAGCATATGATTGTTTCGACATAAATAAAACCTCCTACTGATTTTTCTTTTCTTATTTTCGATACGTGATAACGGTAGTCTTCCCTGCTTTGGCAAATTTATCCGGGATCAGCTGGATATCCCTGCACTCATCTGCATTTGTCATCAGCATCGGTGTATGCATCTTATAGCCCTTTGCTTTCATCAGCTTCATATCCACCTCACAGAGCAGCTGCCCTGCACTGACTTTGTCACCTTCCCGGACTTTTGCGGTAAATCCTTTCCCTTCCAGCTCTACCGTGTTGATCCCTATATGGACGAGAAGTTCCAGGCCATCCTCTGTGGAAATACCAAAGGCGTGCAATGTATCCGCGATCATGGAAATCTCCCCATCCACCGGAGCATATACTTTACCATCCGTCACAATGACTGCCACACCCTCACCGAGAGCCCCTCCGGCAAATACCTCGTCCGGTACATCGCTCACCGGGATCACCTCCCCGTTTGCCGCCGCTTTGATCTCATACTGCTGCAAACTGGAATCATCAGATCCTATATTTTCTTCCGTATTCTTTCCCGTATCAGCAGCCTGTTCTTTCTGCGCTTCACTATTTTCTGTATTCAGTGCATAGGCAGATGGATCTGCCATGATATTTTCAAATTTCTCCCGGACGCTTGGCACGCTCATACCGACGATAACCTGCATCGCCTTTCCATTTTTAGAAATGCCATGGGAGCCCACACCTTTAAAATAAGCGTCGTCCTTTACCACCGTTTCATCCTTCACATTGATCCTCAGACGGGTTGCACAGTTGGTCACATCCACGATATTATCCGCACCCCCCAGTCCTTCCATGATCATGGCGGCCAGCATGGTCTTTTTGTCCATTTCCACATTTCCCGCCTGTCTGGCACGAAACTCTGCCTTAGAATAAAACTTCGTTTCGTCGCTTTCCTCCCGTCCTGGCGTCTTAAAATCAAACTTGAGGATCAAAAACCGGAATACGACAAAATAGATTCCCGTATACACCAGTCCAATGACCAGCAGCAACAGATATTCCTTCCAGTGTGAGTTCATAAGAGGAATAAAATTTAGGGAACTCATCTCGATCAGACCGCCGGAAAACACACCGACAATGCCAAACAGATTCATTGTTGTGGACAGACATGCCGCCAGAAATGCATGGACAACAAACAGAACTGGTGCGATAAAGAGGAAAGTAAACTCGATGGGCTCCGTCACACCACAGACGATGGCTGTCAGAGTGATGGGGATCAGCAGTCCCTTGAGCTGCGTCTTCTTCTCCGGCTTCGCTGTGACATAAAATGCCAGGGCGATACCCGGGCATCCAAACAGCTTGGAGAATCCTGTCGCTGTAAATGATGCCTGGGGACACAGGGACTTCAGAGAAGCCGTCGAGGAAGCCAGGGCAGGCAGCTGTGTCGCCCAGTAAGAATAGATGCCGCCGGGGCAGACCAGATTGTCATAGTAAAAGGGGCTGTACATAAGGTGGTGCAGACCGAAGGGAATGAGCAGACGCTCCAGGAAAATGAAAACCCATACGCCAAAGGATCCGCTGGTCATAACAAAATTCTGGAAGATCTGCATTCCATGCTGGATATTGGGCCAGATGACCACAGACAGCAGTGCCACCGGCAGCATGACAAAAAATCCGATCATAAAAATAAACGTGGAACCGTTAAAGGAACCAAGCCATTCCGGAAGATCCGTGTCAAAAAATTTATTATGAAGAAAGATCACAATGCCAGAGACCAGCAGCGCGCCAAACATACCCATATCCATCGTTTTGATGTTGGCGATCATCGTCAGTCCGCTGGAACCGCCGATATCTGCGGAAAAATCAACGCCAAATACCCCTCCCCACTGGGAAAGTATCGTATTCACAAAATAATGAAAGGTCAGATACAATACCAGTGCTTCCATACAGCACCGCGCCGCCTGTTTGTTGGCCAGTCCGATGGGCAGACCGACGACAAACAGCAGAGGCAGCTGGTTAAACACACACCACGCTCCCTGCAGAATGACATTCCATACCAGATACCACATGCTGCCAGGGGCAGCCAGAGGTCCCAAAACTGCCTCTGTCGTGCAAAGCGTACCAATACCAACCATAACACCTGCAAAGGAGAACAACAGCACCGGGGTAAACATGGCGCCGCCGAACTTTTGAATTTTTTGCATCATTGATGTAACACTTCCCTTCTATCGTTATTTGTCCGTGTCATATGTTAGTTAATATCTGCAAAAAACGGAATAAAATACACCCTGTGGCTTTTATATCTGCAGGCACCAAAAAAACAGACCATCTATCTTAATGATCTCAGGTCTGTTTTTGGATCTCATGGTCATTTTCTCGTTCCTCTCTGGACAAGCATCCTATCCCTTTTCCACCACTCTCACCTTTGGGGACAGCGCTCCCTTCTTCCGGAACAGTGTCCTGTACTCCTTCCCCTTTCCCTTCGGCACATAGATCACTACCTTCTTCCCGATCCCCCGGAAGGCATTTTCCTTCACTTTGGTGATCTTCCGGGATTTTATCGTGATCTCCCGGAGTTTTTTGCATTTATAAAATATACCGTTAAAATACACAACATTTTCATCCCCCGGTAAGCTCCCACCCAGTTCCTCTACGTTTTCCGGCAGCGTGATCTTCTCAATGGAAGTCTTCGCAAATGCCTCATCCCGGATGATCTTCACACTAGAAGGGATCTTGATATGAGTCAGACCAGAGGCTCCGTCCAGAAATTCAGGGGGAATCTCCTGCAAACGCCGGGGAATATGAATTTTTCTTAATTTTTTAGAAAAATCAAAAGGTCTCCAGTCCATTTTTACAATTGAGTCTGGAAGATTCACTTCCTGACAACTGCTGCAGTCTATTGAAAGATGTCCTACCTCCCTCAGGTTTTTGGAAAATCTAATCTTTCGGCAGTTGGAACTAGACATAATCGCACTGCTTCCTACCTTTGTTATACTGTCCGCCATAATGATCTCATCTGCTTTATCGATGTATGCGGATAACATCTCTATTCCTTTGATCCCATTCTTAAATACTACCTTCCTAATCTCATTTTCCCAGCACTCATACTCGCATATGATCTCATTTCCCTTTCTGGAGTCCTTTGTCACAACCCCCTTCCCGCTGAAAGTAAGTGTCTTTGTCTTTTTATCATACCGCCAGGTATTTCCGTTATCATCCACTCCCCGCACTGGCTTTTTCTTCGCACAGCCCGGACCGCTGCCCGCCAGCAGCAGACCGGACAGCAGCAGGCACAGCGCCAGCATAAATATTACCGGAACTCCCCGTCTGTTTTTGGATCTCATGGTCATCTTCTCCTTTCTCTCCGGACAAGTATCCTATCCCTTTTCCACCACTCTCACCTTTGGGGACAGCGCTCCCTTCTTCCGGAACAGTGTCCTGTACTCCTTCCCCTTTCCCTTCGGCACATAGATCACTACCTTCTTCCCGATCCCCCGGAAGGCATTTTCCTTCACTTTGGTGATCTTCCGGGATTTTATCGTGATCTCCCGGAGCTTTTTGCATTTATAAAATATACCGTCAAAGTATACGTCGTCCTCATCCCCTGGGAAGCTTCCGCCCAGTTCCTCCACATTTTCCGGCAGCGTGATCTTCTCGATGGAAGTCTTGGCAAATGCCCTGTCCCGGATGACCCTCACACTGGAGGGAAGCTTGATCTGGGACAGGCCGTAGGCGGCATAGACAAAACCAATCGGGACGATCTCAAGACGGCTGGGCACATGGATCTTTTTTAAGTTGTGGGAAAAGAACCCAAATGGATCACTGTCCATCTTTGTCAGGGAATCCGGCAGGATCAGTTCACGGCACCCCTGGCAGTCGATCGAATTAATCCCTACTTCCCTAAGATTTTTAGAAAACCTTATTTTCCGGCAATTCTGACTAAACATAATCGCACTGCCTCCTATCTTTGTTATGCTGTCCGCCATAATGATTTCTTCTGCATTAACTATGTCTGTCTCTAAATTCTCTATTCCCTTGATCCCCTTTTTAAAGACCACCTTCCTGATCTCTCTGCCCCAGCACTCATACTCGCATATGATCTCATTTCCCTTTCTGGAGTCCTTTGTCACAACCCCCTTCCCGCTGAAAGTAAGT
The DNA here is from genome assembly GCA_910584645.1 of uncultured Eubacterium sp. Lineage (GTDB taxonomy): Bacteria > Bacillota > Clostridia > Lachnospirales > Lachnospiraceae > Eubacterium_F. Next base: position 54,756 of record CAJUAU010000015.1, read on the forward strand.
GTCTTTGTCTTTTTATCATACCGCCAGGTATTTCCGTTATCATCCACTCCCCGCACTGGCTTTTTCTTCGCACAGCCCGGACCGCTGCCCGCCAGCAGCAGACCGGACAGCAGCAGGCACAGCGCCAGCATAAATATTACCGGGACTCCCCGTCTGTTTTTGGATCTCATAAATATCTCTCCCTCCCCTGTCTAATAGGATTCACAGTCCACAGAATTATAATTGTGGGGGATGATCTCCCCGGTCTGCGCGTTATAGCAGAAAACATTCCAGTAATATCCATCCTGCTGGGGTACATAATAAGTTTTCCACGGGAGAGCAGAATTCCCCCTGTAGACCTGGACTGTCGCCCCAGAGTTCCTTAACTGCTTTTGGCTTCCACGGGAATAATTGTGTACATAAAACTCATAATCTTCTGATTCCGGGTGATAAATGGTCGTAGTCTCCGGGCCATAGCTGGCAGTATCATCCACATCCAGCTGGAATTCCACCCTTCCCTCTGAATTATAGACTACCTTCTGCCCATAATACATATGCGCCTTCCGGCCGTCTGCCGTGGTGCCCACCAGATGGGAATCCAGGTCGCGGGGAGTCTCTCCCCAGGTCAGCACGATCCGCAGCTGCCGGGAATCCAGGTCGCCGCTGACCACCCCGTTCTGGTTCTCTATGATGCTGCCGCCTATGATCTTCACAAGCATAGTGCTGTCGGTATATTTTACCTCCTCCTGTCGCTGATCCACGATCTGGACTGTATAATATCCCGCTGGCAGATCCGCCGCCTCGTAGCGTCCGCTTTCATCTGAATGGACTGTCAGTACCACGTCGCCGCTGGTAACCCCAACGCCACGGCGGAACAGAAGTGTAATATCAGATACAGCTTCCGCTGTCTTGGCGTCCACGATGGTCCCTCTGGCTCCGCCTTTCCCGTCATAAGCATCTGGGATCGGGGTGAGCACCGGATTGTATACAACTGGATCGCTGCTGGTGACCATAACCTTCACTTCCAGATCGATATACCCCGGCTTCCTGATGGACATATTATACACGCCGGGAGAGAGACCCGCGATCTCATACATGCCACTCTGGTCGGAAGTGCACGGATACACAAAACCGGTATTATAATCCGTCAGCTGAATCTCCGCACCGGACAGAGCTGGTTGATCTCCTGTATCCGTCTGATTTACCCGGCCTCTTAATACAGATCTTGATACCTCTTCTTTCCCGATCTCAATCCGGCGGACAGAACACATAAGCCGGACTGGATTTTTATTTGTCGCACTTTTTCTGTCCCTGGCCTCTTCCATCGCTTTTTCTCCCAGGATCTCCTGGGCTGTACGGTTACTGGCATATTGTTTGGTGACCACATATCTCTCCCCTGTGAGCTCATCCATTCCAGATACCTGAATCCTATAATTCCCGCCAATCTGGGCGAAGAATCCTTTCTTTTTTCCCTTCTCCACCACTCTGCCTCTTCTTCCCTCTGCATCAAAAACTTCTATTTTAGCGTGCTCGTCAAAGACATTCACCCATACAAACTCATAATTCCAGGTCCGGTCAAATATCTTTCCCATATCCGCCTGGCCTGCCTTAGCCAATACCTCACCGCTGTTGGAATTAACGGCATGCATGCCGAGATAACCTGACAGATTGCGGAGCCCGTACCCGTCATACAGATACTCATCCAGTTTGGAAGAAAAGCCTTTCACTTTGCAGGCGCGGAACTCATCAATGCTCCCCTTGTAGCATTTTAACTTTGGCTTCTTTTTCTTCATACCGATTTTGTTTAACACCTAATTGCAGACACTCTGGGCAGATTTATACCGCAGGTCAACAATCTCTGGATCGTCCGCTCTGCCACGCATCTTGCCTTTCCCGTATTCTGTATGTTTCCCTTCGCTCTTCTGGTGGGTGATGCGCCCCCATTTCAGGAAATCTTCCTCTGTCTTTTCTTCTCCCTTTCGGGGCTTGATCCTGCCATAGACGCTGTGGGCGAATTCATCCGACAGCGTGTGAAGCGCCATGCCATACACGAAAGCGGCACGTCGTTTCCGTTCCTTTTTATTTTTTGCTTCTGTCCAAAAACCTTTGCACTTCATAGATTTCCTAAACCTTACAAACAAAAGATCATTAACACTCTGGTCTTTCAGCTCTTTCTTTCCCTCCTGATACATTTTAGCATTCTTAAACATGCTATCAAAATGCCCCTTCTTCCACCACTTTCCCTTTTTCAGATAATGGCCCGCCTGCTCCATCAAAAATAGATATCCCAGGATATAGTCCTTTGTATAGTAACCATGGAAATATGGATTATCATTCATTCCTTTCAGATCACTTGCATCTTGATCCGGATACACGATCCCCTTTTTTATGTCCTTGTTGCTTCCCGCCAGCTTGCGGTGCTCTACATTCACCCAGGAGGCTGCTACTTCATCTTGTTCACAGCCGGTTATATCCTTTTCATTTTTGATCCCTTCCTCTGTCTCCAGAAGGTCCTCTACATTTTCTGCGATCTCTTTCTGTCCGGAGTATTCTTTCTCAAAATCGTCGTAATACTGCAGCGCATAGGCGCAGTCAATCAGTCCGTATCCGTATGCCTTTTCATCCCCCAGGTGATTTGCAGTGACGTCGATGAGGCTGCGGATGAACTCTGCCGGCTTTTCCAGATCTCTCTGCCAGAGCATTGCCGCCAGCGCCGTCACCTGCGGAGCGGCCATGCTGGTTCCGGAAAAAGAATCCAGGCACTCAAAGGCACCATAGGAAGCGATGTTTTCTCCCGGTGCCACCACTTCCATTTCCCGTCCTTCTGCGCTCTGTTCTGCCTTCTCTCCCCTGCCGTTCACAGCTCCCACTGCCATCACTTCTTTATACCTGGCAGGATACTGTATCTCTTCCCCATTTCCTGCCGCTGCGATGATCAATATCCCTTTGTCACTGGCGGATTTAACAGCGCGGTACAGCCGTTCGTCATCCCGGTCGGTTCCCCAGCTGATATTGAGGATATCCACACCCTGGTCAGCCGCCCATTCTATGCCCTGGATCACCCTTTCTATGGGCGCATGGTTTTTCTCATCCAGCACTCTTGCAGAATAAATCCTCACATTGGGATTCACCCCGTCGATCTGTGCATAATGGTCTGCATAGTTGTCAGCATAGCGGAATGCTGGCAGATCCTCTTCTTCTCCAGGGGAAAGGTCTTCCGAATCCGCTGCCGCCGCATCGGCTCCCGGTTCTGTAAATCCTTCCGGGGTTTCCTGGGGAACCCCTTCTGATACACAATTGTCTCTTTCCGTAAGAAAACTACCGTCAAAACGTGCTTCTTCCTCTGGTTCTCCTGCCTCATCATCTTCCTCTTCCCTGTCTCTGTTTTCCCTTTTTGCCCCCATGATACCAGCGACGGCTGTCCCGTGACCGCTTAAGTCATCATAAAGAATATTGGAATCGTCATAGGTTTCCACAAAATTTTCCCGCTCCACTACTGACAGGGTATCCGAGTAATCTACACCAGAATCCAGCAGTCCAACCTTTACCTGATAGCCCTTTTTACATGCTTTTACCACATCCTGGTCATTGGCATGGATCATCTCCCGGTGCCACTGCTCGTCCATCTTAAGAGAACAGTCCCGCATCTGCGTAATCTTTATGTTTTCCGGCATCCGTATGTCTTCCCCGTCCCCGGGAAAAGTCCATTTCATACCGAAGGTTATGCTTTCCCCTGCCTCGATGATGGCAGTATGATCCGCGTAAGATAACTTATATATCGTATCTTCTCTTCCGCTGATCCCGGCATTCCAGATCTCCTTGATCTCATAGTTCAATGGCATCTCCCAGGATATCTTCCAGTCCTCGATATCTTCCTGGGATACATTTTTCAATGTTGCCTTTACAATGCAGCCCTCTTTCCACTTAGATTCCACATCAAAAGCCAGGCGGCATTTTTCTCCCAGTTCTTCCACTTCATATTGGGGCATGCGGAAGGACTCTGGCATGTCTTTTTCCTGGCTATAGCCCGCCTGGAATCCGATCGACACCTTCTCCCCCGGCTGGACCGCCTGATTATAGCCGCAGTTTTTAATTGTATATGTATTTCCTTTATGACTCTCGATCTTTGCATTCCACATATTTTCAAACTCATCCTGGGACTCAAAGATCAGTTTCCAGTTCTCAATTTTTTCTTTTCCTGTGTTTTCCAGAATAATTTCGCCCTGGTAATGGTTTTGCCATTCATTGGTTATCTTTCCTGTGACCTGATACGTCTCTGTCTCATAGACAATGCTTTGGGCATCCTCCCTATAAGCTGCTCTGGTCTGCACAGCAGGTATGCTTGAAACTAAAATAGCACCAGCCAGCAGTACACTTACTATTCTTTTTACAAAATGTTTTTTCATGTTTCCTTATCCCTTTCCTCCGCCTGGCGGCTTTGCCAGACAAAAATATTTGTTTTGAATTCAGTGTACTCATTGTGGTATATTTTGTCAAACTTTTTCTAAATTTGTGCAAAATTTGGAAATACTGTTCCATTTATTCACTTATAAAACAGCAAGATCGTTCACTCTTCTAAAAGAATGAACGATCTCATATGCCAATTCTTATTCTTTCTTTATTTCACCGCTTTCACACATAGCGGGTGGGTGTAAAATACATCCTGCTGATATGCCTTTACCTTTTTCGCTGGTACTTTGATGCTGACATCTGCTTTGACACCGTGCAGCAGACCGGTAACCGCTTCCGTCAGCTTCTTGCTCTTTACCACAACGGATTTTAGTTTGTAAGTGTGGCAAAAAGCATGTTCTCCCAGCTCTTTCACTCCCGTCCCCAGGGTGATGGACTCCAGATTCTGAGCAAAGAAGAATGAGTAGTTGCCAACTTTTTCAACGTTGTTACCGATCGTAACTTTCTGTATTTTCAAGCTGGAAGCAAATGCTTTATCGGCAATCTTTGTCACTGAATAAACAGCACCATTTAAGGAAACATTGCCTGGCACATTTACTACTTTTTTGCTTTTACCTTTGGCAAAGCCAAGCAGTGTGGCAGTGGGACGGCCGTTTTTGTCAATCGTCACCTTATAATTGTACGACCCGCTGGTAAACTTCGTTCCGATTTTGGCAAGGGTGCGGTTCACCGTCTTAGCACATATCGTACAACGGTACTGGATCTCCCCTTCCCGTTTTTTGGTCATCTTCCTAAGCACTTTACCCTTGTTCCATTCATGGGACTCCATATCCTCCACTTCACCGCATTCGCACTGAACCCAGTGATATTTATCATTCATCTTCCAATCATCTTCTGCATAGGAGTGCTCATGGGCCGGTATCAGTTTGGGGATTTTCCTTGTCTCGGACACCCCGCACACCGTACAAATACGTCTGGACAGTCCTTCCCGTACTGTTGTCGCCGCTGTTTCCTGCTTCCACTGCCCAAATGTATGACTAAGGGCAGCGCTCAGAGCGGGAATCGTTTCATCATAGCTTTGACCACAGTCCTCGTCCTCACAAGTGTATCTGCGGATTCCCGTTTCCGTACAAGTTGCCGGTTTGACAATCACAGTTTCATATTCATGCTCATGGGGTTCATCGGGCTCCTCTGGTCCTTCTGGTTCCTCCGGCTCTTCGGGACCTTCAAATGAAAATGGAACCTGGATCAAATTTTCACAGATATCACAAAAGATCTCCTCGATCCCATCCTCCTCTTCGGTGGCCTCTTTGATCACCACACCTTCATTTTCCCCGAAATCATGTTCCTCGGCATCCTCTCTCGCGTCCTCTTCGTTAAGGTCACACCCCGGCGCCACACATACCTCCCAGTGTTCATCTTCATCAAACCGCCACTCCCATTGATGTTCATGGGCGGGGGGAAGTTCGATCTCTACTGGCTCGCTGGCATAGTCTGTCTTATTTCCATCATTCACCTGTTCTGCCAAAAGATAAACAGTTTCACTTTCCTCATCAAAATCTTCTGGCAGCGTAAACGTTACGCTTCCCTCGTCCTCAAAAGTATCCTCTGACACTTTTCCATAAAATTTAACAACGGTTTCACTATCTTTCAGATCACCCTCCGTGATCATGACCGAAATCTGGTTAGCACTATTTCCTGAATAGGTATATGGAACCGTAATTTCATCCGACTGCCGCTCTGCTGCATCCGCTTCCAAAGTCTCTCCCTCCGACAGCGTCAGTTTCCACTCATTGATCTCCGCCGTTTCCACTGGATTTATCTCAGCGTTCTTCGCTGTGTCCGCTGCTGTCATAAATAAAATACCGGTAGGATCCAGGTTAAATGCCGGCACCACTCCATTTTCCTCAAACACAAAATCACGGAACACCTTTCCGCCAGACAGTACACAGCCAGCACCTGAACTTGACTTTCCATAGGCGCTCCGGAGCCACCAGGAATCCTTTAAATCTCCTCCCGCCGTGTCATAAGAATACCCATACCCGCCATTTGCCAGATCAGAGACATCCAGAAGAAACATCGTGTCTCTGTCCAAAGCTGTGCTCTCCAGCCCCGCAGCCGACAAATCCCCGGCTTCCCTCGTCGTCCGCAGAATCCCTTTTTTTTCCAATTCAGAAAAATTCTTGTCGCTTAAAAATCCATCTGCTCTCTGCAGCCAGCTGCGGATGCCGCTGACGCTCCATTGATTGTCTGGCAAGGGGTTGTCCGCATGCTGGCCGCCAGCTTTGGTTTCGTCTTTAAAGGGCATTGTCTTCAAAATCTGGTCCGACTGCAATAAGAAGCCGCCCGCCATAGAACTGTTTCCGCCATCTCCTGTCGTATCCAGCACCCGCCAACGGATGGGTCTGCCCTCATAATTTCCATAATAGACATGGTCGCCGCTCCACTCTTTCCCTTCCCCGGGAAGCGACGGAGAAGCGATCTGGGCAGCCCCCAGGCTCACGGTCCGGTCCGGCTCCGAGGCCCTCGCCTGATCCCCATTCACCCAGTGAAATAACAGTGCCATACTGACTGCTGCCAGCGAAATCATTACTGCCGCCTTTTTTTTCCTTTTGTTTTTCTTTCTGATTTCTTTCATAGTGCCATACCTCGTTTCAATATTTGTGCGGTTCCGTACTTGATTTCCATCACATGACAATATTATACAACAAAGTCTTCCTATTGCAAATACCATTTTTACTAAAATATCAGCCACTCCATTCTGTCTGGGTCCTGTACATCTGGGCATAGCGCCCGTTCATCGCCATCAGTTCTTCATGGTTCCCCTGCTCGGCTATTTTCCCATCTTCCAGCAGAATGATCAGATCAGAATCCCGGATCGTCGAAAGACGGTGGGCAATGATAACAGAAGTGCGGTTCGCACAGAGTCTGAGCATGGCGCGCCGGATCTTCTGCTCTGTCACTGTATCTACCGAACTTGTAGCTTCGTCCAGGATCAGGATCGGGGCATTGGCAAGCACTGCCCTGGCTATGGTCAAAAGCTGCCTCTCCCCCTGGGACAGCTCCATGCCTCCATGTTCTAAAACCGTATCATACCCTTTGGGCAGCCGCTGTATAAAACTGTCCGCCCCGGCGGTCCGCGCCGCCTCCTGCACCTGTTCCAAAGAGGCTTCTGGATGTCCGTAGCAGATATTGTCCCGGACCGTGGCGGCAAACAGGGACGTGTCCTGAAGCACCACGCCAAATGCCCGTCTCAGGTCCTCCATCCGGTAATCCCGCAGATCATGCCCATCTAACAGAATGCTGCCCGAAGAAACGTCATAAAATCTTGTCAGAAGATTGATGATCGTAGTTTTACCAGAACCGGTGGCTCCCACAATAGCAGCCTGCGTTCCCGCAGGGATCTTTATGGAAATACCCTCCAGTACAGGCTGCTCTGGCTGATAACTGAACTCCACATGCCGAAATTCAATGTCGCCGCGGGGATTTTCTAAACCCGCGGTCTTTTTCCGGTCCGGAGGTTCCGGCTGTTCATCCAGTATCTCAAACACCCGCTCTGCCCCGGCGACCGCTGTCTGAAAGTTATTATAAATATTGGCGATCTCCACGAAAGGACGGGTAAACTGCCGCACGTAGAGCAGAAAACTTGTGACCAGCCCGATATCGGTAATCCTGCCATTAACAAACAAAACCCCACATAAAACCGACATCACCACATACAGGAGGTTATTGATCACATTCATTAGCGGCATGAGATACCCCGAACAGATCAGCGCCCGGATCGATACTTTGCAGAGCTCACGGTTCTTTTCTGCAAACTCCCGCTCCATCTCCTCTTCCCGGCAGAATGCCTTCACCACAGAAAGTCCCGAAATGCTCTCTTCCACCTGTCCGTTCAGTGAGCCAAGACTTTTCTGCTGCCTGGAAAAAAGAACTTTTGTCCGCTTCGTTATGGTTTTGGTAAGGAGAAATATCAGCCCCACGCCACACAGCGATACCATCGTCAGCACCGGGCTTAAACACAACATCATAACAAAAATCCCCACTACAGTAAACCCATAGGTCAGAAGCAGGGTCAGGGAATTGGAGATCGTCGTACTGATATTGTCCACATCATTTGTCAGGCGGCTCATCAGCTCACCATGCCGGTGCTGGTCAAAGAAGGACAGCGGAAGTGTCTTGATCCAGCCAAACAATGTCCTCCGTATATGATGTATCACGCGCTGCCCAATGGACGCCATGAAAAATGCCTGCAGAAATTTCACCAGCCAGTCGCTAAGATACAGTCCTGTCAGCAAAACCAGAATCCATAGGACCGCCTCCCCATCACTGACTGCAGTCACCGCCCTTCCCGTCACATAGGGGGAAAGAATGGAGGCGCCGGAAGCAAAAGCAGACAACACAAGAATCCACCCTAGCCCTTTTCTCTGCCCCTTTGTCAGTTCCCAGAGCCGGAGCAGCGTCCCTTTCATATTCTTAGGCTTCACCACCACTCCGCCGCGGCCGGGGCGGGATATCCCGCCTGGATTGACCGGAGGCACCCCTCCATTTTTTTCAGCCATTGGATCCACCTCCGATCTGGGAATGATAAATCTCCTGATACATCGGGCAGGATTCCATCAGTTCTTCATGGGTTCCCCATCCCGCCCTGCATCCGTTATCCAGGCACAGGATACGGTCTGTGTGCATAACCGTGGAAATCCGCTGGCTGACCAGCAGTACTGTCATGCTTCCAGCCATCTCCCGAAGTCCTTTTAGCACATCGGATTCTGTCCGGGCATCCAGTGCGCTGGTGCAGTCATCTAAAATCAGGATCCGCGGTCTCCGGACCAGCGCCCGCGCCAGGGAAAGCCTCTGTTTCTGACCGCCGGAAAGATTCACCCCGCCCTGGCCGAGCAGTGTATCATACCCCTGCCCGCTCTGCTGGATAAAAGTATGGGCACAAGCTGTTTCCGCCGCTGCCCGCAGCTCATCTTCCCCGGCTTCGTCACGCCCCCAGCGCAGATTATCCCGGATCGTCCCGGAAAAAAGCAGCGCCTTCTGGGGCACAACGGCCACCGCCTCCCTCAGCCACTTTGGTTCGATCTGTGCCACATCGCAGCCATCTATCCATATTTTTCCTGAAACAGCATCATAAAACCGGGGCACCAGATTGACCAGAGTCGTCTTTCCAGAACCAGTGGAACCAATGATGCCAATGGTTTCACCGGAATGAATATGTATATCAATGTCATGAAGGGTTTCCTTCCCCGCCCCCGCATAGGCAAAAGATACATGGTCAAAATGGATATCACCTTTGATATCCGGCATAAGCGGTTCCTCTGGCAGCTTCTGCGCCGGCCGTTCCTCCAGCACCTGCTGGATCCTTGCCGAAGAGGCTGCTGCCCTGACCGCCGTATTCAGCGTATTGGAAATCATCGTTACAGAAAACAGCACCTGTGTCATATAATTAACAGAAGCCATAAGCCTGCCGATCTCTCCGCTCTGTTCGTTCCCGGAGATCCATAACAAAAGAACAATGCCAAAATTCACTGTCAGATTGATAAAGGGCGAAAACACCGCCATCGTCCGAAGTGCAGCGGTATTGGCGCGGGCCAGCTCCAGCGAGACTTCCTCAAATTTCTCCGTCTCCTCTTCCTCCGCATGGAATGCCTTTACCACACGGACAGAGGAAAGAAATTCCCTTGCCACCCCATTTAAACGGTCTAATCTCTTCTGCACTGTCCCAAACCGGGGATAACCGATGCGCATATTTCCCCAGACCAGAACAGAGGCGGTCAGAAGGATCCCCGCCATAACCGGTGCCTGCCCCGGTGTCTGGATCATGATCAGTATAATGGCGCCAATACCAATGATCGGCGCCTTTACCATGATCCGCATGATGCCGTTGATAAACTCCTGAATCTGCGCCACGTCATTGGTAATACGGGTAATAATGGAAGCAGGGCGCAGACGGTCTATATTTTCCATGGAAAGCTGTAGTACATGGTGATACATGTCATGCCGCAGTTCCCTGCCGACGGTCTGGGAGACAAAGCTGGCAAAACGGTTTCGTATGACAGCGCAGACAGCCCCTGCCAGGGCGATCCCCAGCATAGCTGCCCCCAGCCTCAGGATTTGGTTTATGTCGGCATTTTTGATCCCCTGATCCACAATGACCGACATGAACGCAGGCTGCAGAAGATCTGCCGCAGCTTCCATCATCAGAAACAAGGTGGAGAGCAGAAAGATACCAAGATGCTTTCTGATATAACTTAAGATCAGTTTCATTTTTTGCTCCTAAATCCATAAATCGATACTTTAAGCATTTTACCACAGCAAAATGGCTTTTTCAATATCTGCTGGCTAAGCGGAGCTGTTAGATCCGGTTTTTTCTGTACCCACAAACATACAAAACCGGTAATCGGTGGTTGTCCGTCACCTTGCCGGCATCTGGAATCCATCAAGGGCCTTGTTTAAATAATCGTTAAAGGGTTTCATGATCCGGAAAATTTCTGCCGCCTTTGCAGGAAATACATTTGCATCAATGAATTCTTCATCCTTTAGCGGATATTCCAGATACCAACTTTTAAATTTTAGATATTCCGCCTGAGGATGTTCTTTCTCATATCCTTTCGGAACATTCTTTAATGCTGTTCCCTGTACAGTGAAATATTTTTCAAAGGCTGGCTCATGTATAATTTTTTCCCACTCCTCACCATTCTGTACAATATAATCCCGTACCATGGTTGTTGCATCCTTAAACATATGTGCAAACAAGCCGCCGCCTAAGAAGGACTGACCGCCGGGCTTTATCATAAGATAATATCCCACAGGGACAGGCTGCTTTCCCTTAGAAGAAATATGGGCGCGGAATGCGGGATTATAAGGCGATTTATCATGGCTGAAACGGGTATCTCTTACAATCTTAAACGTAAGATCTTTCGGATTATTATGTAAAATACTGCTGTCAAATTTTCCAATCTCCAGTATCAATGCCTGCAATAATTCTTCAAATTCAGCATTTGCTTTTTTATAGTCATCCTTATTCGCATGATACCATTCACGGTTATTATTCATGCTCAATGCCGATAAATAATCAATAATTAACTGTGTATTCATATTCTGTCATCTCCTTTATGAGTTCTGGATAATGGAAAGCTGCGTGGACTCTAAAAATTCCTGTATCAGATATTTTGTGCGTTCAGGAGACTGATATGGCTTGCAAAAGGAAAAATCCTGTGATAAATCGTCAATATCTTCCATAGCATTTTTCACATCCATCATAGTCTGAATAGAGATTTCCGTAGCTGTCGTATAATCCAGTTGCAATGGATTTATTCTATCATTTTGTATTGCATAATTCACTCTTTCTTTACATTTACATCTGCCGCTGCCATATTCCCCACAATACTGTCCAAGAAAGTCTGCCATTTTTTTGCGTATTCGGGAAAGCCGCTGACGATACGCCTCCGGAGTCATTTCCAAAACCTCCCCTGCAATCCGGCTGTCAAGCTTAAACATAGTACCTAATATGAAAATACACCTGCTTTCCATGTCAAAGCATTGCAGCATAACATTGGTACAGGACATTTTCAGTTCTTCTGCTAATATATCCTTTTCTACATCCTGGGTTAGATCTGGCACATCCTGTATTTTTCCGTTTTCAATGTCATCTCCATAATATTCAAAACTTAACGGACGGCGGGCGAACATATGCTTTTTATAATTTTTCAGATGATTCACCGCAATGCTGAATACCCATGTTGTAAATGAACTGTCACCCCGGAAAGACGACAGATGCGTAATCATTTTCAATAAGATATCCTGCGTGGCATCTTCCGCATCAGCAAATGTGCCAAGCATCCGCAGAGATAAATTGAATACCATATCCTGCACACTTGTAACAAGCGTTTCAAGGGCTTTTTTATCTCCTGCTGTGGCTTTATCGACAAAAGCCTGTAATTCTTCATTCTTTTTTTCATTCATAGATTTTACCTCCTTACTTGATTAGACACTGTTCCCTCGTCTTTGTGACAATAATTTTTAAAAAATATTCTCCGCAAATACCCTTGCCATGTTATCCCCGCCAAACAGGGAAAACAAAAATACAAATACGGACGGTCTTTTTTAGCTGTTTTACATTCCCGCTCCCATATTTATACCACGCATAATCAAGCGGTCTGGCGTTTCTGTCTGATTCGCCGCCGACTACGACTAATTCAACATTATGTTTGTGGCACGCCACGCCACGGATTCCACATTGCCATATCATTTTCCCTCATTTATTTACGGGCGTTTTTTATCAAGCCACCCATTTATTTTCCGATATTCCTTTTCTTGGTTTCCTGCCTGTATTTCGGACAATAAAGCTAAATATTTTGTTACCCATAAAAACAGAGCCGATGAATTGTGAATTTGAAAATATCTCAAGTTCATCGACTCTGTGCTCTGTTTAATTATTGTAAATCCACAAATTTTGATCATCCATTTGATTTTTCCCTCTTCAAATCATATCCTCTCATCCGTGATTATATGTTCAATTCCGCTATGCTCTTTACTAAGATATTCTTTCATAAAACTCGGAAATGCTTTGTATTTGTCCAAATCTTTTATTGGTATCCAGTGCATTTCTTCTTTTGCCCCGCATGAGTAGCTGTTGCTATGAAGTTCCTGCGTCCCTCTTGGTTTCATTAAATAGTAAAAACAGATCTCATGGCAATTTAACCCTTTCAACATCCCGTTGCTCTCGTCAAAGAAGTTTTCATGAATAACAGCCAAACGGTCAATTTCATAGTGTATGCCCGTTTCTTCAAAAACCTCCCTCAATACCGCGTGCTCAGCCGTTTCTCCCATATGGACGCCGCCACCAACGGAATATAAATGATTTTCATTTTTATTACCAACAAAAAGAACACATTCATTTTCTACGATAATTGCTGCTGCTCGATACCTGAACCAATTATTTTCTTTTGTAAATCCGCAATCATACATATTATTTTTCTCCTTTATTATTTAAATCCGATATGTTACCGATATGTTCATAAATCTTATAATTTTTTGCCATGAGATTTCTCCTATAAAACAAAATTCTTTGTCCGGATACCAGTTATCAAAAGATGAGAGAACAGCATCGAATGACGTGTATAAGTATACATATACTTCCTTTTCTGTTTTATGTAATACGATTTTATAAATTGTATCTTTTTCATTACATTTATATGTATTTTTTAGATATCCAAGCATTCTCATATAATCACCGTAAATTTTGATCTGCCACTACATATAACACTTAAATTATACTATTTATCACTTCCCAACACAACAAAAATATTCTAATATCTAGTGTATTGTTTGACATTTTGCCTCCAGAGACGTATAATATCTATATTACACTCGTAAGAATTAAGGAGGTGCTTACATGAGTTCTTTACCACAAATCTCCGAGGCAGAATATGAAGTAATGAAAATTGTATGGAAATATGCACCAATTAACACGAACGAAATAACAGAAAAACTTTTAGAAACATCATCATGGAGTCCTAAGACCATCCAAACCTTAATTAAACGTCTGGTAAACAAAGGTGTACTTGCTTATGAAAAAGACAGCCGGGTATTTGTATATACACCTCTGGTGCAGGAAAGTGACTACATTGGCCAGGAAAGCAAATCTTTTCTAGATCGTTTTTATGGGGGCAACATTACTACCATGTTATCCTCATTTATTGAAAATGACAGATTATCAGAAACGGAAATCAATAGTCTGCGTTCACTGCTCTCTACCAGTTTCCATAAGGAGGAAAATTGAATGGTTGACTTCGTGGTATATTTTTTTATATGTAATATTTTTATCAGTGGCTTCATCTGTGTTCTTTTTCTTGCGAAAAAAGCATTTAAAACCAAGTTGTCCAGTCAGATGCAATATCATCTTAGTTTTGCTTTATTTGTGCTTTTAGCACTTCCTTTTATTCCTTTTCGTATATTTGATATATTCTCCTGGTTAAATACGCTAATCAGCACTCATTCAGATTATATAAATCCTGTTGCAAACGAGATTACCGGTCCCTACCTTACCGGCACTTCAAAGCAAGTCAATGACTTTGCCGTATCAATTAGTCATAAGGCGCCATCAATAATCAGCTATATATTATGTTGCTTGTGGTTTGCCGGAATCTGTATGATGATATTTATAATGGAAAGATCCTTATTTCAACTACGTGGAATCATCAATTCCTCACTTCCCCTGCAGAATAACGAAGTCAGAAATCTATACTATAAATGTTTAAGGGAAACAGGAATCAACTTAGAAATTCCAATTTACAGCACGGCATTTCTAAAATCTCCTGTTATTGTCGGTTTCCTAAAACCACGTATTTACCTGCCAATCCATACAATATCAGATTATAATGCTGCCAGTATGCGATTTATGTTATTGCATGAATTACAGCACTTTAAGCATAAAGACATGATCATAAATTATCTAATCAATATATCAGGAATATTATACTGGTTCAACCCTTTTGTCTGGTATGCTTTGAAAGAAATGAAATGTGAGCGTGAAATTGCCTGTGATTCTTTCGTTCTGCAAATGCTACAGGAAACCGAGTATGAAAATTACGGCAATACCCTGATCAACTTTGCAGAAAAAATTTCCAGAGAAAATCTCTTTTTTTCTCCATTCCCCTTTGTTACAGGTATTGGTGGAAATATGAAACAAATCAAAAAAAGGATTCTGAATATAGCAAACTACAGGAAAGAAAGCCATCGCAAAAAAATACAAAGCCATCTTGCCTGCCTTTTAATCATAGCAGTCTTTCTTGTACTTTTACCTGCGCTTCCAACCTATGCAAGTGGACAGGAAAGATATGATTTTCATGAAGAAAACAAAGATATTACCTATGTAGATTTAAGCTCTGAGTTTAATGAATACGAAGGCAGCTTTGTATTATATGATAGTGACAACGATGCTTGGACAATTTATAACAAAGAGGCTGCCTTAGAGCAAATAACGCCTAATTCCACTTATAAAATTTATGATGCGCTGCTCGGTTTGGAATCCGGCATTATTACACCAGAACATTCTACGATGGCATGGAACGGAGAAGATTATCCTTTCGATGCCTGGGAATCTGATCAAGATTTAAGTTCAGCAATGCATTCATCTGTTAATTGGTATTTTCAGAATATTGATAACATAGCAGGAATGGACAATGTAAAATCATATCTACACGATATAGGTTATGGGAATCAACAAACCAGCGATGACACAGATTTGTACTGGACTGATTTTTCTCTGAAAATATCTCCCATAGAACAAGTCGAACTACTGAAAAAATTTTATCATAACACTTTCGGGTTTTCTGGTAACAATGTGAATGCTGTAAAAGATGCAATTCTCCTAGCAAGCACACCAGATGGCTCTCTCTCTGGCAAAACAGGGACTGGCAGAGTAGACGGACAAGATACAAATGGTTGGTTTATCGGATATATTGAAAAATCCGGTCACGTTTACTATTTTGCCACAAATATCCAAGGCAGCTCTAACACTACAGGAAGTGTGGCAACCGAAATCTCCTTATCCATTTTATCAGATATGGGACTTTGGTAAAGCTACTTTTTATCAACGATCCGATATTGATACTCTGGTATATCCTTAATGCCCCCATTCAAAATTTTATTGCCTAAGTACTGAAATCTGCCATCTTCTGCGAAACGCACTGTTAATTCATGCGTAATGACTGCCTCATCACACAATACCATTTCACATACGGCATCCACAGTCAATGTAATCGTTCCGTCCGGATTATCCTTTATCTTAGTCACTTCCGGCATAGATGTTCCAAAAAAAGTAGGAGCATAATTAAAACATCCCAGCCTTTGCCACAAATATGTCCCTTTCTTTTTATCATAAAAAGCGTACTTTTGTATTACCTCCGAAGTAACCGGGAGATACTCCATAATCAGATTCTCAAACTTATCTTTTGGTATTCCATCCGGATATTTTTTGCTATTATATTGTTTCTTATATTTCATCCAATATAAATATTCATAAAGACCGTTATAATCTATCTTTTCCAAGTGGTTTTCATCCCAATTAGAGCATAAAAGATTATTCCCTGAATATCCCAAACCTTGAACACATTGTTTCGAGAGCCTGCGTTTCCTCCTGCTCATTGGTTTAATCCGAATTAAGCAGCTCCCATCAACCATTTCCGTCACTTCCGGATACTCTGGCACACACAGTTCATAGCAAAACCATCCCTTATCCGAATATCTCCATTCCTTTAGTCTTGTATAAGAAATAAATGCCATACATGGCTTATTCTCATCGTCCCACGCAGCATTTGACGCCAAAAGAAACATATCTTCACCATCATAAACATATTTTTCTCTACCAATCCCACCATCCGAATGTACCTCATAAATAACAACAGAACCTTCTTTTCCTGATTCCGCATTTATTAAAAAACTTTCAACTTCTTTATAATTTTCCATATTGGAATATGTCTCTGAACTTATTACCGAATAACCTTGTTCCTTTATTTTCATCGTCATCTTCTTAATTGTGTTACTACCCAAAACAACATTGGAAGAATTCCCCTTATCTGCATTTTTATAAATATCGGTAAGCAATGTCATCAACCGACAAGAATCCTGTTCTGCCTCAGCTCTGTCCTGATCGGGTATGGGCAAATCATACCCTTTTTCCGGTTCAAACTCCACAACCTCCTCCTGTTCTATGCTTTCTGCTGTTTCTTCTCTATTACAAGAGCAAAAAATCATACTGCACATAAGTATACAAATAATAAAACACTTAACCTGTTTCATATTATAAACGTCCCCTTTCATTCCGGATTTTCACGAAACCATTTTTCTAAAACTGGCTTGTCCTTTTGGATAACATAGCCACTCCCCCCTCTTCTCTTTACATCTTCCACCATACTCACAATGAGAATCGGTTTCTTCTCCTTTTTATTTGGAGTAAGCACAGCAAACCAGCCTAATTCTGTACCAGATGTATCCTCTTTCGATGCTTTGATCTCTGCTGTTCCTGTCTTTCCTGCTAAAGTCAAATCTTTACGATGTATCGCATATCCTGTGCCATGCGGATCATTTACTACTTTAGTTATCCCATCCAATACTTGTCTGGAAGTCTTTTTAGAAAACGCACCTGAAATCCAATATTCCGTTTTTATATCATTTTTATATAGCAAATATGGTTTTATCATATCGCCATGATTGCAAAACGAAGTGTAAATACACGCCATATGCAATGGATTTACTAAAACCTGCCCCTGACCATACCCACTGTCTGCCAATTGTATCTCACCTTCTATATGCTCTGCATTGGAATAGCTGGATTCCCCCATTTTTATTTCAAATGGCATCTCTCCATGAAACCCAATCCCAGACAATACATTTTCCATTTCTTCCGCACCAATTTTTAAGGCAGCTTTCGCAAAATAAATATTATCCGAATAAATCAATGCATTCTCCCATTCCTGTCCAGTATTTCTCCCCTCTTTGCCTGTGCCGTAGAAACCCTGACTTTATCAGATGCCCCAAGTTCCGGAAAAATGATAGAATCATTCCATATCAGCTTGTATGCATCATCCTCCTCTAAAAAACCTGCCTCATTCTCAAAACTCACTTTGCCTGCGACTGTATCAAAAGAAGTGTTATACTTTACCGTTAAATTTTCCTTATCATAAGCTGTAATATCTATCGTCATATTCTTCATTTCAATACCTTCATAGATTGCAGAATTTCGGGTAGCAAAGTCTTTCTGACTAATTGTTTTAACACTCCCCTTTGTCAACATTCCATACATATCCCCATATTTTTTTTCAGAAATACAATCCATATATGCAAGCAAAGTTTGCTGCAAAATCTGTTCCGGACTTTTCCGTTCCCTATTGCCAATAATCCCTTTTGCTAATAAAATCAAACTTAATACACTCATTCCACTAATGAACATAATCAAAAGAAAAACACGAACCATCTTTTTCCTCTTTCTTCGATTGGCTTTACGTTTCATAATAATTCACATTCCTTTCTTGTTATTTAGGCACAAAATGCCAAATCAAAATTTATGAATTTTAACTCCCTTTTTCTTATAGGCTTTAATCACCTTTTTTGTCACTGGAATTATGCACATCCGCACGCTTTCACCATAAGCAAAGTACGGATAAACCCCCGCTTCATTCCTATAATATAAGTCACTTGGAGGATTATCACTATGAAACCCCTGCTCGTTTTGAAATATGTTATCATACGCTTTTTCATTTAGTTTCTTATATAACTTTGTTAATTCTTTTTCATCCATATCCGCAAAAAATACTTTCATAGTATAAAAACACATTTTTTCATATTTTTTATACATTTTTTCTGTGTAACTATGATCGTCAAAATCAACAGTAAGTTCTTTCATAATAGTTTCATCTTGAGGTGTATATACTGTAATTGTTGGAAGCGTCCATATTTTCTTGTCTGCCGTAAATTCATAATGCATATCCCCCTTATACCTTCCAAAATCCTGCACATAGGAATACCACTCAGAATACGGCTTTATATAAATTTCCTCATTATCCCTGTAATAATACTTATTATAACAATCAATAAAATCATCCAGAGTATTTGCAAAATATACCCCACTATCTTTTTGAACCACTCCGCTAATTTTAGTTGTATTGTCTTTTCGTTCTTCATTAAGTTTAACAGGCAGCTCTGCTTCACGTTCAAGAGTAATAGTCTTTTCCGTCTTCCCACAGGCAGATAATGGTACAAAACATAACATCAGACATAGAATAAATATCTTTCTTATCATAGTATCTACTCTCCCTTCATTCTCCCCTTAATTATTACTTTTGTAAGATTTGACAGTAAAAAAATATCTCTCACACCATAATATTACACTTGTAGGATTTATATGTCAAGAAGTTTTTCCCTGTTCATCACAGAACTTTGGCAACTCTGTCAGGGTATATCGAAAATAGTAATACGGACGAAGATGATTCAGTTTTGCGGTTTCTGATATGCTGTAAACCATGGCACTTGCAGTTGCTCCGTTTGCTGTGTTGTGGAACATCACCATCTGTCAGAAATACTTTCATATATGGTTCCTGATCGAGCAGATAATTAAGTCCCTGGCCGGTCTTTGATTTTGGCGGGACAGCACACCATGCAATATCTCTCATGTTCCCTTTAATGAAATAAATTCATTTTCAAAATCCTGCGTATAAATTCCAATATCTATTCCATTTGCATGAATTATATCTTTACCTATTTTCCCCATTTCTCCTCCTGCAATCACATCATAATCCTCTTAAAATATCTTATCCTCTTTCTCATCAAAAAGTTCTGTTGAACAACGGATGTGACAATTCATCTTCTGACACAATTCTGCTGCACACATCTTCAACCAATGGCAAATAAAACTCATAGGCTTTCCGATGTAATTGGACTATCTGCTCTGCAATCTGATAAATCTTTTCATCCATTAGATTACCTCAAAATATTTAAGTGCATCCGTTATCGCTTCTACCTTCTCTTTCGGTG
>CAJUAU010000016.1 GCA_910584645.1 uncultured Eubacterium sp.
GTGACGCTGCATAAGTACCTGTATGCGAATGCGAACCCGGTGAAGTACAAGGATCTCAGCGGGAACATGGGAAGCCTGCAGGAATTTTCTATAACTAATGCAGGATATAGAATTCTTGAAAGTCAACAGCAAATAAATTTTATGGGATTGATGTCTGCCGTTGCAAGTTCTACTCTTACAGCGCTTACTGGAGGAAGCGAAAAGGAGATACAAGAAGCCTTTTTTGCTGGATATTTTGCTGGAATTGGTCTGGGAATGTTAATGTGTGCAGTTGTTATTATAAATGTGGCAGCACTTCTATCTACAACAGCGCTTGTTTTTGCGGGTGTAAATTTTGTGGCATTATCCATATTGACAATATATAGTGAAGCAGTTGGAGATAGCCAGAGGGCGCTAACATATGCCAGCCTTATCGCAGTAGCTTATATAGGAACCTGTGAATATTTAAATGTTTCGGGAGAAGCTACTGTAACGGGAAGCAAAGGAACAGCAAAAATCAGCACGAAAAAAACTGAAACAAAATATTCTCTTAATGAAGCATTAGAAAAATTAAATGATACTGGTGTTAGACCGGGGCAAACAGAGATTTCAGAAAAACGTGTTTGGGAGATTATTAATATATCTATTGGTCCAAAAAGTGGTATGAAATTGGGAAAAGAGTAATTAAAGTTACGGAGTGATATTATGGAAAGATTATCGGTTTATGGAGAGATATTATATCTTGGATATTCTTTTGAAAAAGGAAGGTGTTCAATTGGCAGATGGAAAAGAAAATATAGAAAGGAGGTTTATATCCATTTGCTATTTTTAGAAAAGGTTTTAGAACTTATGATGGAAAAAAATGCGAAGGCCGATGAGACATTGCTAATGACCTTTAGAAATTTTTTGAAAAAAGAAGATAATATAGGGAAACATTATCCATTATCTTTAAATGGGAAAAAAATTCTGGATAAAGAGAAAAAATTAGTTTGTGCGGAAAACGAAGATTTTTCAAATGAATTAATAAACTTTCTTATGTATGAAATGACAAATGACTGTCTTCTAGAAATAAAAAAAACATTTGTTAATAAAAAAAAGATAAAAATGTTGTTTCGTGCATTACATAATTTGCCGAGAGCTTATTTACGGGAAAATAATAAAATATTTTGCGATATAAACATACCGCAAATATCCCAGAATGAGGCTATAGAGTATTCATTTGCTAATATGGATATGGAAGCAAAAAAATATTATATAGATTCGGCACGATTAAAAGGTATTATAAGTTAATATATAAATAGCAGAAAAGCGGAGCTTCTGGTGTGTGGGAACCTGTATGAGCCGGTGACGCTGCATAAATACCTGTACGCGAATGCGAACCCGGTGAAGTACAAGGATCCCAGCGGGAACATGGGAAGCCTGCAGGAGTGCAATCTCGTCAGTGCCATCAGCGCAGAACTGTATAAGAACCAGAACGTGGTCATGGGGATGGCGGTGCTGAACGGCATCGGGAAATCCGTGATGACGGGGCTGTGCGGCGGAGATGCCGGCGACATGACAGAGGCATTTCTGGAAGGAATGGTTGAGGGAGCAGCCATGGGAATGCTGTTCTGTGCGGTTGCGGCAGTGCTGGCGACGAGCATGCTGACGGTGATGATGGCCCATACGGTGGCATCCAGCGTTGTTTCCATCGTACTGGCGATCTACAGTGTCTCCGAAGGGGATTACCTGAATGCGCTGGTGTATGGTGCGGTGGCAGTGGCCGGGATCATCGGGGTGTGCAGGTGGTATCGCATGAGTTTTAAAATTGATATCATTGGAAGTAAGGGTAAAATCGGTGTGGCTGATAATAAAAATTATGAAACCCAGCCACAGAGATTGGTTCAACAAGGAAAGCCCCCGGCTATTGGCAAAATGAAAGATTTAAATGCTTCAGGAAAAATTGTATATGGGGAATTTAAAGTGGCGGATTATTTGCCAGATCAAGGTTCTTCTAAAGCAAATTGGAAGCAAAATAGTGGAATACTTAGAAGTGTTATAAGAGAAGGTGTTCCCATAAAAGATGTATGTGAATATCCAATGCAAAATGTGGGATTTTTAGGAGCAGAAAGGAATTTGTTGGAGATGATGGGATGGGTTTATGATGATGGGTATAGGTATTTACCATAATAGGAGACGATATTTTATGGATTTTAGAGATATATGTCAAAAATATTTTGTCTATTTATTAGAAGATGGATATGAAATATTGGTGGAGAAAAATGAAAATTGTATGGAATATAAAAAAGGAAACTTAATTATTCAGTTGTTTTTTGAAAAGCAAGGATATGAGATTTATATTTGCGTTACTCACACAGATGGGAGAATGGTTAGGGCATACGATATATTGGCTTACTTTGACATGGATTCCCAAAGAGGAGGATATCAAATTCCACGACTGGCAGATTTAGAAAAAGGGATTTGTTATTTATCGAAGACACTTTGTTGTATATTGAAACTAGTAGATGTATCTGATGAAGCAAATTTTCAAAAACTTTATGACTTTTCTACAAAGAAACAATCTGATGAGGCAAATTTGTTAAATATACAGAGAGAATTAAGAAAAGCTGAAAAGTGTTGGAAAGAACATGATTATAAACAAGCAGAATATTTGCTTCAAAAACATATCAAGTATTTATCATTAAGTCAGAAAATGAAGTTGCAGTATATACAAAAGCATAACAAGTGATGGTGTTAACAGCCGGAACTATTTGGTGGATTGGTTGTTCAACTTTTTCTGTCCACACTTATACTAACACCAAAATTAACAGTGTTGTTGTTCGTAAAGATATTCTGGATACTTTTCTTGATAAGATCGGGATAATCGGATTTAGTATTAAAGATAAAGGATACTATTAGGAAATCATTAATTTAGGATAAACATAGGTTTCTTTAAATTCTGAAGGATGAGAGTAAAAGGCGATTATAGAAAATTTAACCTTATGTAACACATTTAAGCAAAAACAATATTTGTAGTACTAGCGTTGTTATCATTCTATTGTAAATGGAATGTAATGCAGGAAAAAAGACAGAGATCAGCTATACCTATGGGTACGACAATGCCGGGAACCGGATCTGGAAAAAAGTCTCCGCCGCCAGAACGGCGGCAGCCACAGAATACACCTACAACAGCCGGAACCAGCTGGCAGAGGAAGAGACAAAGGGCCAGAAAACCCTGTACCATTACGATGCCAACGGGAACCTGCTGAAAAAATCCGGGGCAGCAGCGGAAGAAAGCTATACGTATGATGTATATAACCGCCTTGTATCCTGCCAGTCAGACCGGGAAGGAAAAACCTCCGATTACCTGTATGACGGACAGGGAAATGTAAGGGGGCTTCTGGACGAGGAAGGAAACCTGACAGACACCTACGCCTACAACGCCTACGGGGAACTGACCGCGAAGACCGGGGAGACAGAAAACCACTACCTGTACACCGGGGAGTATTACGACGGAGTATCGGGGCTGTACTACCTGAGGGCCAGGTACATGAACCCGGAGACGGGACCAGATTTTAATCCAAATGGAAATACAGTTCAGGAAGGTGTTAACCTTAATTCATTATCGCCTACAAAAGATCTAAGTTCATTAGATGATTTTAGAATGAAAAATGCAGTGAAATATGCTGGAGATAAGCCTATAATTGTAGATAAAAATGGCAATGTTTTAGATGGATATCATAGATTGAAGCATGCTATCTCAAATGACAGGGCAGTTGATGTTTCAATTGGTTATAAAAGGAGTTATCAATATGGATACTAATGTTTGGATTGATTTTGAGAGAATT
This sequence comes from uncultured Eubacterium sp., assembly GCA_910584645.1. GTDB lineage: Bacteria > Bacillota > Clostridia > Lachnospirales > Lachnospiraceae > Eubacterium_F. The sequence goes on from CAJUAU010000016.1 coordinate 3,807, forward strand.
ATGGTATTTATTCGTTTTAATATAACTAGAAAAGAGAATATAGAAATCATTGACATAATAAAGGAGTTCTTTGATGGAAATATAAGTAAACAAGAAATGTTGATCCAAATTATACATATTATGCCAGAGTGGAAAAATCAGTTAATATTTGAGGAGGGAAATAATTATCAAGATAATTATTTGGAATGTTCTTTTATTAGGCAATCATTAAGCTGTATAAAAGATCATTTAGTAAAAAGTGAATTCAATGTAGCATATGATGTAGTGGATATGTTACATGCTTTTCCTGGGGTTATACTTAATAAAGATAAAGGGGGAATAGAGAGATTTAAAAAAACATATCTTAAACCATTAATTAGAAAGTGGAATCTTACACTTAAACTATGAGAGAAATAAACAGTGTACTTCTTGTGCGAAAGGAATTATAAGAAGATTTATGCAGTGGTGTGATTTAGGTTTGTATATTTCTTAAAATCTTTGGCATTATGATAAGCTCCGGGGAGCTGAGCCGCACCCTGGCAGAGACCGACGGAAAAGGAGAACTCCTGGCATCCTACGGCTGGGGGGACGCCCTGTCTTCCCAGACAAGGGAGGGAAAAACCTCTGACGATGGGTAAATGAAAGGAATCGAATTTGTTATAATTTCTTTTATGGGATTTGAAGCGGTTAATGATGGTTCCAAAAAAATTTTAGCAGTCTCTATAATAATCAGCATTTTATTTTATCTCTTTTATATAAGGAATAGACTGGATGGAATAATCAATATTAAGAAAAAGTATAAGAAGAAATACAAGAAGAAAAATCTAAAAAGGATTGCGTGTATTGTATGTTACATCCAATTCACAATGGCTGTAATAGTGTCTTTTTCCACCCTGTTTTTGGAAGAAGATTTAATACTTAAGATAGGTTTTGTGCTGATCTGTTTTTGTGTTATAATAGAAGCAATTATATTAGAGGATGTTTCTGGTTTTGATCATAAATATATCTCCTTTGTATGTAAAGACGGATGGAAATTAGACGGGGCATTGAACAAAAATGTACATAAAAAAGGGAATTGGATCATTGCAAAGATGGATTCAGGCAAGGAAGTTCGATTTAAATACGAAGATATAATTCGCATTGAATATAGTGATAAAATGAAGGCTAAAAAGAATTAATTTGTGCCTATGATTTTTACAATTATGTTGGCCTTACAGGAAAATGTAGTTGCTGGATTTAAAAATACATGATAACATTAGCTATTATCATATTTGTTGTGGTAAAAGGTTAAGGAGAGCTAGGATGAGAATATTGACTAAAGAACAGCTGAATATCATGAACGATTGGATGCAGACGAAAGCCCGTCCATATGATCGTGCAAAGTGGAATTATCTGTTTAACGGCGGCAGCAAGGACACTATTATTGAGGAAATGCTGAAATATCAGAATGGGGATGGTGGTATGGGCAGTGGCTTTGAGGCAGATGTGCTTTGCCCTTTATCTGCTGCCATACCCACAGCAGAAGCAATTTTTCAAGCGTATGAGTATGAACTTGATTGTTCTTCTGAATGGTTTAAGGCCATATTGTCTTATTTTGAAAAGTCAGTGCAGGATATACCGAAGTATTGGGAGGACAGTCCCAAAGAAGCTATGGATTATCCTCATGCTCCTTGGTGGAATTACGAACCGTGTACGGTGTTTAATCCCAATCCCTGTGCAGTAGTTGCTTCAGCAATGATTCGTTATGGAACAGATAGTCAAAAAGAACTGGGAAATAAAATTGCAGCGGATTGTTTCAAACTCCTTTTAAGTAATGACTTTTGCGGTGATCACGATACACTTAATATGCAAGCGTTGGTTGAACAGCTTCTTCAAATAAAATCCCCACTGATATCGGATGAAGTGATGGGATCAATGCGAAGAAGAATACTTGATAACACTTGTTTTGATATAAGCAAGTATGATGGGTATTATTTCACTCCGCTTGATTTCGTATCGTCGCCTGATTCAATATGGTACGATGATGTGAAGCATGGAATTGAACAGACCTTTGATTTTTGGCTCGATAACATAAATGAGCAGGGAGTATGGAATCCCAATTTCTCCTGGGGGATTGACAGTGACGTTTCCAGACAAGTAACCAAGAACTGGAAGGGATATATCGCCGTAAAGAGAGCCAGGATATTACTAAATTTTGGTAGAATTGAAAAATAATCAATCCTGTCAGAGAAATGAGAAGAATCCTGAAGATTTCATTTTCGGGAATCTGCTACTGGAGATGCGCCGGATGACAAATAGAATATATATTAAATGGCGGTACACCAGCCGGAAAGGACAAAGAAAAATGATACAGGCTTATGAACATAAAGTACAATATTACGAAACGGACCAGATGAAGGTCGTTCATCACTCCAATTACATCCGCTGGTTTGAGGAGTGCCGTATCGACTTGATGGAAAAAGGCGGTCTTGGGTATGAGAGAATGGAGGAAGAGGGGATCATCTGCCCGGTGGTATCAGTATCCTGCCAGTATGCAGCCATGACAAGATTTGGCGAGGTGGCAGAGATTATTCCTAAAGTGGAAAAATTCAATGGGATCCGTCTTGTCATATCTTATCAAGTCAGGGATAAGAAGACGAAAGAGCTGCGCTGCACCGGGGAGAGCAGCCACTGCTTTCTGGATGCCAAGGGGCATCCGGTAAATCTCAAACGAAGCAGCCCGGAGTTTTATAGTATGTTTCTAAAATTATGTGAATAGACAAAAAAACACCAGTGTTCCAATTTCTTATAAAACACTGGTGTTTTTCATTATGATTGTGTGAAATAATAACTGCTGTAGTGTTTGTCACTCTTAGCAATATACAGGATATCGTGGTTGTTAATGGCAAAATACCGGAGGACGGCATTTGCTCCCAGGGTGTTCTGTTTCATTGACTCAATGGAAGCGGGAGAAAAACTGTTGTAGGTGGCGGGATAGCTCGCCGCGATGTCCCCCTCGGGCTCTTTGTGTCCTTTGGCATAAAATGGCATGTAAACGTTTTGGAAAGTATTTCCGCTGATGATGGGATCGATCACGCCGCCCCGCATGAAGATTCCGAATTTCTCTTTTTGGATATCGTTTCCATTCCAGCCCTGTACACCATCGATGGTGTTTCCGCGGATCACTGCGTTTTTCCAGTTTTCCATCATGATCGGACTCTGGACACTGTTTCGGAAGGTGCAGTTTAATATCTGTATATTGGTGTGGTATTTGTTTGGTGAAAATCGGTGGGTATCGATGCCACGGTACAGGTTCGTAAAGCTGCAGTTCTGGATCGTGACATTCAGATCCGGTGTCTTGTCAAACTTTGAATACTGGCCATTGAAGCCGTTGGTGACCTTATCCGGGGTATCTAAGTTAATGGCGCAGCGCTCCCCGTTTTTATTGTTAGCGAAGGAGCAGTTGGTCACAGTGACATCCTTCCCGGCGGTGATCTCGATAAAATGACCGTCGCGCAGATTGGTGAAAGAAATATTTTCAATGGTCACATTGGAGCAGTGGGGAACCCGGATCGCCTCGCTCTTGTTGCATTTAGCCAGGTTCATCACCACTTTTCCCTCACCGGCGATGCGGATGTTTTTTTCACCGCCGTAGCCGCCGATGGAATTCTTTTTTTTCAGCCGGGAGCTGCGCACGCACTCAAACATGACATGTCCCGCCTTTAATTTTTTGGTGTGGGTGTTATTTGTCTTGTTCATGACCACGCCGTTTTTTAAGATCACTGTAATATTAGAAGAGACCGGCAGCGCGTTGGTCAAGTTGTAAGTTCCCTTTTTCAGTGTCAGGGTACCGCCGCCTCTTTTGGACATCTCATCCAGATAGGAGCGGAGCGTCAGATAATGCCTGGTATACTTATTGTAGACCGGCGTCTTCACATACTTATTTTTATATGGCTTAGAAGACGGTGACAGGGTAAAATTTTTCTTTGCCTCTGACGAGCGGGAAGCTGACAGACAAAGAGTCGTGGCAAGAACAGCTAAAACGAGTATTTTATAAAACCTTTTCATAAGATGGTTTCCTCCTTATATTTATTCCCACAGGAATTATATTTACATCGCTGCATTGGACACCTCGCCCAGCTGCAGGCCCTCGTTTCGTTCCAGTACAGTCTGGATGCTCCAGGGATGGGTAAACAGAAGCAGCGGGTTTCCTTTGAAATCTTTCACTTTCTTTGTATCAGAAGTGACAGAGAGGGCATTTACGTCGATATCCTCATTCTCGATCCAGCGCACATGCTCATAGGGGAGCTGGTCCATGCGGATCTCTACATTATATTCATTCTGCAGGCGGTACTGCAGAACCTCAAACTGGAGAACTCCCACCACGCCCACGATGATCTCTTCCATTCCGGTATTAAATTCCTGAAAGATCTGAATGGCTCCTTCCAGGGCGATCTGGGTGATGCCTTTCATAAACTGTTTCCGCTTCATGGTATCTACCTGGCGTACCCTGGCGAAATGCTCCGGGGCAAAGGTGGGTATGCCCGCATAGCGGATATTTTTCCCGGACTTGCACAGCGTGTCGCCGATGGAGAAGATCCCCGGGTCAAAAATACCGATGATATCTCCGGCATAGGCCTCTTCCACATGTTTGCGCTCCTGGGCCATCATCTGCTGGGGCTGTGCCAGACGGATCTTTTTGCCGCCCTGGACATGCATGACCTCCATCCCGGCGGTAAATTTTCCGGAGCAGATGCGCATAAATGCGATACGGTCCCGGTGGGCTTTGTTCATATTTGCCTGGATCTTAAAGATAAAGGCTGAAAAATCCTCAGAAAAAGGATCCACAGGATTCTCACCGGAGAGCCGGGGAAGGGGAGAGGTGGTCATTTCCAGAAAATGTTGTAAAAAGGTTTCCACTCCAAAATTCGTCAGCGCCGAGCCAAAAAAAACCGGAGACAATTTGCCGTCACGCACTTTTTCCAGGTCAAATTCATCACTGGCGCCGTCCAGAAGCTCGATCTCATCCACTAATATATCATGATATTCCTTGGTGATCAGTTCATCCAGGCCGCTGTCGCCCAGGCTTGCTTCCACCGATTCGATCTTGTGTCCGTTATCGGCGGCGATAAAGCGTGAGATCGTCTTTGTATTCCGGTCGTAGACGCCCTTAAAATTCTTTCCGGAGCCGATGGGCCAGTTGACAGGGCAGGTCCGGATCCCCAGTACGTTTTCAATCTCATCGATCAGCTCAAAGGGATCTTTTGCCTCCCGGTCCATTTTGTTTACGAAAGTAAAGATAGGGATTCCTCTCATGACACAGACTTTGAAAAGTTTAATGGTCTGTGCCTCCACGCCCTTGGATCCGTCGATCACCATGACAGCCGAATCCGCCGCCATCAGAGTCCGGTAAGTATCCTCCGAGAAATCCTGATGTCCCGGAGTGTCTAGTATGTTAATGCAGAATCCGTCATAATTGAACTGGAGCACAGAAGAGGTAACTGAGATTCCACGTTCCTTCTCAATCTCCATCCAGTCGGATACGGCATGTTTGGCGGCTTTCCTTCCCTTCACGGAGCCGGCTAGATTGATCGCCCCTCCATATAATAAGAACTTTTCCGTCAGTGTGGTCTTTCCTGCGTCCGGGTGGGAGATAATGGCAAATGTCCTGCGCTTCTCAATCTCCTTCTTTAATATGTCGCTCATGTTAATCTCCATTCCTGATTTTTCTATAGAAATAAAGAAAAGCTTTGAAAAACGCCTTTCGTCATTCAAAGCTTCCTTATCACTGGGCTACAAGGATTCGAACCTTGAAATGCTGGAGTCAGAGTCCAGTGCCTTACCATTTGGCGATAGCCCAATCTCAATCACGAATGCTATTATACAATAATTTTTTGTAGAATGCAAGGGCTTTTTTAAAAAAAATGAAAAAAAATTATTTTATCTAAAATATATTTTATCTCTTGACATTTATCTTAAATTTGGATAGAATCTTATATTAATATACATAGAAAAAACAGTGATGAAATTAAAAAGAGAGGACGGGAAAAATGGGTAAGATTATTGGTGAAGGCATTACATTTGACGACGTTTTATTGGTACCAGGATACTCAGAAGTGATTCCAAATCAGGTAAGTCTGAAGACACATTTGACAAAGAAGATTTTATTGAACATTCCTATGATGAGTGCGGGGATGGATACTGTGACAGAGCATCGTATGGCGATTGCCATGGCCCGCCAGGGAGGTATTGGGATCATACATAAGAATATGACGATTGAGCAGCAGGCAGAGGAAGTAGACAAGGTAAAACGTTCGGAGAATGGAGTGATCACAGATCCATTTTATCTTTCTCCGGAGCATACACTGGAGGATGCCAATAATCTTATGGCGAAATTCCGGATCTCTGGTGTCCCGATCACAGAAGGTAAGAAACTGGTGGGTATCATTACGAACCGGGATCTTAAGTTTGAGACGGACTTTACAAAGAAGATTAAGGAGAGCATGACTTCTGAAGGGCTTGTGACGGCACAGGAAGGAATTACTCTGGACGAGGCAAAACAGATTCTTGCGAAGGCGAGAAAGGAAAAACTCCCTATTGTAGATAAGGATGGAAATTTAAGCGGACTGATCACCATCAAAGATATTGAAAAACAGATCAAATATCCTCATTCGGCGAAAGATTCCCAGGGAAGACTCCTCTGTGGAGCCGGAGTGGGAGTGACTGCGAATATCATGGAGCGTGTGGATGCCCTGGTAAAGGCAAAGGTAGATGTAGTAGTGATCGATACGGCACACGGTCATTCCGCCAATGTACTTAAGGTGGTAAGGATGGTCCGTGAGACCTATCCCGAGCTGGGGATCATCGCAGGAAACGTTGCCACGGGCGAGGCGACAAAAGCGTTGATCGACGCTGGTGTGGATGCGGTCAAAGTCGGCATCGGCCCTGGCTCTATCTGTACTACCCGTGTTGTGGCAGGTATCGGCGTTCCTCAGGTTACCGCCATCATGGACTGCTACTCTGTGGCAAAAGAATACGGGATTCCGGTGATTGCAGACGGAGGTATCAAATATTCCGGTGATATGACCAAAGCCATTGCTGCCGGTGCCAATGTATGTATGATGGGAAGTATTTTTGCGGGCTGCGACGAGAGTCCTGGAACTTTTGAACTGTTCCAGGGAAGAAAATACAAAGTGTACCGTGGTATGGGTTCCATTGCTGCCATGGAAAACGGAAGCAAGGACCGTTACTTCCAGCAGGATGCGAAAAAGCTTGTGCCGGAGGGTGTTGAGGGGCGTGTGGCTTACAAGGGCACTGTGGAAGATACCGTGTTCCAGCTGATCGGAGGTATCCGTTCCGGTATGGGTTATTGTGGCGCCAAAGATATCGAGACGCTCAAGGAAAACGGACGTTTTGTGAAGATTTCTGCTGCTTCCCTTAAGGAAAGCCATCCTCACGATATTCATATTACGAAAGAGGCTCCGAATTACAGTGTTGAATAAAAAGAAAATTCATTGGAAGAAAAACAAATATAGAAAGTTAGGGCTTTGCGCCGGGATCACCGGCGCAACAGCCCTTTTGCTTTTGGTGGTCTATATGGTGTGTTCCCTGGTGGGGGAAAAAAGGGAAGAAGAACGGGTCAGAAAAGCGGATCAGATGCTGGAAGAGCTGAATCTGTCGGTAAATCTTCTGGATATCAATAAGTATTCCAGACCGGGCACGAAACTGAGAAAAGTCAAAGGGGTGGTGGTGCACTACACAGCAAATCCAGGAACCGATGCCATGGCAAACCGTAATTATTTCAACAATCTCCCAAAGATCAATGCAAAGAAGGGAACCAATACCTATGCCAGCAGCCATTTTGTCATAGGGATAGACGGAACCATCGTCCAGTGCATTCCCACGGAGGAGATCGCTTATGCCTCCAACGACCGGAATTCAGATACGATATCCATTGAATGCTGCCATAAAAAAAAGAACGGCAAATTTACAAAAGAGACTTACCGCTCTCTGATCCGGCTGACAAAGTATCTCTGTATCCGGTTTGGACTGGAGGTAAAGGATGTGATACGGCACTATGATGTGACAGGAAAGAACTGTCCCAAGTATTTTGTGGAACATCCGGATGCCTGGGCCAGGTTTCTGGCGGATACGGAGGCAGAGCTGGCACAATAGCGCTGTTAAGCTGCTTTGTATCTGAACCAATTATCCTGCGTGAATAAATTAAGGCTTAATTTCGCTGCATTAGACATCAATATGAACCGGCTTTTTGCCTTCGGAGTATTTACGGTATGTAATGCCGGCAGAACGCATCATCCGTTTGGCTGCCATGACGCCGGCAGTATCTGAATATTTATCCTCTTTAAAAATAACCTCCTGGATTCCGGACTGTATGAGTGCTTTTGTGCATTCGTTACAGGGAAAGAGGGTCGTGTAGATCCTGGCCCCTTTTAGTTTGAAGCCCGAGTAATTCAACAGGGCATTCAGTTCTGCATGGCATACATATAAATACTTGGTGTCCATTGGCTCACCGGTATTATCCCATGGATAATCATCATCGGAACAGCCGCAGGGCATCCCGTTGTAGCCTACAGACAGTATTTTATTATCCGTATCCACGATACATGCTCCCACTCTTGTATGGGGATCTTTGCTCCGCATGGCAGATAAAAGTGCAATTCCCATAAAATACTCATCCCAGGATAAATAATCTGTGTTTTTCATGGAGTTCCTCCCTGTATAATACATATTTTAGTGTACTAAAATGGTGCTGTCAGGCTACCCAAATCATATCATCTTTTGAAAAGGTTGTAAACCGTTTTTGGTATTCCTGTCACAGGAATAAGAAGAAAATGCGAAGGATATTATAGAACAAAAAAGCGCCGTGTGAGTCCGGCGCTTCTCTCTGTACCGATAGATACAGTCTGCATTTATATTTTATGACGGGTAGAATTGTAGTAGCAGTACGACTGCCTTCTACATTGATCAAATATTCTGAAAGAATACCGATCCACAAAAACCGCAGTTATGCAAGTTTGTTTACAGCAATTGTAAGACGTGATACTTTTCTTGCTGCTGTATTTTTATGGTAAATTCCTTTCCTGGTTGCTCTGTCAATCTCAGATACAGCCTTTACCAATGCCTCGCTGGCTGCTGCTTTATCGTTTGCTTCGATAGCAGAATCTACTTTTTTGATCGCAGTTTTCACCTTGGAACGGATCGCTTTGTTTCTGTCAGCTCTTTTCTGTGAAACAAGAATTCTTTTCTTTGCAGATTTAATATTTGCCAATTCTAACACCTCCATCTTTATTATAATATAAGTAATAGCGTTTGGTTAAACGGACACGGACATTAACACAAACATACTCATTTATGATAGTACAAAATATGACCAGTGTCAATACATAATTGGAAAGTTTTTGGTGAATGATAAAGAAATAAAAGAAATGTTGGGAATGAAAGGGATGAAGCGTATATGTCAGAGAGAAAAACAGACCTTGCCCTTGAGGTGCGGGAGAGTTTTCCGAGAAATAATGTAGAGATTCAGGGAGTGGTGTTAGAAAAGCATTATGAAGAGACGGCAAAGGCGCATATTACAACAGTACAGATTCAGGATGACAGGGGAAGCCGGGCGATGGGAAAGCCCAAAGGATGTTATGTCACCATTGAGTCAGAGGATATGCCAAAGGAAGAGGAAGATAAAGAAGAACTGCTGTTATGTATCTGCAGTGAGCTGGAAAAGATGGTTCATGACCTGCGGCAGAAATCTGTGCTGATCGCAGGCCTGGGCAACCGTCAGGTCACCAGTGACTCCCTTGGACCGAGGATGGCGGAATGTATTTTTGTCACGCGGCATCTGGGGCGGGAACTTGGGAGCTGGTTTATGGAAGAAAACGAGTACGGCGAAGTGAGTGCCATTGCTCCTGGGGTCATGGCGCAGACGGGGATGGAGGCGGTGGAGATCCTCCAGGGGATCGTTAAAAAGACCCGTCCTGATCTGGTCATTGTAGTGGATGCGCTGGCGGCGAGAAGCATGTCAAGGCTGTGTACCACGATACAGATCACGGATACAGGGATCAGCCCGGGATCGGGCATCGGAAATCATAGAAAGGCGCTGTCTAAGGAAAGTCTCGGTGTTCCGGTAGTGGCAGTGGGCGTACCGACGGTGGTAGACGCCAGGACCATCATCAGCGACCATTTGGAGAAGGTACTAAGCAAACAGGGGTACAGCGAGGACGAGATTGAAAAATTCATCAAAGAAGTATTTCATGAAGAGATGGAAAATTTATATGTCACTCCAAAAAATATCGACGAATCTGTCAATGTGATCGCCAAAGATCTGGCAAAGGTTTTCAATCACTGCTTTCAGAAAAAGTCACTGTAGCCGTGGGGCGCTGATCCGAAACCAGTGTAATATATTCAGTAGAAAATACTATATATTAAATATACACTTGATGCAGGAGGTACTCGTGGAAAAACGATTGTTTCGGATCATTTTATCAGCTGCCCTGATTGCCCTTCTGATTCTGCTGGAGTGCAGTGAGAGCAGTCTGAAAGAACAGATTTTGGAGAAAATTGGTACATCCCTGGCGGCAAATGCTCTTCCAGTGTCCAGAATGAGCCGGGAGGATAAGCTGCTGCAGGTGGTGATGGGAAATCCACTTTATTTTCAAAATGCGGATATGGAGCGGCTGGCGGAGAGCAAATTAATTTATATGGAAAATAATGGAAAAGGCGGGGCGGCCGGGGAGGGCCAGGGGGCAGACGGAGATTCTGATCTGCCGGGCTCTGCCGATGCTTCAGCGGTGGCGGGGGAAAACCTTGCCCAGGTTCAGACAATGAAAGGAGCCGGTTCGGGAACCGCGGCTTATGTGAATAAGCTCAGGGAGAACAAAGATGTGAGTTATCTGTGGAATCATTTCTATATTATAGACTCTACCACCTCTGTGACCAAATCTCTTTTTCCCGTGGAAGACATGTTAAAAAGGAATATGACGCTTCCCGCAAAGGCAGGTAAAAAGCAGATTCTTATCTATCACACCCACGGGGCGTCAGAGGCTTTTTCTGACAGCCGCAGGGGCAGGGACTCAGACTCGGTGATCGGTGTGGGAAGGGCGTTGAAACAGGAGCTGGAGAAAAATGGATACCAGGTCTATCACGATGAGACAAAATATGATTTCATCAACGGTCAGATCGACCGGAGTAAAGCCTACAATACATCACTGGACGGAATTACAAAGATCATGAAAGAAAATCCGGATATTCAGGTGACCATTGACCTGCACCGGGATTCGGTGGGAAAGAATAAACATACATATACGATGATTGATGGGAAAAGGACGGCGATCGTTATGTTTTTTAACGGCATGAGCAGAAACAGATCGGGAAAGATCGATTATCTGTATAATCCCAACCTGGAGGCCAACCTCTCCTTTAGCCTCCAGTTAAAATGCCATGCCATGGAGCAGTATGATGGATTTACTAAACCGATCTATCTCAAAGGATACCGCTATAACCTTCATGTAGCGGAGCGGTCTCTGCTGATTGAACTGGGAAATGAAAATAATACCGTGGAGGAGGCCAAAAATGCAGCGGCTCCTCTGGCAAAGGTGATTGCAGATGTGCTCAAAGGGGAAGTCAAAGGGTTTTAATACAAAATCAAGTAATTTGACAAACTTAGAAATAGCAGGTACAATATTCCAAAGACATAAAAGGAGGTGGCTGATCCATGAAAAAGACAGCAGGTTTCCTAATAGCCGCAGCAGTACTTTTTCAGCTCATATATTTCCCTGCCTCTGCCAGCACCAAAACCGTATCCGGTATTTGTGGTACTGCGGCAGCTTTTACCATCGATGAAAACGGTACCCTGACGATCACCGGAACCGGAAAGATTGATAAGTTTTTCTTCGATGACAAAGAAATCGAGTATAAAAAGATCAAGCAAATTATTATATCAGAAGGGATAACTGAACTGGGTAAGAATTGCTTTTGCTTTTTAGAAAATGTAACACTTGTAAAGTTCCCGGCTTCCCTGCAAATCATCGGGGAAGACGCTATGAACGGGATGGAATCCCTGACTGAGATCCAGTTTCCCAGTGAACTAAGCCAAATTGGTGAAAGTGCGTTTTATAATTGCCACAAAATCACAGAACTCCAGATTCCAGATACTGTAAACCAGATCGGGCCTGACGCTTTTGCATACTGCAAAAATTTACAGCGTATTCGTCTTCCCAGGGGACTAAAAAAGATAGAAGACGGTTTATTTGAAGGTTGTGAAAAACTAACTGAAATTCCCGCAACAGAGTGCTTACAGGAAATCGGATTAAGCAGTTTTTCCTTTTGCCATTCGCTCCAAAACGCGGCGGTCCCCAATACCGTAAAAAAAATAGGCGCTCAGGCATTTTGGAAGTGTAAAAACTTAAAGAAACTCACTTTTGGCAGCTCGGTAAAAAAAGTGGCAGCGACCTATGCACAGGGCTGTGTGCAGCTGCGCACCGTGGTCAACCATTCCTCTATTTCCATTCCCCTGAATGAAGCGAAAGGTAGTCTTTCCTGGTACGTGGGGAAAAAGAAACTCAGATCCCTTCCACCCGGGAAAACAGCGAAGGGCAGAGGCAGAAAATATGCCATTAGCTATATCCTGAATGGCGGAAAAATCAAGGGGGGAAAACCGAAATACCATGAATACGGGAAGGCAGCCAAACTGCCATCCCAGGTAACCAGAAAAGGGTACACGTTCCTCGGCTGGGATATATACGGGGAAAAATCATTTGACGAATGGGGACTGCTGCAGTCAAAAATAAAGGCTGAGTCCAGGGAAAAACTCCAGGTTCAGGCCGTTTTCAAAAAATATAAAGTATCGGTAAAAAACCAGAGAATCCACGTTCTGGTGCAGGACCCTCTTTTCGGGAAAAAAGGATATTTGAAAGCGGACGATTACTATGGCTTCCGCTATTCTGAACATCCAGATATGAGCCATTCGGTTATCGTTTCTAAGACAGCGCCTTATGGAAAAGGAATGACTGGTAAATTAGAAAAAGGCAAAACCTACTACGTGCAGATAGCGGCACACGGTCCTGATTTTACGGAAGAGGATGATGAGGATTTCCCGCTGTTTGGATGGGTCAAAAAGAAAAAAGTAACAATAAAGTAAATATATTCCCTCTTCTTCTGACCAGGCTGAACTCTGTCACCAGGGTTCAGCCTTTTCCATGACATTTCTCCTTTTATCTGTTACCAGGATCCCCCTTTTATTTTACCCTTTTCACCCTCAAAAACAAGTTACTCTTTGTTCCTGGATTGCTGATTTATTATATCAAACTGTCACCGGTCTGAAGGCTTGCCGGCATCATGGTATTTGGACATGATCTTGGCGATCATGCAGAGGGTGTGGATCTCATTATCACCGAGGCATTTTGCATAGGCTACCAGTGTGTGCAAGTGAGTGGGTAAATAGGGATGTTTCCGGTCAATCTGCTCGAAAAGCAGCTGACAGGGAACATCCAGTTCCTGGGCGATCCGTAGAAGTGTGCCGGTTTTGGGATTGTTGATGCCCCGCTCAATCTTTCCGATGGTCCCGGTGGAAAGTCCTGCTTTGTATGCCAGCTGTTCCTGGCTGATATTTTTTGCCTCCCGGAAGTTTCTGATCTGAAGTCCGACAAGTCTGAAGTCAAAAGAATCGTAAAATGTACTCACTTGTGTTCCTCCTTTGTATAGCTTGGTACTAACAGTGTACTCGTTGGGATTTCTTTCCACAAGTAACTAAAGTACTTTATTTTATGGGGAATTCAATATTACAGTACGGGTGGTAAAAATAAATTAAAAAAAATCATATTTGATAAGGAACGGAATCATAGGAAGAAATCGGATTGCGATCGGAAAGAACCGTAATTTGAACTATAAATCTCATGGAAATAAAGGTAGAATAGGATAAAAGTGTCTGGTTAAAATTGAATATGTACAGAGGAGAGAAGTAACAATGAAGGTAGTGATAAATATTCTGCTGGGAAGAAGACTCCGCAAAATAAGAAAAATTCTGGGTGTTTCATCGGAAGACATGGCAGAAGCTCTGGAAGTCAGTGTGGGGCATTTCCAAAAGCTGGAAAGAGGAGACCATGCATTCAGCCTGGAACGTCTGAAAGTTCTGCGGGAACAGTATGGTATCGATCTGAATTACCTGGTTACAGGAAGGTCCAAGGAAGAAGATATCGCCAGAGATCTGATCTATGGAACTCCTGAAGAAACATTTTATTTTATGCATCAACTGCTGGACTCCTGCGAAAAAATGTATCTGAGGCGTGTTTCAGAGGAGGGAAAGCTGTGACCAAAAGTATCATCCGGGATTCCACAGAGGTCTTTGTGTGCATACAGGGGAAGATCAGCCAGTTTGATATCCGGGATATCATTTATGTGGAGCACAGCAGCCGGACGGTCTTTATGTATACTCTGAAAGGAATCGTGTACATCCCCTATATGCCCCTAAATCAGATTTACCAGGCGCTGGGAAATGATTATCTGTTCCAGTGCCACAAATCTTTTCTTGTCAACCGGATCCATATCGAGAGCATTGACAGGACAGAAAATGTCGTTGTGCTGAAAAATGGTATGGGGGAAATCGCCGTTGGAAGAAAGTACAGAGCCCGTTTTTTAAAGGCGATGCATCTGACGGAATAGACAGGAAGAAAAGCTGGCTGGCTCCTGCCGGTGTTTCGCTTTTTCGTCTGCCGGCCCATTGAACTGCTTCCAGACTTTACAAATTTCATGTTCCGTTATATAATAAGAATTCAAATTGATTTTGAGGTGAACTGCGTTCAAAAGGTGAACTGCGTTCACCTTGCGAATGGAGGGTAAAGGTGAAAGAGCTGTATCTGATCCGGCATGGAAGGCAGTCTTCAAAACTGTGTAATGTGGATGTGAGCCTGGACGAAGCAGGGCGGAGGCAGGCGGAACTTCTGGCGGACAGGCTTACATATGATAAAATACAGAAACTGTACTGCAGTGATCTGAAGAGGGCAGTGGAAACTGCCGGGATCATAGGAGAAAGGCTGGGGCTGGAGCCGGTGGTGGTCCCTGCGTTCCGGGAGATTGATTTTGGGGAACTGACGGGAAAATCTGATGACATAATTATGGAAGAGTATAAAGAATTCCGCAGGGAACGTGCCAGCCAGACCAGTGACCTGCCCTATCCCGGCGGGGAAAATGGAGCGGATGTGATCCGTCGTGTGCTGCCAGTGTGGAAGGAAATCTGCCAGTCCTCTGAGGAGCGTTCTGCCGTGGTGACTCATGGCGGAGTGATACGGTCTTTGTGTGCCTATCTATTGGAGACAGATTTAAAAAATAAGCTGAAATTTGCAGTGGATCTGGAAAATACGAGCATAACCGTGATCCGGTACGATGAGACAAAAAAGCTTTTTTATCTGGAACGCTTTAATGATACGGCGCATTTGGAGAGGCATCCGGAACTAATGCGGGAGAGCTGGAAGCTTTCTTTGATCCGCCAGTAAAGAATAGATGACAGGAGAAAAGACAGATGATGGAACAGAGTAAGACAGCACAGGAAAATAAGATGGGGGTTATGCCGGTAAAGGAGCTATTGATCACCATGTCCCTGCCGATGATGGCATCCATGCTGGTACAGGCATTATACAATATTGTGGACAGTGTATTTGTATCCCGGATTGGTCAGGATGCCTTAACAGCAGTATCTCTTGCCTTTCCGGTGCAGATGCTTCTGATCGCGGTAGGGGTGGGTACCGGAGTCGGGGTCAATGCCCTGCTCTCTAAGAGCCTTGGCGAAAAGAAATTTGATGAGGCTGACCGGGCTGCTAACTGTGGTGTGTTTTTGATGCTGGTCAGCTATGGGCTCTTTTGTATTTTTGGGATCATAGGCGCGGGTAAATTTATGGAGACCCAGGTGGATATGACCAAGAGCAATTCCGCCCAGATCGTGGAATATGGGACAACCTATCTTTCCATCTGCATGATCCTGTCTTTTGGCATCTTGTTTGAGATGATGTTAGAACGTCTGCTGCAGGCTACAGGAAAAACAATCTATACGATGATCACCCAGGGAACAGGCGCTGTTATTAATATCATTCTTGACCCGGTATTGATCTTTGGATTGTGCGGTATGCCTAAAATGGGCATTGCGGGGGCTGCTGTGGCCACAGCCATCGGACAGATTATCGCGATGATCCTTGCGGTGGTATTTAATCTCCGTAAAAATACGGAAATTCATCTTTCCCTTCGCAGCATGAGACCGAGGGCGGCTACGATCAAAGCCATATACTGGGTGGGCATTCCTGCCATCATCATGCAGGCCATCGGTTCGGTGATGACCTATGGCATGAACAAGATCCTGGTTCCCTTTTCCACCACAGCGGTGGCGGTATTTGGAGTATATTTTAAGCTGAACAGTTTTATCTTTATGCCGGTATTCGGGCTGAACAATGGACTGATCCCCATTATTGCCTACAATTATGGGGCGAGGAAGAAAAAGCGGATCCTTGAGGCAGTGCGTTTTAGTATGATCATTGCCGTGGCGATCATGTTTGTGGGACTGTGTATTTTTCTCAGTATTCCGGACAAGCTGCTGCTGTTGTTTGATGCCTCTCCGGAGATGCTGGAGATTGGCGTCCCAGCGCTCCGGATCATCGGAACCCATTTTATGCTGGCAGGGGCTTCCATCGTTATGATGTCGGTGTTCCAGGCCTTTGGCGAGGGATTTTTGAGCCTTACCGTATCGGCACTGAGACAGCTGGTAGTCATACTGCCGGTGGCATACATTTTAGCAAATACGGCGGGTCTTGGATATGTGTGGTGGTCTTTCCCCATTGCGGAGGCATGCTCTCTTACACTGAGCAGTGTATTCTTTACGAGGCTTTACCGAAATAAGATAAAAAAGCTTTGATACCAGAGGATAAATAAATTTTTATGAATGAAGGAGGAGAATCCAAATGAAACTGGACCGATTAGTAGGAGACAGATTTAAAGAGAGACCGTCTGACTGTGTGGTAGAGAGCCACGCTCTGATGGTCCGCGGAGGCTACATGAAAAATATGGCAAATGGTATTTATTCCCAGTATCCGCCTCTGCGGAGGGTGACGGCAAAGATTGAAAACATTATCCGGGAAGAGATGGATGGGATCGACGGGCAGGAAGTTCTGTTCCCTGTAACACTTCCTGGCAGTCTCTGGGAGGAATCCGGCAGGTTTCAGAGTGTGGGGAGCGAGCTCCTTCGTTTTAAGGACCGCAATCATTCCCAGATGCTGCTGGGAATGACCCATGAGGAAGCAGCAGTACATCTGGTGCGTGAATATGCCAATACCTATACCAAATATCCTTTTATGATCTATCAGATCCAGACGAAGTTCCGGGATGAGGCACGTCCCCGCGCCGGGTTGATCCGGGTGCGTGAGTTTACGATGAAGGATGCCTATTCTTTTCATACTTCCCAGGAGGATCTGGAACAATATTATGACAGATGCTATAAGGCATATCAGCGTATCTTTGCCAGGGCTGGGATTCCGGAAGTGGTTGTGGTTGCTTCGGATTCCGGCATGATGGGCGGAAGTGTTTCTCACGAATACATGCTCCTTACTCCAATGGGTGAGGATTCCATCGTGCTGTGTGGCGAGTGTGATTTCCGCTCCAATATGGAAGCTGCCGAGTGTATTATTGAAAATAACCAGCCTCTTGCCCAGGCGGAACTGACCCTGGTGGACACACCAGATAAACATACCATTGATGATGTATGCGAGTTCTTACATCTTCCGGTGGAGAATTCCTGTAAAGCGGTAGTTTATCAGCGCAACGAGGACGATTCTTATGTGGTTGTATTTCTCCGCGGGGATCTGGAGGCGAATGAAACTAAGATCACCAATTATCTGGGCGGTGCCATTCATCCGGCAGTGATCACACCGGAGTGTGGACTTGCTGCCGGTTCCATCGGGCCATATAATCTCAATGGAGATTATACAGTGCTTTATGATAAATCCCTGGAGGGGATCGACAACCTCTGCTGCGGTGGTAATGTAGATGGAAAGCATTACACAGGACTGGATATGAAACGGGATATGCCGGAGGCAGAGTACGGTGACTTTGCCAAAGCAGTAGAGGGGGGGATCTGTCCCTGCTGTGGGAAGAAGTCTTTGAGAATTGAGAGAGGAATTGAAGTTGGGAATATATTCCAGCTCGGAACGAAATACACGAAGACGATGGGAATGGAATATCTGGACAGCGAGGGAGAAAAACATAATCCCATCATGGGCTGTTATGGCATCGGCGTAGGCCGTCTGGCGGCTTCCGTCTGTGAAGTGAGCCGGGATGAGTACGGTCCCATCTGGCCGATCACCATAGCGCCATGGGAAGTTCATCTTTGCTGTGTGCGCTCGGATGATGAGGAGTGCAGAGGCTTTGCTGATAAGCTCTATGAGGAGTTACAGAAAAAGCGTATCGATGTCATCTACGATGACCGGAATGTAAGGGCAGGTGCCATGTTCTCTGACGCGGATCTGCTGGGAGTACCGGTGCGTGTCGTGGTAAGCCCGAGAAATATGAAAAACGGCTGTGTGGAGATCACAACCAGGGATAAGTCTGTCAGCAGGCAGGCAGAGCTTGCCCATGCCGCAGAGGCAGTACAGGAGCTGGTAGAAGAACTGTACGCAAAGATCAATGAGAGTGCAGAAGCATTTCGATAAGATAGAGAGAGTATGGCACAGAGACTGGTAGAAGAGCTGTACGCAAAGATCAATGAGAGTGCAGAAGCATTTCGATAGACTGACTGGAACATATCCCAGGCAGGGAAAGGAAATAACATGTCCATGAATTTTAGAGAGTATATCAGACAGGGGTTTGTTTTTCTGGATGGAGCTACCGGATCCAACCTTCAGGAGCATGGAATGCAGGCAGGAGACTGTCCGGAGACATGGATCCTGGAGCATCCGGATGTGTTTGTGGAACTTCAGAAAGGATATATCCAGGCAGGCAGTGATGTGCTGTATGCACCAACATTTACCTGCAACCGCATCAAACTGGCAGAGTACGGTCTGGAAGACCGTCTGGAGGAGATGACGGCGGAGCTGGTGGGACTGTCGAGACGGGCCGTAGAAGAGAGCGGTACGGCAAGGCAGATCTATATCGCCGGGGATATGACCATGACGGGGGAGCAGCTCTATCCCATGGGGACCCTGTCCTTTGAAGAACTGGTGGACGTGTACAAAGAACAGGTGGGGGCGCTGATGGCAGCGGGAGTGGATCTCTTTGCCGTGGAGACGATGATGAGCCTTCAGGAATGCCGCGGAGCGGTGCTTGCCATCAAGGAGACCTGTGGGGATGAACTGCCTGTGATGGTGACTCTTACCTTTCAGGAGGATGGAAGGACCCTTTATGGAACCAGTCCGGAGACAGCGGCGATCGTGCTGGAGGCGATGGGCGTGGATGCCGTGGGGGTAAACTGCTCCGCCGGTCCGGATAAAATGGTGGACCTCATTCAGAGGATGGAGAAAATGACAGGGATCCCGCTGGTAGTCAAACCCAATGCCGGACTGCCCAAGTTAGTGGATGGCAGGACGGTTTATGATATGGAAGCGGAAGAATTTTCTGAGAATATGCTGCCTCTGGTGAAGAGGGGCGCCACGGTCCTCGGCGGCTGTTGTGGAACCACGCCGGAACATATTAGAAAACTCAGGGAGAGACTTGCTGATGAAGTTCCAGTGTTCCCAGAGAAAAAGAATGTCCGGGCGCTGACCAACGAGAGAAATTATGTAGAAATTGATCTGGAGGGAACCTTTTCCATTGTAGGTGAGCGCATCAATCCTACCGGAAAAAAGGAACTTCAGGCACAGCTTCGGGAGGGAGAACTGGAGCTGGTGGTGTCTATGGCGGAAGAACAGGTGGAAAAGGGAGCCCGGATCCTGGATGTCAATATGGGAATGAATGGGATTGATGAAAAGGAGATGATGCTCCAGGCTATTTATGAGCTGACGCTGGCGGTAGATGTTCCTCTTAGTATTGATTCCAGCTATGTGGAAGTGGTGGAACAGGCGCTTAGGATCTATCCGGGAAGGGCGCTGATCAATTCTATTTCTCTCGAACCAGAGAAGTTTGAAAAACTGATCCCGGCGGCAAAAAAATACGGAGCCATGTTTATCCTGCTTCCGTTGTCGGACCAGGGGCTTCCGGAAAATATTGAAGAAAAGAAAGAGATCATCCATAAGATCCTGGATGAGGCGAAAGGTCTCGGCTTGTCCGAGCGGGATATCGTAGTTGACGGACTGGTGGGGACCATCGGAGCCAATAAGAGGGCGGCGCTGGAAGTGTTAGAGACCATCCGCTACTGCCGGGAGGAGCTGGGAACAGCGACGGTCTGCGGGCTCTCTAATATTTCTTTTGGACTTCCGGAAAGGCAGTTTGTCAACAGCGCATTTCTGACGATGGCGATCGCTGCCGGGCTGACGATGGCCATCGCGAATCCCAACCAGACCCTGCTGGCCAATGCGGCGCTGGCGTCGGACCTGCTCCTGAATAAGCCGGAAGCAGATCTAAAGTATATCAACGGTGTGGCAAAAGCACAGATCTCAGCAGAAGTGCCTGAAAAGACCCAGGCTCAGGAAGAGGCGGGAGCCCACCCTCTCTTTACTGCTGTAGTCAAGGGGAAAGAAGGACAGGTGCTGGAACTGGTAAAAAAGGAACTGGATGGGGGAGGATCCCCGGCGGCGATCATAGACTCCTGTCTGATCCCGGCGATCAATCATGTGGGTGAGCTCTTTGAAAAGGGGACTTATTTTCTTCCACAGCTGATCGCCAGTGCAGAGACGATGGAAAAGGCGATCGATCATCTGGAGCCGCTGCTGGCAAAAGAACGGGGCAGTGAAAAGCTGGATACGGTCGTTATGGCGACGGTAAAAGGAGATATTCACGACATCGGAAAGAATCTGGTGGTGCTCATGCTGAAAAATTACGGCTATGAGGTCATTGATCTGGGAAAAGATGTGGAGAGCCAGGAAATCCTGGACAGGGCAAAAGAAGAGAAGGCTGCTGTGATCGGCCTCTCGGCTCTGATGACTACAACGATGACGGAGATGAAGCATCTGGTGGAGATGGCGAAGGAGCAGGGATGCCAGGCAAAGATCATTATCGGAGGCGCTGTTGTCACCGAGAGTTATGCTCAGGAGATCGGGGCAGACGGATATTCTAAGGATGCCAGGGAGGCAGTGAAGTTAGTGAACCGTCTGCTGGGACATGAAATGTAAATAAGTCTGTCCATTCAGGCAGGCATTACCATAAAGGAAAGTCAGAAAATGAAGATGATCGATGTGATTATACCGGTCTACCGGCCGGATGAAAAGCTGGAACAGTTGATTGAGAAGTTAAATACCCAGACCAGGAAGCCGGAGCATGTGTTCTTTATGCAGACACTGGTGGGAGGCGAAGAGGACGAGCGGGTACGGAAGATACTCGAGAAGGCGGACCGGGGGAAGACCGTGACCCTGCCAAAGAGCGAATTTGACCACGGTGGCACGAGAAATCTGGGGGCCTCTCTCTCAAAGGCGGACTACATGCTGTTTATGACCCAGGATGCCGTTCCGGCGCAGGACACGCTGGTGGAAAAACTTTGTGCTTCCTTTGAGATCCATGACCGGGTGGCGGCAGCCTATGGAAGGCAGCTGCCAGGAGAGCAGTCGGGGGTGATCGAGAGATATACCAGAGAGTTTAATTATCCGCCGGAGAGCTCTGTGAAGGAGAAAGCAGATCTGGACAGGCTAGGGATCAAAACCTTTTTCTGTTCCAATGTATGTGCCATGTACCGCCGGGATATTTACGAGAAACTGGGAGGATTTGTCACCCGGACGATTTTTAATGAGGATATGATCTTTGCGGCGGGGCTCATCCAGGCGGGGTACCGCATCGCTTATGCGGCGGAGGCAGAGGTGGTCCACTCCCATAAATACACTTACTGGCAGCAGCTGACAAGAAATTTTGACCTGGCTGTCTCCCAGAGACAGTATCGGCAGATCTTTGAACAGGTCCGCTCCGAATCGGAGGGGATGAGACTGGTAAAGGATACGATGAAATATCTGATGAAACATGGAAAATGGTACCTGATCCCCGATCTGGTACTGCAGAGCGGTTTCAAATGGATGGGCTACAAACTTGGACTGCGGTACGAGAGTCTTCCCGCAGGATTGGTGAAAAAGTTCAGCATGAACAAAAGTTATTGGAATGAGAGGTGTTGATGTGGCAGAAGTTCACATTGTATTGACGACCTACAACGGGGAAAAATATATCAGGGAGCAGCTGGACTCTATTCTGGCAAATACGGTTCAGGATGTGACGGTGGAGATCTGCGACGATGGTTCCACGGATTCTACACTGGATATTGCCAGGGAGTACGCGGGGCGGTATGATCAGATTTCCTTGTATCAAAATGAAAAAAATCTGGGATATACGAAAAATTTTCTTGAAGGCATCAAGCGGAGCAGGAGCCCATATATCATGCTGTGCGACCAGGATGATATATGGCACCAGGATAAGATTGAAAAGACGCTCCGGCGGATGAAGGAAATGGAGTTTCAGAGCGGGACTGACATCCCCTTGATGGTATTCACGGATGCCATGAATTTTGACAGTGGCAGCGGGGAAGAGCTGGGTTCCTTTCATAAAAGCAGCCGTCTGGATGTAAAAAGGCTTGACAGTGCCCATCTTTTTATGGAAAATAAATGTATCGGCTGTACGGTTATGTTGAATGGGGCGATCCGGGGGTATCTGCAGGAGCTTCCAAATGAAATCCGGGTTCATGACTGGTGGCTTGCTCTGATCTGCAGTAACTTTGGAAAAATTTCCTATATTGAAGAAACTACCTTGCATTATCGGCAGCACAGTGGTAATATGATTGGCGGAAGCGATTTTTCAGACTATGTGAAGACACGTATTTCAGACCTGCGCAGCCAGCGTCAGGTGATCCGGCAGACATTTCTGCAGGGAAAGGCATTTTACAGGGTGTTTGGAAACAGGCTTTCTGGGGAAAAAAGGAAGATTGCACAACGTTTTGCTGGAATGGCAGAGGAGGGTGCGGTCCGTCGAAGGGTAGATATGATACGTTTTGGTTTTTGTAAAAGTGGTTTTGTGAGAAATGCAGCGCTGTTCTGGCTGATCTGACAGAACCCGGGAAGATGCCTGAGCCGCTGTGCGGATCTGGCCGGCAGGCATGAAGGCAGGAAACGGAGGATAAAATGGCAAAGAAAAATAAATCCGGAAAAAAAAGAGTAGTAGGGAAAGTGTTTCTAGTGATCGGGATCATTATCAGCATGGCAGCAGGAAGTATGCTGGCGGCGGCACAGCACGAGGTGAACGGTTCTCTAAACCTCTTAAATTTTGACAAGAAAAACTCTCTGGATAAGGTGGACGTATCCAAGTATGATACCGTCAGTGATTCAGAGATCATAAATATCCTTTTGGTGGGAGCGGACAAAAACCTGGATGAGCAGAATGCTGGGGGAGCGGCGAGGCGTTCTGACTCAATGATGATCGCCACACTGGATATGAAACACAAAAAACTGAAAGTTACGTCTCTGATGAGGGATATGTATGTAGAGATCCCAGGATATGGGAGCCGCAAGCTGAATGCGGCATATTCGTTAGAGGGGATCAAGCTTCTCTATGAGACCATTGCGAAAAATTTTGGGATTAAGATGAAAGGGTATGCAGAAGTGAATTTTGATGCCTTTGTGGAAGTGATCAATGCGGTGGGTGGAGTGGAGGCTACACTGACTGAATCTGAAGCAGTAAACTTAAATGATACCAATTATATCAAACGTAAGAAATATAGAAATGTAAAAGTAGGAAAACAGGTTCTGAATGGTTACCAGGCTCTGGGCTACTGCCGGATCCGGCATGGAAAATGGAAAAATGGCCATTATCCGGCTGTTCTTACGGCCTCCGGCAAGGGGGATGATTATGGAAGGGCAGAGAGACAGCGTCTTGTGATCCAGGCCCTCCTGAAGAAAGTAAAATCCATGTCACCAGCCAAGTGGTTTGATCTGGTGGATATCATCCTTCCCAACGTAAAGACGGATCTGGATAAGGATGACATCAAGTCCTATCTGATGGCAGTTGTGAAGATGGGAACCACAGAACTCAAACAATTCAGTCTTCCGATCCAGAATGGCTATACCAGCCAGAAGATCAATGGAGAGGACTGTCTGGTACCGGATCTGCCAAAGAATAGAGAGGCGCTGGAGAAATTCATTTTTGAAAAGCAAAAAAAATGATGCGGGAAACGGATGAATGAAATCGCCTGCCGGGTTGACAATCTTCCTTGAAATTGGTAAAATAGTTGTTTGAAAAGCAAGTTAAGGAGTGAATCTAATGAGAAAGATGGTATTGTCCATTTTGATAGATAATACACCGGGGGCACTATCCCGGGTAGTGGGGCTGTTTAGCAGACGAGGCTATAATATTGACAGCCTTACTGTAGGGGAAACCGAAAATACAGCGGTTTCCAGAATGACGGTGGCAGTGACCGGAGACGGGATCATACTGGATCAGATTGAGAAGCAGATCTGCAAGCTGGAAAATGTGATCCTAGTGAAGGAGCTCACCGGGGAAGCTTCTGTGTGCCGGGAGCTTATCCTGGTAAAAGTGGCAGCTTCCAGGGAAGAAAGGCCTTCCATAAACGCCATCGTAGAAATTTTCCGCGCTAAGATCGTGGATGTTGCTTCGGATTCCATGATGATCGAGCTGACGGGCAACCAGGCGAAGCTGGATGCCTTTACCAAGCTGTTGGACGGCTATGAGATCCGCGAACTGGTTCGTACAGGAATTACCGGACTGGCGAGAGGACAATTGGAGGAATGAGACATCAAAGAATGATCTCAGTGTGATACGGGAAACCATCCACCGGTAAAACGGCGGGGCTTTATATTAAATTAAATTTAGGAGGAACAGTAAAATGGCAGACGCAAAGATTTTTTATGAGAGTGACTGTAACCTTGGACTTTTGGATGGCAAGACAATTGCTGTCATCGGTTATGGCAGCCAGGGACATGCACATGCATTAAATGCAAAAGAAAGCGGTTGTAATGTAATTATCGGTTTGTATGAAGGCTCTAAATCCTGGGCAAAGGCAGAGGCTCAGGGATTTAAAGTATATACAGCAGCAGAGGCTGCAAAACAGGCAGACATTATCATGATCCTGATCAACGATGAACTGCAGGCAAAATTGTATAAGGAGTCCATCGAGCCAAACCTTGAGGCTGGCAATATGCTGATGTTTGCTCATGGTTTCAACATTCATTTCGGACAGATCGTACCTCCGAAAGATGTGGATGTAACAATGATCGCGCCAAAGGGACCAGGACATACGGTACGCAGCGAGTATCAGGCAGGCAAAGGAGTTCCATGTCTGGTAGCAGTACATCAGGACGCGACAGGAAAGGCTCAGGATATGGCGCTTGCTTATGCGCTGGCAATCGGTGGTGCAAGAGCTGGTGTGCTTGAGACAACCTTCCGTACTGAGACAGAGACAGACCTGTTCGGTGAGCAGGCAGTACTTTGCGGCGGTGTTTGTGCACTGATGCAGGCAGGTTTTGAGACTCTTTGCGAGGCTGGCTACGATCCACGTAATGCATATTTTGAGTGTATTCACGAGATGAAACTGATCGTTGACCTGATCTATCAGAGTGGTTTTGCGGGAATGCGTTATTCCATTTCTAACACAGCAGAGTACGGTGATTACATCACAGGTCCAAAGATCATCACAGAAGATACAAAGAAGGCAATGAAGAAGATCCTCAGCGATATTCAGGACGGTTCTTTTGCCAAGGAATTCCTTCTGGATATGTCAGAGGCAGGCGGACAGGCACATTTCAGAGCTATGAGAAAGCTTGCTGCAGAGCATTCATCTGAGGTTGTAGGGGAAGATATCCGTAAGCTGTACAGCTGGAATGGTGAAGATAAACTGATCAACAACTAATGTGAATTATCAGAACCAATACAGCCCGGTTGGCATCACACTGACCGGGCTTTTTATTCGTAAAGGCTCAAGCCGTGCATTCCAGAAACAATGGCACATTTGTGCTTGCACAAAAATGGGACATTGTTTCCTGGAATATAGGGCGCAGCATAGCGAACGGAGTTCGCATGGATGACGAGCCCGCAGAGCGGGCGAGGAATGCGCACGGCGAAGCTGGGAAGAGCAGCATAGTGAACGGAGTTCGCATGGATGACGAGCCCGCGGAGCGGGCGAGGAATGCGTAAATGGAGGGATTATCATGATTCAGCTTGTTGTATGTGATGTGGACGGCACCCTGATTGAGGATGGTGGTTCTGCAGAATCACTTAACCCGGAATATTACGAAGTGATCCGGAAGCTGGGGGAGAAAGGGATACAGTTTGCTGTCTGTAGCGGAAGACAGAAAGTGAGTGTGGAAAAACTATTTGCACCGGTCAAGGATCAGATCTATCTGGCAGTGGATGGCGGAAGCATGGTATTTTACCGGGGGGAGTGTATCTATTCCAAAACTCTTTCCAAGGAATTGTGCCGGGAGCTTATCGAGGATGCCAGGCAGATTCCCCAGTGTGACATCATGGTCTGCGGTCTGAAACGCGCTTATGCGGCCAGTGCAGATTCAGAGATGTACCGCTGGATGGTAAACGGATATGGATACGATATCCAGGCAGTTGGGGATCTGACGAAGAATGTACCGGATGAGATCGTAAAAATCTCACTATATCATCACAATATGGTAGAGAAGCTGACGGATCCCTGGTTTCGTCCCAGATGGGAGCAGCGGGTTCGGCTGAATGTGGCTGGCATCCAGTGGCTGGACTGTGTTCCTGTGTCTTCTGGAAAGGGAACGGCTGTGGAATTTTTGCAGCAGGCACTTTCCATAGGGAAAGAAGAAACGATGGCATTTGGGGATAATCAGAATGATATGGACATGCTGAGGTGTGCTGGAAAGAGTTTTGCGGTAGCTAACGCAAGAGACGAATTAAAGGAAATAGCGACAGGGATATGTGGTTCATATGGGGAAGATGGGGTACTGCGGGAGTTAAAAAAGTTACTAAAAGGGATACTTTGAGAGGAGAATAGAATGGAAGATAAGGTTACGGTGTGGGTGGCAGTTGTTGTGATCGTTGTGTTTATCTGTATGACAGGCTGTTTCTTTTTTATGCTGCGTAAAATACGGCATTTGGAAGCACAGAAAAGGGGATACCAGAGCATTGTAAACCAGTCGCTGGAAACCTTTGCCCACGCCATCGATGCCAAAGATCGGGATACCAATGGGCATTCGATCCGGGTGGCTGTATATTCCAGGGAGATTGCCAGGCGAATGGGACTGACAGAGGAGGAGCAGGAGCAGATTTATTACATGGGGATGCTGCATGATATCGGAAAGATTGGGATTCCAGACTCCATTCTCAAGAAGCCGGGAAAACTGACAGAGGAAGAGATGGAAGTGATCCGCAGCCATCCCGCCATTGGCGGTGAGATATTGAAAGATTTCACTGCGGTAGAAGGCATCAGCGCCGGGGCGAGATACCACCACGAGCGGTTTGACGGCACCGGGTATAATGAGGGATTGAAGGGCAGGGAAATTCCGTTATTTGCCCGTATTATCTGTGTGGCGGACTGCTATGATACCATGTCAAGCAGACGGGTATACAAAGAACACAGGGATGAAGAGTACATATTAAATGAATTCAAAGAGTGCAGCGGGAATCAGTTTGATCCGGATATTGTACCTTTTATGATCGATATGATTAAGGATGGGACGGTAAAAAAGTGGAATGGCAGGAGTTAGCCTATGCCGGTGTGGCCCGCAATAGTTTTAGCTGTAAGAAAATCTAAGAGATGGTTACAGACTATAAATTTTAGAGAAAGATACACGGAATGTGTGTCTTTTTTCTTTGACAAAACGTATAATAAAATGTATAATTGTTCTAAATAGAACAATTAAGAAAGGAAGGAATAATGCATTTTTGGGACCAACATAAAACTATTACGTATTATTATGAAAAGCTTACCCGTTTGGTATGTGACCAATATGAATTAACTCAGATGGAATATGACATACTGATGTTTTTATATAATAATCCACAATATAATACTGCGGCAGATATTGTGAAGGTTCGTAAATCTACAAAATCACATGTTTCGACTTCACTAAAACTGCTTGAAGACAAGGGGTTAGTTAAAAAGAAACAGCGTGAAGATAATAAAAAGCACATAGAGATATTTTTGTTGGATTCTGCACAGGAAATAGTTCAAGCTGGACTAAGTGTACAGAAAGAATTTGTGAATAATATGTTCCAGGGGCTTACAGAGGAAGAAATGGTTATGTGCAAGCGTGTATTCAGCAAAATATGCAATAACGCTGAAAATCATTTAAAAGATAGATGAGAATGGAGGTGAAAAAGTGTTTCGTGTAAAAAAGAGAACGCTTTTGCTGATAGCTGGTATTGTATGGCTGATAGCTGGATTCAATGTGGCAAGACTTGGTGTTTTATCATATTTACTGATTGAATCTCAGTGGTATCTATACTTATTTTCAGTAATAGTATTTATGCTGTTTGGAATAATGTTTTTCCAAATGAGCAGGAAGCATACTAAAAGAATACTTGGATATGAAGACTATAGACCATTTTGGCATTTCTTTGATCTGAAGGCATATATTATTATGGCTTGCATGATGGGGGGCGGAATTGGTTTTAGAGCTGGTGGCATATTCCCGGACATTTTTGTTGCATTCTTTTATTCTGGACTGGGCTGTGCATTAGCATTAGCGGGTGTGTTGTTTTTAAGAAATTATTTTTGTTATGCAAGATTTTTGGAAAAGGAGACTACAACATTATGACAAAGGATACTTATAAGCCTCGTGTACCAGATTTGATGGAGGCAATTTTTGATATCTGTTATTTGACATTTGATCTGATTGCAGGAATTCTGTTTTTTGCTTTCTCAAAAGGCAATATTTTGTTTGTTCTTTATGGAATATTGACATTAACTCTTTGTGGAGGAGATGCATTTCATCTTATTCCTCGTGTGATTAGAGCTATCAAAGGAAGCAATGAAAAAATTAAGAAGCAGCTTGGAATTGGTCTTCAGGTTTCATCTATCACGATGACTATTTTCTATATCATTCTTCTTTATATTTGGAAACTTACATTTTATGAGATGAAAGCCCCTGTTATTTTAGAAATTATTATCTGGGTTTCTGCAATTGTAAGGATTGTAATCTGCTTTCTGCCACAGAATAACTGGTGTAGTGATGAAGGTAATCTAAAATTATCTATTATTAGAAATGCGGTATTTGCTGTTACTGGAATTGGTGTGATAATTTTGTATGCTATTTCTGGTAATACATATGGATATCATATGACAAGAATGGTAGCAGCTATAATTATTTCATTTGGATGTTATCTTCCAGTAACATTACTCAGTAAGAAGATGCCTAAGATTGGAATGCTTATGATCCCAAAGACTTGTGCATATATCTGGGTAATTGTTATGGGATTGCAATTATTATTCTGAATATTATTATGTCATTATGGTGTTAGAATATAAATAGCACAAATCAAAATGAGATATCCCCTAATTCATGTTATAATAGTTTCATTACCAAAGGAGGTACTCATTATGTCCAGAACGAAACAGCACAGCAGACCGTTTAAGTTGGTTGCCGTTCAATACCATAAGGAACACCCCGATTTCAGTCAGGCTGAGTGTGCTAGAAATCCCGGTATCGGCACCAGTACCCTTTCCTGCTGGGAATCTCAATACAGAGATAATTCCGGTGACATTTCCATCAGGGGTTCCGGTAATTATTCCTCCGACGAGCAAAAGGAGATTGCTCGTCTTAAGAGGGAACTCCGTGAAGCACAGGATGCTCTTGATGTCTTAAAAAAGCCATCCGCATTCTGGGCAACGACTAACAGAAGCTGTCTATACCGAAGTTTCTGCCAAGGTAGAGGCTGCCAAGGCTGTACACCGCCGGGTCTCTATTTCTGGAATGCTGAAATTTTTATGCGTGTCACGTTCCGGCTATCATGCTTTCCTTCACAGAATGGTGTCTGTCTCCCGTCAGCGTAAGGAATCTGTCAAACGGATGATCCAACAGATTTATGACAAGCTCAACCAAAACTATGGTGCCCCTAAAATCAGCAGGGAATTTCGTAAATCCGGTATCCGTATTGCCGAGCGGACCGTTGGAACTTACATGAAACAAATGGGCATTAAAGTCCAATGGGTAAGACCATGGACTGCCACTACACGAAACTCCGATTTCAGCAGCCAGCTTCACAACATCCTTAATGATAACCTGACATCTCCTAACACCGTCTGGTGTACAGACATTACTTATATCTGGCCTCATGAAGGCTTTGTCTACCTGACAAGCATTATGGACCTATAAGCAAGAAAAATCATTGCATGGAAACTCTCCGATTCTATGGAGGTATCCTGCGTCATTGATATCATAAATAAAGCGAAAGCACACCGGAGAGGCAGTCTTCCCCCGCATCATCCACAGCGACAGGGGAAGCCAGTATAAAAGCATACGATCTCAGTTATGTTTTTTTTGTTCAAAAAAATCTAAATATGATATAATGAGATGAAATAGTGGATTAGACACTTAAATGAGTAATATTGATTTGTAAAGTTATGAAAACAGCACTATACACTGCAGACCTATATTTTAGTGTTACAATCCTATGAAAATAAAGGGGTATTATTGATGATAGTATAGAATTTTGAGAAGAATTAAACTGTGTTTTGGAAAATATAGGATTTTGCAATTAGAAATTTTAATAGAAACTTATGGGAGGACAGATGATAGATACAAGTAAATCAAGTTCAGTCGGTCATTTTTTGCGGACAGTTCAATACATACCATCCTTTTCTGTTCCCTGCTCCTGCGTTTGCTTTCGTTTGACTTCTCCCTCTGCACCTTTTTCGCACATATCGGGCAATATTTTGAAATAGCAGAGCCAGGGACGTATTCAACACTGCACACCATACAATTCTTTGACGGCAACGCTGTCCACCGTTTTGTGGGTGTGATATGTAATTCACCGACAAAGCCGATGAATTTATAGTAAATCTTGATTTCCTGTTTCACTGTTCCGTCCGCTGACTTCTCACGCTCCGAAACAAGTATCTTGTCTATCAAGGTGTTTACGATGGTTGCGTCCAGTTCCTTTAAGCCTTGATAATTGCGGATAAGGGAGAGGAAGTCACGGATTCCCTGCGATTTCTCATAGCTTTCATTGAGCGTTTCCGTTACTTCTTTCAGTCTTGCTTCGATTTCAAGCTGTTCTTTCTGGTATTTCCCCGACATCATCTCAAAATTCCGCTCGGTGATACGCTCCATGACCTTATCCTCATAGAGAGAGGAAAACAGCCTGTCAAGCTCCGCAAGGCGTTTGTTCAGCTTCTTCCGTTCTTTCTCCATTGCCTTTGCCTTGCTCTGGTCTGTTTCCGTGAGCCGCTTTTCAATCGCCCTCACCGCCCGCTCGTCATTCACCGCCATATCCGCAAAACGGTTGATGTCGGCAAGGACGGCGTTGAATAAGTCCCTCGCTTCAATGGCGTGTGCGGTACACATGACGTTGCCGTACCTGCCATAATTATTACAGGTGTATTGTACGCAGTCGATAATGTCGGGGCGTTTCCTCCTGTTTGCGCTCATAGCCCGCAAAGCGTAGCCGCAGTCCGCACACTTGATAACGCCTGCAAAGATATTCTCAAAGCCGCCCTTGTTTTCTGGTAATCTGCGGCTTGTAATAAGCTGCTGTACGGTATCAAATTCCTCCTGCGTGACTATCCCCTCATGGGTGTCGGGTATCACTTCCCATTCTTCGGGCAGCTTAGAGGGACGTTTCTTGCTTTTCATATTGGCGGCAATCCGCTTGTAGCCTGCAAGGTTTCCCGCATATATCGGGCTTCTTAAAATGTTCCTCACACTGTTCTCACTCCAAATATAACGGTTTTCTTCGTTGTCCTCAAAGTACCGTTCATAGCCTGTTGCCCCCTGCTCCGCCGCATAAGCGGCAGGGCGTAAAATATGCTGCTTATTAAGGTGCTTGCGGATTTTAGAGATTCCGTTTCCCGCTAATGCAAGGTCAAATATCTCCCTTACTACATGGGCAACCTTACCATCTATCAGCAGGTGGTTATGGTCGGCAGGGTCTTTGATATACCCATAGGGTGCATACGTCCCCATGAATTTCCCCTGCTGAAACCTTGCACGGTACGCCGATTTTATCTTGACCGACACATCGGCAGAATACATTTCGTTTAGGATATTTCGGAATGGGGTAATGTCCATCGCCGATTTATTGAGCGTGTCCACGCCGTCATTGACCGCTATATACCGCACGTTATTTTCGGGAAAAAAGACTTCGAGATACAGTCCGCAGTCAAGGTAATTCCTCCCTAAACGTGATAAATCTTTCGTAATCACGCAGTTTATCCGTCCGTTTTCAATGTCCTTAATCATGTTCTGGAAGCTCGGTCTTTGGAAATTCGTACCAGAATAACCGTCGTCCACATACGTTTTTGCCAAGTGCCAGCCCTGCTTTTTCACATAATCCGTAAGGATAGATTTCTGTGTGGCAATGCTCGCACTCTCGTTATCCGTGCCATCGTCCTTTGACAAGCGACAGTAAATGCCGACTTCATAAATCTTATTTTCCGTTCTTATCCCTGCCATGCTGTTAAACCTCCGTCTTTGCTCTACTTATTTCATGTTCCATTGCGTACATTCTAAGCGGATATACCCTCATTGTCGAAGGTGTCATCTTTGGCAATCTTCCTCCGTATATCCTCGGAGATAATCGGGATAAATGCTTCTGCAACGGTCTGTGTGCCGACATATTCCCGACTGATAATTACCTGCACTCGTGCTTTTGGCACGATACGCTTTCTCTTTCTGTTCGCTGTCTTATCCTCGCCCATACTCAAATCTTCCTTTCCAGACAGGGCAGGGGAGCGTTTGAAAATGCCCCCACCCTGCCCATCAGATACCATTAATCACTGCTGTTCATTTCTTTCTGCAATGCTTTAAGGAGTGCCGCCGCTTCATCAGCGGTCAATGTGATTCCCTTTCCGCATTTCTCACGGTTCGGGGAAAAGCTGCGGATGTCATACTTCGGCTCGTTCCCATTCCATGAAATCAAGTTGATTTCTTTTGTATAGCCGCTTTCGCTTGCCGACAACACGGCGATTTCCTTTACAATCTCATACTGGATTTCTTTCATTTCTGCCTTGCCTTTCTGTTTTTTTATCTGTTCAGAGTTTTGTATTTACCTCCCGAAAAGAGAAGATTAGCGGCTGTCCCTGTTCCGTTTCCTCTGCAATTCACGCTCCAAAAGTTTGATGATGGTGTCCTCCATCTGCTTCGGCGTTGTGCCTTTCGGGAAGTATTTCTTTAACCGCTCCATGCCGATTTTCACGGTTTCTTTCTGGTTTCCCTTTTCCTCCGTCATAATCGCAAAGATGGTATCCATGTCAAGCCGCCCGCTCTGGCTTAGGCTTTTCATCCGCTGTGCCTGTGAGAGTGAGGGCGTTGCTTCTTCACTTTCCATTGTGGCAAATAAATTTTCCTGCTCGTCTTTCTTTAAAAAGGACAGCTCCACCGCAGGCGTGAGGGCGATTCTACCCTCGTCCACCATCTGCAAAATCGGCGGTATCAGCTCCGTTAAGCGGATAAACCGCTGTACGGTCATCCTGCCAACGCCGAAGCCCTGCGCCACTTTATCGTCTGTCCGCAACTTCGTCCCAACTTGTGACGAGGTTAAATCTGTGCGGAATCCCTGCCGCTTCATGGCTTCGGATTTCATCTTGTAGGCAAACGCCCGCTCGCTCGGCAGGATATTTTCACGCTGTAAATTACTGTCTACAAGGGTGATGATGGCTCGGTCACGGTCTAAGGGCAGGACAAAAGCGGGGATTGTGTTTATCCCTGCAAGCTCCGAAGCACGGACACGCCGCTGTCCTGCAATGATTTCATAGCCGTTCCCGTCCTCTTTCGGGCGTGTGATTATCGGCGTTACGATTCCAAACTCTTTGATACTCTCTGCTAATTCTGACAACATTTCGTCCTCCACTACATGAAACGGGTTATCGGGAAACGGATATAAATCTGCGGTCTTTAATACCTTAAAATCCTGTTTCTTCATTCACATTTCTACCTTTCTTTCGCCCTGTTCCGATTGCTTTTCTGCAATTCCTCTAATACTTCTGGCGGTATTTTTTTCAATAACCTTTCCATCTGCTGATTGGTTTTCTGCAACTCAAATATCCTCTGGTTGGCTTTCTGTACCTTTAATTCCTGTTCGTACTTTTCATCACGCATACGCCCCGCATAATCGGATTCCTGCCCGATTCTCTCTTTCAAGCTGTCAATATACGCCTGCTGTTTCCCGATTTCCTTAGAGAATTTCTCCACGTCTGGGAGCCATGCCGCAAGCAGTTCCAGAGCCTTGTCACGCTTTTTCCCTGCGTTAAAGGCGTTGATGTCAGAGAGGGCAGACACGATTTCCGCATATTGTTTATCCAGTCTGCCGCCTAACTTATAGAGCCATGTGGGGATATGCTTCCGTTTAGTTTCCATTGAGGACTGACCTCTTTCAAGCTGATTCCAACGTGCGGACATCCGCTCATGGTAGGCGGTCTGCCACTCGGATAAGGATTTCTGGTTGCCTAAGATAGACTTCGCTGACAGCTTGTTATCTGGCGTAAGCGGCACAAAGCACAGGTGCATGTGGGGTGTCCTCTCGTCCATATGGATAACTGCGGAGAGAATATTTTTCTTTCCCACACGCTCCGAAATGAAGTCAAGAGCCGTCTGGAAATACTCTTTTTGTTCTTCGGGCGGCAGGCTGTTCATAAATTCGGGCGAAGCTGTGATGAGCGTTTCCACCATCATCACGCTGTCTTTCCTCGTCCTGCACCCTGCTTCGGCTACCATTCGGTTTATCTCTTTCTTGTAGGTGTAACGGGGCGGATTCACAAGATGGTAGTTATCTTTGGAGCGTTCCATATCAATATCTGGGTTGCTTTTATAGGCTTCTTTCTTCCGCTCGTTGTGGCGTTCACAAGCCGCAACGCCGCCTGCTTTGCGTTTCTGGAAACGCAGGATTGCATAGGGCATAGTTCATCATCTTCCTTTCTTTCGGCGAGTAACTGTCACTTCCTGTCTTTGGTGCGTGACGGTCATGACGGTTATGACGGTGTTTTTGGGATACCCCCTCATAAGAGCCGTAACCGTCACGCCGATATTCTTTTATCCGAAGCGGAAAGCGCAGGATAAGCAGGGCGTAAGCCCTGCATTAAGGGAGTCCAGAGGGAACGTCTGGCACACGACTTTGCAGGGCAAAGTGTAGTGTGTTACACCCTGTAAACGCAGTCGGAAAAATCGGAGGATTTTTCTGACCGCAGGGGTGGCTTTACGAGCCGAAAAGGGCGAGTAATGCCCACGCCTGCATGTTACGTTTACGGGGTGTTCTCCCGTAAGGGTGACAGCGGCGGGGGTATCCCAAAAACACCGTCATCATCGTCATGACCGTCACCCTCCACATCTTCCTGCCTTGCAAGGGAAATCATCCGCCCACTGCTCCTGCGGCTAAAATCATAACGGATATGGTTTTCAAGCAAGAAATCAAGGCGGTACTCGTTCATCCACTTCGTCAAGACATTCGCCGCTGTCCCTGTTTCCCCCAGAACGTCCAGTAACTCGGTGGCTGTTCCAGTCCATCCCTCCCTGCCCTGCATGAAATCCACTAACCGAAAAAGAATATCTGGTATCGCTTCTTTCGCAAGCTGTTCCTGCTCCTTACGTTCCACCAGTTCCCAACTGCAATCACGGAAGCGGAGCGTGAACTCCTGATAGGGCGTGTCCCTGCCCGTCACATACAGCTTGGCGGCATTGGACGCACGGTTTTCCTGTTCCAGAACAAAGGTTGCGTCCGCACTCCCCGTCAATCCAGTCGTGCCAGACACCTTGTTGAACACGTCGCTGTCATTCTGCTTTCGGATGTGGTGTACGACAATGACCGCCAGAGAATGCCTGTCGGCAAAGTCTTTGATAAGGGAGATGTCCCCATAGTCGCTTGCATAGGCATTGTCTTTGGAAGCGGTGCGGATTTTCTGCAAGGTGTCAATGACAATGAGCCTGCTGTCGGGGTATTCTTTCAGATAATCTTCCAACTGCACGATAAGACCATCTGACAGCTTATCGCTCGCCACAGCAAAGTGAAGCCGCCCGCTTGCTTCGTCCGTCAAGCGGAACAGCCTGTCTTGTATGCGGCAGAACGTGTCCTCCAAACAGAGGTAAAGCACATCGCCCTCCTGTGTGGGCATATCCCATAAGGGGATTCCCTGCGACACGCAGAGGCAGAGCTTTAACATGAGCCAGCTCTTGCCGATTTTCTGTGAGCCGCAGAACAGGGTTAAGCCCGTGGGTATCAGACCGTCCACCACAAAGGACGGCTTCTCAAGCGGCTCATAGAGGAGCGTGTCGGCATTGACTGTCTGAAGCTTCTGCATGGGATTCCTCCTTTCGGGCGGTGTCTTTGGTTTTGTTGCACATAAAAATAAACCTCCTTAAAAAGATTTACTCCCACGAAAAAAGTGGGAGTATGTATTGCCGCCAATCCCACGCCGATAAAAAGCGGATTCCTTTTTCGGGCAGTAATAATCACGGTTGGAGATACTTTCTCATTTCTGCCTTAACTTTCTCCCTTGCAACCGAAACAGACTTCTGGATGGCGGAAGCGGTGCAATGCTCCATCTTGCCGATTTGATAAAAGTTGAAATCATACTCGTAGTACAGCAGGAAACGCCGCCTTTGTATCTCTGGCAGTCGGGCAACCGCCTTAGCAAATATTTCATTTCTTTCTTTTTCAATCATTCTTTCATCAAGCGTTTTAGGCACCCGCAACGCACGTCTGTAAAGCGTTTCATCCCACACCTCGTTAAACTCCCTGTGCCGCTGGTTCCATTGCTGCAGGTTCCTGTTCCTGCGCTCCATCTGCCGAAATTCAAAGAATAGCTGTTCTGATACTTCCAGTTCGTGATGTTCCCCCTGCCCGTCCTTAAAGCTGATAAAATACTTTGTGCCGCTTTCTGTGGATTCCTCCCGAAGCGTATATGTCTTTGCCCCGTACGCCATTTTCTTTCCTCCCGAAAAAAATTGAGTGAGAGGATTGCCCTCTCACCCAATAGCCCGTGGGGACGCTTAAATTTCCCCGAAAGGATAAAAAATAGGCTTTAATTTTTTACGGAGCCTTTCAAGGCGTTTGTAGACCGCCCTTTCGGTAAGCCCTGCCATTGCCGCAATCTCCCTTGTGGAATACCCCTGCATTTTCAGCAGGAGAATGAGCAGGGTATGCTTGTCCACCGTAAGCAGTACCTGATACAGTTTCTCGTCCTCAATCTCGTCCAGTAAGTCCGCAACGGTATCTGGCTCCGCCTGCGGTTCTGTATCTGCCATTCCCTCAAGGTATTCCCCGAAGTCGCTCGTCCATCGGTAAAACCGCCTGTTAGAATTAAAGTCTGCCCTGTCCTCAATGCGGATTTGCTCAATGACCGCTTCATCAACGCCATGTTCCCGCAGCACTTTTTCCTCGGCTTCTTTCCAGATACGCCATTTCCTGTCCTCACGTCCGTGGTTATATGCCATGTTCCTTTTCCTCCAATCTGAATTTTTGAAAATGTAAAATCCAGATGGAGAGGTGGTGAACGACAGCCGACATCAGAAACAGCCCTGCGACATATTCCGATAAAAAACGACAAAAGAAAAACCGCAAAGGTTCTGTGACCTTTACGGTTATAAGTGATACTAATTCTGTTAAGTGGAGATTCTACTTCTGGTTTCATGGTGAGAAGTAGCGTTGCATGGTCGGAAATTTTTTTAACTGACTTCCTGCCATTCCCAAACATGCTATGTATAGATAAACTCTGCATTGCATGAGCAGATGGACAGCTGCCCGAAAAAAGAACATAAAAAATCCCCCCAAATTTAGAAAACAAATTCAGAGGGTAATTTAGGGTATAATAAAATAACCCACCCGAATATTGTTTTTTTTATTTGGTGGGCCTGTCTTTCCAAATACCAAATAAAAAAGAGCCGATGATCCGTGAGTTATCCCACAAGTTCATCGGCTCTGCGTCTTAAGCGTCTGGCTCTTTGATGATAGTTACCTGCAAATTATCAACTTTAATCAATCTTTCTTGCCTACATTTTGGGCAATAGAGAGGGTAATTCTTCAAAACGGTATCTTTTCTAATTTTGTTACGAGTTTTGTTTCCACAAACAGGACACAATATCCATTCGCATTTCATCATGATTATTTTCTAATCCTTTCAAATCTCATTCTATACAAAAAATTTATACAAACTGTTAAGTCAACTTATGAAACATATGCCTAACCTTATCTATACGGCTATTCGGGCGACGGGGCTGACAAACAGGTTTGCCAGTGGCTACTTGGTATCCCTTTAACTCCGTTAAACAAACTCCCTGTCCATTTGTAAAAAGGGCTAAATCGTTCCTATATTCCTGGACGCACCTGGCGGGAATCTCCCCTTTAAGAATGACCTCGTTATTTTTTAATTGAGTGCTTACAATATCTGCACAATACTTGGGAGCATCATGATACGCCCGTGAGAGATATTCCTGCGGTGCATAAATCTCAAAATTGAGATATGGCTCTAACAATTCTGTCCCCGCTCTTTTCAAAGCCTGCTCCAATACAACAGGAGAAAGCTGCCGAAAGTCTGCGGGGGTACTTACAGGACTATAATACAATCCGTATTTAAAACAGATTTTACAGTCTGTCACTTCCCATCCATATACCCCCTGCTTGCAGCCATAACGGACTCCTTCCATAACCGCATTTTGGAATGATTGGTTTAAATATCCAAGCGAAACCCGACTTTCATACTGCACCCCACTCCCAAGAGGGAGCGGCTCTACAGACAATCCAATAGAAGCCCAGAAAGGATTCGGTGGAACTTCAATATGGATGGTGTATTCTGCTTTCCCTAACGGTCTTTCCATGTATATAACAGTAGGCTCTTTTATTTCTGCCTCCACATGATACTTTTCCTCAAGAATGGCACAAATAACTTCCATCTGCACCTTTCCTAAAAATGAAAGTACAATCTCATGCGTTGTAGTATCCACATAATATTTTAAAAGAGGGTCGCCATCCGAAATTTCTGTAAGTGCTTCAAGCAACATTTCCCGCTGTTCAGATTTCTTTACTTCAATTGTTGTTTGGAGCATAGGAAGCGGATTTTCAATATATTTCCTTTGCGGCAACAGCGATTTGTTCCCCAAAATACTGTTTAACTGTAAAATATCATTTGGTAAAATGACAATTTCCCCAGAGCAAGCCGTATCTGCCGAACATAATTCACCGTTTGTCGGAACGCACATCTCCGTGATTTTTATCTTTTCTTTTTCTGATATTTTGACAATATCCCTTGAATGCAATACGCCGCTATACAGACGTACATAAGCGAAACGCCGTCTTTTTTC
This sequence comes from uncultured Eubacterium sp., assembly GCA_910584645.1. Taxonomy (GTDB): domain Bacteria; phylum Bacillota; class Clostridia; order Lachnospirales; family Lachnospiraceae; genus Eubacterium_F. The sequence continues at coordinate 43,310 of CAJUAU010000016.1, forward strand.
TGAATATTCAATCTTAAAAACCTGTCCGCATAGTTCAGACTGACCTCTGGGTGTTGATGAATAAAATCTGCCTGCAATCACTTCTATAAGCTGCCGAATCCCTATATTGCTTTTTGCACTTCCGTGATATATAGGAAATAACGTGCCATTTTGAAACCTCCTGCATTCTTCCTGTTCCAATTCTGACATTTTAAGCGGTTCCCCAGATATATATTTTTCCAATAATTCATCATTCCCTGTGATTATCGAATCCCAACATTCCAAATTGTCATCATCTATTATATTTACATTGGGATGCTGCTCAACCTTTTGTTTGACTATCATTTCCGCAGAAAGTTTCTCTTTTATCTCCTGATAAATCATTGGCAAATCAATTCCATCTTGGTCAATCTTATTGATAAAAAAAATTGTGGGTATCTTCATTGTCTGTAACGCATGAAACAATACACGGGTCTGTGCTTGTACGCCATCTTTTGCAGAAATTAATAGTACCGCTCCGTCTAAAACTGATAAAGAACGGTATACTTCTGCCAAAAAATCCATATGACCAGGCGTATCAATAATATTGACTTTGACATCTTTCCATTGAAAAGACGTCACTGCTGTCTGAATCGTAATTCCTCTTTGACGTTCTAAATTCATTGTGTCTGTTCTTGTCGTGCCTTTATCCACACTCCCTAATTCTGCAATCGCACCACTGGTATATAATAAACTTTCTGTTAATGTTGTCTTTCCCGCGTCAACGTGAGCCAGAATGCCTAAGTTAATTATTTTCATGTAATTTTCCTCCTATCAGAACCCAAAAAAGGGCGTAAAAATACCCAATGATAAATACTCCTATCACTGGGTAAATAACTTCAATAAGCCAAAAACACCTGTGTGTCTTCGGATGTATAAAATTACATGATAAAAGTATTCTTAAACTGGGTACAAAAAACCAAGCCCCCTTTAAAAGAAAAAGGGACTACAAACTCTTTGTTCCCACTATCAAATTGACAGTTTATTTAAGAATACCTTGCCGCATATTTATTAACTCCTTGTATAATACTGAATCTAATTATATTCCTTAACCCTTTATTTGTCAAGCTGACAAACTAAAGCAGAAAAAGCGGCAGGATTTCCCCCTGCCACTAATCATCTGTTTATGCAAAAATAATTTCCTTTTCCACAATCTCCCTCGCACAAGCCCTTATGTTATTGAGGCATCCTGTCCATTCTAAGGCGTTTTCTGCCTTTAGCTGTTCCGTTATGCCCTGTGCCTGTTTCATGCCCTCTATGAGCCTTTCAAAGCGTTCCTGCGCCTGCCTGTCAATGTCGGCAAGATAAGCGTTGAGCCTGCCGCTTGTGAGAAGATTGGTGTATGTAACCTTACGGTACTGCTTCAGATAATCCAGATGTCGTTGTCCCCATGTGCCTATCGGTTGTTCTTCTTCGGCGGGTAAAGCTATACATGGAATTAAATAATCTCCCCGCCTTTCATATTTGCCGCCCAGTTCCTCAAAAATCGTCTTTGTCATAGTCTGTTACCTCCACATTCTTATTTATTTTGAATGTCCGCAAAATCCGTCCTACATCTGTTGAACAACAGGAGGCAGAAGTATTTATTGCGGATGTTGCAGAAAAGTGGCTTAATTGTAAACTAGAGCGAGGAGCAAAGGTAGTTCTTGACGAAGGAGTACATATTGAGCCTGATTTATATTCAGAAGATGAAAGAATTATATGCGAGATATTCGCTCATATAGGAGCTTTGAAAGTAGGGCAGAAGCATAAAATATCGCAGGATATTTTGAAAATGTTATTGTTAGAGAAAAGCACAGGTTTTCAATACAGAAAAATTATTGTTGTAGCTGATGATAATGTTGAAAAATATCTGCATGGAAAATCATTTATTGCCGAAAGCATCCGGCAGTTTGGAATAGAAGTAAAGAAGATTAATCTTTCTGACGAAGTTCGTACGAGTGTATCAAATGCACAAGCCAGACAGATTATGATAAATTCGGATTAATGTATAGGAGGAAAAAGGTATGGCATACCAGACAGCACTAACTATAGAAAGTGTTTTAAAAGACATTGATGGAAAGAAATATTTGCTACCATCGATTCAGAGAGAATTTGTATGGAGTACAAAGCAAATAGAGAAACTTTTTGACAGCCTTATGATGGACTATCCTATTAATGCATTTCTTTTTTGGAAAGTACCAAAGGAGAAAGCAAAGGAATTTAGCTTTTATGAATTTTTGAGGGATTATCATCAGAGAACAGGGAGACACAATCCAAAGGCAAATATAAGTGGTTCGGATGATATTATTGCTATTCTGGACGGACAGCAAAGGATGACTTCCCTTTATATTGGTTTGAAAGGGTCATATACATATAAGATTTCACATAAGAGATGGGATAACCCACAGGCTTATCCTGCGAGAAAACTGTATCTTAATGTGCTTGCAGAATCTGAAGACTCAGATTTGACATATGATTTTAGATTTTTGACAGCTTCAGAAGTTAAGAGCATGAATGAACAGAAAGACCCAACAGGAAATCCAGTTTACTTTTGGTATTTAGTTGGGGATATTCTTGATGTAAAAGAGGAATTTGAAATCAATAACATTCTGTTTGATAATAATCTGAATATGTTGCCACAGGCCAAATTTGCTAATAAGGCATTATTCAAATTGTTTACAGTTATAAGAAGAAACCAAACAATAAGTTACTATCTAGAAGAAAGCACAGAACTTGATAAGGTGTTAAATATTTTTATTCGAGTAAATAGTGGTGGTACTACATTAAGTTATTCAGACTTGTTACTTTCGTTTGCAACTGCTCAATGGAAAGAAAAGGATGCCCGTGAAGAATTGAATAAATTCATGGATGAAGTCAATTTGATCGGACGTGGATTTAATGTAGGAAAAGATATCATTCTGAAGTCTTGTCTGGTTTTAAGTGGATTTTCAGATATTTCATTTAAGGTAGATAATTTCAATCGCTCTAATATGCTGGTCATAGAGCGGAATTGGGATGAACTTACAAATGCCTTCAGAATGGCGGTAGAACTGATATCTTCATTTGGATACAGTAGAGAAAATATTACATCAAACAACTTGATCATTCCCATTGCCTACTATATTAAATCAACTGACAGCCCGGCAAACTTTGTGACATCTAGTGTCTATGCGGAGGATAGAAGACTTATCAAGAAATGGTTTATTGCTTCATTACTTAATAGAGTATTTAGTTTTATGCCTGACGGCTTATTAAAACCTGTAAGAACTATTATTGACAATAATCCGGGCAAGTTCCCATACGAGAAAATTGCTGATTATTTCCGTGGAACTAACAGAGATATTCTGTTTACTGATGATAGTATTGATAACTTGTTATGGACAAAGTATGGTACAGGAGATTTACTGATCGTGTTATCTGTTTTGTATCCTTGGGCAGATTTAAAGAACAACTTCCATATCGACCATATCTATCCAAAGAGTAAGTTTACTACCAAGAAACTTGCGAAGAGAGGAATTCCAGAAGATAAAATTTCTAATTATATCGATAATGTTAATTATCTTGGAAATCTTCAGTTATTAGAAGCAACTCCTAATGAAGAGAAGAGTAACAAGGACTTTGACGAATGGTTAAAAGAGGCATTCCCAAATCCGGATCAGCTTAAGGCGTATAAAGAGAAACATTTTATCCCTGATGTTGATTTAGCGTTTTGTAATTTCGAGGAATTCCTGGGTGCGAGAGAAGAACTGATCGTATCTGCCCTAAAAAAAGAATTGATGTGAAAACGGCGCCTTTGCTATAAGAATCGATAAATAATACCGGCGATCACGATGCCGATGATGCTGGCGATGGTAAATTTGATCTTGAGGCCGAAAGTGAGGATAAGAACCCCGAGATTTAGTGTGATGGGATTATCCAATCCGAAAGTTTTCCCAAAGGAAAGCCAGGAGAGTCCGGAGATTCCCTCCGTCATCTGGGCGATAAAACTTCCCAGTACGATACCCGCCAGCAGCAGTAAAAACAGCGCCCATGTATTTTTCCCAGTTCTTGCCATATGTAATACTCCTTCTGAATATGATAAAATAAGTCTTGGCAGACTTAAAATAAACTCTGGCGAGTTTATTAGCAAGTTGCTTGCGCAACTTGAGATGTGCAGAAAGCATGCACAAAAATTATGATAAAATATATTGAATCTGTTATTCTGGCTGGACGGCATGCACACTCGAAAAAATATCCTTCGTATAACTATCAGAAACTTAATTTACGTTGTACTGGAATCCGTGCCGTCCATTTATCCTAAAAATAAGTGTACAACATCATGAAAAAATAATCAATAAGAAAAAAAGGAAATTCCTCTTTCGCGTTGAAATAATAAAGTGTAGGCGTTTTTCTGAGAAGAAGAGGGGTACATAGATGACATTACGGGAAGAGTTTGAGCAGAGGGAACATGATATATTCAGTCCCTTTGCCGCATTCAGTGACCAGTCTCTGGGAAGAGACCATCCAGAGGAACCCTGTGACCTGCGTCCGGTCTATCAGAGGGACCGGGACCGAATCCTTCACTCCAAGGCATTTCGCAGGCTGAAGGGAAAAACCCAGGTTTTTCTGGCGCCGGAGGGAGACCATTACCGGACCAGACTGACCCATACGCTGGAGGTGTCGCAGAATGCGAGGACCATAGCCAAGGCGCTGCGTCTGAATGAGGATCTGGCAGAGGCTGTGGCACTGGGTCATGATCTGGGGCATACGCCTTTTGGACATGCCGGAGAACGGATGCTGGACCGGATCTGTTCCGATGGTTTTCATCATCAGCTCCAGAGTGTGCGGGTGGTGGAGAGACTGGAGAAAAACGGAAGAGGTCTGAATCTGACGAAAGAAGTCCGGGACGGGATACTGAATCATTCTACTTCTGGCAGCCCGTCAACACTGGAGGGAAAGATCGTAAGGCTCTGTGACAAGATCGCCTATGTAAATTCGGATATCGACGATGCCATCCGGGGAAGGATCATCCGGGAAACAGATCTGCCTGCCGGGTGTGTACAGGTGCTTGGCGCCACGCTCAGAGAGCGGCTGAATACACTGATACATGATATCGTCAGTAACAGCATGGGGAAAGAAGACATCATTATGTCCGATGAAAAATATGAGGCATTGCTCCATCTCCGCCGATATATGTTTGCCAATGTGTACATAAATTCTGTGGCGAAGGCAGAAGAGGGAAAAGCAGAACGAATGATAGGACAGCTTTTTGAGTATTATGTAAAACATATGGAGGAATTGCCAGAGGAATATACAAGAATGATATGGGAACAGGGGGAGACCGTGGAGCGTGTGGTGTGTGACTATATTGCCGGTATGACAGACCGGTATGCCGTATCCACCTACCAGAGTCTGATGATACCAAAGACATGGAGGGTCTACTGACAGGAGGGCAGGCTGGCAGATGTATTACAGTGAGGAGTTTATCGAGGAAGTCCGTCAGAGAAATGATATCGTGGATGTGATTTCCGGCTATGTCAATTTAAAAAAAAGCGGGAGTAATTTTACAGGATTATGTCCGTTCCACAATGAAAAGACGCCTTCTTTTTCGGTTTCGGGAGGGAAACAGATGTATTACTGCTTTGGCTGCGGGGCAGGCGGAAATGTCTTTACCTTTCTTATGGAATATGAAAACCTGACATTTCCGGAAGCATTGGAACAGCTGGCTGGCCGCGCCGGTATGGCACTGCCGGAAAAAAGCAATTCTGAGGAGGACCGCAGACGGCGGAATACAAAGGAACGGATTCTGGAAATTTACAAAATAGCCGCCAATTATTTTTATGCAAAACTCAATTCCGGGCGGGGAGAAGAGGCAAAAAAGTATCTTCTGCAAAGGGAGCTTTCCGAGGAAACGATACGCCGTTTTGGCCTGGGATATTCGGACAAGTTCAGCGATGATCTGTACCAATACATGAAAAAGAAAGGTTTTGACGATACTATACTAAACCAGACAGGATTGTTTACCTTTCATGAAAAAAAAGGCGTTTATGATAAGTTCTGGAACCGGGTCATGTATCCGATCATGGACCGGTCGGGAAAGGTGATCGCCTTTGGCGGCAGGGTAATGGGAGATGGAAAGCCGAAATATCTGAACTCACCGGAGACAATGGTCTTTGATAAGAGCCGGAACCTGTACGGACTGAATTTTGTACACGGAAAGCAGGACCAGGGCATGATCATCTGCGAGGGATATATGGATGTGATCGCCCTTCACCAGGCGGGATTTACCAATGCGGTGGCATCTCTTGGCACAGCATTTACAAGCCAGCAGAGCAGTCTTTTAAAAAGATATACGGATACTATCTATCTCTGCTATGACAGCGATGGCGCCGGCGTCAAGGCAGCGCTGCGGGCGATTCCTATGTTGAAAGAGGCGGGATTGACGGTGCGGGTTATTGACATGCAGCCCTATAAGGATCCCGACGAATTTATCAAGGGGTTGTCGGCAGAGGAGTTCCAGAACCGTATTCAATCCGCCCAGAACAGTTTTTTCTATGAAATAGGTATTCTCCAGAGAGAATACGATATGGGAGATCCCGAAGAAAAGACAAAATTTATGAATGAGGCGGCAAAAAAATGCCTGACGTTTGAAAATGAAATAGAGAGAAATAATTATATAGAGGCGTTTTCCAGGGAATATGGGATCCGCAGTGAAGATTTCAGACAGCTGGTAAAGCATTATGCGGCGGCAGCAGTGGGAATCCAATATGAAAAAATAAAGAGTGAGAGACAGAAAAAGAAGGAAAGCGGGAAAGAGGATGGCATTGGGCAGATCCAGGCAATCCTGCTGACATGGATCAGTGAAGACCTGTCTTTATACCCCATTGTCAAAGAGACGATCCTGCCGGAAGATTTTCTGGATGAACCCTACCGGGAAGTGGCAAAGCTGCTTTATGAACAGGCGGAGACAGGAAGCATGTCGCCGGCAACGATCATCAGCAGGTTTGACAGTAAGGAGGAACAGTCCGTGGTGGCGGGACTGTTCAACCGCCAGGTAAAGGAAGTCAGAGAACACGTGGAGCGGGAAAAGGCACTGAACGAGGTTGTGAAGACACTAAAGAAAGCAAGTCTGGAGAAGCAGAGCAGAGAGATCACAGATTTGTCCCAGCTGCAGGCATTGATCGCAGAGAAAAAGAAACTGGAACATCTGAGTCTGAGACTGCCGGCACAGTGATGTCGATAGAATGAAGGAGGAAGACATGAAAGATAATAAGAATACAGTGGACGAGCAGGCGTTATTTATGGAAGGGTTAAATACACTTGTGGAGCTTGGGAAGAAGAAAAATGGAATCCTGGAATTCAGTGATATCAATGCCCAGTTTAAGGAGATCGATCTGGATGGTGATAAGACAGAGAAGATTCTTGATTATCTTGAACAGAATGGTATCGTGGCAATGGTACCTGACAGCGATACCGACGATGATATTATTCTTGATGTAGACGATGAGCCGACAGAAGAGGAACTGGAAAATATTGAATTTTCTGTTCCCGACGGCGTCAGCATTGAGGATCCGGTCCGCATGTATCTAAAGGAGATCGGCAAGGTGCCATTGCTTTCTGCTGATGAGGAAGTAGAGCTGGCGAAGAAAATGGAAGAGGGAGACGCCGAATCGAAAAAGCGTCTTGCCGAGGCGAATCTTCGTCTGGTGGTAAGTATTGCCAAGAGATATGTGGGGCGGGGGATGCTTTTTCTGGATCTGATCCAGGAAGGTAATCTTGGTCTGATCAAGGCAGTGGAGAAATTTGACTACCGCAAGGGTTACAAATTCAGTACCTATGCCACCTGGTGGATCCGTCAGGCGATCACCAGAGCCATCGCTGACCAGGCCCGTACCATCCGTATTCCGGTGCATATGGTGGAGACCATCAATAAACTGATCCGCGTGCAGAGACAGCTTCTGCAGGAGCTGGGACGGGAGCCTTATCCGGAGGAGATCGCAAAGGAGATGCAGCTTCCGGTGGACCGGGTGCGGGAGATCCAGAAGATTTCCCAGGAACCGGTTTCCCTGGAGACCCCCATCGGCGAAGAGGAAGACAGCCATCTGGGGGATTTTATACAGGACGACAATGTACCGGTGCCGGCGGAGGCGGCAGCTTTTACTCTGTTAAAGGAACAACTTACAGAGGTGCTGGATACATTGACAGAGAGGGAACAAAAAGTGCTCAGGCTCCGGTTTGGGCTGGATGACGGCCGCGCCAGGACATTAGAGGAAGTTGGCAAGGAGTTTGATGTCACCAGAGAGCGGATCCGTCAGATAGAGGCAAAGGCTCTCCGTAAACTCCGCCATCCGAGCCGGAGCAGAAAATTAAAGGATTATCTGGACTGATGCAGTTGTCAGAGCGCCTCAGGATGAATGTATCTCTGGTGCCGGAAGGAGCCAGGATCGCGGATATCGGCTGTGACCACGGTTATGCTTCCATTTGGCTTATTCAGGAAGGGATCGCAGAAAAAGCTATTGCCACTGATGTGAACCGGGGGCCTATTGAGAGAGCGATGGAACATGTGCGCCAGGCTGGTCTGGAGCGGCAGATTGAATGCCGTCAGGGAAATGGGACAGAAAAGCTGGTACCTGGAGAAGTGGATACGCTTATGATCGCAGGTATGGGCGGCCCTCTTATGGTCCATATACTTTCAGAGGGAAGGGACGTACTCCAACAGGTCCGTACACTGATCCTGCAGCCCCAGTCGGACATCGGAGCTGTGAGGCATTATCTCTGGGAACATGGGTTTACGATCCGGCAGGAAAAGATCTGCCTGGAGGACGGCAAATACTATTTTGCCCTGCAGGCGGTGCGGTGCGGATCGGAAGAAGAGAAAAAACCGGAGGCAGAGTGGCAGTTCCGGTACGGTACATATTTGGCACAGAGAAGGGATCCCGTATTCCGAAATTATCTGGAGAAAGAAAAAAAGACCTATGAAGGCATTCTTGAGAATCTGCAGTTTGTCTCTGCCAGCAGGGAAGATCAGGAAGAGATCAGGAGAAAGATCCGGGAGACCGAGGCATGCCTTGCCATTATGAAAAAGGGGTGAAAAATAGATGGATATGATTCAGGTTACGATAGATGGCAGGAAGATGGATTGTGAAAAAGGAACCACTCTGTATGAGCTGGCGGAAGAATACGGCAGCAGCTGTGGGAGAGATATCATCACTGCCAAAGTAGACGGGGTGGTGAAGGAACTGGCTGCCGGTCTTCATGAGGACTGTGAGGTGCGTTTCTGTACTTATGCGGAGGACGGGGGAAAGAAAGCCTATGTCCGGGGAATCACCATGATGATGCTGAAAGCCTTTTATAAAGAGGTACCCAAGGATCAGTTTGAAAAAGTTACGGTGGAAAACAGTCTGGATACAGGATTTTATTGTACACTCCGGGGAGCAGAAGTGACAGTAGAGCTCTTAGAGCGGGTAGAGGCGCGGATGCGGAAATACGTTGAGGACGACATGGTATTTGAAAAGAAGTCAATGAGTGTGGATAAGGCGATCCGCCTCTTTCGGGAACGAAAGATGTTTGATAAATGCAGCTTGTTAAAATACAGGAGAAGTTCCAAGGTAAATCTGTATCGTCTCGGTAAGGTGGTGGATTATTTTTATGGTCCCATGCCTTACAGTACAGGAGTACTCAAATTGTTCCGGCTGCAGAAATTCGATGAAGGTTTTGTATTTATCGTTCCCAGGGCTGACAGGCCGGATGAATTGCCGGAGTTTGCGCCCAGCATGAAACTGCATAACAAATTAAAGCAGACTTCCGAGTGGGGGCTGCGGCTGGGGGCAGAACACGTAGGACAGCTCAACGATGTGATTGTCAACGGCGGCATGCGGGAACTGATGATGGTGCAGGAAGCGCTGCACGAAAAGCGTATCGGAGATATCGCCGAGCAGATCGCAGCCTCTGGAAAGATCCGGGTGGTGACCATTGCCGGCCCTTCTTCTTCCGGGAAAACTACATTTTCCTACCGGCTGTCAGCACAGCTCAAGACACTGGGATTGAAACCCCATCCCATCGCCATGGATGACTATTTTGTAAACAGGGTGGATACCCCCAGGGATTCGGAAGGAAAATACAATTATGAGTGTATTGAGGCCATTGATACCACCCAATTCAATGAGGATATGGGAAAATTGCTGGCAGGAGAAGAGGTTCAGCTGCCTACCTACAATTTTATCACAGGAATGCGGGAGTACAATAAACCGCTGATGAAACTTTCAGAGGGAGAGATTCTTGTGATCGAAGGAATTCATGGTCTGAATGATAAATTGACGGAAAATATTCCGTCAGAAAATAAATTTAAGGTCTATATCAGTGCACTGACCTCCTTGAACATTGACGAGCACAACCGGATCCCTACTACCGATGGCAGACTGCTGCGGCGGATCATCCGGGATGCCAGGACCAGGGGGCATGGAGCACAGAAAACCATTTCCATGTGGAAATCTGTGAGAAATGGGGAGAGTGAAAATATTTTTCCCTTCCAGGAGAAAGCCGATGAGATGTTTAATTCTTCGCTGGTATATGAACTGGCAGCACTGAAGCAGTATGCCGAACCGCTTTTGTTCCGGGTTCCCCGGGGGAGCGAGGAGTACGCTGAGGCACAGAGGCTGTTAAAATTTTTAGATTATTTTCTTGGGATCAATCCCGAGGAAGTTCCGCTAAATTCGATCTTGAGAGAATTTATCGGGGGCGGTATTCTGCTTGATTGAGGTTTGTACCGCTTAGTTGTAAGATGCAGAACTTATGAGCAGCACAGATGATCGCACCTGGCTATACCGAAAGGTCCCAGGTGAGGAAAGTCCGAGCTTCACAGGGCAGGATGCCGGATAACGTCCGGTGGAGGTGACTCCCAGGCTAGTGCAACAGAAATATACCGCCTGTAACCGCCGCCATTTGGCGGCAGGACAGGTAAGGTTGGAATGGTGAGGTAAGAGCTCACCGCCTTTCTGGTAACAGAAAGGGCAGATGTAAACCCCATCCGAAGCAAGACCGAACAGAGAGCGATACGGCGGCCCGTCGTGCTTTCGGGTAGGTCGCTAGAGCCTGCTGGCAACAGCAGGTCCAGATAGATGATCATCCAACGACAGAACTCGGCTTATCGTGCTGCTCATACTAAATTAGAATAAAAAACAGGAGAGAGTAATGAAAGAGCGATATGAGCTTGCCTATAACAGGATCCATGAAATTATTTCTGAAAAAAATATTCCAGAGGTTTACCGGGCGTACTGCCAGGAGACGGCTGTATTGTTAACCAGTCTGGACCAGGTGCTGGTGCTGGCTGAGGGGGACGGGCTGCAGACGGCGTCCCTGGAACAGCTGAAAGCATGGAATACGCAGTTTTATGATCCTTTGAGAGATGACAACTACGGGAAATTTTATGGTAATCCCCGGTACTGCACAGAAAAATTCGGGGAGGAGCAGGGAAAGCTGATGGCTTATTTTTACAGCCGCTTCCGGGATGGCATCCTGGATGCCTACGGCGGTGACAGAGAATCCCTTCTTCTGCTGATGGAGCTGTTTTTGCAGGTATATACGGTACTCACTACAGAAGAGGACCAGCCAAGATGGCTCAAAGAAACGTTGTATTATTACGTTCATGATTATGATAAATATTATTCAGAAAAAGTGATCCGCAGGCTTCTTGATCCCTCCCTGGACCGGCTGGTACGCATTGTGACAGACAGCGACCTGTCGGATGAAAAGTACCTGTATTATTATGGTGAAAATATCACAGAAAATGAGATTGCCACAGCGCGGTATATTTCTTCTCTTCCAATAGAGAAAATTGAGAAGATTGCTTCAACATATACTGAGGGTTACCGTCAGGGGTTTGTGGCGGCGGGCATAGATTTGTCGAAGAAAAAGACGGTAAATATCCGTTACAATATTGGATTTGAGGCAGTGGTCAGGGAAGCTGTCCGGCAGTTTGCAGAGATGGGACTCTCTCCGGTTATTTTTATGAGCGGCAATACAAGGCCGATGGGGGTAAGTACGACTCCGGCGAACAAGCAGTATATTTATGACCACCGTTTTGACGACGCCCTTACGCTGAACCATGCCATTGTGAAGGAAAAACTTTCCCATGCAGAAGAGGTATTTGAAACCTATAAAGAACTGGCATATACTTTTGCGGGACCGGCTTTGATCGAGATATTCGGAGAAAAGTTATTTGTTCCGGAGACGAAGAAAGAGAGTCCTTCCTACACGCCGGAGCAGCAGAAGCTTTCCGTGGATTACCGGCGGGATTACATGCTGATCCAGAACCGCTATATCCGGGAGGAGGAGCGGAGCTTTACGATCATTGCCTTTCCGATCCCAGAGATCGGAAGTGATTTTGAAGAAATATTCGACGAGACCATTAAGATCAATACGCTGGATATGGAGCTCTACCGGAAGGTCCATCAGGCCATTATCGATGCGCTGGATCAGGGAGAATCCGTTCATGTCACCGGCAGGGGAGAGAATGAGACAGATATTACCGTGATGCTTCATGAGCTGAAGGATCCGGAGAAGGAGACGAATTTTGAGAACTGTCTGGCGGATGTGAATATTCCTGTGGGAGAGGTGTTTACTTCCCCGGTACTCAAGGGTACCAACGGTGTGCTTCACGTCACAAAGGTATATCTGAACCAGCTGAGGTATGAGAACCTGCGGATGACCTTTGAGGATGGGATGATAAAAGACTACAACTGTAGTAATTACAAAGAGGATGCGGAGAACCGCAAATATATAAAAGAAAATGTCCTTCAAAACAGAGACACTCTTCCTATAGGAGAGTTTGCCATCGGCACCAATACCACGGCTTACCGCATGGGGCGCCGCTTTGGCATCGAGGCAAAACTGCCGATACTGATCGCTGAGAAGACGGGACCACACTTTGCCGTCGGGGATACCTGTTATTCCATGAGTGAGGATATCGTTCTTCATAACCCCGACGGAAAGGAAATCATTGCGAAGGAAAATGAATGTTCTGCCCTGCGCAAAACAGAGATTGAAAAGGCTTATTTTAACTGCCACACGGACATCACTATTCCCTATGACGAACTGGGTGATATCGTGGTGAACACCAGAGATGGAAAGGAGATCACCATTATCCGGGAGGGCAGATTTGTGCTGGAGGGCACAGAAATACTAAATGATATGGAATAAGAAAGAGAGGATGAGTGAAATGGCAAAAGTTGGAATTTTAATGGGAAGTGATTCGGATCTTCCGGTGATGCAGAAGGCAGCCCAGATGTTGGAGAAGTTTGGTGTTGAATATGAGATGACGATCATTTCTGCACACCGTATGCCGGATGTGTTTGTGGAGTATGCGACAAAGGCAGAAGAGCGGGGGATCCAGGTGATCATCGCCGGAGCCGGGGGAGCGGCACACCTGCCGGGCATGTGCGCCGCTTTGTTTGACCTTCCGGTCATCGGCATTCCGATCCATACTAAATCAGTAGGAGGCGTGGACAGCCTTTATTCTATCGTGCAGATGCCATCGGGTATCCCGGTAGCCACCGTTGCCATCGATGGCGCGGCAAATGCGGGTATTCTGGCGGCAAAGATTTTATCCGTATCGGATATGGAGCTGCGCAAGAAACTGAAGGAGTACAAGGTAGAGATGAAGGATGGTGTGACTGCCAAGGCGGAGAAGCTGGATCAGCTGGGATATGCGGAGTATATCCGGCAGATGTAAAGGGGACTGATCTGAAAAAGGCTTTAGCAGGCGTTCCATGACCGGGACGCCTGTCTCTCTCTTCATCCTGGATTCTCCAGCAGCGCACATAAAATACCCCGCAGCAGTGCCTCATCTTGTCTTGCTTTATCATCCCAAACCACATAATTCTGTTTCTCCCGGTAACTGGTACGGAATAAAAGCGGCTGGTTGTCTTCCGGATCCAGACCCGCAGGAACAGGCAGGAAGGTGCCCTCCTTTTTCGTATAACAGTTGGAGGCCTTTGCCGGCTGGCGGAATTCTTTTTCCACATAGGCTCCCACACTTTTGTGGATGGCGGTATCTTCTGCCGGGAGATAATAATATTCTTTATAATTCTTAAAAAAGTGACATAAAGTGCCCTGATACAAAGGAATCTGGATGGAGATCTCTTCTTCCTCCCAGCGGACAGCATAAGGGTCTGGTTCCCAGGCCAAAGGAAAAGGAAAGTGACAGGGAGAAGGAATGGATATGCATAGATGGTCATTCTGTTCCCTGACCTGCATATTAGTTCCGCTCTGCTGCAATGTTTGGGCGCTTTTGTAGTTCAATAGAAGGGCGGAGTACAGTGTGCCGATCAGGTCCTCCAGATTGTGGAGAAGAAGCTTTTGCTTTTCCAGTTCCATTCCCTCATCCCGAAAGTATTTTTTCTGCATAAACTGGGAATAGATGTCGATACAGTCCCTGCCCGACAGGACATCTTTCCGCATAAATCCTGTCAGCCGTTCTACGGTAGGAAGTTTTAGGTCAGGGGCGGGAAAAAGGGATTTGAAACGTCGGATTTCCCGGTAAATGTCCAGGCTCTGTATTTTATGAAAAGGAGAATCTATATCCAGTTCCCCGCATTTTTTTTCGATATAGGGGATATCGAAACCGGAACCGTTGTAGTGGATCAGAAACGTATAAGATTCCAAAAATTGTCCAAATGCCTGCAAAATATCTGCCTCACTGATATAGTCGTCGGCAAACCACTGGCGGCTGCAGAATTGTCCCTGTTTCCCGTCGTACCAGAGCGCTCCGATGAGATACAGGGAGGAGACCTTCGGGGACAGGCCGGTGGTTTCGATATCAAAGACGCAAAAGTGCTCTTTTGACTGCTGGGTATATAGTGCCAGAGACTGGAGAGGCTCTGATGGTAAATGTAGTATTTTATCTACGATCTGCATAGGCTCTTTTCCTTTTAATTATGTAAGATGTTTTGGGCGGAAGTGCTTCACCTGGATGATACCGCGATGATACTTTTTCATGTGCGAATGAACAGTATGACCTTTTGCCCCTGGTACCATCTCATTGTACTATAGACAAAAATCTCTGTCAAACTACATAGTTTCAGAAAAATAGCAAAATAACGTGGAAAAATAAATACGAGTGTGTTATGATATGTGATAAGTGTAATTAGCCGGGCAGCGCGGATTTGACTCTGTTTTCTCTGCGCCGCCGGGCTGGCAGGAAGAAATGGGGAGAAAACAAATGGTAAACAGACAAAAGGGAAGATTGAAAAAATTAAAAGGGAGAATGCAGAGTAGTCTGAGTGGATTTTTTCGGGCATGTATTGTTGGTTCTCTTGTTTTGCTGCAGTTTGCCATCATCATCATCATTCCGCTTTTGTTCCGTGATTATGCGACACAGTTCTATATATTGCTCGAGATATCCGGGATGATCGGAATTCTTGCGCTGACCAATGACAGCCGCAACTTTTCCTATAAATTTTCCTGGCTCTGTGTGATTCTTTTATTTCCCATCTCTGGTCTGATCATGTTCAATCTCTGGGGTAAGGTGGGAAAGAAAAATAGATTAAACCGCGCCATCGCTGAGCGGATGAAGAGAACCGATGACCAGCTGGTGCAGGATGAGCGGATCTCGGAGGAATTTGCCTCCAGACACCCGGTGTCGTCACGGATGTCCCGTTATATGACAGCCATGGGGGCGCCTCTGTTTAAAAACAATTCTGCAGAATATTATGCCTTTGGAGAAGATGCTTTTGAGGATCTGTTCGAGGATCTTGAAAAAGCCAGAAAATTTATCTTTATCGAATTTTTTATCGTGGCGGAGGGTGCGATCTGGGATCAGATCCATGAGATCCTCCTGCGCAAGATCAAAGAAGGGGTGGAGGTAAAATTCCTCTATGACGATTTTGGAGCCTTGTTCCGCACAGGGAAAAATTTCGCGGCGGATCTCCGTAACGAAGGCTTTGAGGTGGAGATCTTTAACCCTATTCATAAATATGCCAGTAAATTGTATATGAATTTCAGGGATCACCAGAAGATCGTGGTTATTGACGGGAATATTGGGTATACCGGAGGGTTTAACCTGGCGGATGAGTACGCCAATCTCATCGAGCGTTTTGGGATCTGGAAAGATGCCGGGATCCGTGTGCGGGGCGATGCCGTTTGGGGGCTGACGGTGACTTTTCTGGAAATGTGGTCGGTCTGTACGACAGATCCTGCCATTGATGTGGAAAAATACCGGCCCACTGAGACGTTTCCCCCCTCGGATATGTACTGCCATGTGCTGCGGGATGGACCGGCACTGGGGACAAAGAGTTTTGTGGGAAGTGTGTATAAACAGATGATCAATTATGCCGGCAAAGTCTTGTATATTATGACGCCGTATCTGATCCTGGAAGAAACGATGATACGAAGCCTGATCGAGGCAAAGAGCCGGGGAGTGGATGTGCGGATCATCACCCCCAGCATACCGGATAAAAAGCATGTGAAGTGGCTTACGGAGTATAACTACGGAGACCTCTTAAAGCATGGGATACGGATTTATGAGTATCTGCCGGGATTTATCCACTCCAAGGTGGTGATGGCAGAACACTGTGCGGTGGTGGGGACGATCAACATGGATTACCGCAGTTTTTACCTGCATTATGAAAATGGTGTGTGGGTATACGATGAAGAGTTTTTGAAAAAAATTATGGAAGACTTTATCCATACCTTTGGGGTGAGCCGGGAGATCTCCTATGAGGAATGGCTGAACCGGCCATTTAAAATAAAACTAGTACAGCATCTTTTAAAGGTGTTTTCTACACTTGTATAATGAATATTGGTGCGTGTTCCAGGGAGCCGGATTCAATGACGACATGGAGGAAAGGATGAGAGGATGATACATTTTGTAAAGGGGATACTGGATACCGTGTCCGAGAATATGGTGGTGGTGGAAAATGGCGGCATCGGTTTTGAGATCATGGTGCCATTGTCTGTTGTCTCCAGTCTTCCCCAGACAGGAAATGAAGTAAAGATATATACTTATACTTATGTAAGGGAGGATGCCCTGCAGCTCTATGGATTTCTTACCAGAGATGAATTGTCCATGTTCAGGCTGCTTATTACGGTCAGCGGCATCGGTCCCAAGGGCGCTCTCGGTATTCTTTCTGTGATGGACGCCGACGCTCTGCGTTTTGCTATTCTTGCCGATGATGTGAAAAGCATTTCCAAAGCGCCGGGTATCGGGGCAAAGACAGCCAGTAAGCTTATACTGGAGCTAAAGGATAAGATGGACTTTGAGGAAGCTGTCACCCATGTGCTGGATCAGGGACAGGCAGAGGAAGCAGGGGGAGTTCCCGGTGGCGGAATGGCTGCTAATGATGCCATCCAGGCGCTGGTGGCGCTGGGATATACCAGCACAGAAGCGGTCAGAGCGGTGAAGAAGGTAGAGATCACGGCGGATATGACGGTGGAGGACATATTAAAGGCCGGCTTGAAAAATCTGTAGGAGGCACATATGGAGAAGCGTGTTATTTCCACCGATGTGATGGAAGAGGATTATAAGATTGAAAACAGCCTTCGCCCCAGACTGCTCTGTGATTATATCGGGCAGACGAAGGCAAAGGAAAATCTGAAAATATTTATCGAGGCGGCGAAAGCGAGAGAGGAAGCACTGGACCACGTGCTTCTGTATGGTCCGCCGGGACTGGGGAAAACTACCCTTGCCGGGATCATTGCCAACGAGATGGGGGTGAACCTGAAGATTACTTCTGGTCCCGCTATCGAGAAGCCAGGAGAGATTGCCTCGATCCTGAATAATCTGCAGGAAGGGGATCTTTTATTTGTGGATGAGATCCATCGTCTGAACCGTCAGGTAGAGGAAGTGCTCTATCCGGCGATGGAAGATTATGTGATCGATATCGTTATCGGCAAAGGGGCGTCGGCGCGAAGCATCCGGCTGGATCTGCCTAGATTTACGCTGGTGGGGGCGACGACGCGGGCAGGCATGCTCACGGCGCCGCTGAGGGACCGTTTTGGTGTGGTGAATAAGCTGGAGTTTTACAGCGTAGAGGAGCTGACCACCATCGTCCGGCGTTCTGCCTCAGTATTTCAGGTAGAGATCGATGAAAAAGGGGCGCTGGAGATCGCCAGGCGTTCCCGGGGGACGCCGCGGCTTGCCAACCGTCTTCTCAAGCGGGTGAGGGATTTTGCCCAGGTGAAATACGACGGCAGGATCACGCTGGAGGTGGCAAATTTTGCCCTGGATCTTCTGGAGGTGGATAAGTTCGGACTGGATAACACGGACAGGGAGATCCTGATGACCATGATCGAAAAATTTGCCGGCGGGCCGGTGGGACTGGATACACTGGCAGCCAGCATCGGAGAAGACAGCGGGACCATAGAAGATGTCTATGAACCCTATCTGATCCAGAATGGATTTATCGCCAGAACCCCGCGGGGCAGGGTGGTAACTGAACGAACCTATGGACATCTGGGGCTGGAGATCAACAAGTAGAGAGGAAGGGAAGTGGGGAATATGGCAAATACAGGAGCGGTCAAAGATCCCAAAAACGGGGTGATATCCTGCTGGGTGTGTACGGGGGTGCTGGTAGTAGTGAATTTTATGCGGCTCTTTATGCTACGGATGAATAACCGGATCGTGGACGGAGTTTTTCTAGCCCTGATTTTGATCTGGCTGGGCATATCCGTATTTGAAACCGTAAAATATAGTAAAGAAAAGAATAGAGACGGGAAAGGGAAATGAAAGAGAGACTATTTAAGAACTGTACCAGCGAGCAGATTGCCATGAGGGTTTCAAAAAACAGTATTCTGGTAAATGTGGTTCTGTCCCTGGGAAAAATGCTGGCAGGAGTTCTGGGAAACTCTTCCGCTATGATCTCCGATGCCGTCCATTCCGCCTCCGATGTGTTCAGCACGATCATTGTCATCATCGGGGTGAAGATATCGGGGAAGGAATCCGATGAGAATCATCCCTATGGGCATGAGAGGCTGGAATGTGTGGCGGCGATCCTGCTGGCAGTGATCCTGGCGGGAACGGGTATCGGTATCGGTTATGGCGGGCTTATGGTGATATGGCGGGGAGATATATCTGACATTGCTATACCAACGCTGCTTCCGCTGGCCGCAGCCATTCTTTCTATCGTTATAAAAGAGGCGATGTACTGGTACACGATCCTTGCAGCAAAGAAGATCCAGTCTGGGGCACTGAAGGCGGATGCATGGCACCACCGGTCGGATGCGCTGTCCTCTGTCGGCAGTTTTGTCGGTATACTGGGGGCGAAGCTTGGTTTTCCGATACTTGATCCCATCGCCAGCATCGTCATCTGCGCCTTTATTCTTAAAGCTGCCTTTGATATATTCCGGGATGCGGTGGGAAAACTGACAGATGAGGCATGTGATTCCCGGCTGACTGGTCAGATGCGGGAAGCGATCATGGAAATGGAGGGAGTGCACGCCATCGATGACATGAAAACCCGGATGTTTGGAAATAAAGTATATGTGGATATTGAGATCGGCTGTGATGGCAGCATAACTCTTTTTGAGGCGCATGAGATCGCAGAGAATGTTCATGACCGCATCGAGAGCCGGTTTCCCGATGTAAAGCACTGCATGGTACATGTAAATCCCCACCATCTGCCTGAGGACCAGCCATCATCGGATAAGGAAAATTAATAGTCCGGTCATGGAATGTTCATATATGTAGTGTAGGATAATAACCAGTACAGGGCACGGCAGTGTCTATACAACAAGACAGGACATACCATGGTCCTGCCTGGGCAAAGAGTTGATAAAGGAGATGGAGCCATGCGGTTCAGGGAGAGATTACAGAGGATGATGTACGGCAGGTACGGCAGCGACCAGCTGGGGATATTTTGTTTTGTGGCATATCTGTTTCTCTGGGTACTGTCTATTTGTTTCCGTGGAACGAGGATCATGATGGTGCTTACACCAGTGAGCTATCTGTTTGTGCTCGCCTATTTTTTCCGGTTCTTTTCAAGAAATATTTATAAGAGGCAGCGGGAAAACCAGAAGTTTTTACAGATCTTTAACCGGGTTAAGAATTATTTCAAATACCTGAAAATGAAATTCACAGAGAGGGACGGGGTAAAAAAGTTGTTCCGGTGCCCCAAATGCCACCAGATCATCCGGGTTCCCAAGGGAAAAGGAAAGATCGCGGTCACCTGTCCCAAATGCCGGTTTGAATTTATCCGGAGGACTTGAGCTAATGTTTGGATATGTCACAGCGAATAAGCCGGAACTGAAAATGAGGGAGTTTGGCAGGTATAAAGCGTTTTACTGTGGCCTGTGCAGGCGCCTGGGGAAGACCAATGGCGCTGTCAGCAGGCTGACGCTGAGTTATGACATGACTTTTCTCATTCTGCTGCTATCTTCTCTGTATGAGCCAGAGGAACGGCAGGAAAGGCACCGCTGCCTGATCCATCCGGGGAAAAAGCAGTGGATGATCTACAATCCGATCACGGATTATGCTTCGGATATGAATGTGCTTTTGTCCTGCTATCATTTTCAGGATGACTGGGAGGATGAAAAAAGCATTTCTGGTTTTTGCGGCACAAAGGTATTTGCAGGGCGGGCAAAGAAGATCGCAGGACAGTATCCGAGGCAGGCAGAGGTGATCAAAGAACAGCTGGGCAGGCTGGCAGAGCTGGAACAAAAGGGGGTCACCGAGCCGGATGCCATCAGCCGTCCCTTCGGGGAACTTATGTCAGAGCTGTTTGTATACCGGGAAGATGCGTTCCAGGATATTTTGCGTGGTTTTGGTTTTTATCTGGGAAAATATATTTACCTTTTAGATGCCTTTATGGATCTGGAGAAAGATTTAAAAAAGGGAAGTTTTAACCCCTTCCGGGAGAGGGCAGGCAGAGAGGATTTTGAGGAGGCTGTCCATCAAATGCTGGAGGGAACGATACGGCAGGCGGTGGCTGAGTTTGAAAAGCTTCCGCTGGAACAGGATTTACCGATCCTTAGAAATATTTTGTACGAGGGAGTAAGGCTTCCTTTGATGAGAGGAGAAAATGATGATAAGCGATCCATATAGTATACTGGGGGTCAGCCGGGATGCCAGCGACCGAGAGATCAAACGGGCGTACCGGAATATGAGCCGGAAGTACCATCCGGATTCCTATGCCAGCAGCTCTGCGGCAGAAGCGGAGGCAGCGGCGGAGAAATTTAAACAGATACAGGAGGCCTACAACCAGATTGTCAATGAGAGATCCGGCAGATCTTCCGGGGGGTATGGAGGCGCTTATGGCGGTTATGGAGGCAGCCAGTCCTATTCCGAAGAGGACCAGCATCTGATGGCGGCGATCAATTATATCCGTGCCAGAAGGTATAACGAAGCGATCAATGTACTGAATGGCATTGGTAACCGCAGCGGACGGTGGTATTACCTGAGTTCGGTGGCCAATATGGGACTTGGTAATAACGTGGTGGCCCAGGATTATGCCAAAAAGGCAGTGGAACTCGAACCGGATAACATGGAATTCCGTCAGTATTACCAGCAGCTGCAGAATGGCGGCGGATTTAGTTCCTTTGGCGGTTATGGAAGTCCCTTTGGAGGAGGCTATGGGGGCGGCTATGGCGGTTACGGTGGTTACGGAAGCTACGGAGGCGGCAGTTATAATTCCTGTGGCACCGGAAATCTCTGTTGTGATCTGTGGTGTGCGGACACCCTCTGTGAGTGTATGGGAGGAGACCTTTGCTCATGTATGTAAACAAGACGAAGGCATTGGCAGGAGTGGCACTGCTCTGTGGGTTCAGTGTCCTTTTACAGATGCTGGGAACTTTTATATCTGTCAACACATTATTTTTTACAGCGCTGGCAGCATATCTAATCGGTTTTTCCATTCATCGGTACGGACTGCGATACGGAGGAATGCAGCTGGCAGCATGTACTTTATTGGATGTGATGCTGAACCCGGACAAATTTCACTGGATCCTGTATGGGTGTCTGGGGATCTACATTTTTTTCAGTGAGTTTATTTTCTGCAAAGGGAACCGGATCCAGGACATTAAGAAAAAAATGAGGGTTCAGTTGATTTATAACTGGATCTTGTTTAATATAATATATATCCCTCTGGTCCTGTTTTTTCAGAACCTGTTATTTGCCGGAACGCTGCCGGGGGGGATCTCTTGCCGTTCTCTCCAGGGTATGGCGGTGCTGTGGCTGGCGGGACAGGCAGGATGGTTCCTGTACGATAAGGCGTACCGGGTATTCTGCCGGACATTGAGGGAGAGAAAAATTCGATAAAAGGAGGAGACAAAAATGCAGTTTGCAGATTTACAGAAGGAAATGATCGCTGCCATGAAGGCAAAAGATAAGGTGAGAAAGGATGCTATTTCTTCGCTGGTATCCGCAGCGAAAAAAGTCGCTATTGACGAGGGATGCCGGGATGATATATCAGAGGATATCGTCACCAGAGTGGTGATGAAAGAGATGAAGACGGTGAAGGAGCAGATCGACGCCTGCCCTGACGACCGCGCGGAGCTGCGGGCAGAGTATCAGGCAAGATATGATATTATTGCCGAGTTTGCCCCCCAGATGATGTCTGGTGAGGAAGTAGAGAGCTACATCAGGGAAAAATTTGCCGATGTGGCAGCTACAAAAAATATGGGCCAGATCATGAAAGCGGTTATGGGTGACTTAAAGGGCAAAGCAGAGGGGAAGGTCATCAATGAAATTGTAAAGAAACTTTGCCAGTAATATCCAGAGGTTAACTTTTTCTGCCTGTCTGCCGAGATATATTTTATAAAAATACACATGAAAGGAGTCATGTCAGAATGAGTTATAATGCATGGATGCCAGTACAGGATCAGGGAACGGCTGGGAAAACATATCAATACCCGGCAAAAAAGAATGAGCGTACATCCCGTGGGAGGAGTAATACGGCGGCAGACAGAAACAAAGAGCAGGACAGTTTGTGGGATCTTTCCAAGGAAAGCTATGTGCCTTCTAATGAGGCAGAGCAGTACCAGGCGAGGAGAACAGAGGCTGCTAAGTCAGGGGCGGCAGGTCAGACGAAACTGAGCAAGAAAGCCCAGGAACTTCTGAAACTGCTGAAAGAGAAATATTCCAATATGGATTTTTTTGTGGGCTCCTATTCTTCGGATGCAGAAGCCCAGAGATATCTGAGCCGGGGCACCAAAGAATATAGTGTGCTGATCGATCCGGAGACGTTAGAGGCGATGGCTGCAGATGAGGATGTAAGGAAGCAGTATGAGGATATTCTTGCCGGGGCAGGGAACCGCCTGGAGGAGCTGAAAGAAAAGCTGGGCAAGGATGCAGATCAGGTAAAGAGCTTTGGGATCTCCATTGACCGAGAGGGCAAGGTGTCCTACTTTGCGGAACTGGATAAGATCACGGAGTCCAGAAACCAGCAGTTAGAGCGGGCCAAAGCGAAAAAAGCGGAGGCAAAAAAAGAAGCAGAGAGAAAAGAAGCCAAAGCAGAAGAGGCCGCTGAAAAGGAACAGGAGACGGAATCAAATTATGTAAAGGCAGATTCCATCGATGAGCTGGTGAAAAAGATCCGTAATACGATTTCCGGAGATACTCCCTGGTATGAAATTTTTGATGTTACGATGTAAGATTGTGAAACATCAGGCGGAATTTTTCCGCAGAGGGATTGAAGAAAGATTCCTGTGAATATGCAAAACCAACGGTGCGCTGAGAGATATTTTGTTCTAAGGATATCTCGGTCAGCGTGCCGTTTTTTATGTCTGTCTCAACCAGATCCCGGATCACGCAGGCCACACCCAGCCCAATCCGGGCAAATTCCACCAGAAGTTCCATATTGCTCGTCTCTAAGATCTGTCCAGTCTCGATGGAATGATCCCGGAAATAATGTTCCACATGCTGTCTGGAGATATTTCCCTCATCCATGAGCATAAGGGTGGCTGCTTTGAAAAACAGGCCGGTGTGTCTGGTGTGGTCCACTTTCTCCCGGAGTTTGAGGTTGTCCAGATAAGATGGGGAGGCCACGAAAGTATAAGACAGATGGGACAGGGGAGTAAAGGTCAGCTGCCTCACAGCATTAGTCTCTGCTACCAGCCCAAGATCCAGCTTGTTTTCTAAAAGCCTGGAAGCAGTTTCTGCCGATGAAAGGCAGTCGATGGTAATGGTGACATGGGGGTTTTTCTGAATATACTGCTGCAGGAGAGGAAGCATGATGTGTTTGCAGAGAGTGGTGCTGACACCGATATGAAGGTGCCCTACTTCCAGTTCCCGGTTTCGTTTCAGCTGCAGTTCTCCTTCTTCGATGGAGGAAAATGCCGATGCAATATGCCGGTACAAAAGCTCTCCTTCCTTCGTCAGGGAAACTCCTCTGGATCTTCTGAAAAACAAGGTGGTATTCAGCTGCTGTTCCAGGTTTTTGATGGCTTTGCTCACTGCTGGCTGGCTTATAAAAAGTTCTTCAGCAGCACGGGAAATATTGCCGGTTTTTGCGGTTGTATAAAAGATATGATAATAGGATAAATTTTCCATAGGATATGTCCTCCAGATTTGCTTTATTATATCATAAAAGAATAAAAAAGAAAAGAGATATAACTACAAATTATGGCTTCTATGCAAAAGGGGTATTTTACTTTTTTCTATTTATCTGCTACAATGATGGCATGATAAATGAAACGAAAGACTAACTATTAAAAGTCAAGTCTAAAATGAAGAATTTTTTGAATGA
>CAJUAU010000017.1 GCA_910584645.1 uncultured Eubacterium sp.
TTTTCGATAAGAATTTCCATATCTTGATTCTTACCAAAAAGGAGCCATATATTTCTAAAAACACAAATTTATTTACACAACCCCCCAGGCTATTGATCATTAAGAGAATATGTGGATATCTGCCCTTGAAAATCAATAACGCATAGTTCCTTTTTTTCGTTCACATAAGCTTTAGATCCACTATTAATACTTTTAAGAATTTGCGCACTGGAAAAATCCGGGTTATTATGGTCTAGCCGTAATATATGCAGCTCCAAAATATCTTT
Organism: uncultured Eubacterium sp.; assembly: GCA_910584645.1. Classification (GTDB taxonomy): domain Bacteria; phylum Bacillota; class Clostridia; order Lachnospirales; family Lachnospiraceae; genus Eubacterium_F. The sequence goes on from CAJUAU010000017.1 coordinate 267, forward strand.
CTTATTTCCAGCCGCAACAATTATTTCCTTTTCTCCATCATTATCAAAATCATAACAAGATAGCTGATAATAAAAATCTTCTAACGCTCCAAACCATTCGTCCGTAGATTTCTTCAAATAAGTCACTAAATCAATTCCAATTTTATCACCTCCAATTTTTCTAAAATAAGCATCCATGTCAATCGCTGGTCCATATTCTGCTCTCTTTATAACTAGTTCTATATCCCTGCCATCTTCTACTGTAGATATATTCACTTTTTTATGGTTTAAAAGATCTTCTCCACTAATTTCGATAGAATCCATTTCATCTGCATTAAAAAGATACGTTCCAATCTCTAACTCCTTATCCATTATCTGAGATGCACTATTTCTTTCTTTTGGTATTTGCCTGTCACAGCTGCACAAAATAAAAAGCAGACACACAAAAAAATTAATCAATACTATTTTTTTCATTAATCGAAACTCCAAGATCATATGCCTCCTTCAGCGCTTTTGTCTCCTTTATCTCTCCAACATCCTTAACTCCTCTTACAAGAACCATTCCTGCATCTTTTAGATGAAAATAATTAAGTACAAGCTGATATTGCAGTTTGATGGCATCAAACAATTCCGGTAACGTTGCAGCCCCCACCAGCAGCAATGCCAGCTTTTTTACCCGAAATTCATTTCGCATTGGTGTATGTAATCTGTCAATCATTGCTTTTAATTGTGCACTGATCCCATAAAAATAAACCGGCGAAGCAATTACTATTATGTCAGCAATCTTTAATTTTTCGTAAATTTTCATCATATCATCTTTTTGAAAACACTGGTTTCCTTCCCTGTTAAAGCACGAATTACAGCCAATACAGGGATTTACTTTATAATCAGCAACAGAAACAATCTCAACCGTATTATTTTTACCTGCCCCTTCTGCAAATGCTTGTGCAAGCAAATCGGTATTTCCACCTTTCCGCATGCTGCCAGCCAAGACAACAATTCTGCTCATTCTTTTCATCTCCTTTATATCCATACTCTTACCTTTTAACAGTATTTTTACAACACAAACAGTATATCATACAACACATAATTGTGTTTAACAATCTGCCCCAAAAGCAGAATTAATACATTTTCAAAGCTTCATAACCGCTCAGATGTTCAGAAAGATACTTTACAAATCTTTTCCCCAATATTTTCTGTGCTTTTCAGAAATAACATTCGCCGGTATATATGATTTTGACACCAGGCTTATTATATTATCAGTTTTAATCCCTGTTTCTTCAAATATTTCCCGAATGGCTGCATCTATTGGTTTTTCAATTTTTTTATATGGCATTGACAATATCTGGTAAGGTGTCCGCATTTACTTTACCTCTTCTAAAATATCCATTATTTACTACTGTCTATCATTCTCACGAAGTTCCATTATATACTCATCCGCAAATTTACAACGTTCCGTAGTGCAGCAAACTGTTCTAAATCAAGCGTCTCCGTTCTTTCTCTCCTGTGTGGATAGTCCAAAACACATAACTGATTACATGACTCACCCTTTTATACTGCAATACTCTTTCCAATTTTTCTTTATCCCCTCAATGGCATGTTTTTTCACTTTTTCACCCGATTTAAAAGCCTTTGCCTTGCTCTTTTCGATGCCTTTTTCAGCATCTTTAAGCCCTTTTTCCAACCATTTTCTAACTTGTTCTGCCATTGTTTTAGGAATCTTACATCTATTCGTAAGAAACTCTCTCTGCTTCTTTCGTAACTCCTTCAACTGAACATTCGATAATTTTTTATTTTCACTAGCAGCCACATCATTTACTTCTGTTTTTTTCTGCACACCACTCCTTTTTACCTGGATACCAGCTTCCTTATATAACTCAATCGCCGTATCAAAGCCTGTATCATCACTTATAATTGTAAAAGATTCATCCACATTCTCTTTCGCCATTACAGCAATCATCGCTATAATTTGAAAATCCAAAGCATTTGGTTTTCCACACCGACACTTTCTTAGGTCAATTTGTTCTGAAAAGTGTTCGAGCAAGAGAGCTATTTCATCATAATGGAGCTTGGGTGTATTATTGGTATACATCACCATGATCTTATCTTTTGAATTTATATTTCCTTCCTCTTCCGTAATCAGTGCCTCAAGCCATGCACTTTTCACATTTTCCGTATCAATTAAGTATACCATTAACTCTTCCTCCCATTATATATTCAAGTACAACGAAAATTAAGTTTTTGATTAATATTCGTTGTACTAATCACATGACATTTCAATTCCTTATCTTGTAATTTATAAACCATCTTATGGCGTAAAAAGCCATGCGCCCCACACTCACATGGAACGCATGACCATTTCGTCAGCTCAATGGCGCCATATATGTTTTTTAGTACAACGGATACTTGTCTGTCAATGTTTTTACGATTTCCATTGCCTTTGCTTTATTTGCTTCCACATCATCGATAAGCATTGCGATGGCATCTGCAATCTGATCCATATCCTCCGTGTTCATGCCGCGTGTCGTTACCGCTGCTGTGCCGAGTCGGATGCCACTGGTCACAAATGGACTCTGGGGATCGTTGGGAATGGTGTTCTTGTTGGCAGTGATATTTGCCTCATCCAGCCACGCCTCTACCTGCTTGCCCGTCAGTCCCTTCTTTACCAGATCTACCAGCATCAAGTGGTTGTCTGTGCCGCCGGAAACAATGTCAATGCCACGGTTCATCAGACCCTTGCTCAGCGCCTGGGCATTTGCCACGATGTTTTTACCGTATTCCTTAAAGCTTGGATCCAGTGCTTCCTTGAAGCAGACCGCCTTGGCAGCGATCACATGCATCAGAGGACCACCCTGAATGCCAGGGAAAATAGATTTGTTCAATTTATATTCATTGGCAAATTCCTCACTGGAAAGAATCATGCCGCCACGGGGACCGCGGAGGGTTTTATGAGTGGTAGTAGTGGTCACATGAGCGTAGGGGATCGGGCTCTCATGTACACCGGCTGCGATCAGCCCGGCGATATGTGCCATATCCACCATCAGGAACGCACCCACTTCATCTGCGATCTCACGGAATCTCTTAAAATCAATCTTACGGCAGTAGGCGCTGGCCCCAGCAATGATCATTTTCGGCTTGCACTCTTTTGCAATGCGCTCCACCTCATCATAGTCAATAAATCCCTCATCATTTACTCCATAAGGAACAATATTATAATAAGTTCCTGAAATATTTGCCGGGCTTCCATGGGAAAGATGTCCGCCGTGATCCAGATTCATTCCCATCACAGTCTCACCTGGTTTTACAAGGGCAAAGAAAACTGCCATATTAGCCTGGGCACCGGAATGGGGCTGAACATTGGCATAAGTACAGCCAAACAGCTCTTTAGCGCGGTCTCTTGCCAGATCTTCCACCATATCCACATACTGGCAGCCACCATAATACCTCTTGCCCGGATACCCTTCCGCATACTTATTGGTACAGGTGCTTCCCATCGCTGCCATAACAGCTTTGCTGACAAAGTTCTCCGAAGCGATCAGCTCGATATGGTCATTCTGTCTGCCGGTTTCCAGTTCCATCGCCTTGGCAAGCTCTGGATCTGCTTTTTTAACTTCTTCAAATGAATACATAATCTATCTCCTTTTTAATTAATTATTTACCTGGTCAATCGCCGAGGCGATATCATTTCTCATATACTTATTCTCGAAAGTGATCCACTCTGTAGCGGCATAGGCATTCTTTCTTGCTTCTTTCAGATCTGCTCCCTTGGCGGTCACTCCCAGGACACGTCCTCCGTTGGTCACGATCTTGTCCCCTTCAAACTTCGTGCCGGCATGGAACACATAATAGCCCTCTCTGCCCTCAAAGTTCTCAAAGCCTGTGATCACTTTTCCTTTTTCATAATGCTCCGGATACCCGTCGGAAGCCAGAACGACACACACTGCCGCATTGTCCTCAAATTGAAGATCGATCTCTTCCAGTTTTCCGTCGATGCAGGCGTTCATCACATCCACGATGTCATTTTTCATCCGGGGCAGTACCACCTGCGCCTCGGGATCGCCAAACCGGGCATTGTATTCTAGTACCTTCGGCCCATCTGATGTGAGCATAAGTCCCACAAACAGGATTCCCACAAAATCTCTTCCCTCTGCCTTCATGGCATCCATCGTGGGCTGGAACACCTTTTCCTCACAGAATTTTTGGATTTCTTCGTCGTAAAATGGTGTCGGGGAAAAGGTTCCCATGCCTCCGGTATTCAGACCTTCGTCATTGTCCTTTGCCCTCTTGTGGTCCTGGGCGCTGGTCATCGGTTTGATGTGGGTTCCGTCACAATAGCAGAGAACCGATACTTCCGGCCCTGTTATGAATTCCTCGATCACAATCCGGTTTCCGGCGTCACCAAACTGCTTGTCCAGCATCAGCGTCTTAACGCCTTCCTTTGCCTCCTCCAGCGTATTGCAGATCAGCACGCCCTTTCCAAGAGCAAGCCCGTCCGCCTTGAGCACGATGGGCATTTTGGCAGTCTCCAGATAAGCAAGTGCCACCTCCGGGGTGTCAAAATTTTCGTAGGCTGCTGTAGGGATCCCATATTTCTTCATAAGATCTTTGGAAAATGCCTTGCTGCCCTCGATGATCGCTGCATTTTTGCGCGGTCCGAACACCCTGAGCCCGCGCTCTTCAAAGACATCCACAATACCGCCCACCAGCGGATCATCCATCCCAATGATCGTCAGACCTATCTCATTTTCCTGGGCAAAATCCGCCAGACGTTCAAATTCCATGGCCTGGATATCTACACACTCCGCCACTCCGGCGATTCCTGCATTGCCTGGTGCACAGTAGATCTTATCCACCTGGCTGCTCTTTGCCACACTGGCTGCAATGGCATGTTCACGTCCGCCGCTACCTACAATGAGTACTTTCATCAGCTTTTCCTCCATATTTAAATTAATTATGATATTTCACGATTCCATCCACAATCCTGATCCGTCCGTTGGCGATATCGTCAATGGCCTGGGGAAGGATATTCCATTCCGCCTGCTCCATCACCCGTTTCTGCAGTATTTCCGGAGTGTCATCATCCCTGACCTCCACCGCCTTCTGGCTGATAATAGGACCACCGTCCGGGATCTCATTGACAAAGTGAACTGTGGCTCCCGTTACCTTATTGCCCCTTGCCAGGACGCTTTCATGTACTTTTAACCCATAATAACCCGGTCCGCAGTGGGAAGGGATCAGGGAAGGGTGGATATTGATCATTCTTCCCTCAAAATGCGTTACAAAATTTTCGGGCAGAATCACAAGAAATCCCGCCAGGACAACTAAGTCAATCTTCTCTTCCTCCAGGCACCGGATCATCGCCTCTCCGTATTCTTCTCTTGTAGAATATTCTTTCGGTGAGATCACTTTACTTCGGACGCCGTGACTGGCTGCACGCTCCAATGCATAAGCCCCTGGTTTGTTGCTGATCACCAGACTGATTTCCGCATTGGTGATCTTTCCTTCCCTGTGACAATCCAGGATCGCCTGCAGATTGGTTCCGCCGCCAGAGACGAGTACTGCTGTCTTCGTCATCTATCCTTCATCCTTTCCAAACCGCTGCACAAATACAACGAATATTAAATAATTGGCAGTTTGGCTTACTTATTTGATGGTGATGCCTTTTTCCCCACCAACGATCTCACCTAACACATAAGGAAGCTCACCAGCGCTGCGGATGGCTGCCACCGTCTCGTCCACATCTGCCTTATCCACAGCAGTCACCATGCCGACACCCATATTATACGTATTGTACATCGCCTCTTCTGACACATTCCCATCCTTGGCCAGCATGCCAAAGATCGGGGGGATCACAAAACTTCCTTTTTCGATCACTGCATGGGTATCGTCTTTAAGCATTCGTGGGATATTTTCATAAAATCCACCGCCGGTGATGTGGCTGCATGCCTTGATCTTCACGCCGGCATCCTTAATGGCTCTCAGAGCCTTTACATATATCTTCGTCGGGGTAAGAAGAGTTTCTCCCAGCGTTCCAGATAAACTTTCGTAAGTTCTGTTCAGTGCCTCAGTATTCATGCTGAACACCTGGCGGACCAGAGAATAACCATTGCTGTGGATTCCTGAAGAAGCCATTCCCACCAGCACATCTCCTGGAACCAGCTCCTTTCCTGTGATCATATCTTTTTTATCCACAATTCCTACAGAAAAACCAGCAAGATCATATTCGTCCACCGGATAAAAACCTGGCATCTCCGCGGTCTCTCCGCCGATCAGCGCCGCACCGGACTGACGGCAGCCCTCTGCCACACCACTGACGATCTTCGCTATCTTTTCCGGTTCGTTTTTCCCACAGGCAACATAATCCAGGAAAAACAAAGGCTCGCCGCCGGCACATGCGATATCGTTTACACACATTGCCACACAGTCGATGCCGATGGTATTATGCTTGTCCAGCAAAAACGCGATCTTAAGCTTTGTTCCGACACCATCTGTACCGGACACCAGGGTCGGCTCTTCCATTCCCACAAACTTTTTCATGGAAAATGCACCGGAAAACCCTCCGATATCCGTGAGCACTTCCGGTCTCATAGTGGATGCGATGTGTTCCTTCATCAACGAAACCGCCTTATAGCCCGCTTCAATGTCAACTCCAGCTTTCTTGTAGTCCATTGTCTTCTTACCTCCGTTTGTACTGCTCCAATGATGCAGTCATTTTTATGTAGGGGGTTTCTCCTGGAAACCCCAGATTCGTTCCTCATTATAGCATACTTTTTTTAATTATACAAACTTTTTCCTTTTCATAAGAAGTTTTTTCTGTTACAATAGAATCCTAACGAAGGAGGTTTTAACATGGAGACAAAAGGAACAATACTTTCCTACCGTCCGGATGTACGGGTGGTAGATGCAACGATCCGCGACGGCGGACTGGTTAATGATTTTCGTTTCACCGACGAGTTTGTAAAAAACCTGTATAAGGCTAATATCAAAGCCGGTGTGGATTATATGGAATTTGGTTATAAAGCATCCAGTGATATTTTCCCAAAAGCTGATTTTGGGCCATGGAAATTCTGTGATGAAAGCGATATCCGCCGGATCGTGGGAGACAACGATTCGGATATGAAGATCGCTGTGATGGCAGATGTAGGGCGTACAGATTTTAAACGGGACATCATCGACCGGAACGACAGCGTGATCGATCTGGTGCGCGTGGCTACATACATCAACACCATCCCCGCTGCTATCGAAATGGTAGAGTACTGTCACGAAAAAGGATATGAGACCACCATCAATATTATGGCGATCTCCAACGACAACGATACCGATATCGACGAGGCGCTGGAACTGATCGGTCACAGCAGCGTAGACGGAATCTATATCGTCGACAGCTATGGCGCCATCTATCCGGAGCAGATGAGAAAACTGGCGGACAAATACCTTGCCTTTGCAGAGAAATATAATAAATATGTAGGGATTCATGCCCACAACAATCAGCAGCTCGCTTTTGCAAATACCATTGAAGCACTGTCCCGCGGCGTCAGCTATCTGGACGTGACCGTCAGCGGCATGGGACGCGGCGCCGGAAACTGTGCCAGCGAGATCCTTCTGGGATTTTTGAAGAATCCAAAGTATAATATTCTTCCTATCCTGGATATTCTGGAGAAGGAGATCCTGCCTCTGAAAGAACAGGGCGTGATCTGGGGCTACGACATACCCTATCTTCTCACGGGACAGCTGAACCAGCATCCCAGGACCGCCATCGCAGCTACCCGGGAAAAACGTACTGATTATAGAAAATTTTATGTAGATCTGGTGGATTATAAATAATCTTTCATCCAAAAATACCCGGTACAGACCTATCTAACTGCTCAGAGCAGGGTCTGTACCGGGTATTTTTTATTCAATTTCATATTTTAAGACAAATAACAAGCCTCTTTATTCCGCCTCGGTTTCCTGCAGCTCCCGCATCACTTCCCTCTCCGCTTCTTCTTTAAAGTTATCTATGGTCTCCTGATTCAGGATCGGCAGCTCTTCCAGGGATTCGATGCCAAAATACCTCAGAAACTCTTCCGTCGTGGCGAAAAGAATGGGCCGTCCTGGCGCATCCAGCCTGCCCGCTTCACAGATCAGATTGTATTCGATCAGCTTATTAACGGCATGGTCACATTTTACTCCCCGGATCTTCTCGATCTCCAGCCTTGTGATGGGCTGCTTATAGGCAATGATCGAAAGGGTCTCCAGCATCACATCCGTGAGCACATGTTTTTTGGGTACATGGGCCACCTTGATCAGATATTCATACATCTCCGGTTTGGTACAGAGCTGAAATGAACCATCCAGTTCAATGATACGGATCCCCCGGTCTGATTCCTCATAGCGGGTCATCATATTGCGGATCAATCTTCGGACCGTATCCTCATCGTGCTCTACGGCGGCGGCGATCCGCTCCACCTCAACGGCCTCTCCCATCGTAAATAAAATCGCCTCTATGACCGCTTCTAATTCTTTTATATTCAAGCCTGTGTCCTCTCTTTCTCCGTCGAATTATATGTAATCAGAATATCATCAAATATCTTTTCCTGGACAATGGAAAGCTTTCCCATCTTCATCATCTCCAGAATCCCCAAAAATGTCACGATCACATAAGTTTTTCCCCTGCCATTTTCCAGGATCTTGCGGAAGCTAAAAGTCCCGTTCTGTCTGGCGTAGTCTTCCAGAAAAACGATGTGGTCCTCCAGACTGATCTCCTCTTTCTCAATCTCTCCAAATTTGCTTCGGATGGGATCGATCTTGTCCACCTGTTTTTTCATCACAGAGTTAAAGATGCCCTGCAGTTTTGCCAGTGTCACATCACTCAGCAGCTCCTCGATAGGCACCTCCTCCTTGAAGTCCCGGATCTCCTCTGGGATCGAGGGTTCTTTAAAGATCATTCGCCCGGCATCTAACTGGCGGTCTTTCAATTCAAAGGATGCGTATTTGTACATTTTATATTCCAGGATCCGCTCCACCAGTTCCTGACGGGGATCCTCGTACTCCTCTTCCTCTTCTTTCTCCGGTGGAAGAAGCATCTTAGATTTGATGCGTACAAGGGTGGCTGCCATCACAAGGAACTCACTCATGACATCCATATCTTTCGTATCCATCTGGCGGACATAATCCAGATACTGCTCTGTGATAAGGACGATAGGAATATCGTAGATATCTACTTTGTTTTTCTCGATCAGATGAAGAAGAAGATCGAGAGGTCCCTCAAAAACCTCAAGTTTCACAGGTATTCCCAATTTCTACACGTCCTTTCCCGTTTTTTCTGGCGATGCCCAATACTCTGAGCTGACATTTATGACCTCTGATCCTGGCATCATTTTACCATTATATTATATTTATCCGCTTCAATCAAGAAAGATTTATAACAGAAATCTCCGGTGTGTTAAAAAAACGCAGACGGATATGATGGGTTCCCAGTCCCCTGGTAAGTACCATCCAGCTCTTTTCCCTCTGAAACAGCCCGGCATCATAGGCAGGAAACAGCTGCAGTGACGGAGCGATCACACCGCCAAACAGCGGGAGCCTCGCGATGCCTCCATGCACATGGCCCGACAGCACCAGGTCTGCCCCCCACTCCTGGTATTCCTTAAAATATTCCGGGTTGTGCGCCAGAAGAAGATTAAAACTCTCCTTTCCGGCATGCCCAAGATACTGTTCCATCCTGCTGCTGTCAAACTCTGTTTTACGCCAGAATTTGTGATAAAGCTCTTCTTCCAGATTCAAGCCATAGACACGGAGCCGCCTGCTGCGGATCACCAGATCATGATGGGCATTGTCCAGCCAGACCACCCCTGCTTTTTTTAGTTCTTCAATAAATTGTTCATAGCATGCCATCCGGATCTCATGATTGCCGGGGGCATAAAACACCGGACATATTTCTAAAAGTTCTTTGCACAAAGCAAGGCAAGAGTCCGTCCCCTTGCCATTTTTAACCGTCATATCTCCCGCCATACAGATGAGGTCAGGAGATTCTCTCTGAATCTTCTGGATCAGCCGTCTGTTACCGGGACCAAAAGAGCTGCCGTGAAGATCCGCCAGCATCACTACTTTTATTGGTTCCCCATCCCCCCATACGGAAAGGGGATAATGTTCCACGGCGAGCATGCCGTTGGACAGATAACCATAAACCAGCAGAAGAAGGATAAGAACCGCTGCTGTGATCAATAACTCTACCATACAAGAAATCCCGCCTTACTCTGTCATCACCGTTCCGGCAGGGCTTCCGCAGTACATCGCTGATACGGACTATAATTCTTCCTCATCCTGTTCCGCAAAGGCAATGTTGGTGCCATGGTCTGCAACCCTCTCCAGATTGCTGATCAGATCGGAGAAGATCATAGCCGCATGGGGCTCACACTTATTGTTCGCCAGCCGGTTGACATGTTTTTTCTGTAACTTCTTTTCCATTTTATCAATTTCATTCTCAATTTGCAAGATATCATTGGTGTGGGTATCGTCCCCAGAGGCAAACATCTGAACCGAATACTGCAGAAGCTGTAACACTTTTTCAAACATTTCCCTCAGTTCATTTTGCGCCTTTTTGCTGAATTTCAGATCTGCAGACAGAGCCGTCTTTGCATAGTCTGCAATATTTTCAGCATGGTCACCAATACGCTCGATATCATTTACCACATGGAACATGGCACCCAGCTGTTTACGGTCCTGGATCGGCAGGGAGAGCTGGTTTACTTTGACGAGATAGTTGGTGATCTCTGTATTCAGATAGTCAATCACTTCTTCTTTTTCATACACTTCATCTAAATCTTTTTCTTTTTTATTCAGCAGGCACTCCATCGCCCGTCTGAGGTTGTTGATCGCCATGTTTGCCATTCGGTCCAGTTCGCTGACTGCCTGTGGGATCGCTGTGGTCTGGTTAAAGATGGCATGTTTTCCAATAAACTTAAGTTCCATTCCATGAACCTCTTCATCCTCACCAGGAATAAGCACATATGTAAGACGCACCAGATACTTGCTGAAAGGAAACAGTACGATCACCTGGAAGACCTTTATGATGGTATTGATGTTTGCCACATCCCTTCCGGCACGGATCGCCGCATCCGCTGTGCCCGCCGTCAGTCCGTGAATGGCACCCATGATACCGTCCCCCCATATTCCCAGAAGAGTCATCACGATAACCAGGCCAATTATATTAAAAGAAACATGGATCATTGCGGCGCGTTTGGCATTCTTTGTCCCGCTCAGGCTGGCCAGTACTGCAGAACCACATGCTCCGATATTACATCCCATGATCACATAATAACATATATTCAGATCCATCAAACCGGTGGACGCCAAAACAATAAGGATACCCACCGATGCCGAAGCACTCTGGAGTACAGAAGTCGCCACGAAACCGATCAGCACCGCAAGAAATGGATTCCGGAGACTGCCAAAAAGATTTTTTACCGCCTCCACCTGATTGAGCTGATCCACAGAAGCAGACAGGGTGGTCATTCCAAAGAACAGCACACCAAATCCCAGCAGCACCTCTCCCACTCTCTTCACCATCGGTTTCTTGATAAACATGACCATGACCACCCCGACGATGATAAAAAACGGAGCAATGGCATCCAGCTTAAAGGACACCAGCTGTCCTGTCACTGTCGTTCCTATATTGGCGCCCATGATCACTCCCACTGACTGGGCCAGCGTCATCAGGCTGCTGTTTACAAAACTCACTACCAGTACCGTTGTGGCATTGGAGGACTGGATAATTCCCGTAAATACGATTCCCAGTATCAGTCCCATAAACGGATTTGTCGTAAGACGCTCCAGGATCGTACGCATCTTCTGTCCCGCCACCTTTTGAAGACCATCGCTCATAAGCTGCATACCATATAAAAACAAGCCGACTCCTGCCATGATCTGTAATGCTAATTCCATGATTACTCCTCTTTTCTCCCGTAATTTATTTCACTCCATCTCTCGTATGGCCACAATTTATACTTTAAACTATTTCTTTACATTATACAAGAACATTCTTCATTATGACGATATATTTTACAAAGGATTTACCTGATTTTACATACATTTTACATTTAGCTTGACGGCGCAAATTTGGACAGCCGTTAAAAAACCTTTTCACACAGGATGTAAAGCCCCTCTTTCAATTTCTCCTTCGTCTGTCCGGCAAAACCGATCAGAAAGGAAGGCATGTAGTCTTCCGGCAGCTCTTTATAGTAGAAAGACAGGGGGCGCAGACGGATCCCCTGCTTCTGGGCAGCCTGCATCAGCTCTTCCTCATCCCGGCGCCGGAGGCTCCGGGCGATCACATAGAGCCCGGCATAATCTCCCGTCACCTCGATGCGGTCCTGGTAACTGCGGAAAACCCCCAGCACCGTATCGTGTTTTTCCTTATACCGTTTGCGCATCCGGTTCAGATGTTTTTCAAAATATCCTCCGTGGATAAACTCTGCCATCATCGCCTGATCCAGACGGGATACCGGACAGTTATAATCCCCGAAGCACTCCTGAAACCGTTTCATGAGCCGGTCCGGAAGAACCATATATCCCATCCGGAGCGCCGGTGCGATGGCTTTGGAGAAGGTGCCGATATAAATGACGTTCCCTCCGGTATCAATGCTTTGCAGCGCCGGGATCGGTCTTCCCTTATAGCGGTATTCACTGTCGTGGTCGTCTTCGATGATATATCTCTCCTCTTCTTCCTTTGCCCACAGAAGAAGCTGCTGTCTTCGGGCAATGGACATAACCGTTCCCAGAGGAAACTGGTGTGAGGGTGTCACGTAACAGAGTCTGGCTCCGGAAGCCTCCAGCCCCCCGATGCCGATCCCATCGCCTTCCACATCAATATGACAGACCTCGAAGCCATGGGATGCCAGGATCTTTTTTGCCCTCACATAGCCTGGCTCCTCAAAGGCAATTTTTTTTTCATCTCTGAATAATACCGATAGGAGCTGGAGAAGATATCCAATCCCTGCGCCTATTACTACATTGGCAGCTTGGCACAAAACTCCTCTCGAACCGTGGAGATAATCTGCCACCGCCCGCCGCAATTCCCAGTCTCCCCGGTAATCTCCTGCCTGAAATAGACTATGGTCCTTTAATGCCTTCCTTCCGATGGACTGCCAGATGGAATAGGGAAAACCTTCCACATCTACTGCATCGGGATCAAAGTCATACCGGTAGTCCTCCTGCCCTTTCTCATCTTCCTCTTCCCTGTGTTCTGCCGGATGGATCTGCTGGGTATGGGTAATCTGGTTCACAAAATATCCCCGTTTGGGCAGGGAATACACATATCCCTCTGCTATCAGCTGTTCATAGGCGGTATCCACTGGATTTCTGCTGACCGAAAGATAGCCTGCCAGCTCCCTGGCAGAAGGTAGTTTTTCCCCACAGGAAAGTCTTCCCGACAGGATTTCTTCTTTTACATAAGAATAAATCTGATGATACATCGGCTCATCAGATTTATTGTTTAAAGAAAAGGTAAGCATTTTTCTTATCCTCCTCCAACTGTACTTTTAACGTATCCAGCCCGGAAAATTTTCGTTCCCCCCGCAAAAATGCAAACAGTTCCACGCAGATCTTTTCCCCGTAGATCTCCCGGTCAAAGTCCATGATATAAGTCTCTGCACCTGCCTGGTTTTCTCCGGGTATAGTGGGCTTGACACCTACGTTGGTAACTCCTATATATTCACCGTACTGCGTGTGTATCCGGGATGCATAGACGCCATAGGGAGGCAGAAGTTTTTCCTGCTCCGGCAGCTGGTTCACCGTGGGCATCTGGATCGTCCTGCCGATCTGATTGCCCCGGCATACTTCTCCATATATAAAATAGGGATGCCCCAGCAGCTGATTCACCATCTCAATGCTGCCCTTTTCCAGCTCCTCACGGATTCTGGTGCTGCTGACTGGCTCACCGAACATCTTCTTTTTGGGAAAGACCTTTAACTTATATCCATAAACAGAACTATATTTCTGTAAAAAGGCTACATCCCCCTGACGCTCATATCCGAACCGAAAGTCTTCTCCCACGGAGATCAACTTCGCCCCACACTGGCGGATCAGAATATCCTCCAAAAAGACCTGGGGATTCATATGTGACAATTCCTCATCAAAAGGACAGTCGATGTACACCTCGATGCCAAGCTTCTCCGCGAGATAACGTTTTTCCTCTGAATTATAAATATGTTTGGAATCCAAAAAGCGAAAGGTAAAAAGAACCTTTGTAAGATCCGTAGATTCACGGATTGAGTCCAGCAGCATCCGGTGTCCACTGTGCAGACCGTCAAATTTGCCGATACAAACTGCTGTATTATTTAGTTTATATGGTCCGTGTTCCAGAATCTTCATCTCTGTCTCTTGCCTTTCTATCTGTATATATGGCAGACCCCTCATTAAAAAACATCTTGTGGATCCCAAAACCCTGGCGGGAATCCCTGTATTTGTAAATGGCGTAAAAACGCTGCGTCTCGTCATACATCCGGACCAGCGCCCCCTCTGTCAGAACTTCCCCGCACTGGCAGAACTCCCCAGCCACATCGTTTCCATTCTTTAGGAACCGGAGTCCCTTTTCCTCAACGATAACTGCCGGATACTTTTTAAATACATGGTCTACCGGGTACAAAATTTCCTCTATTTTCCCATCTTTATAAATGCCCTCGATCTCAGCGAGGGTATGAGCCTTCTCCAGAAAAAAAGGCGCTACCGAAGTGCGCACAAGAGAAGCCATAGCTGCCCCGCATCCCAGTTTCTGCCCCATATCATGACACAGTGTACGGATATAGGTTCCTTTGGAACAGTGTACTCTCATGGAAAATTCCATCGTCTCCGGCATATGTTCCATCACCTCACAAGAATATATGGTGATCTTTCTTGCCTGGCGTTCCACCTCGATGCCCTGTCTTGCCAGCTCATACAGCCGCTTTCCATTTACCTTCACAGCGGAATACATCGGCGGGATCTGCCAGATCTCACCGGAAAATGCCTGGGCTGCCTGGCGGATCTCATCCAGGCTCACAGATACCGGGTGTTCCTCCTGAATGTTTCCTGTCATGTCCTGGGTATCTGTCACAACCCCCAGGCGGACAACTGCCTCATAGGTCTTGGATCTGTCCGTCAGCAGCCCGCATACCCTGGTTGCCCTGCCGAGACAAACAGGAAGCACCCCCACGGCATCCGGATCCAGTGTGCCGGTATGCCCAATCTTTTTCTGATGAAGGATCCCCCTCAGCTTCGCTACCACATCATGGGAAGTAAACCCTTTCTCCTTATATACGTTGAGTATTCCATCCATCGTTCTTTCCTGGGATGTGTCCATCCTGCTCCTTTACTTTTGATCTTTTAACTGCTTCTCAATATGTTCCGTAATATTGTTGACCACATCAAAAGCAGAACCCTTTATGCTGCAGCCTGCTGCACGAATATGCCCGCCGCCGCCAAAAAAACAAGCAATCCTGCTCACATCCACAAAATCATTGGAACGCATACTCACCTTATATTCCATGGTATCTTTTTCCGTCAGAAGAATTGCCACCTCGACTCCCTGGGTGGTCCGCAGCTCATCGATCACACCATCCAGATCCGACGGCTTTGCCTCATAAAACTCCAACACCCGGCGGGACACAACAGAAAAAATAACTTTTCCGTTCATCACCCGGACACTTTCCAGCAGACAGCGGCCCATGATCTGAAGCTGACGGTACGTCTTCATATAAAAGCTTTCATCAATGATCTTTCCAAAAGGGATTCCCTTCTGCATCAGTCTTCCCGCTATCTCCATCGTGGACAGACCTGTGTTGGAATGTTTAAACACTCCAGTGTCATGAATGATTCCGGTATAAAATGCCTGCGCCCCAAAATCATCAATCTTTTCCACATCCAAAAGACCGCAGAGCACTTCGCAGGTGGAACTTGCCTCTGCCTCCACATGGTTTACCTCTGCAAAATTTGTATTGCTGATGTGATGGTCGATATTGACCTTTCGCGCCGCCGCATGAAATACCGGTTCCGCATCTCCCAGACGGTCCGGCGAACCACAGTCCAGCGAAACAAAGAGATCAAACTTCTCCTCATCGCCCGACAGCGCCTCTTTCCGGTTAAGATATTCAAATGCCTCCGGAATCTCTTCTAAGAACACCTGTACCTTTTTGTCCGGGAAATTTTCTATGATATAAGAATATAACCCCATACAGGAACCGATGCAGTCTCCATCAGGACGAATATGTCCACCAATGGCAACAGTCCCTGCTTTCTGAATCTCCTCCAATAAGATACTCATCCTCTTCCACCCCTTCTATTCCCTGTGATTGACCTCATCAATCCGCTTTGACATCGTCACGCCATACTCGATAGAATTATCCAGAATAAATGTCAGCTCCGGTGTATTTCGCAGATTCATTCTTCTGGCAAGCTGTCCTCTGGCAAAAGATGCACTTTTTTTCAGACCTTCCATCGTCTTTTCCTTCTCTTCCTCACTGCCCAGTACACTGACGAAAATCTTTGCAAATTTCAGATCTGGAGTCACCTCCACCGCCATCACCGAAGTCATGGGATGCACTCTTGGATCCTTTATCTCCTCCCGTATGATCTGGCTCATCTCCCGCTGAACCTCACTGTTGATACGGATATTTTTTACACTGTTTTTTTTCATAGTCTCTCCATTCTAAGGATGGAGCCCCGCCCTTTTATTAACGCGGAACCTCCACCATGATATAGCATTCCACCTGATCCTCTTCCTGGATATCATTGAAACCATTAAAGACAAGACCACATTCGTAACCGGCCGCCACTTCTTTTACATCATCTTTGAAACGTTTCAGAGAAGCCAGCTCACCCTCAAAGATCTGCTCGCCCTCGCGGCTGATGCGGCACTTGCAGCCTCTCTCAACCTTTCCGTCAAGAACATAAGAGCCGGCAATGGTTCCCACGCCAGAAGCCTTAAATGTCTGGCGGATCTCCACATGACCGATGACCTTTTCCTCATAGATTGGTTCCAGCATACCCTTAAGAGCATTTTCAATGTCCTCAATGGCATCGTAGATGACGCGGTACAGACGGACGTCTACATTTTCTCTATCTGCGATCTCTTTCGCTGTATTATCCGGCCGGATGTTGAATCCGATGATAATGGCATTGGAAGCGCTGGCAAGGGATACGTCGGATTCGTTGATAGCTCCCACTCCGCCGTGGATCACCCGTACTGCCACTTCTTCGTTGCCAAGCTTGAGAAGGCTTTGTTTTACCGCCTCTACAGATCCCTGTACATCCGCCTTGATGATCAGGTTCAGGTCCTTTACATTTCCCGCCTGGATCTGATTGAACAGTCCATCCAGAGAAAGTTTCTTCGCTTTTGTCTCTTCCAACAGTTTATCCTTACTCTGGTCAATATATGCCTGTGAAATCTGTTTTGCCTCTTTGTCGCTCTCCGTAGATACAAAGATCTCTCCCGCATCCGGTGCCCCGTTCAGGCCAAGTATTTCTACAGGTGTAGATGGTCCTGCCACCTTCACTCTCTCTCCGTTGTGGTCGATCATGGCACGCACTTTACCATGGGCAGATCCCACTGCCACATGATCACTGATGTGCAGCATACCTTTCTGAACAAGTACTGTCGCCACTGGACCGCGTCCCTTATCCAAACGCGCCTCGATCACGATACCACGCGCCTTACGGTCTGGATTTGCTTTGAGTTCCAGAACCTCTGCCGTAAGTACGATCATTTCAAGAAGCTGCTCGATTCCTTCTTTTGTATGGGCAGATACCGGAACAAATATAGTGCTTCCGCCCCAGTCTTCTGGAATCAGCTCGTACTCTGCCAGCTCCTGCTTCACCCGCTCGATATTGGCGCCAGCTTTATCGATCTTATTGACTGCCACAATGATCTCCACACCGGCTGCCTTGGCATGGTTGATGGCTTCTACCGTCTGAGGCATAACACCATCGTCGGCTGCCACTACCAGAATAGCGATATCCGTAGACTGGGCACCACGCATACGCATGGAGGTAAATGCCTCGTGTCCCGGAGTATCCAGGAAGGTGATTTTTTCCCCGTTGATCTCTACCACATAGGCTCCGATGTGCTGGGTGATGCCACCTGCCTCATGAGAGGTAACATTTTCTTCCCGGATGGCATCCAGAAGGGAAGTCTTACCGTGGTCAACATGCCCCATAACACAGACTACCGGCGGACGCTTCTTCATGGATTCTTCCGGTTCCTCATCCTCTTTCAGAAGCTCTGCTACCATGTCGATCTTCTCTTCCATCTCAGCAATGATATCAAACTCCAGAGCAATCTCTTCAGCTTCTTCAAAAGTAATATCCTGGTTCAGGGAAACGACCTGGCCCTGCATAAACAGCTTTTTCACCAGCGCAGCTGCCGGCATCTTCATCTTATCTGCCAGCTCACGGATCGTCAGGCTCTCCGGTATCGTAATCTGCTTAATGGTCTCTTCCGGCTCTTTTGCCGCCGGCTCCGGCTTGATGAAAGCACCTTTTCTGTTCGGATCCTTCTTGCTGCGGATCTTGCTCATCTCTTCTTTACTGGACTTTTTATAGGTCCCCTTTTCTGTTACTTTCTTATTATTTCTCTTGCGGGAGTTCTTTTGCTCCTGTTTGATGCCGTCAAAACCACTCTGAGACTTTTCAAAACGCTCAAATACGCGCTCGCCGCCCCGGTTGCCGGCATTTCTGCGGTCTCCATTATTGTTCTGGCCGCGGCGGTCTCCTCCGCCAAAGTTTCCATTTCCCTGACCTCTGTTCCCCTGGCCTCTCCGGTCATTTCCGCCGGCACCCTGGCCTCCGTTCTGGTTCCGGTTCCCCTGGTTTCTGCGGTCTCCATTATTGTTCTGGCCACGGCGGTCTCCTCCGCCAAAGCTCCCATTTCCCTGGCCTCTATTGCCCTGGCCTCTCCGGTCATTTCCGCTGGTGCCCTGGCCTCCGTTCTGGTTCCGGTTCCCCTGGTTCCTGCGGTCTCCATTATTGTTCTGGCCACGGCGGTCTCCACTGTTGTTCTGATTACGGCGGTCTCCATTACTATAACTGCCACTGCCAGAATTCCCATTCCCCTGGCCTCCGTTCTGGTTCCGGTTCCCCTGGTTCCTGCGGTCTCCATTGTTGTTCTGGCTGCGGTTTCCTTGATTTTTCTGCTCCCCGTTCTGGGATCCCTTGTTCTGGATCTCTTTGTTCCGGGGTTCTTTGCGGTCCGTCTCTTTCCGTTCAGGAACCTGACCCGTAACAGCTGGATCTGCCTTTTCAGAAGTCTCTTTCTTTTCTTTCTTCACTTCTTCCGGCTGTTCTGCCCTCTTCTCCGGCACTTCCTTTTTCGGAACCGGCGGTTCTGCCGCTTTGCTCTCCGTTTCTTTTTTCTTCGCCGGAACCGTTGGTTTATTGGTATTACTGAAGGTCTTTAGCAAAAAGGCGATCGCATCATCTTCAATATTACTGTTGGCACCTTTTACTTCAAAACCGTTGTCATTCAAAAGCTTCACCAGATCTCCGCTTTTGATCTCTTTATTTTTCGACTGCAGACTTCTTGCAATTTCATATATTTTCATTTTCGCCATTCACTTTTTCCTCCAAATCTAAATTCTTACCAATTGATGCTGCAAATCCCGGATTCAGAACTGCTATCGAAGCGCGGAACTCTTTTCCCACCGCTTTACCCAATGTTTCCTTGCTGCCAAACAGGGCAAAGGGAACCCGGTAATACTGGCAGGAATTTCTGAATTTTTTCTTCGTATTATCAGAAGCATCCTCTGCAACGATCACCAATTTTGCCTTACCGGAACGGATCGCTTCTTCTGTAAGAAATTCTCCACAGGCGATGTTTCCGCCCCGCATCGCCAATCCGAGAGTTCCCAGTACCTTATTCTGCTGGATCATTCACTCAACTGCCTTTCTAAATCTTCATAAACTTCCTCTGAAACATTTATTCTAAACGCCCGGCTCAGTCCGTTGGTTTTACGCGCCTTTTTCAAGCACTCCGGATCATCACACAGATAAGCTCCTCTTCCATTCATTTTTCCTGTGCGGTCAATGCAGATCTTTGGTTCCCCGCTGGGATCCTCCTCTGTTCCTGACACCTTTACCACTCGGATGAGCTGCTTTTTTTCTTTGCTTTCCCGACAGCCGATACACTGTCTCATGGGAATTTTTTTACCCTTCAAACGATCAACTCCTTACCCTTCAAGGCTCTGTGTCTCGCTCTTGATATCGATCTTATATCCAGTCAGCTTTGCCGCAAGCCGCGCATTCTGCCCCTCTTTTCCGATGGCGAGAGAGAGCTGGTAATCCGGCACGATTACCAGGGCCGTCTTTTCTTCCGGGTCCACTGTAACGGATAATACTCTCGAAGGACTCAGTGCGTGCTCAATAAAGATTGCTGGATTTTCGTTCCATTCCACAATGTCAATCTTTTCACCACGAAGTTCCTCTACAACAGTATTTACACGGATACCATTAACGCCGACGCAGGCGCCCACCGGATCCACGTCCGGATTGGAACTGTACACCGCGATCTTGGAACGCGATCCCGCCTCTCTTGACACGTTTTTGATCTCCACCACACCACTCTGGATCTCTGCCACCTCAGATTCAAACAATCTCTTCACAAGTTCTGGATGGGTACGGCTGACGGTGATCCTCGGTCCTCTTGTAGTATCCCTTACCTCTGTCACATATACTTTGATCTTTTCATGAGAATGAAATCTCTCAGTCTTTACCTGCTCTGCCTCGGTGAGAACCGTATCCACCTTACCGAGATTCACGGTATAGTTTCCATTGGAATAGCGCTGGACTGTACCGGTGATGATATCCCGCTCTTTTGTATAGTACTGATCATAGAGGACTTTTCGTTCCTCCTCACGGATCTTCTGCACCACAACCTGTTTCGCCTTCTGGGCGGAGATTCTGCCGAAATTCTTCGGTGTCACCTCGATGCTTACGATAGCACCGGGTTCTGTCACATTGTGTTTCGCCTCAGCCTCTGTCAAGGACATCTGAAGCGTCTCGTCCTCTACCTCTTCTACTACCTCTTTATCCTGGTAAACATGGAATTCTCCTGTGGTATCATCCAATGTCACACGGATATTATCGGATTTTCCAAACTGGTCCTTACAAGCTGCCAGAAGAGAATTCTGGATGGCGTCGATCAAAATCTCTTTACTGATATCTTTTTCCTTTTCAATCGCCTCCAATGCCTCGATCAATTCGGGATTCCCATTTGATGCTTTGTTATTTTTCGCTTTCATTTTTCCTTTTTCCTCCAATTCTGAATACTAAAAATCAATCGCTTTTCGGATCAATGCAATATCTTTAATCTCTATCTCTAATTGATCGTCACCCTCAAATGCCAGCAGGATCTTCCCTCCAGCAGTAGTGTCCCCTGACGGTGCGTCATATTTTTTCAGTATACCGACAAACTCTTTATCGGTATATTTTTTGCCATCCTGTTCAAAAGTCACCGGAGCAAACAATTTGACCTCTACATCCTGTCCCAGGTTTCTTATGTAGTCCTTCGGTTTCTTAAACGGTCTCAGCAGGCCGGGGGAACTCACTTCAAGAATATAAGATTCTTCGATAAAATCCTCTCTGTCCATCAAATCACTGAGTGCATGGTTTACAAGGGTCAGATCATCAATGGTGATACCGCCTTCCTTGTCAATATAAGCCCTCAGATGCCAGTTTCCCGCCTCTTTTACAAATTCCACATCAACGAGTTCAAAATGATTTTCCTCCAAGATCGGAGTGATCAGCTGTTCTGTACGCTGCTCATAATTCTGATGTTTGCTCAAAGACAACCCTCTTTTCCTTTTATTCAAATCAAAACGACAAAAACAATGAGTGGACTTTCGTCCACTCATTTTCCATCAACAACATTTTTAGTATATCACACGTTTTCCCAAAAAGCAAGGGCTTTTGGGATTTTTTTGTACTTTTGCTAATTTCCTGCCAATGTATACATATTATAGTAGACACCCCGCTGTTCCATCAGCTGGGAATGTGTCCCCTCCTCCGCGATGCCTTCCTCGGTCAGCACAAGGATCCTCTGGGCATTGCGGATGGTAGAAAGCCGATGGGCGATCACAAAAGTCGTACGGTTTTTCGCCAGCTTCTCCAGCGACTCCTGCACCACCTTCTCACTCTCGTTATCCAGCGCCGAGGTTGCCTCGTCAAATATAAGGATAGGGGGATTTTTCAAAAATACCCGGGCGATGGAAAGCCGCTGCTTCTGCCCGCCGGACAGCTTCACTCCCCGCTGTCCGATATTGGTCTCATATCCTTCCGGCAGGTTCATGATAAACTCATGGGCGTTGGCATTCTTCGCCGCCTCTATGATCTCATCCCTGCTGGCGTCCGGTCTTCCATACCGTATATTGTCGATCACTGTCCCGGCAAAGAGATATACATCCTGCTGGACGACGCCAATGTTTTGGCGCAGGCTTTTCAGGGAATACTCCCGGATGTCCCTTCCGTCAATCCGCACACAGCCAAAAGTCACCTCGTAAAATCTCGGGATCAGGCTGCACAGCGTCGTCTTCCCGGCTCCTGACGATCCCACCAGCGCCACATACTCTCCCTCCTCTACTTTCAGGCTCACATGGCTGAGTACCTTTTCCTGATCTTCCTCATACCGGAAGCCCACGTCATCAAACTCCACATCTCCCCGTAAGCTTTCCGCCTCCACCGGGTGTTCTGCCTCCTGGATCTCCGGTTCGATGGCAAGGATCTCACGGAACCGCTCGTAACCAGAGATCCCGTTCTGGAACTGCTCCGTAAAGTTGATAAGCTTCTGTACCGGCTCGGTAAAATTATTGATATAGAGAAGAAATGTGATAAGATCCGGCGCATTCAGAGAGCCATTAGTCAGGAAAAACGCCCCCACGACGATGACCAGCACCGTGATCATCGTGATAAATGCCGTCAGCCCGGCATGGTACTGTCCCATATAAAAATAGCTGTTTTTCTTGCTGTCCAGAAACCCCTGGTTTCCTTCCATAAATTTCTCCTGCTCCACATCCTCATTGGCAAAGGACTTGACCACCCGGATACCGGAGAGATTGTCTTCGATGCGGGCGTTGATATCTGCCACCTTTTCCCGGTTCCGCTTAAAAGCGCGTTTCATTTTCTTATTCAAAATGTAAGCGTAGACAAACATCACCGGGATCAGGACAAATGCCGCCACCGCAAGTTTCGGGTTCACCCAGATCAGTATGGCCAGCGTCCCGATAAACTTGATAAAGGAGATCACCACATCCTCCGGCCCATGATGCAGAAGCTCAGTGATGTCAAACAGGTCATTGGTGATCCGGGACATAAGCTGCCCCACCTTCTGGTTGTCGTAAAAAGAGAAGGATAATTTCTGATAGTGCTCAAAGATCTCCTTTCTCATATTGAACTCGATCTTCGCCCCCATCACATGACCGTAATTGCCAATGAAATAATTGCTGAAACACTGTATTCCCACCAGCACTGTCATCAGCACCCCCAGCCACAGGATGGTATTCCAGATCTGCTCCTTCGGCATGTAGATCACCGTCCCGGTTATATAACGCACGATCAGCGGGATCACCAGCGTAGTGGCCGCTCCCAGAAAGGCAAAGAACATGTCCGCCGCAAAAATTCCCCGGAAGGGCTTATAATAACTTAAAAATTCATTCCATTTAAAATATTTCTTTTCTGTCTCCATTTTGGTCTCCTGGTCGATTTTCTGTATCAAAAAAACCGACATCCGCCGGTTTTAATAAATTATAATAGTCCGTAGGGGAATCGAACCCCTGTTTCTGCCGTGAGAGGGCAGCGTCTTAGCCGCTTGACCAACGGACCGTGTCAACAGTTAATATATTACTATAAAATTCAACTGTTGTCAACACTTTTTTCAATTTTCTGTAACTGTTCTATAATTGTTTTATTATTCCTGCCATCAAGTATTAATCTTTTATCATCTCCTTCCTCTCCAGACAATCATCCTATTCCTTTTCCACCACTCTTACCTTTTTGGACAGCGCCCCCTTCTTCCGGAACAGCGTCCTGTACTCCTCCCCCTTTTCCTTCGGCACATAGATCACTACCTTCTTTCCGATCCCCCGGAAGGCGTTTTCCTTCACTTTTTTGATCTTACGGGATTTTATCCTGATCTCCCGCAGCTTTTTGCACTTATTAAATATGCCTTCAAAGTATACGTCGTCCTCATCCCCAGGATAGCTGCCTCCCAGTTCCTCCACATTTTCCGGCAGCGTGATCTTCTCGATGGAAGTCTTTGCAAATGCTGCATCCCGGATGATCCTCACACTGGAAGGAAGTTTGATCTGGGACAGGCCGTAGGCGGCATAGACAAAATCAATCGGAATGATCTCAAGGCGGCTGGGCACATGGATCTTTTTTAAGTTATGGGAAAAAAACCGGAAGGGATCGTTGTCCATTTTTACCAGGGAATCTGGCAGGATCAGTTCCCGGCACCCCTGGCAGTCTATCGAAGAAGTTCCTACCTCTCTTAAGTTTCTGGAAAACCTTATCCTCCGGCAATTGGGACTAAATCCAATTGCATCATCTGCTATCTTTGTAATGCTGTCTGCCATAACAATTTCTTCAACCTTATAAGTATCTGTTTCTAAATTCTCTATCCCCTTGATCCCCTTTTTAAAGACCACCTTCCTGATCTCTCTGCCCCAGCACTCATACTCGCATATGATCTCATTTCCTTTTCTAGAGTCCTTTGTCACAACCCCTTTCCCGCTGAAAGTAAGCGTCTTTGTCTTTCTATCATACCGCCAGGTATTTCCGTTGTCATCCACTCCCCGCACCGGCTTTTTCTTTGCACAGGCCGGACCGCTGCCCGCCAGCAGCAGCCCGGACAGCAGCAGGCACAGTGCCAGGATAAATCTTACCGGGATTCCCCGTCTGTTTTTGAATCTCATGATCTCTCTCCCTCCTCTGCCTAATAGGATTCACAGTTCTACGGACTATTCCTTTTCCACCACTCTTACCTTTTTGGACAGCGCCCCCTTTTTCCGGAACAGTGTCCTGTACTCCTTCCCCTTTCCTTTCGGCACATAGATCACTACCTTCTTCCCGATCCCCCGGAAGGCATTTTCCTTCACTTTGGTGATCTTCCGGGATTTTATCCTGATCTCCCGGAGCTTTTTGCATTTATAAAATATGCCGTCAAAGTATACATCGTCCTCATCCCCTGGAAAGCTCCCTCCCAGTTCCTCCACATTTTCCGGCAGCGTGATCTTCTCGATGGAAGTCTTCGCAAATGCCCTGTCCCGGATGATCCTCACGCTGGAGGGAAGCTTGATCTGGGACAGGTCGTAGGCGGCATAGACAAAACCAATCGGGACGATCTCAAGGCGGCTGGGCACATGGATCTTTTTTAAGTTGTGGGAAAAGAACCCAAACGGATCACTATCCATCTTTACCAGGGAATCCGGCAGGATCAGTTCCCGGCACCCCCGGCAGTCTATCGAATTAGTTCCTACCTCTCTTAAGTTTTTGGAAAACCTTATCCTCCGGCAATTCTCACTAGACATAATTGCATCATCTGCTATCTTTGTTATGCTGTCCGCCATAACGATTTCTTCTACATTATCCAGCTCTGTCTCCAGGTTCTCTATTCCCTTAATCCCCTTTTTAAAGACCACCTTCCTGATCTCTTTTCCCCAGCACTCATACTCGCATATGATCACATCTCTGGAGTCCCTTGCCACACTTCCCTTCCCGCTGAAAGTAAGCGTCTTTGTCTTTTTATCATACCGCCAGGTATTTCCGTTGTCATCCACTCCCCGCACCGGCTTTTTCTTTGCACAGGCCGGACCGCTGCCCGCCAGCAGCAGCCCGGACAGCAGCAGGCACAGTGCCAGGATAAATCTTACCGGGATTCCCCGTCTGTTTTTGAATCTCATGATCTCTCTCCCTCCTCTGCCTAATAGGATTCACAGTTCTACGGACTATTCCTTTTCCACCACTCTTACCTTTTTGGACAGCGCCCCCTTTTTCCGGAACAGTGTCCTGTACTCCTTCCCCTTTCCTTTCGGCACATAGATCACTACCTTCTTCCCGATCCCCCGGAAGGCATTTTCCTTCACTTTGGTGATCTTCCGGGATTTTATCGTGATCTCCCGCAGCTTTTTGCACTTATTAAATATGCCTTCAAAGTATACGTCGTCCTCATCCCCAGGATAGCTGCCTCCCAGTTCCTCCACATTTTCCGGCAGCGTGATCTTCTCAATGGAAGTCTTTGCGAATGCTGCATCCCGGATAATTCTCACGCTGGAGGGAAGTTTGATCTGGGACAGGCCGTAGGCGGCATAGACAAAACCAATCGGAACGATCTCAAGGCGGCTGGGCACATGGATCTTTTTTAAGTTATGGGAAAAAAATCCAAAGGGACCACTGTCCATCTTTACCAGGGAATCCGGCAGGATCAGTTCCCGGCACCCCTGGCAGTCGATCGAATTAGTCCCTGCCTCCCTCAAGTTTTTGGAAAACCTTATCCTCCGGCAATTGGGACTAAGACCTATTGCATAATCTCCAATCTTTGTAATGCTGTCTGCCATAACAATTTCTTCAACCTTATAAGTATCTGTTGCTAAATACTCTATTCCCTTGATTCCCTTTTTAAAGACCACCTTCCTGATCTCTTTTCCCCAGCACTCATACTCGCATATGATCACATCTCTGGAGTCCCTTGCCACACTTCCCTTCCCGCTGAAAGTAAGCGTCTTTGTCTTTTTATCATACCGCCAGGTATTTCCGTTGTCATCCACTCCCCGCACCGGCTTTTTCTTTGCACAGGCCGGACCGCTGCCCGCCAGCAGCAGCCCGGACAGCAGCAGGCACAGTGCCAGGATAAATCTTACCGGGATTCCCCGTCTGTTTTTGAATCTCATGATCTCTCTCCCTCCCCTGCCTAATAGGATTCACAGTTTACAGAATTATAATTGTGGGGGATGATCTCCCCGGTCTGCGCGTTATAGCAGAAAACATTCCAGTAATATCCATCCTCCTGAGGTACATAATAAGTTTTCCACGGAAGGGCAGAATTCCCCCTGTACACCTGGACTGTCGCCCCGGAATTCCTCAACTGTTTTTGGCTTCCACGGGAGTAGTTGTGTACATAAAACTCATAGTCTTCTGATTCCGGGTGGTAAATGGTCGTCGTCTCCGGGCCATAGCTGGTAGTATCATCCACATCCAGTTGGAATTCCACCCCTCCCTCTGAATTATAGATTACCTTCTGCCCATAATACATATGCGCTTTCCGGCCGTCCGCCGTGGTGCCCACCAGATGGGAATCCAGGTCGCTGGGATTCGCTCCCCAGGTCAGCACGATCCTCAACTGTCTGGAATCCAGTCCGCTGCTGACCACCCCGTTCTGATTCTCAATGATGCTGCCACCTATGATCTTCACAAGCATAGTGCTGTCGGTATATTTTATCTCTCCCTGGCGCTGATCCACGATCTGGACTGTATAATATCCCGCCGGCAGATCCGCCGCCCCGTAGCATCCGTTTTCATCTGTCCGGATCGTCAGTACCACGTCGCCGCTGGTGACCCCTACGCCACGGCGGAACAAAAGCGAAATATCCGATACGGCTTCCGCTGTTTTAGCGTCCAGGATAGTTCCCCTGGCTCCGCCTTTTCCATCATAAACATCGGAAATCGGGGTGAGCACCGGATTGTATACCACCGGATCACTGCTGGTGACCATAACCTTCGCCTCCAGGTCGATATATCCGGATTTGCTGATGGACATACAGTACACGCCGGGAGAGAGATCCGCGATTTCATACATGCCGCTCTGGTCTGAGCTGCACTGATGCACCGCCCCGGTATTATAATCCGTCAGCTGGACCTCCGCACCGGACAGGGGCGATTGTTCTCCTGTATCCGCCTGATTTACCCGTCCTCTTAATACAGATCTCGATATCTCTTCCTTTCCGATCTCGATCTGGCGGGCAGAACACATAAGCCGGACCGGATTTTTATTCGTCTTACTTTTTCTGTCCCGGTCCTCTTCCGCCGATTTTTCTCTCTGGATGTCTTCTGGTGTACGGTCACAGGAATATTGTTTGGTGATCACATATGGTTTCCCTGTGAGTTCCTCCGTTCCAGATACCTGAATCGTATAACTCCCGCCGATCCATGCGAAGAATCCTTTCTTTTTTTTCTTCTCCACCACTCTGTCTCTTTTTCCCTCCGTATCAAAAACTTCTACTTTAGCGTGTTCGTCGAAGACCTTTACCCACACAAACTCATAGTTCCAGGTCCGGTCGAATATTTTTCCCACATCTGCCTGATCCGCTTGGTATAATATCTCCTCGTCATTCGATTTACCGGCATGCATGCGGAGATACCCCGACAGATTGCGGAGCCCGTACCCGTTATACAGATACTCGTCCAGTTTGGAAGAAAAACTTTTCACTCTGCAGGCGCGGAACTCATCAATGCTCCCTTTGTAGGATTTTAACTTTGACTTCTTTTTCTTCATACCGATTTTGTTTAACACCTGATTGCACACCTGCTGGGCTGATTTATACCGCAGGTCAACGATCTCCGGATCGTCCGCTCTGTCCCGCACCTTGCTTTTCTTTTGTTTTGTATTTTTCCTCTCGCTCTTCTGGTGGGTGATACGTCCCCATTTCAGGAAATCTTCATCCGTCTTTTCCGTTCCCTTCCGGGGCTTGATCCTGCCATAGGCGCTGTGGGCAAATTCATCCGACAGCGTGTGAAGCGCCATGCCATAAACAAAGGCGGCACGTTGTTTCCGTTCCTTTTTATTCTTTGCTTCTGCCCAAAAACCTTTGCTAACCATGGAATCTTTAAACCTTTTATATAATAGTTTTTCAACATCACGATCATTCAGCGCTTTCTTTCCCTCCTGGTACTTTTTAGCATTCTTAAACATGTCATCAAAATGCCCCTTCTTCCACCACTTTCCCTTTTTCAGGTAATGTCCCGCCTGCTCCATCAAAAAGAGATATCCCAGAATATAGTCCTTTGTATAGTAGCCGTGAAAATAAGGATTCTTATTCATTCTTTTCAAATCTTTATTTTGATCCGGATACACCGCCCCATCTTTTATGTCCTCTCTGTCTCCCGCCAGTTCCTGGTGCGTTTTACCCACCCAGGAAGCCGCTGCTTCATCCTGCTCACAGCCGACGACATCTTTTTCGTTTTTGATCCCTTCCTCCGTCTCCAGAAGGTTCTCTACATTTTCTGTAATCTTCTTCCGCCCGGAGTATTCTTTCTCAAAATCGTCGTAATACTGCAGCGCATAGGCACAGTCGATCAGTCCGTATCCGTATACTTTTTCATCCCCCAGGTGATTTGCTGTGACGTCGATAAGACTGCGGATAAACCCTGCCGGCTTTTCCAGATCCCTCTGCCAGAGCATTGCCGCCAGTGCTGTCACCTGCGGAGCAGCCATGCTTGTTCCGGAAAAGGAATCCAGGCACTCAAAGGCTCCATAAGAAGCGATGTTTTCTCCCGGCGCCACCACTTCCATTTCCCCTCCTTCTGCGCTCTGTTCTGCCTTCTCTCCCCTGGCATTCACAGATCCCACTGCCATCACTTCCTCATACCTGGCAGGATATTGAATCTCTTCCCCATTTCCTGCCGCTGCAATGATGAGAATCCCTTTGTCACTGGCGGATTTAACAGCGCGGTGCAGCCGCTCGTCATCCCGGTCGGTCCCCCAGCTGATATTGAGGATATCCACTCCCTGGGCGACCGCCCACTCTATGCCCTGGATCACCCTTTCTATGGGCGCATGATTTTTCTCGTCCAGCACTCTTGCAGAGTAGATCCTCACATTGGGATTCACCCCGTCGATCTGTGCATAATGGTCTGCATAGTTGTCAGCATAGCGGAATGCTGGCAGATCCTCTTCTTCTCCAGGGGAAAGGTCTTCCGAATCCGCTGCCGCCGCATCGGCTCCCGGTTCTGTAAATCCTTCCGGGGTTTCCTGGGGAACCCCTTCTGATACACAATTGTCTCTTTCCGTAAGAAAACTACCGTCAAAACGTGCTTCTTCCTCTGGTTCTCCTGCCTCATCATCTTCCTCTTCCCTGTCTCTGTTTTCCCTTTTTGCCCCCATGATACCAGCGACGGCTGTCCCGTGACCGCTTAAGTCATCATAAAGAATATTGGAATCGTCATAGGTTTCCACAAAATTTTCCCGCTCCACTACTGACAGGGTATCCGAGTAATCTACACCAGAATCCAGCAGTCCAACCTTTACCTGATAGCCCTTTTTACATGCTTTTACCACATCCTGGTCATTGGCATGGATCATCTCCCGGTGCCACTGCTCGTCCATCTTAAGAGAACAGTCCCGCATCTGCGTAATCTTTATGTTTTCCGGCATCCGTATGTCTTCCCCGTCCCCGGGAAAAGTCCATTTCATACCGAAGGTTATGCTTTCCCCTGCCTCGATGATGGCAGTATGATCCGCGTAAGATAACTTATATATCGTATCTTCTCTTCCGCTGATCCCGGCATTCCAGATCTCCTTGATCTCATAGTTCAATGGCATCTCCCAGGATATCTTCCAGTCCTCGATATCTTCCTGGGATACATTTTTCAATGTTGCCTTTACAATACAGCCCCCTTTCCACTTAGATTCCACATCAAAAGTCAGGCGGCATTTTTCCCCCAGTTCTTCCACTTCATACTGGGGCATGCGGAAGGAATCCGGCATGTCTTTTTCCTGGCTATAGCCCGCCTGGAATCCGATCGACACCTTCTCTCCTGGCTGGATCACCTGATTATAGCCACAGTTTTTAATTATATATATATTTCCTTCATGAGCCTCAATCTTCGCATTCCACATATTTTCAAACTCATCCTGGGACTCAAAGATCAGTTTCCAGTTTTCAATCTTTTCTTTCCCTGTGTTTTCCAGAATGATTTCACCCTGGTAATGGTTCTTCCATTCATTGGTTATCTTTCCTGTGACATGATACGTCTCCGCCTCATAAACAATGCTTTGCGCCTCCTCCCCATGAGCCGCCCTGGTCTGTGCCGCAGGTATGCCTGAAACTAAGACAGCTCCAGCCAACAGTACACTTAACACTTTTTTCATAAAATATTTTTTCATATTGTCTAATCCCTTTCTTCTGCCTGCCGGCTTTGGCAGGCAGATACATTTATTTTATTACAGTGTACTGAATATAGCGTAAATTGTCAATTTTTTTCTGGATTTGTATATATTTAGGAATTACATCTCCATTTTTTATTTACAAATTAGCGCTATTGTTCCTGTTTTAATGATATAGAATTATACTATAAATAATATATATCATTTTCCAATATCCAACGTATTCCAGACAAATTTATTCCACACTAGTGTATTGACCTGTTGACATTTGATAAAACTACGAAGAATATTTTCACATCGGTATGTCAGAGCCTCCCGGCTGGCATGAGTGTTGCCAGCTGGTGTGCTGATAACGGCATCACAAAGGCGAATTATTATTATCGGCGCCGCCGGGTGCGGAAAGCCTGCCTTGAACACATTCAGAAAGAAATTCCTGCGCAGCAGATAGTCCCTGTAGAACCAAAGCTTTTACAGCAGAGACATAAAGGCAGCAATAAGCAGCGGGGACTGGATATTTCCGCAAAAGGATTGTCTGTTCATGTAACAGAATCTACATCTATGGCTCTTCCTGCAGCGGTTCTTGAGGTGATAAGGACCGATATGGGAAGGGGACGGATGGCTCCTGTTATATAAGAGGCTGTCAGGAAGCTGTTTTCAATGGCTGCGCAGCCCGGTGGAAGTACGTTCCCTGACACAGCAATTTTACGGACATATATGCCACAGTTACCCATGTTCCCTTTTTTGAAAGGATGTAGCCGGAAAGGACACCATAAGCAGTTCTGATGCACCTGAGGCTCTGGGCATTATGACGGATGCCCTTTATTATTTATCTCATTGAAATGCATAAAACTGCTATTTTTTTATCTTAAACTTCTTCGTGCTGCTCCATGCCCCGTAACTTTTCTTTTTCCCCTCCATGCGGTAAGACCGGACACGAAAATAATAGGTTTTCTTCTTTTCCAGGTTCTTCATGGTAACTTTGTTTTTGGAAACCAGCTCCTGCTTTTTGTTCTTCCATTTCTTAGAAGTGCTGTAACAGATCTGATACCCTTTGGCCCCAGGAGATTTTTTCCAGGATAGGGATACATCACATTTTTTGCCTTTTGATTTTACAATAGTTATTTTTCTGTTCCATTTCAAAGGCAGTGGGAACGGGGCAGTTTCTTTTACCTTTCCGTCGGATGATACGGTTCCGGCATACAGCCAGCCCGGTGAACTTCCAGATTTAGAAACCGCTTTTAAATTAAGATGAAGAGCCGGACGGACAGCAAAGTGAGGGGCGTCCACACTGTATCCAGTCCCTACAGAACCAGTGTTATACACAAAAGCAGCGAGAGTACTGGTAGAACGGATGATGGCGCATGGAGAGCGCAGCCACCATTGGGTGTTTCCCAAAAAAGAGTTGTTAGAGATATACTTGCTTTTAATCTCTCCCCCTTGTAGTGTGTACACTGTAGCCATTGAAGTTCTTTTCTCCCAATCCCAATCATACATGTCTTTAACAGAAAATCCATACTGCGGATTTGTTACTTCTTCAAGGGATAAGAGATATAATTTGTCAAAGGTGGAATAATTCCCACTCTCCACATTTTTTTTAAAATTGCTATGATCTGTTGCCGGCATAAAGCCATGGTCAGTCAAACTTAAACGTTTCTCTGTTACTACATTTGTAGTAACAATCGCCTGTTTTTCCTGCTTCGTAAAAGCATAATGATAAAAACTTTTATTCCGATAGTCTTTTCCCAGGGCATTCTTTTCCGGCCCATAACCATTCAGCCAGCTGCGCATCGTACAAGTGTCCCATGCGACCCATTCCAGTTTATCATTGTATCGCTGACAGTCCAGATTCTTATCGGCCAGCAGAAAGACGTCATCTCCCTCGACGGACAGCACACGCCACTTGATCGGTGTTTTGGTATCTTTTTTGTCAGCCTTCCCGTTCTGATCCGTATCCTCCTGCCAGTACCTGCCAAACCAGATACAGTCCCAGACGGTTCTGCTCTGTTCAACCGGCTCCGCATCTTCCAGATCCTCTTCATCAAATTCTTCCTCCGGATCAGGTTCCTGAATGAAGATGCGTGGATTCCTGAGATCATATTCCGCCGCCAGGCTCACACTTCCAGCCGCCGGAACAAGCCCTGGCAGAAATGTAAGGATCAGAATAAATGCCAGTAATTTTTTAATACTAAATTTCATATTTCTGTCCTCCTAAGAATCATCTCATATGTTCATCCCTTCTGCCACGTCGTGGTTTTGATGACCAGATGTACAGAAGGGATGGGGGTTGTGCAATATTTATTTTCCAGCGAATTTTATCTTTCTGTTACGTCCTGATCTTGATCCTCTTCACACTGCTCCATGCCCCATATACTTTCTTTGTCCCCTCCAGATGGTAAGCCCGGACACGGAAATAATAGGTCTTTCTCTTTTTTAGCTTTTTGATCACTGCTTTGTTTTTAGAAACCAGTTTCTGCTTTTTGCCCTTCCACTTCTTAGAGGTGCTGTAACAAATCTGATACCCCTTCACTCCGGCAGTCTTCTTCCAGGAAGCTGTCACAGTACCCTTCTTCTTTTTGAGTTTCAGGGATGATACTTTCCCGACCGCGGCTTTTGCCGAAACAGCCGAGGTCACGGTACCAGCGTATGACCAGCTTGGGAGGGATGATAGATTTAAATGCATAGCCGGACGGACGGCATAATCATAGTAAGTGACATGAACGCCATACGTAAAGACAATTCCACCGAAACTCACGCTGGAAGCGTGATAACTAAATTTGCCCGGCGACCGGAGCCACCAACATCCATTCCCCGCATCCTCCCCCACATTCTCCCCGTATTCACTTGTCCATGCCCCCTTCCCTTTCGTAAAGGCAGTATTCTTGGCCCTTCTGCTTTCCGCATTGTCACTCCTGGAAGAAACAAACCCATATTCCATATTCGTCGCCTCGTCGATGGACAGCAGATACACCTTGTCTATCGTATCATTTCCGCCCTCTGTGCCGTGCACTGGATTGGCATTGTTTACTACATTTTCCGTTTTGATCGCAGATTGCTCATCCGCAGAAAATGCATTGTTTAGGAAGTTATTGTCACTGTAGTCCTTCCCATCTTTATTCGCCTCCGCCCCATAGCCGTTCAGCCAGCTGCGCATCGTGCAGGTATCCCAGGTGGCACTTGTTCCTGTCTCATTATATTCCTGGCGGTCCAGACACTTGTCTGCCAGCAAAAACACATCATCACCTTCCACAGAAAGCACCCGCCACTTAATCGGCTGTTTCCTATCGTTTTTATTGGCTATGCCGTCTCCGTTAGTATCCTCCTGCCAGTAGTTCCCAAACCAGATGCAGTCCCAGATGGTGACGCCATTGGCATCGGTTGTAGGGTTATTCAAGCCATAGCCCGCCGCCTGAACCGGGGCGGATCCGGACAGGGGCAGAATTCCTGCCAGCAGGACGCCAGTGAAAAACAGCGCCCGTGTTCTTTTACTCTTTTTCTTCATGTTCATAGTCCTCTCCGAGATATTTTCCTGTTTTTTCCCCACTACTTCCTGATCTTGATCCTCTTCACACTGCTCCATGCCCCATATACTTTCTTTGTCCCCTCCACACGGTAAGCCCGGACACGGAAATAATAGGTCTTTTTCTTTTTGAGTTTCTTGATCACTGCTTTGTTTTTAGAAACCAGCTTCTGCTTTTTGCCCTTCCATTTCTTAGAGGTGCTGTAACAGATCTGGTACCCTTTCACTCCAGTAGTTTTCTTCCAGGAAGCTGTCACAGTGTCCTTCTTCTGTTTAAGTTTCAGGGATGATACTTTTCCCAGCGCGGCTTTTACTGGAACAGCTGAGGTCACGGTACCAGCGTATGACCAGCTTGAGAGGGATGATAGATTTAAATGCAAAGCCGGCCGGACAGCACCATACCTGTGGTAGACATTATAACCGGTCGTGAGGACACTTCCAAGAAAAGACATGATGGAAGCGTTACCACTATCGCCACCCGGCGACCGGAGCCACCAATATCCATTCCACGCGTCCTCCGCATATGCGCTTGTCCATGCCCCCTGCCCTTTCGTAAAGGCAGTATTCTTGGCCCTTCTGCTTTCCGCATTGTCGCTCCTGGAAGAAACAAACCCATACTTCACATTCGCCACCTCATCGATGGACAGCAGATACACCTTGTCCATCGTATCATTTCCGCCCTCTGTGCCGTGCACTGGATTATCATTGTTCACTACACTTGTAGTTTTGATTACCGACCGCTCACCCTCCGAAAATGCATTGTTCAGGAAATTATCGTCACTGAAGTCCTTCCCATCTTTATTCGCCTCTGTCCCGTAGCCATTCAGCCAGCTGCGCATCCTGCTGGTCTCCCAGGTGACACTTGTTTCTGTCTCATTATACTTCTGGCAGTCCAGGTTTTTATCTGCCAGCAAAAACGCATCATCACCCTCCACAGAAAGCACCCGCCACTTGATCGGCTGTTTTCCATCGTTTTTATCAGCTTTGCCGTCCCCGTTGGTATCCTCCTGCCAGTAGTTCCCGAACCAGACGCAGTCCCAGGTGATAACGCCATCCCTGGTCACAGAAGGGTTGTTCAGACCATGGTCAGCCGCCTGAACCGGGGCGGATCCGGACAGGGGCAGAATCCCTGCCAGCAGGGTGCCAGTGAGAAGCAGCGCCAGTGTTCTTTTACTCTTTTTCTTCATGTTCATAATCCTCCTATATATCTACTGTCAAATTACAACAGCTTCTTTGACATATGCTAACATCCCTCACCCAGCCAGCGCTCTTCTATCTCTTCTGCCAGCTGGATGATTTCCTGCTTTATGTCATCCTCAAGATTCATTTACAATCCCCACTTTCCTCAATCACTATCCAACCCTCTCACTGAAAAAAGTCCAGTATCGACATCTGGTCCGTCTCCGGCAGATCCCCCAGGATCCCCAGTTCCGCCATCTTTTCCACCACGGTTCCTGACACCTTGCAGCGCTCCTTGAAATTCTCACGGGAGGAAAATGGCCCGTCCTTCACGGCTTCCACGATTCCTTCCGCCGCTTTGCCTCCCATGCCGTCAATGGAATCCAGGGAGGGCATCAGCTGGCCGTCGATGATCTGAAAATGCGTGGCCTTGGCGCGGAAGACGTCAATGGGCATAAAGGTAAACCCTCTGGCGTACATTTCCTGCACGATCTTCATGTCACCCAGGCTGTCCTGTTCCTTCTTGGATAACTCATTGGAACGGCGTCTGTAGTCCCGGATCGCCGCCTCCAGCTTTTCTTTTCCCTGGCACATCAGCTCATAGTCAAAGGCTTTGGCGCGGATACTGAAAAATGCCGCATAATAGGCGAGGGGATAAAACACCTTAAAATACGCGATCCGGAATGCCATCATGACATACGCCACCGCGTGGGCTTTCGGGAACATGTACTTAATGCGCTTACAGGACTCGATGTACCAGTCCTCCACTCCGGCTTCCTTCATCGCCTGTTCCATGTCCGGTGTCAATCCCTTTCCCTTACGGACGCTCTCCATGATCTTAAAAGCAAGTCCGTTCTCCACCCCGGTATGGATCAGATAGGTCATGATATCGTCACGGGTACAGATTGCTGTGGACAGGGTACAGTTGCCTTCCTTGATAAAATACTGGGCATTGTTCAGCCACACATCAGTACCGTGGGACAGCCCGGAGATCCGCACCAGATCGGAAAAATTCTTGGGCTTCGTATCCCGCAGCATCTGCATGACGAATTCCGTCCCAAACTCTGGAATACCAAGACTCCCCAGGTCACATCCCATCAGTTCCTCCGGCGTCACCTTTAACGCCTGCGTATCCGCAAACAACGACAATACTTCCTGGTTGTCCAGGGAAATGGTCTTCGCATCCAGTCCCGTCAGGTCCTCCAGCATACGTATCATCGTGGGATCGTCGTGTCCCAGTATATCCAGTTTCAGCAGGTTGTGGTCGATGGAGTGGTAGTCAAAATGGGTGGTGACAATGGCGGTCTCCTGATCGTTCGCCGGGTGCTGCACCGGCGTAAAGGTATAGATCTCCCAGCCAAGGGGAAGCACGATGATACCGCCGGGATGCTGCCCGGTGGAACGCCGGATGCCGACGCAGCCCTCCATGAGCCGCTCAATCTCCTCCACCCTCTTATGCTCGCCCCGCTCCTCAAAATAGTTTTTCACATAACCAAATGCCGTCTTCTCTGCCAGACCGGCGATGGTTCCGGCGCGGAAGGTCTGCCCATCTCCAAAGATCACCTCGGTGTAGGCATGGGCCTTACTCTGGTATTCTCCGGAAAAGTTCAGATCGATATCCGGCTCCTTGTCCCCATAAAATCCCAGGAAAGTCTCAAAGGGGATGTCGTGTCCGTCCTGCACCAGAGGCTCCCCGCACTCCGGACAGGTCTTCGGCGGCATGTCACAGCCAGAGCTTCCCGCATATTTCTTTACCTCTTCCGAATCAAAATCCACGTAGTGGCAGTGGGCACAGTAATAATGTGCCGGCAGAGGATTTACCTCTGTGATACCGGACATGGTCGCCACAAAAGAAGATCCCACAGAGCCACGGGAACCTACCAGATAACCGTCCTCGTTGGATTTCCACACCAGTTTCTGGGCGATGATGTACATCACGGCAAATCCATTTTTAATGATAGAGTCCAGCTCATGATCCAGCCTTCCCTTCACCTGGGGCGGAAGATCCTCTCCGTACATGCTCTTTGCCTTATTATAGCAGATATTTCTCAGGGTTTCATCGGAATTCGGGATCACCGGTGGACATTTATCTGGATATACTGGTGAAATCTTCTCGATGCGGTCTGCGATGAGATTCGTGTTTGTCACTACCACCTCATATGCCTTCTCCTCGCCCAGATAAGCGAATTCCTCCAGCATCTCCTCCGTCGTGTGGAGATACAGGGGCGGCTGGTCATCCGCATCCTTCATCTTCTTGCCTGCAAAGATAATACGGCGGTACACCTCATCCTCCGGATCGAGAAAATGCACATCACAGGTCGCCGCTACCGGTTTTCCATACTTCTCTCCCAGCGCCACGATGCGCCGGTTCATCTCCCGGAGATCCTCTTCGCTGTTAATCTTTTCCACCCGCTCACTGTCGATCATAAACTGGTTATTTCCCAGGGGCTGGATCTCCAGATAATCATAGAAATCCACCAGCTCCCTGATCCGCTCCTCCGGCGCCTCATCCAGAAGGGCGCGGTACAGCTCACCTGCCTCACAGGCGGAGCCGATGATCAGTCCCTCCCTGTATTTGTTAAAAACGCTCTTTGGAATTCTCGGACGCCGGTAAAAGTAATTCAGATGTGCCAAGGACACCAGCCGGTACAGATTGACGCGGCCCGTCTCATTTGCCGCCAGGATAATGGCATGAAAGGAGGGCTTTTTCTTCACGATATCCGCCGATCCCAGCGTGATCTCCGACAGCTTTGCCAGGTCATAGATCCCTTTATCCGCGAACATCGCCACAAACTTCTCAAAGATCTCCGCCGTCGCTCCGGCGTCATCCACCGCCCGATGGTGGTTTTCCAGGGAAATCTTCAGCTTCTTGGCAATGTTGTCCAGCTTATATTTGGCGAGCTCCGGAAACAGGACACGGGCAAGCCCTACGGTATCCAGCACCGTGTAGTCGGTGCGGATGCCCTGCTCCTCCGCCTTTGCCTTTATAAAGCTGTGGTCAAATCCTGCGTTGTGTGCCACCAGCACACTGTCGCCGATAAACTCCAGAAACTGGGGAAGGATCTCCTGGATACCTCCAGCCTCCTTTACCATATCGTCGGTAATGGTAGTCAGTTCTGTGATCCTCTCCGGGATGTGGATCCCCGGGTTGACAAATGTGCTGTATCGCTCTGTGATCTTCCCACCACTGACCTTCACCGCCCCGATCTCAATAATTCGGTCCTTCACCGGGGAAAAACCGGTGGTCTCCAGGTCAAATACCACAAAATCCCCGTCCAGTCTCTGCCCTTTTTCATTCTCCACTGCCAGGTCATTCAGATCATCCACCAGATAGGCCTCACAGCCATAAATCACCTTAAAATCATCCTCTTCGGAGAGTTTCAGCCCCTCCAGGGCGTGGTTGGCATCGGGAAAGGCCTGGACGACGCCGTGGTCGGTGATCGCCACCGCCCGGTGTCCCCAGGCATGGGCGCGGTTCACCAACTGTTTTGCCTGGGTGATGCCGTCCATATCGCTCATCTGGGTGTGGGCATGGAGCTCCACCCGTTTCACTGGGGCATTGTCACAGCGCCCCACATGAAAACTCTTGATCTCCTTCATTCCCATAATACCGCCGATGCGGATTTCCTTATCATAGGAATCCAGGCTCGCCACTCCCTTTACCCGGATAAAATTTCCCTTTTTCACAAACTCAAAGAACTCGGTATCGATCACCTGCTCTTTTTTGATAAATACTTTGCATACAATGGAATCGGTGTAATCCGTCAGGGCAAAGGTAACGATCAGTTTCTCTCCTTTGATCTCCCGGCTCTCCACTTTCCGAATCTGCCCGTCGATCACCACCTCACCGATCTCGTCCTGGATCTCCCGGATGGGAATGATCGTTCCCTCACAGTTCTTTCCATAAAAAACTTCCGGATCATTTGCTGGTCTTCGGAATCCGCCCTTCTGACGGCTCGTCCTGCCTCCGCCGGAACGGCTCTGTCTCTGGGACTGCCTCTCTTCTTTCTTCTCTTTTTTCCCCTCAGCGGAGGCAGTTTTACTTCCCTTTTCTGCTCCCTGCCTGGCCACAGCTCCCGCAGTCTCTGCGGCCTTTTTCTCCTCACCGGAATTCAGCTTGACAAAATAGGTCTCTGGCTTCGTATCCTTTTTCCGCTCAAATTCCTTAAAATGAAATTCAATGGTGATCTCTCTGCCAAACCGCTGCAGGAACACAGACCGGATAAATTCTCTTACCCCGTCACAGCGCTGTCTCGTCAAAAAAGAATCCCCACAGGTTATGTACAGAGAATCTCCTTCCACCTCGAAAGGCTCGGAGCAGAATTCCAGCCCCTCTACCAGATCCCTCTCCCGGATCTCCGCCTTTAAGTCATCCTCAATCTGGGAGAGAAGCCCGTCAAGAGGCATGTCCCCCAGATCAGGGTAGGATACCTGGAGCCTGGGGCGGAATCCCAGACGGCGGAATACCTGCTTATAGAGCTCTTTTTCCATAATCTGTATTTTTTTATAGGACAAAAACTGGTGCCTTTTACAATAAATAAACACCAGTTTTTTAGACTGGGATGCGCTGATCTTCTCTACCATCACATCCTCGTATTCTCTTTTTATCCTATCGTTACAGTTTAATTTGGAAAAGGCGTGAAAAAACAGTTCCATTCCATCAACCCCCTGTTTTATCCCAGTTCTCCAGCTCCTGCCTCAACACTGCCAGGAGTTCACTCTCCGGTACCTTCTTTATGATCTCACCCTTTTTGATCAGAAGCCCCTCACCAATGCCGCCGGCGATACCGATATCTGCTTCTTTCGCCTCGCCGGGACCATTAACTACGCAGCCCATCACCGCAACTTTAATATCCAGGTCAAACTCCTGCACCATGTGTTCTACACTTGTAGCAAGACTGATCAGATCAATCTGGGTTCTTCCACAGGTAGGACAAGACACCACGCTGATGCCCCCCTTCTTCAGTCCCAAGGCCTTAAGAATGATATTTGCCGCCCGGATCTCTTCCACCGGATCCCCGGTCAAAGAGACACGGATGGTGTCGCCGATGCCCTGATACAATATATTGCCCAGACCCACAGCGGATTTAAGACCACCGGAAAAGACCGTTCCCGACTCCGTGATGCCTACATGCAGCGGATAATCTGTGCGGTCAGCAAGGATCTCATGGGCGCGGATACAGTTCAGCACATCCGAAGACTTAATGCTGATCACCAGGTTCTCATACCCCATTTCCTCTATGATGTGTACTTTGTCCAGGGCACTTTCCACCAGCGCCTCCGGCGTCACACCGCCGTATTTCTCCAGCAATGGTTTCTCCAGT
This sequence comes from uncultured Eubacterium sp., assembly GCA_910584645.1. Taxonomy (GTDB): domain Bacteria; phylum Bacillota; class Clostridia; order Lachnospirales; family Lachnospiraceae; genus Eubacterium_F. The sequence goes on from CAJUAU010000017.1 coordinate 41,365, forward strand.
GAGCCGCTGTTGACCCCCACCCGGATGGGAATATTTCTCTCCCGGCACTTATCTACAACCGCACGAATCCGGTCTTCACTGCCTATATTTCCGGGATTGATCCGGATCTTGTCGGCGCCGTTCTCCACCGCCGCGATGGCAAGCCTGTGATCAAAATGAATGTCTGCCACCAGCGGTATCGTGATCTGTTTCTTGATCTCAGAAACAGCCTCGGCCGCCTCCATCGTCGGCACAGCCACCCGGACAATATCACATCCCGCCTTGGCCAGCTTATGAATCTGCTCCACGGTATCTGCCACATGTTCGGTTTTAGTATTTGTCATGGACTGTATAGCGATGGGATGACCAGCTCCGATCTTTACACCACCGATGGATATTTCACGTGTCTTATTTCTCATGTCACTCTCCATTTTCTATTCCGAATAAAGGGGATCATTAATGAGGGATCAATTTTATGATGTCATTGGCAAGGATCACTACCATTAGTCCCATCAGAATGACAAAACCTCCCACATTGACATAATTCTCAAATTTTTCCGGCAATGGCTTCCTGCGGATCGCTTCAATAATCAAAAATAACAGTCTTCCGCCGTCCAGCGCCGGGATCGGAAGCAGGTTCATCACACCTAGATTGGCGGTCAGCAGGATCCCCATGATAAGGATGTTGCACATCACAAGCCCAATGCCTCCCGGCATGCTGTCACTCACCACATCTCCTACCACCTGGACTATGCCCACAGGTCCCGACACCTCCTTGGCACTGACTTTCCCGGAAAACATCTGCCCCAGGCTCTCTATGGTCGTAAAGATCCAGAACTTCACCTCATAGGCAGAGTACTTGATATTCTCCCAGACACCCGCTTTTGTCCTGTCAATATTATAGGAAAAGCCCAGACGGTAAACATCTTTTCCCTCTTCGTCTTTTACCAGTCTGGGTGTGACGGATTTTGTGATCTCCTGACCGTCTCTCTCCACCGTCAGCTCGATGGGCTGATCCGACAGGGGGTGGAACTGGATATAATTCTTAAGTTCTCGGTTCACCACAATGTGCCTGCCATTGATCTCCGTCACCCGGTCACCATCCTGAAATCCCTGCTCTGCCAGCGGCATTCCCGGACTGACTCTCGTCAGAAATGGTTCGTCATACCCGGCGAAACCGATCAGAAACAGCGATAAAACAAAAGCGAGGATAAAGTTAAAAAATGGTCCTGCAAAGATCACAGACATCCTTGCCCAGACTCCCTTTTTGCCGAAAGCCCGGTCATCCTCTATATTTTCCATCTCTCCCAGCATCATACAGGAGCCGCCGAAGGGAAGAACCTTCCACGAATAAAGAGTATGGTCCTCAAACTCTTTATGTTCTTCAAAATATCTGCTGGAACCAAAAAATTTCACCCGGTGCCCTTCTTCCGTCTTCGCATAAGATATGATCCTTGGGCCCATTCCCAGGGAAAATTCGATCACGCCGATGCCATTCGCTTTTGCCAGCAAAAAATGCCCCAGTTCATGAAAAAGTATGATCACACTAAATAATACGATGGCGATCAAAATATTTACAGCACTCATATCTTTCCTCCATTCACGCACGCCTTTTGCGCATCACACAAGTTTGGGCGTGCGCGCACAAACTTGCAGAGTGAAAAATTTATTTTTCACTCTTTCCTCCATTCATTCTGCCAAATCGTGCTTCTGGTCTCTATTACTTAATATACTCCAAAGCCCTGCACCAATGACTAAACATAATATTTTTCCAGTATGGAACAGGTCTCTTTCTCTGTTTCAAGTATATCATCCAAAGATGGATTTTTTATGAACGAATGATGTTCCATGGCATATTCGATCATCCGGTATATATCGGTAAATCCAATCTCTTTATTCAAAAACTTTGCTACGGCAAATTCATTGGCAGCATTCATCACTGTCGTCATGCTTCCTCCCGTCTCAAAGGATCTTTTTGCCAGGTCCAGCCCCTTTAATACCTTTGTATTCGGCTCCTCAAAGTGGATGGACTTTAATTTCTCAAAATTTAGACGTTCCCCACTGAGCTGCGGACGTTCGGGATACATCAGCGCATACTGGATCGGCAGACGCATATCCGGTGTTCCCAGCTGTGCCATCACGGCGCCATCACGGAATCCCACCATGGAATGTATAATGCTCTTCGGCTGCACCAGTACGTGGACCTGCTCCAGCCCCACATGAAAGAGCCAGCAGGCTTCGATGATCTCCAGTCCCTTATTGATCATCGTGGCGGAGTCAATGGTGATCTTTCTGCCCATGGACCAGTTGGGATGGGCAAGCGCCTGCTCCACAGTCACTTTCTCCAGCTCTTCTGCGGTACTGTGACGGAAGGGACCGCCGGAAGCTGTCAGAAAAATCTCTTCAATCTCCCCACAGGAACCACTCTGCAGGCATTGGAAGATTGCGGAATGTTCGCTGTCTACAGGAAGCAGGGATACACCGTACTCCTGGGCCAGCGGCATGATCAGGTGTCCGGCTGTCACCAGGGTTTCCTTATTGGCGAGGGCGATATCCTTTCCTTTACGGATCGCTTCCATTACCGGCCGCAGTCCGATCATTCCCACCATCGCTGCCACCACCATATCTGTCTCCGGCAGGGACGCACATGCCACAAAGCCATCCATACCATAGAGGATCTCCGGCAGCGGCATCTCTTTTGCCGACGGGTGCTCCTGGAGTTTGTGCTTTAATTGCTCTGCACCCTCTTCACTTTTTACAGCGGCCATCCTCGGCCGATACCGGAGGATCTGTTCCGCAAACAATTCAATATTATCTCCCGCTGTCATTGCTTCCACAGAGATCGTTTCCTTGTTATTGTCTACTACCTGCAATGTCTGGGTTCCGATAGAACCAGTGGATCCCAGTATACATAACTTTCTGTTCATATCTTCTTCTCCATTCCACAGAAGAGTTTTTCTATATTGCTGCGCGGCCCCGGGCTACCCTTTTATGAGCCACAAAGATACATAGTACACCACTGGCGCCACAAATAATATACTATCAAAACGATCCAGGATCCCGCCGTGTCCTGGGATCAGATTGCTGTAATCCTTAATACCAAAGTTGCGTTTCACTGCCGAAGCCGCCAGATCCCCGATCTGGGATACCACAGACCCCGCCGCACCAAGACAGGCAAAGAGTACATGAATATTCACATCAGCCGACGCAGCCAGTATCTCTTTCGGAATAACAAAAGAATAGACCAGAGCCAGTAATGCCGCTCCGATCACTCCGCCAACACAGCCTTCTATCGTCTTTTTCGGACTCAGTTCGGAAAAATGATGTTTTCCTATGAGCATCCCCGTCAGATAAGCAAAAGTATCTGAACCGGATGCACTGATCAGGATCAGCCAGACCAGCCAGTTCCCTCCCGGAAGGGCTCTCGTCTGATACACATAGGATATCAGCACACCCACATACAGCACACTAAAAAGACAGATTCCCATATTGTGGATATGATATTTGGGATATCCCAGTACATAAAGGGACAACAGCAGCAGGATCACCAGAACCAGCCACATCTCCAACACAGAAGTCCGCTGCCACAACAGCATCAGATAAAAACCAATGACCGAGACATAACACATATATCCCGGCACTGTATTATTCATATGATCCACCTTTAAAAATTCATAGGTTCCGGCAAGGGCAGTCACGACACTCACCATAAGCAGAAAAGTTCCGCCCCCCACCAGGGCAACCACTGCAAATGCCAGCAGAACCACAGCACTCATAAATCGTTTGGCAAACATAAAAAACTCCATTTCGCACTTCCAGACATGCCGCCGCAGGCGGCACAAACAATTTGTGAAGAACGTGTGACCCTGTGCTTCGCACAGGCACATTCTTTATATACGGATCAGACACCACCGAATCTCCGGTCCCGTTTGTTATAATATTCGATTGCTTTCTGCAGCTCTTTTTTATTAAAGTCCGGCCACAGAACATCGGTAAAATAAAACTCGGTATAGGCCAGCTGCCAGAGAAGAAAATTAGAAAGTCTTTCCTCTCCGCTGGTACGTATGAGAAGATCCGGATCCGGAATTCCTTTGGTATCCAGGCAGTCACTGAAATGTTCTTCGTCGATCTCCTCCAGGGTCATTCTCCCCCCGGAAACGTCTTCTGCCATCCTCCGCACTGCCCTCAGCATCTCATCCCGGCTGCCATAATTCAGCGCCACCTGAAAATGAAGTCCGGTATTGTCTTTAGACACTTCCTCCAATTCAAGTATGCTCGCCTTCAGATCCTCATCCAGAGGAGAGATATCTCCCAGAACCCGGACACACATATTGTTTTTCGTGCTTCGCTTGATGCAGTCTTTCAAATACTGTCTCAACAGCTTCATCAAAGCGTCCACCTCATCCTGGGGCCGCTTCCAGTTCTCCGTGGAAAAAGCGTATACCGTGAGATAACGGATACCCAGATCCCAGGCATCCTCGCAGATCTGCTCTACCGTTTTGCTCCCCGCAACATGCCCTGCCTTTCTGGGCAGGAAACGTTTTTTCGCCCATCTGCCATTGCCATCCAGAATGATCGCCACATGTTCCGGTATCTGATATTTATTATCTTCCATTTTTCTCTCCATATTATGCTGCTATGTGACCCTCCCGTATTTCCGTATGTCGTACTGCTTATACGGTCATAACTTCCGTGGATTTTGTATCCACTGCCTCATCTACTTTTGCGATAAACTTATCGGTAAGTTTTTGAATACGGTCCTCCAGCTGCTTTTGCTCATCATCCGAGATCTCGTTTGCCTTATTTTGTTTTTTCACCGCATCGTTGGCGTCACGGCGGATGTTGCGCACAGCAATCTTGGCATTTTCACCCTTTTTCTTAACGTCCTTTACCAGTTCCTTACGGCGGTCTTCCGTCAGCTCTGGAAATACGAGACGGATCGTCTTACCGTCATTGGCAGGTGTCAGACCAAGATCAGAGGCAATGATAGCGCGCTCGATCTCCTTGATCAGACTGGACTCCCATGGCTGGATCTGGATCATTCTCGCCTCTGGCACAGAAATATTTGCCACACTCTGAAGCGGAGAAGGTGTTCCGTAATAATCCACCTGAATCTTATCCAGAATATGGGGATTAGCGCGTCCGGCACGGATCGACACATATTCCTCCTGCAGATTTGACAATGTTTTATCCATTTTATCTTCATACATCTTGATATCAAATTCCATCTCTATTCCCCTCCATGATCAGTCCACTGTAATGATTGTTCCCGTACTTTCACCCTTAACGCAGTTTATAATACTGTTTTCTTCGTTTAAACCAAAGACGCACATCGGCATCTTGTTCTCATAACAGATCACCGCAGCAGCCAGATCCACCACACCCAGCTTCTCATCGATGATTCTTGAGATCGGCAGAGTATCAAACTTCTTCGCATCCGGATTTTTCGCCGGATCCGAGTCATATACCCCGTCCACTGACTTGGCTGCCAGGATCACATCCGCCTGAATCTCCACGGCGCGGAGAGCAGTCGCTGTATCTGTGGAGAAATAAGGATGTCCTGTTCCACCAGCCAGAAATACCACCATATTCTTAGCCAGGTACTTCTCTACCCTGTCTCTGCTGAACAATTTGGTAAAAGAGCCACATTCAAAGGGCGTCAGGATCTGAGTCATAAGACCAACATGACGGCAGATCTCCGACATATAAATGCAGTTCATCACCGTGGCCAGCATCCCGATCTGATCCGCCTGATTTCTCTGAATGGTCTCACTGGTTCTTCCCCGCCAGAAATTGCCGCCGCCAATCACGACAGCAGTCTGGCAGCCCTCTTTCACCAGATCCCGAATTTGCTCTGCCACCCGGATGCAGGTGGCCTCGTCAAAGCCGTTCCCTTTATCCCCGGAAAGAGCCTCTCCGCTTAACTTTAACAATACCCGGTTATATTTCATAGAAACCTCCCTCTCCTTCCGCTCTTTTAGTCAAAAAATGTATCCAGATCCACGTCTGCATATTTGAGAGAACAGTTCCCGTCAATGACAGCTCCACTGTTGATCTGAATGGATTTGGCAAACACAGAGCCTTTAACTACTGCTGTAGAGTCAATGATCACAGGACCATTAACATCGATATCACCTTTCACCGCTCCGGCAACTACGACGGATGCACTGGTGATTGAGCCGATCACAACTGTACTCACATCAATTTTCACGCTGCCATGGCTGTTCAGGCTGCCTTCCAGCCTGGGGGTGTTGACATAGATCTCGGATGCCGTACTGTTTCCTGCCACATGGCCGGTGATCGTCAGTTTTCCCTGACATTCCACATCCCCCTCAATCACTCCTTTAACAATAAGGGAGGTATCGGATTTAATGCCACCATTGATCGTAGTTCCTTTGGTGATCACCGTTGTCTCTTCGCTGTTATCTTCTACTGTTTCCTCAAAATCACTCATGTTATCTTCCTCCTGGCTCATATTCATTATCTTATTTTCTTCCTGGCGATCCACCTCACCAAAATAGGAATCTTCCTGAGGCTCCTCCTGTGGCTCCTCTTCCTTTGGTTCCTCTTCCTGTAGTTCTTCCTCCAGCTCAGGAATGTCTGCCGCCATCTCTTCTGTCTCTTCCTTTTCTTCCTGAACTTCTGCCGAAAGATCCGGTTCCGAAGGCTCCTCTGGTTCAGAAACATCCTCAGAATCCTCTTCTGCCACGGACATGTCATTTAAAATGCCATCCTCCAGAATGGAATCAATCTCCTTCTGCACTTCCGTCTCCAGTGTTTCAGCCTCTTCTGCTGCTTCCTCGGATGCGGATACTTTTTCTTCCAGGGTATCGCTCAGTTCATTTACCGACTGAACAATATCTTCTTTCAGTTCTTTAAAAAAGCTCATTCTATTTCCTCCTAATATCTATCTTCAAAATCTGTCTCTGACAGACATTGATATCCAATTAAAGTCATGAATGATGAATCGGTACTGTGCTGTCATCCATGGGAAGCAGCTCGTACCCGGCTGCCTGCAGGCTGTCAATCATGGCAGATAATGAATCCGCCGTCATTTTTTTATCGGCTGAATCATATAAAAGCACAATAGAAGTATCGTATTTCGCCACACCTTCCATGACAGAACGAACCATATCTTTCTTTGTCACATTTTCTGTGATCCCATTGGCAGCAATAACATTCCAGTCAACATATTCAACTCCCTGCTCCTTCAGAAAATTTGTATACTGCTCTACCGGAAGCTCATTTACAGTGTTGCTGCTTCCTCCCGGGAACCGGTAAAAGACAGGCCGAGCCCCCGTAACCTTCTCCAAATAATCGGAAATTCGATGAAAGTCCTTTTTAAATCCATCCAGAGAGCCGTATATCTCTTTAAATATATGAGAGTATGAATGCATACCAAGGGTATGTCCTTCTTTTACAATGCGGCGGTAAATATTCTGGGAAAATTCATCCTCCCTGCCAATGGCAAAAAAGGTCGCCTTTACCTTTTTTTTCTTCAAAATATTTAATACCCTCTCGGTCTGCTTGCTGGGTCCATCATCAAATGTCAAATAAACCCGCTTTGTTTTTTCTTCCTCGACAGCACTTCCGGTAACGATCTCCTTTTCCTTTGCGTTAACGATCTCCGTCGACACCTCTTCCCCACCGGACTCCAGCTCATTTTCAGAAACAATCGTTTCAATTCTGTTCTCCAGCTTTTTCACCCGGAAGAAAAGAACAATGGAGAGCACCACCGGCAGTATAAAGAGCAGGATACAAAGTACAATAATGACCTTCTTTATCCGTTTGACCCTTTTTTTTCTAAAATCTATATTATCTTTGGTTTTTTCCGCCAAAGTACTTCCTCCTTCCAACATTATGCCTCTATTTCCCTTAGCACGCAGTCATTGTGATTTTTTTTCTTATCCCTTTTTGTCTCATACAAATGTTCGTCGCTTTTCACAATTGCCGCTTCAAGAGAGATGCCATGAGAGGCAGAAATTAAATACCAGCCGCAGCTGGCACCAACAAGATATGGTCGCCCGCTGTCCCTGTTAAACTTCTCAAGATACTTGTTAAATTTTTCCACAAATCCCTGTGCTTTCTGCTCATTATAATCCATACCGGCCACAGAAAATTCATCGCCTCCGATCCTCGCGCATACATCTCCCGGCTCTGCCGCATGCAGGATCGCCTTCCCAATCGTCTGAAGCGCTATATCCCCTTGTTTATGCCCAAATTTATCGTTAACAATTTTTAAATTATCCATATCGATCGAGATTATAACCAATGTCCTTTTTTCTGTCCGGCTCCTCTCATAAAACTCCTGGGAATTAATTTCAAATCCTCTCCGGTTCAAAAGCCCGGTCAATACATCATGAACGTACATGCTATTTAGTTCATCCAGCAGTGCATTGGTCTTCTGCCTCAGACGCATACCTTCAAGAACATTTCCCAGAATCGCAAGCCAGCTGTGAAATGACTTGCCACAGCTGTGGGTTCCCTCATAACTGATGGCAAAGTAGCCAAAAGTAATATTCAGATTATGCAGCGGGAAAAAATAGTAAATCATGGGCTCCTGTTCGACAGCTTCCCTGGGAAGCAGATCTGTGGTGTCAAAAACTGCGGTCTCTGTCTGGAGGATCGCTCCATTTATCGCAGCACCTACTGCCTGGCTCTGTTTGGGATATCCGTTTTTCTCTGAACAGTATTTGGGGTGCTGACTGCCCTCACCCTCTCCCAGACAGATAAAAAAGTTCTTGATGTAGTTGTCTTCCACATCCAGCAGGCGCGTATGGTTCACAAGTTCCTGTGCCCGCTGTACATCGGACATCTCCACAAAAGTATACGTATTATACCGGATCAGATCCAGTATTTTTTCATATTCCTGACTCTGCCGTACCCTTTTTCTAACGGCAGTTTCCATGTCCATCCCCTGACAGCCACAGGAATCCCGTATGACAGGTACTGTTCTAAGGGTCTGAACCCTCGGCACGTCCCCGCCGTTCATCATGCGCTCCAGAGTTGCAAATGCCAGCTCGCTCATTTTCTCCACCGGCATCGTAACCGTGGTGACTGGCGGCATATTGATCGTCGCCTCCCATATATCATCAAAGCCTGAAACGGCAATGTCCTTTGGCACAATTTTACCAAAATTAACCAGCTCGTTACAGAGGGAAAGCGCCATATAATCGTTGGCACAGACAACAGCCTGGGGGATTTCCGGAAGGGTTTTGATAAAGTACTGTGCTGCTTCTTTGGATAATTTACGCCAGAAATCACCATAAAACACATATTCTTCGTCGTAGTCAATCCCCCGGCTGGCAAGTCCTTCTTTGTAATCTGCCAGCCTTGTTATGGCATCCGGATGATCCTTGGGACCACTGAAAAAAGCGATGCGGTCAAAGTGGTGAACATCCACAAAATGCTGAACGATCTCCTTAATGGCACCTTTATTTTCTGCCAGGATACAGGGATAGTCTTCCCAGGCTCTGCGCAGCGTCACCACCGGCTTCCTGGTGCGTTCTTTGATGTAGGCAAAGATCTGCTTTACAGCCTGTTCATTCTGCATGGTGTCGTGACAGATAATAAACCCGTCAAAATTCTCATAGGGGACCAGATTTATAATGTTGGCTTCTCCCATGCCATTCTTCGTGTACACTCCATAACACACAAAAAACGTAAAATAAGCAAGATTATATCCCTTATCCCTGGCATAAGAAGTAAGCGTCCGGCATACCTGCTCCTGGTAATGAGCCGCCACCTCGCACAATATCACACATATGTTTTTTCTACCATTATCAAACATAGCTTCAACCCCACTGTAATACCCATTCATCCATTTGTATACACGTACACAGATTTATTATACATGATTTCCCCGAAATTGCCAATATAAATTTTTTATAAACTTATTTTTCCCTGCCAGAACAGAAGGATTCCGTATTTTCAAGGTTGATTGGAGGGTTACTTCCACTGATTTTTATCCAGCAGCTCTTCCCTCCTTTGAAAATACCAGGTACTCATGTCCAGATAATGTCTGTGGGGATTGGCAAATCTCTGCTCCTCCTGCCAGATCTCTGATTCCAGCTGTTCTTTTACATAAGCCCGGATACTTTCCAGACTCCGCACCGCTGCCACCCGTTTTCCATTCCGGATCACATCCCGGTGCAGTTTTTTTGCCCGGCAGTTGATGAAGGACCGTTTTTTCCATGGCTTCTGCGGATCAATATAGGGATATTCTTTTGACAGATCCACAGTCTCCCCTCCTGCCGTCAGCAGATCCGCCACCGCATGTCCCGTGTCATCATAGATTCGGTAAACATCTTTTTTACCGGGATTCGTGATTTTTTCTATATTTTCCGATACCTTTATTCGCGGAGTACACACCCCATTCCGTTCCACCGCTGCAAGTTTGTAAACAGCTCCAAAAACCGGATCACTCTTTGCCGTGATCAAGCGTTCTCCCACTCCAAAAGCGTCAATACAGCCTCCCTGCTCCAAAAGAGAGGTAATGGTAGATTCATCCAGGCTGTTTGAGGCAATGATCATGCAGTCTTCCATGCCTTCCTCATCCAGCATCCGCCGTACTTTTTTGGATAAATAGGCAAGATCCCCCGAATCCAGCCTCACTCCCTTCAACCGTTTCCCCCTGGGATTCAGCACCGCCCTGGCTGCCCGAATGGCATTGGGGACACCGGAGTGCAGAACATCATAGGTATCCACAAGAAACTGGGCAGAATCAGGATACTGCTCTGCATACCGGCAGAATGCGGTATATTCATCTCCATAACACATCACCCAGCTGTGAGCCATCGTACCCGACACTGGAATCCCAAACTGCTTTCCCGCCATCACCGTGGCGGTACTATCAACTCCGCCGATATAAGCTGCCCTGGCTCCATAGACTGCCGCATCGATATTATGGGATCTCCTTGCCCCAAAATCCAGCACCCCGCGCCCTTTGGCAGCCCGCACGATCCTCTGCGCCTTGGTAGCGATCAGGGACTGGTGATTGATCTGGGTCAGAATAGCCGTCTCTACCAGCTGGGCATCGATCAGGGGAGCGTGTACGGTCAGCACTGGTTCATTGGGATACATAATTGTCCCCTCTGGAAAGGCAGATATGTTCCCACGAAAACGATATCCTCTTAAAAACTCTAAAAATGGATCACTGAACAGGTGCAGGGAACGAAAATATTCTATATCATCCTCTTCAAAATGCACCCCCTCAATGTATTCAACCACCTGTTCCAGCCCGGCAAAAATGGCAAATCCGCCACTGTCCGGATTTTTTCGATAAAATACCTCGAAAGTTCCCCAGTCATCTGCGGATGAGTCTTCAAAATACCCGTTTGCCATGGTCATCTCATACAGATCCATCATCATGCTGATATTTCTCGCTTCAAATTGTGACATTGCTTTTTTTACCTCCTTATCATGATCTGACAGCTCTCCATTGTCTGCAGCGCCGCCTCATGAAGCTGCGGAGTCACTCCCGCACAGCAGGCGGGGTCAACAGATATTAAAACCTCCGGCAAATATGCTTTCAGTAAAATTGCATTGGAAACAACGCAAATATCAGTACATACCCCGACCAATTCTATGGACTCGATGGGCTGCAGCCTGTGTTCCTTTTTCAGCGCCTCAGCCATCTCCACTGAGGCAAATGTGTTCTTTTCATATATTTTTACTGTTTTTTCATCCTGCAGCTGGTTTAGTTCACGGATCAACTGTCCGCCATAGGTATCTGCTATACAGTGGGCTACTGGGAGAAGCCTGCCTTCCTGGGTAAAAAGATAATCGGATCCATGGGTATCTCTAGTATAGATGACATGCCCCGGGAAATCTTTTATTTTTTTTGTCACCAATGGAACGATTTTTCTTGCCTCCTCGGTTCCCAGAACCCCCTCTACAAAATCATTCTGCATATCTATAACCACCAAATACCGGCTCATAGTTTCAATCCCTTCTGCACTATTTCTTTTTATTATCTGACAGAAGCCCTCGCAACATTCATAATTTGAAATTTATTATAAAAAATGACGTAAAAAGGACAGCCGCAAAACACGGCTGCCTTATTATGTCAATTAGGCGGCATAGAAAAAATTCATTTATTATCTCAAATCTGCTACGTTGACCTATGACAAAAATTTACCATCCAACTTATAATACCATTTGTTATCTCTATTAACAAAAGCCTTGCAATGATCAAAGCCATCTGCACTAAGACCATTCACAGCACAACTGATCTGAAAGAAAAATCCAGACGAATCCCTTTCCATTTCACGGATCTTTATGAATGCTCCACCCTGGAAAACAAATCCATAGGTATCATCCTCTACAACACTTCCCTCTGCCTTTAACTCATCCATTGTTTTCTGTACCGTCTCTTTTTCATATGTTTCAGATATAAGTCCAGTCAAGATCTGCTTATCAGAATCTGACAAGCTGGTACATTCAGATAGATCTATTGCAATTCGATTTACTATACCTGTATTTATCACACGTGTAAACTCTTTTGAAATAATATCGAAATACATCCCTGTCAGATGATCAAATGTCTCAATATCGTCAGCAGATTCTTTGGACGGCGCAGGTGGATGTTCCGGTGGCTCTGGCGTAATTACAGGAGACACAGAATTCTCCGGCTTTTGAGTCACCGGGGGATTTACCGTGTAAGACGGTTTTTTCTTTTCCTTTTTATTCTCCTGAACCATGACCATAACTGTCGTTTTTATACGCTTATTCTTTTTTGAAGCAATAACAATCTTTGCCTTCCCGGCTTTTTTCGCTCTTACCACTCCCTTTTTACTAACCACCGCAACTTTTTTCTTATTTGACTTAAATGTTACAGTTCTGCCAAGCTTAGATGGTTTTATTTTTTTAACCTTTAATTGAAATTTACTGCCAGGAGCCAGAGAGATCTTCGATTGATTCATTATGATCTTTCCCTTTGAAGCAGCCTGGATATTTACTTCATTTTTTAAAACACATGCAAAAACCAGCGCCAGCATCATGATGAAGCATATGGGGACTTTCTTAACTTGTTTTTTCATTTTTAACACGCTCCTTTCGCCTTTTCAAGCGCTAATTAATAATTATGTTAGATCTCTTCCGTAATCCTTCCATTTTATCTAAATACAGTTTTACAAATTGATACTGATTACCATAATATTTTGAAATAAAAGTATATCTATATGTTCCCTTTGAAAACATAATATCTGAGTCACTGCCTTCACTCGAATCATATGGACTAGAAAGGCTTACCATATTATATTCTGAATCAGATGTAAAGGTAACACTTATTGTTATCGAATCCCAGGTTTTATCCACAATCCAATATTCAGGTTTATCTGCTGCTCGTACATATGAACATGGTAAAACAACTGCCATTAAAATAAGCAGACCTCCAAAAAGAAATAAATTAGCAGCAAATTTTTTCATAACAAAAACCCCTTTCCTTTTTATTGTAATCTTACCCTGTTTTTCTGCATAAAGCAAATGTTTTTTACTAAATATTCCACTTTTTTCTTTTATTTTACATTATAGGTATAATTATCACATCTAATATATTACCATTTGCATACCGATATAAATAATAAGACAATTTTTACTAATTATTTTCCAATATTCTACGAAAAGGAGGACAAAGTATGATTATCAATGCAAATGAAACTGGGTTGATTGATTTTTCTGGATTGAAAAAGTGGTCTAAAACGACAGACGAAAAAATCCGCTCCAGCTTTAAAGAAAAAAAGGATTCTGTATCTTTAGAACTGAGCCCGGAAGGCAAAACCAAATCCCAGTATCACCAGCCCGTTGCCACTAAAGCTGTGCAAGAAGAAATAAGAACAGGCTGCGCTCCTGAGACAGCCAGAGATTTTAACAGAACCGGCTATGCTCATATTGATAATACGATCATTGATTCATTAAATGGAGTTTCTATCGAGACAAGACAATATGTTTATGATATGATCAATAGCGATATTTTGATCAATGATGCATCCAATATATCAGAAGATGAAAGACAGGAGCTGATCTCGCTGGGACTTTCTGAAGCACAATTTATTGCAGACAATTATCTTTCCGGAGACAACGCCAAAGATTTTATGGGAGCAATAAAGAAAATGGCCGGAATAGCGGCAAATGGAATTCGGGAAGAAGACGGCACCATGGACTATGGCGGGATCTACAATAATAATGTAACGGAAAATGGTTACACGGTACAGATCACAAATACTGCAGCAATGATAAAACGGTTTCGCCCGGATATGTATGAAGAGCTCCGTTCTATAGAGAAAGGAGAACAGGGTGGGGATGTTTGGGAGCGCCTGAGGGCTAGTGCTAAAATACTAAATAAATTTGCGAATGAGGTAATTGCAAAACAGCCGAATATGTACAGGCAATTTGAAAAAGAAGGATTGGAAAGACTTGAACAGGCTTCGGAAAAAGATGTCCGGGATACTTTTCAGCATGTGGAAACAAAAGGTGTACAAAACTTTGTTGATGCGTTGACGCAGCTGCATGGATCGGGACAGTTCAATGCATTTTCATCTCTCACGAACCGGTTAAGCACGGTCATCAGCTTATTAACACCTGCCATTGGCAGGTTTGGTGCCCAGAAATAGGCCCGCCAGAAAGGGACCAGAACAGGCAGAAATACTGTCTGTCCTGGCTTCTTCTTTTATCTGGGTCAGGAACCAACGATGGTCCCCCCATTCGGATGAAGCACCTGCCCCGTCATATAGCTCGCGTCTTCTGAGGCAAGAAATACGTAACAGGGCGATACCTCACAGGGCTGCCCTGCTCTCTTCATCGGAACCTCTGAGGTCTTTGACCCAAAGGTGCTTACTTCTTCTGCCGAATAAGATGCCGGGATCAGGGGTGTCCATATGGGACCAGGGGCTACGGCATTTACCCGGATCCCCTTCTCGGCGAGAGACAGTGAGAGGGATCTTGTCAGGGCGACAATGGCACCCTTGGCAGAACTGTAATCGATGAGATCCTTATTTCCCTCATAGGCAGTAACCGACGTGGTATTAATGATGGAACATCCCTTTTTCATATAAGGCAGTGCGTACTGTATCAAATAAAAGAAAGAAAATACATTGTTTCGGAATGTGAACTCAAGCTGTTCATGGGAAATATCCAATATACTCCTCTGCACGTACTGAACCGCATGGTTATTTACAAGGATGTCCAGGCTCCCAAAGTGATCAACGGTTTTATCCACACATATTTTCGCAAAAGCAGGATCTTTTAGATCCCCTTTTAAAAGCAGACATCTTCCACCCAGCTCTTCGATCCTGTCTGCAGTTTCTCTTGCATCCCTTTCTTCATCATAGTAAACAATAGCAACACAGGCGCCCTCTTTCACAAAATCATAGGCGACGGCCCTTCCTATGCCGCTGTCGCCTCCCGTGACCAGCGCTGTCTTGTTTTCTAATTTCCCCACCGGCCTGCAGCATTCAGAAAACGGCTGAGGTTTCATTATATATTGAAGTCCCGGCTGTTCCTTCTGATGCTGCGGCGGAAATGAAGTGGGAAAATCTCTGCATTCGTCCGGCGAATATTGATTGTTAAATGATTTCATAGTCTGATCCTCCTTATCATATGTTATGCAAGACCAGACTATGATGTTAAACCGGGAAGCCGGTACTTCCACTGGTCAAATTCCGCCCCTTTCTTCAGTTGAACTTTCACTCCACAACGTACCGTGCCAGTTCCAGCGCAATATCAAAATGCCCTGTATCATGCTGCGTCCCTTCCGTCTGCCCTTCTTTTTGCCTGCTATCCCATTCGGGTGCGTCAAGTAAATCACCACTGGTAAAAAAGGTATAAAAATCAAGTCCCCGGAAGTCACACACCGCCTGCAGCGCCGCACATTCCATTTCCACGGAGATACAACCATCTGCTTTTCGTTTTTCAAAGTTATTTCTGGTCTCTCTGTAGATGGCATCCGTTGTCCACGTTTTTCCTTTTATATGGGGGAGACCATTTTCCTCCATGAATTGGGCAACCGTATTCGCATTTTTTACTGTGATATAATCCGATGCAGGTACGTAATGATAGGAGGTTCCCTCATCCCGGTAAGCCTCCGTGGGGATCATGACCTTCCCATGGGCGATTTCCTTATTGAGACAGCCGGCGCCGCCAAATACCACATACTTTTCTGTCTGCAGGTCAGAAAGCGTATCTTCTATCATACCGACGCATGCCGGTCCTCCCACATACGTTTTAAAAAATGCAAATTGTTTTCCTTTGTAACCAATACCATAAACCGGAGTCTCGCCTGTGGCGGACCACAAGGAAGCAATCTTCCTGCACTCATAATTTGCCAGGACAAATTCCTCGATCGTAAAGGAAAACGTCATAATGCATGCATCTACCCTAGGGGCATTCTCTTTGCGGCATGGATTGATAATAGCCTGCGACTGATTGTCAAATGTTTCTGTTATCATAATTCTTTCTCCTTATAAATTAGTATTTCCGAAATCAGCTCACATCGTCATTTTGTCTTTCTGTTCATATCTGCCTCACAGCATTAAAAAGAACAGCCTCTTTGTAATATTACAAATGCCGGCTGTTCAAATGTTCTTCTGAAGCGTATATAAAATCCACTGTAATAACAGATAAAATACTATCCATCCATTTACGACATACCAACATATGCGTTCTCTGTTACGGGAGAAAACCGTCAGCATCTACTTGCAATTGCTTTCGTGCTGCAACTCGGGAGGGATTTTATATTTACTCTGTTCGTACCGTTTCTCAGCAAACACGGCTCTCTGTAACTATAAAAATAAATATACTGTCTCCGTCATCGTCTTTCTGATTTCAAATGATAAATTTATAACAGTATATAGCATAAACCGATACATGTCAAGTGTTGCTTCTTTCTCATAAATTCTAATGCTTTTCAGGCATATAATCCTTTTTTCTTTTCACCCCTTTTCATCCAACCTAGGTTCATTTTCAAATATGTTTCTTTAATCCCACCAGAAATACCAGACATCGGATTCTGCAAGCCCGGCTGCCAGCTCAGACACCTTATAGGTAAGGGTTCCCTGATCAATCCGGTCCGGGCAGAAGGCATAATGCTCCGTGGCAGCCTCGATGCTGTCCACATTGTTTAATCCGAAAGGAGCATAAAACTCCATAACATCATGGGTAAAAACTGCGGGAACTGCCTTGTACTTCTCATACCAGTATTTACATACCGCAATCATTTCCTCTGGCATTGGGCACTCATTCCACCCGCCCATCGGCAGGTATCCAACGATCTCCCATGGGTTTTTGACAGGGATCTCCAACAGCAGGGTATCCGCCTCTAACATTCCATCATCAAAAGAGATGTATCCGGAAAATCTATGCAGCACTTCGCCTTCTGTCTCTTCTCCAATAAAGTCTTCCCATTCCCCATCTTCAAACTCTTCGGTATACTCCTCCAGTCGTTCCTTTAAAATATCTTTACCATTATCTTTGCAGCCACGAATAATCTCTTCTCTGTCATATTCTTCACCTGCCACCTCCTCCAGCCAATCCACTGCACATTCATCCAAACAGATAATTGCCGGATAAAAACCATCCTCCTTACCTCTTGCTAAGGCTGCTTTATACGCCTGATCCACTAATTCGGGACGGCTCCCTTTTTCAAATACGGTATAGCTGCAGCCAAAGCTTTCTGCCATTTTCTTTGTTGTTTCATCCATAACTCTTTCCTCCTTTTGGATACAATAACTCAGCGCCCTGCACAAACAACCTTGTTGCGCATAAAATGAAATAAAATACTTATGATTCAGGAGAAATAAATAAAATGCGTTTTATTCCTAATAAATCATGTTGCAATTCATGCTGTGAGGGACCACCTGGACCTCCTGGTCCTAAAGGAAAGCCTGGTCCTGCAGGACCTCCAGGGCCTCAGGGTGAAACTGGGCCACAGGGGCCTCCAGGTGAAATTGGACCACAGGGACCGGCAGGATCCGGGGTAGAACCAGCGTTTTTCAATGCTGTAATATCGGGTGGTTATCAGACTATCCCTCCAGAGGGCGATGTTAACTTTCTAATCGCATATCAGTCCGGTGATTTTTCATTTACCCCAAATACAGCGGAGATTACCGTTAATACCGGAGGCGTCTACCGGATCGACTACTCCTTATTGATTCGTCCGTCTTCCGGATTACTCAATATTGCTTATGCAGTAGCTATTAATGGATCAGAAAATCCATTGTCCTTTTTTGGCACTTATTCTGATGAGCTTACAGATAAAGAACGCACTCTGTTAACAGGCATGTTCATTACCTCGATCGAAGCCGGTTCAACTGTCGTACTTCGCAATAAATCCTCCAGTACAGATCATCTGGCCGGGACGGGAATTGACAATCAGGCTGTCAATCATGCTTCCATCTTATTACAGCGAATTGCTTAGTCTCATAAACTTAGCTCAACGGCGCGAAGCGCAGAACAAAACAGGGTTCAAATTGACATCACCAAGCTAAATTCATTGCTTATTTTAGTGTATCATATGTATTCCCAAAAGACAATACAGGATATAGGGGAATCCCCCCCTTAGAAGTCCCTATAAAGGCTTTTGCTGATCGTGTTATCCTGACAGGATTCATTCACATATATTTATGGGAACCATCGTTAAAAAATTCTCCGGCTTCCCGGATATAGCGGTCAATATGGTAAATCGGCTTATTTTTTTCACTTGATTGCTTGGCTATTGACAAATCTGCATTTTGATGCTACTATGTCAAATTATTAGCATAAGAAAAAGCGATGCTGGAAACAAGTAGCATATTAATAGCAGACAGAGAGAGCAGCATTTGGTGGAAGATGCTTATGTGAATTGTATGTGAAAACCATTCTTGAGCTGTAATACTGAAAATAGATGTAAGTATTACCGTACACCTGCGTTAAAGGTTAGGATTTGTTAGAATCTGAAGTGAAAAATTGAGGTGGAACCTTGCAATAAGCACCCTTAAAGATACATTAAAAGTGTCTTTAAGAGTGCTTTTCTTATGTTGATAAAAAAATATTTTATTCAAGAAAGGACACAGTAAAATGAAAGATGGTCCCATCTATTGCAGATGGATTTTACTTTGATTTTGACTTCCATTTTTCAGAAGAAAATCTTGCGGAAATGCCCACATCTTTATAACACAAGAGCAGATACAGGATGAGATAAAAGGGGTTGTCCGCCTGATAAATGAAGTATAATCTTATTTTGGATTTAAATATCATGTAGAGTTATCTACAAGACCAGAAAATTCCATTGGAAGCTGAAAGCAGTCGGGGCCGGGCTGGCGCCCTATAAAAACAAAAGAACATCCACCCTCATGAGCAAGCTCATGGGGGAACCCATTTCCTTCCCGCAACGCCTCGGCACTTTACAGTGCCTCGACGTGGCTGGCGCCACATTGAAATCAAAAAAACACCTATTATGTGCAAGCACAAATATGGTGTTTTTTCAATTTCAGCGTTGCTTGTAGCTTAACGCTTGTTGTAGTTGATCAGGCAGCCTTTGAGGATGATCTCACGTTCGTCATCTGTCAGGGCGCCGAGATGGAGTTCCATCTCTTTCATGCCTTTATTTGCTACATATGCCTTCACGGTATCGTTTTTCTCAATAATTGCTTTTTTGATATCTTTGACAAAGATATAATCGTCTTTGTCAAAGGGGAGCTCTCCGTCAAATACGAAGGGCAGCATTCCCCAGTTGATCAGGTTGGAGCGATATCTCTTTGTGGCGTATTCCCTGGCAATATTTGCCATGCCTCCCAGCACTCGCTGGCAGCTCGCCGCCTGCTCCCTGGCGGATCCATCTCCCGGTTTTACTGCAAAGATCACGCTTCCGATCTCCGTCTCCTCTGGCTTTACATCGAACTTTTCTGCCACGGCCGCATACACCTGTTTCAATTCCGGGTCCACTGCATAGATATCTTCACCGGCAAGACGGGCTTTTTCTGCCTTCTGTACCTCTTTTGCCTTTCCTACATAGGCGGGATCTTTTCTGGAAAGAGTAAACTCTGCCAGTCCCAGTGGATTGGAACGGTAGGATGAGGTCTCTCCAGAAGGGATCAGCTCGTCGGTTGTCGTAACCGGATCATGGATCATGGAAACTGCCTTCAAGAGCACATTGTCGGTCAATGGGAACATCTCCGGCCAGTCCACGATATTCGGACCAAACTTGATCTCCACCGAAGGATCTGCCTTTCCGACGCCATTGTAGACACGGTTCTCGTAAATGGACTTGTCGAAGAAATATTTTGGCTTTTTGAAATTCACATCTATATCCGTAGCCGCTGTCAGGTATCCCTGATTTGCGGCGGTCGCTGCGATAGAGCGGGCATCCATAAGGGCTACGGAAGCGATCTGGCCGCTTGTCACCTTAGAACCTTCACGGTTCGGGAAGTTACGGGTGGAGTGACGGATACTCAATCCACGGTTGCTCGGCACATCTCCGGCACCAAAACATGGTCCGCAGAATGCCGTCCTCACGGTGGCACCTGTCGCCATCAGGTCTGCGATGGAACCGTTTTTCACAAGCTCCATGAATACCGGCTGGCTCGCCGGGTATACACTCAGTGAAAATTCATCGGCACCGATATATTTTCCACGGAGAATGTCCGCCGCATCGCAGATATTTTCAAATCCGCCTCCGGCACATCCGGCGATGACCCCCTGCTCCACATACAATCTGCCGTCGTGAATCTTGTCCGTCAGAGTAAAGTCGATATCTTTGTTGTTGTCCAGACTCACCAGCGCCTTTTTTTCCACATCCCGCAGGATATCTTCCAGATTGCTGTTTAATTCTTCGATGGAATATACATTGCTGGGGTGGAAAGGCATGGCGATCATCGGCTTAACAGCGGACAGATCCACTTCCACCACACCATCGTAATATGCCACTTTCTCCGGCGCAAGCTCTGCATAATCCTCGCTTCTTCCATGAATGTCATAGAATTCTTTTACCTGGCTGTCCGTTCTCCAGATGGAAGACAGACAGGTGGTCTCTGTAGTCATAACATCCACACCGATACGGTAATCCACACTCAGATTGTCAATGCCATCACCAATAAATTCCATCACTTTATTATTAACATAACCATTTTCAAATACCGCGCCAATGATGGCAAGGGCAATATCCTGAGGACCCACTCCTTTTTGCGGCTTTCCTGTCAGGTGGATGGCTACCACTCCTGGCATCGGGATGTCGTAGGTCTGCTCCAGAAGCTGTTTTACGATCTCCGGACCGCCTTCACCCATCGCCATGGTTCCCAATGCACCATATCTCGTATGGCTGTCGGAACCAAGGATCATTTTTCCGCCTCCCGCCAGCATTTCCCTGGCAAACTGATGAATCACCGCCTGATGAGGAGGCACATAGATCCCGCCGTATTTCTTTGCACAGGAAAGACCAAATACGTGGTCATCCTCATTGATCGTTCCTCCCACTGCACAGAGGCTGTTGTGGCAGTTTGTCAGAACATAGGGTACTGGGAATTTCTCCAGTCCCGAAGCTCTTGCTGTCTGTAGAATTCCCACAAAAGTAATATCATGGGAAGTTAATTTATCAAATTTTATTTTAAGCTGCTGCATGTTGTCCGATGTATTATGTGCATTTAAAATGCGGTATGCCATCGTCCCTTTTGCAGCCTCCTGCTTGTCTGTCTTTACGCCTGTTCTGCTTTCCACTGCTGCGGCTGCTTCACTGCCATCGGGGATCAGTTCATTTCCGTTGACAAGATACGCTCCGCCGTCATATAACTTTATCATCTTATCTCTCCTTTCAAAATGCGTTCCTTACTTCACCCATCTCGATTCAATATTATACTTCTTATCCCTGTATTTTGCAAATAAAATTTAAAAATACGGCAGCTAATGCCGAAAACAAAGTACACACATTCCAAAAGGGGAAGACACCTCCGCCGAAACTTCAGATTGCAGGAGATATTGAATTTTTGATCCAAACGTAGTATAATAAATTTATTAACCATAAATTGATGCAACTTGCTATTATGAATGCGTTGAGAATGTCACTTATTACTTAAGTTTTCACAGATTTTGCTCTTAAATAAAGCGGTGGCTCACCCTTTGGAGTAAATTTCCCAGCATACTCCCAGTTTATAATAACAGAATCCTTTTTGGAAGCTGCATCGAAAGCAATAAAAGCAGTAAAAGGAGACTATCGCTATGGATAAGAAAGAAAGTATTGAAAAAAAACTAACTGTTTCGATTTTTAAAGTGTCTATGATCACAGCAGTGGCCGCACTCATCGCACTGATTGCACTGATCATCGTATCAAACCGATACTCTTATGCCCTGAGTAATTTTGGCTTTGCACAGGGGGATATTGGAAAAACAATGTTTGATTTTGCTGATATCCGCTCATCGCTCCGGGCCACCATCGGATACGACAATGAAGAGGCGATTCAGGCCGTTGTCGAACAACACGAAGAGATGAAAACCGCATTTTTAAAAGATTTTGCAGAAATCGAAAAAACCATTGTGTCAAAAGAAGGCAGGGAAACCTATGATGCCCTTCAGAAAGAACTGGATAATTACTGGCAGCTGGATGATAAAATAATGAAACTTGGTGCAACAACTGACAGAGAACAATGCATTCAGGCACAAGAACTGGCATTGTCTGACCTCGCAGACGTCTACAACAGCATTTACCAAAAACTAGAAGGATTACTTGATGTAAAAGTAACAGAAGGTAACAAACTGGGCAGGATCCTTATGATCGTTGGATGGGTTCTTGCCGCAGCAATTCTCGGTATTATTGCTGTTGCACTTGTGATATCCACGAAAATCGGACGCCAGATTGCACGAAAAATTTCTATGCCACTGGAAAAACTTGGGGGACGTCTTAAGACCTTCGCCGCCGGGGACCTCTCCTCACCATTTCCTTTGGTTGAGACTGGCGATGAAGTAGAACATATGGAAAAAGACGCAAGAGAAATGGCGGAAAACCTAAATGCCATTATTTTTGACATCGGTGAGGTACTTGGAGAAATGGCAAAAGGAAATTATACGGTCCGCTCAAAAGCTTCCGACCGCTATGCTGGCGATTTTCAGAACCTGTACGCTTCCATGCGGGGGCTGAGGGAACAGATGAAAGAGACATTATTATCGATTGGCGAGGCTTCTAAACAAGTATCTGCCGGTTCAAATGAACTGGCAAACGCTTCCGAGTGTCTTGCTGAAGGTGCCACTAACCAGGCAAATTCGGTCGTAGAACTTCATGCAACGATTTCAGATATTACATCAAACATGGAAAAAAGTGCACAGAGTGCGGATGAATCTTATCTGAAAGCGGAACATTATGCAGAAGAGGCAGACAACAGCCGAAAAGAAATGGATACAATGATGGCTGCTATGGAACGAATTAACGATGCATCCACAAGAATTGGAGATATCATTACCGAAATCGAATCCATCGCCGCCCAGACCAATCTTTTGTCTCTGAATGCCTCTATTGAGGCTGCCAGAGCAGGTGAGGCCGGAAAGGGATTTGCTGTGGTCGCTGACCAGATCCGCGAACTGGCAGACCAGAGCGCGAAAGCAGCTGTTGATACGAGAGAGCTGATTGAGGCTTCCATCAAAGAAGTATCTGAAGGAAATAATATTGCAGACCATGCCTCCAGCGCAATTGAAGCTGTTGTGGAAGGCATCAAACAGATTGCAGATTTCTCTAAAAATCTGAAAATTATGATGAACGACCAGGCAGAGGCCATGCATCAGGCAGAGCTGGGCATCAACCAAATTTCAGGAGTGGTAGAAAGTAATGCCGCTACTGCCGAAGAGGCAGCTGCAACAAGTGAACAATTATCCTCCCAGGCCGTTATGCTTGACAAGCTTGTCGGACAGTTCCAACTGACAAAGCAGGAATAATCCAATTATAAAACAGTTTATACAACCCAAAGACATCCTCTGCAGACAGACAAAGATCTGCAAAAGATGTCTTTTGTGGTTTCACATCCTTCTATCATAAAAAAATACGAAAACTTGATACAAAAACAATATTGTAATTTATAATAATATGTTGTACAATATTTAAAATAAAAGAAAAACAAAAACATAAGAAAGAAGCCCTTGCAGGGCGGATCCTGTATCTGTTTAAGAAATATGGGAAGACCGTTCATGCAAAAAATTTGTGCTAAAAATCAATGTGATAGAACCGTTTTGCAAACGGAGTGAGGTATTTTATGCGACATATTATGAATGCTCTGGATCTGTCGGTAGAGGAACTGGACAAACTGATCCACCTTGCTGAACAGATTATGGAAACACCGGAAAAATATACTGAATGTTGTAAGGGAAAAAAGCTTGCAACTTGTTTTTACGAACCAAGCACACGAACAAGACTTAGTTTTGAAGCCGCTATGCTGAATCTTGGTGGCAGTGTCCTTGGTTTTTCTTCTGCCGATTCGAGCTCTGCTTCCAAAGGAGAAAGCGTGGCGGATACCATCCGCGTCATCTCTTCCTATGCAGATATCTGTGCCATGAGACATCCAAAGGAAGGAGCGCCCCTCGTGGCATCCATGTACTCTTCCATCCCTGTCATCAATGCCGGGGACGGCGGGCACAATCATCCAACCCAGACCCTTACTGACCTGCTTACCATCAAAAATCTCAAGGGACATTTTGACCACTTGAAAATCGGTTTCTGCGGAGACTTGAAATTTGGGCGCACCGTACATTCCCTGATCGATGCCATGGTCCGTTATCCGGGAGTAGAATTTGTTCTGATCTCCCCTCCCGAACTAAAAATCCCAGATTATCTACGGAAAGAAACCCTGGATGAAAACCATATTCCATACCAGGAAGTCAGCGATCTGGATGCTGTTATTGGAGATCTGGATATCCTGTACATGACCAGGGTCCAAAGGGAGCGGTTCTTTAATGAAGAAGATTATATCCGTCTGAAAGACAGTTTTATCCTGGACACCTCCAAAATGAAACTGGCACGGGAGGATATGCTGGTACTCCATCCGCTTCCCAGGGTAAATGAGATTTCTACAGAAGTAGACAGTGATCCCCGGGCAGTATACTTTAAACAAGCTCAATACGGTGTATATATACGGATGGCACTGATCCTGACTCTGCTTGAGATCAGGATCTAAAAAAGATATTTTTTTACTTATCATCGACAGGAGGTAAAGCTATATGTTAAATATCGGGGGACTGAACCAGGGTGTCGTGATCGACCATATCAAAGCAGGGCACGCCATGGAGATCTATCAATACCTGAATCTGGAAAAACTTGACTGCAGCGTGGCAATCATTAAAAATGCGAAAAGCAATAAAATGGGAAAGAAAGACATCATTAAAATAGAAGGGCCTCTCCGGGTAGACCTGGACATTCTCGGCGTTCTGGACGAACACATAACGATCAATATCATTGAAAATGATCAAATCGTGGAAAAGCGGACGCTGACGCTTCCGGACATTGTCACAAACATTATAAAATGTAAAAATCCCCGGTGCATCACATCCATCGAACAGGAGCTGCCCCACCGTTTTAAGCTCACAGACAAAAAGAACCGGATCTACCGCTGCCTTTACTGTGAGCAGAAATTCAAAGGACAGTTTAAATAAATTGAGGGGGGACTTTGAAAAATATAGGTGAAATTATGTGCCCAAAAATGAACTATCTATTATATTTATAAAGAGGCTGTAAAAAATCTTGTGTCTATGGAAGTTAGACTTTTCTGATAAGAA
>CAJUAU010000018.1 GCA_910584645.1 uncultured Eubacterium sp.
ATGCCGATGTGGCTCAATTGGCAGAGCAGCTGATTTGTAATCAGCAGGTTATCGGTTCGAGTCCGATCATCGGCTTATGATAATAATATCATATGGATGGATTCCCGAGTGGCCAAAGGGGACAGACTGTAAATCTGCTGCAAATTGCTTCGGTGGTTCGAATCCACCTCCATCCATTCAGATAAAGAAAAATTTTAATTATTTTTATTTATCTGGTAAAAGAGGTTTTAAAATTAAATAATATCGCGGGGTGGAGCAGTCTGGAAGCTCGTCGGGCTCATAACCCGAAGGTCGTAGGTTCAAATCCTGCCCCCGCAATCCGCCCAGATAGCTCAGTTGGTAGAGCAGAGGACTGAAAATCCTCGTGTCGCTGGTTCGATTCCGGCTCTGGGCATTTTAAAATGAAGCTAATAAAAATGTTTGCAGTTGGGAATGATATATGTTAACATACATCATGTTGGAGCAAAATTTCTATTGCTTCGCTATGGGCCACTAGCTCAGGTGGTAGAGCACTTGACTTTTAATCAAGTTGTCCGGGGTTCGAGTCCCCGATGCCTCATGTCTGAATGTAAGGAAGTACCGGAAAATGGTACTTCCTTTTTTTCTAATATTAAAGGGTATAACATAGAAAATTCTTACAAAAAACTTAGCATTTTTTACATTGCTTGCAAAAAGATAGTTTATTATGTTAGAATTTAAACCGTAAAATAAACTACGTAACCAGCATATAGGCTGGAAAAAATGGAGGGAAGAAAAATGAGAAACATATTAAAAAGAGTAGTGGCAGCAATCATGACAATTGCCTTGCTTATGGGGGGCGCAATCGTGTCATCACAAAACGCACAGGCGGCAGGTAAACTGGGAAAAGCAGATTTTAAGTTTACGGGCAAATACAAATCTAATATGAATACCATTATAACATTGTCAAGTGACTGGGGGTTCCAGTGTGTTAATACCATTGATGAAAAGCAGCCAAAGAAATGTATTAAGACCAAACGTGGTATCATATTGAATTCTACGAAAAAGAAGGTCATAAGTAAATATGGCAAAACATCAGTGAAGAAACTCAGTAAGAAAACGAGGCTTTATAAAGCCTATAAGAAAGATGTAGGTGGAGCAGGATTTAAGTTAATAAAGAATAATAAGTGTGCTATTTATAAATTTAAATCAGGTTCAAGCAAATATCAGCTTTATTTTTTCTTTGACAAGAAAAATAAAGTTAATGCTATTGTCGCAGGAAAAAATTGTTAAGCTAAATTGACGAACATTATTTGGATGACGCATTTTGCCATGTCACTGTAGGATTTTCCCATTACAGGCGCAGTATTTTTATATTATACTATATTTAATACAGCGACGAGAATCTGAACTTTGGTTCATCCTTCATCGTCGGACCAAATAAATTGAGTGGAGGTTAAATGCTATGGAGAATAAAAATATCGGGTTTATTCCGGCGATGGGGTGGAATTCCTGGAATACTTTTACCTGGGATATCAATGAAAAGCTGATTCGGGAGACGGCGGATAAAATGGTGGAAAACGGATACCGGGATGCGGGATACGAGTATGTTGTGATTGATGACTGCTGGAGTCTGAAAGAGCGGGATGCTGACGGCAATCTTGTAGCAGATCCGGAAAAATTCCCCAGCGGCATGAAGGCGTTGGGGGATTACATCCATGAAAAAGGGCTTAAATTTGGCATGTATTCCTGTGCCGGGACCCACACTTGTGCCGGTTATCCAGGCAGTTTTGAACATGAATTTCAGGATGCCAGGCAGTTTGCAGCCTGGGGTGTAGATTATCTGAAATACGATTATTGCTTTAAGCCAAGAAATATGTGCGGGGAGCTGCTGTACAAGAGAATGAGCCTTGCCCTGCGTAATTGTGGCAGAGATATATGTTTTTCTGCCTGCAACTGGGGTGAGGACAATGTTTATCAATGGATCCGTGAGTCCGGGGCACATTCTTATCGTTCCACGCAGGATATTCAGGACAACTGGGAATCCATCTGCAATATTGCCTGCTCGCAGATCGAAAAAGAACCTTTTACGGGAAATTACTGCCACAATGATATGGACATGCTGGTGGTAGGAATGTATGGGGGAAGCAATAGTGATTTCATCTGCAGTGAACGCATTGGAGGATGTACAGACAGCCAGTATAAAACTCATTTTTCCCTGTGGTGTATGATGGGTTCGCCGCTTATGATAGGCTGCGATATCCGCTCAGCAAATGATATAACAAAGAATATTCTGCAAAATAAGGAATTGATCGCAATTAATCAGGATCCAGAGGCGAGAGGTGCTTATCGTATAAAGGTTGAGCCACAATGGTTTAACGAGGACGAAGCCTTTGTTCTGGTAAAAGTGCTGCATAATGGGGATCTTGCCATAGGGCTTTTCAATCTCAGTGATACCCAGAGAGAATTGACAGTGCAGTTCTGGGATCTGGGACTTCCTTATGCATCCGGGATGGGATTGTCGCTCTATGACTGCTGGGAGCATAAGGAACTTGGTGTACATAAGGAGAGATTCGCCGTTACGGTACCTTCCTCTGATTGTATAATTATGCGTGGCAGACTTGTATAAGGCGGGGATCTGGTTATGGAGATGAAACATCATGTCTGCCGTCAGTGCGGGGTTCGTCTTACTTCCGATGAAAAGGCAATTTATATGAAAATGGTAAGCCGGAGTGCTGTAGATTTCCTTTGTCTTGGCTGTCTCAGTGAAAAACTGGGCTGCAGCAGGGGAGCGCTGCAAGAGAGGATCCGGTATTACCGGGAGAGTGGGAATTGTGTGCTGTTTCGGTAGATCAGTCGTACATTGTTCCCAGACTATGGTCAGTGATAAAATTTATATCACAAAATTGGTCTCTTTTGGTATTGACTGCCATAGCGGTTACAAGACCGTCTGGTTTATTATCGTTTATGAGAATACGTTCGCCGTGACCGGCATTGAAAATAATATGGTTATAGCGGACGTTATTTTCTTTGAGAAAACGAAGGGTGTGGGTTTTTTCGTAATTATTTCTTGCTGTGAGGAAAATGATCATATCCTGGGCAGGAATATTTTCCAGGAACTCTCTGGCGCCAGGCAGAAAACGGTCTTCTCCATATATATAAGGGCCATTGTGTACTACGATGGTGCCATCCAGATCGAGGATCCAGGTTTTTGCAAGGGGAGAGACAGATATTTCTTTCTTTTTATTCATGATGAACTCCTTTTTATACATAATTATAAAAAGTATAACAAAGTTTTTTGTCTTCCACAACCCCCATGTGGCTGGTGCTAATTGACGGCGCTCGATTTAGCACCACAGGATAAATGGAATAAAAGGATTTGTCAAATGAGACAAATTTCGATATACTTAATGTTGAAGAAGGGAGCTGGATCACATGGGGAAGAAGATAAGCCAGAACCTAAGCGGAGGATTTTGCATTTTGCTGGTTTTCAACATTTTTGCAGGTATTAGTTCATTCCATATCAACTGGTTTACGATATTCAGCACAATGTTAATTATCTGGCTGAATTATATGTTTACTCATAGCATGAAAAAAATGCTTATATTAGATGGTATTTTAGTGATCCTTTCACAGGCTGCGCTATGGCATTACTATGAGTGCTGGCTGAAAGCTCAGGAGCAAATAGATGTTGGCGCATCGCTCATTCAGTTATTCATTATTGTGGTACTTTTACTGGATCTTATTGCAGTCCAGCTTATGATGACCTGGTTATTTGTTCGCCAGAAGAAAAAGAAAAAGGCATTGGTGATGGTAGAACTGATACTGGTGGCGGAACCAATACTGTTATTTATATTGTTTATATTTTTAGCTCATGTAACTTAAAAACCATTGATTAGGAGGAGCTCTAGTGTGAAAAACAAATTTTCACACACGGGATTTGTGTCTGCGCGCACTTGACACAAACTCGTTATGTGCAAATAAAACGACGGAACTGAAGTTCCGAGTAGAAATGAGGATTTATATGGAATTATTGATTATTTTTTTTGGTCTGCCTTTGGTGTCACTGATCTGGTTCATTTTTGACCTGGTCTTGTTTTTGAGATGTCCGAAGGATGAGAAGGAGAAACGAAGAAGATACCGGAATCAGCTTATTATGTCTGGCATTCTCGCTTTTATGTTTATTGGGGGAGTCAGCCTGTTGATGTACTGGTTTTCCAAGGCTATGGAACATATGTAAAGGGATTGTTTTGAAAAGGAGATTAGAGAATGAAGGATAAGTATTTTCGCAGGATCATGGCAGTTATACTGGTGACAGGGATGATAACTTCGGCGGCACTGGTCGGCTATACGGTCTATCTGCGCAGTCAGTGTTCAATCATTTCCTTTATTTCAAATGAAGGAGAATAGGTGGCAGGGATGAGAAAAATAGTTGGGCAACTCTTGTGTATCACAGTGCTTGTGGCCGTGTTTGTGGTGTTTGATATCGCAGTATACCGGGTTTTTACCAGAAGGTGTATCAGTGATTACAGTGATGGGATGCAGGCGAAATCCGTAGAACTTGATGCATATCTTCCTTTTGTGGAAGAATCAAAGATTGTAAAACGCAGATCTTCCCTGCAGCTGTCAGGGGATCTTCCGGTGTTAGATGGAGCAGCGGCTTTGTATCCTGTATTTTCTGCTTTTGTAAATGCAGTCTATCCAGAGGACAGCTGTCAGTTTGACGGAAAGAATTTTAGTAAGGAAAGTGCTTTGCAGATGAATAATACAAGAGGTGCTTATCAGGCAGTGGTAGATGGGACTGTGGACATAGCGGTTTGCGCAAAGCCTTCAAAGGAGCAGCTCGCCTATGCGGAACAAAAAGGAGTATCCCTGGAACTGGTTCCCATCGGCAGTGAGGCATTTGTTTTTCTTGTCAATGCAAAGAACCCGGTGGACAGTCTGACTGTGGATCAGGTGAGGGGAATTTATTCGGGCAAATATAAAAACTGGTCTGAACTGGGGGGCGAGGATAAGCAGATCGGTGCCCTGCAGAGAAATGAGGGAAGTGGCAGCCAGACGGCGATGCTTTCTTTTATGGATGGAATACCGATGAAGACAGGGGTTAACAGTTTTCTTGGCAGCTCTATCGGATTTTCTTTCCGTTTTTATGTGGAGGGCATTGTGGAAGACGGCGGTGTCAAAATGCTCTCCCTAAATGGCGTTTATCCCGACAAAGAAAATGTTAAAAATGGCAGTTATCCAGTGGTCAGCAATTTTTATGCGGTGTACCGGAAGGATAATAAAAATGAAAATATTCCGTTACTTATCGACTGGATGCTTTCAGAAGAGGGGCAGGAGATCGTGGAAGGCAGCGGATATGCAGGCGTGCAGGCTGATGGAAAATAAAAAAACCATGTTTGTAAGATGACTTTTCTTATCTTGCAAACATGGTCCTTTTTTGAATATAGTTTTATTCTGTCAATTGTCTATTCGATCACAAAATTGTCCAGATACAGACTGCTTGGCAGTGCTGCATTTGCTTTCAGTTCGATCTTATTGTCGCCTGCCTGCAGTGATATCTGCGTGGTAACGGTTTTCCAGTCACTGTAAGAGGTTCCCTTTGGAAGTGACAGGGTCTTTACCTTAGTGCCATTCACATACAGGTCAATGTTATTGATATCAGAAATAGCAGAGTAGCGAAGGATCATATTAGCCGTACCTGCTGTTTTGTTGGTAACGGTGTCTTTCACTGCTGCATCTGCGCGGGTACCAAATTTCAAAAAGCCCTGGCCCTGGCATTTGTTAATATCGGTTACGCATGCATTTGTAACATTCTCTTCTACGTTCTTCTGGTCAAAGAATTCAGCTTCATACTGACGGGGGCCAGTGTATGCCTCCGGAAATTCAGGAGCAGTCAGAGAAGCTGTCTTGTAAGAGGTAAGACGTCCGGTCTCGTTTCCTGAGCAGTTGATCCGGATGTCTACAGGTCCATTTTCTTTGACGGTCAGTGTGTAAACACCATTGCTCCAGTTCTCCGTCACTTCTGTTCTCTTCTGGCGGACACCCCTGTTCTTGCAGGTGTAAGAAGGTTTGGAAGAGGCTCCGTAGATCTTAATGGTATTTGTTTTTAAAGTTGTTGAGTCTTCTTCGTCATAGTTATTCAGATAGAAGTCAAAATGATCTGAATACTCTTTTATAACCCCTGTGGTATACTGGGAATAGGATACCTCAACCTGCTTACAGGTATTGTACTTTGGTATAAAATATCCACCGGCGGGTGTCCCGTCTTTATAAGGATTATAGGTAAGCCAGGTGTTTTCATTGCGTCCACCATAAATATTACCCCAGTATTCGATTGGGAAAAGCTTATTAAACTCATTTTGTTTGGCTTCTATCGTTGGCCACCGTGTAGCAAT
The DNA here is from genome assembly GCA_910584645.1 of uncultured Eubacterium sp. Classification (GTDB taxonomy): domain Bacteria; phylum Bacillota; class Clostridia; order Lachnospirales; family Lachnospiraceae; genus Eubacterium_F. The sequence continues at coordinate 6,357 of CAJUAU010000018.1, forward strand.
AGCAGACTGGTTGATCTTAACCTGCATTGTTTTTCCCAGGTCATCTATAGGTTCCAGCATGGTTGGGATCGTAGGATAACGTCCGGTACATTTAAAAGGATTATGGTTATCCTTCAGGTTGCCGTCGTCAGGCATGCGGTAAAGTCCCTCAAATAAGGTTGGATAGGAACTGTACTTTGCATCATTGTTTCCAGAAGTTACATCCTGGACCACAGCCACCTTTGTGCGGTCAATGGCTTCCTTGCGGGAAGGTATGCGGATGGTGCCGTCAAGAACCTTCCGGAACATATCCAGCATATCGTTCTGGAACTGGTCATACATATCCCATCCACGGACTTTGTAGCCCTCGCTGTCAGTGGAAGGCCAGAGTTCTTTGAAGTCATCTGCCCAGACAAGTTCCGGACCGTCGATCACCGTCATGCCATTCATCGCCATCCGCTCTATATGCAGCGGCAGTGCGGTAGCCACCCGGTACTGCTCTTTTGGTGGTGGATCGCTCTTACCATCCCAAGTGGAATCGGACCAGCCGGAATCATCATACCGCATCCCAAAATTTCCACAGTAGCCGGAGAGATAAGCACCGTATACGGTACTTTCCACATCAGAGATATAACTCAGCTGAGTAAATTTTTCTTCCAGAATATAGTTCTGTGAATACTGTCGGCAGGCTGCTTCCCATTCGGGAATCTTTTTGAGCATGGCGATGGGATTGATACCTGCGCTCCATTCATTGGCGCACCAGCTGATATCAAGATAGCCGCCGTATTTGTTACACAGTTTGAGCAGTGCCGCAAAATGGCGGTACCGCTCTTCACAGGTAACCCATTTTGCATCCGGAAAGTTCGGATTATGGAAATGATCCGGATCGATATAGGGATTGTCATGCTCATTAAATCCCCAGAACTGTTCACAGTAATTATATCCGATAAAGTTTGGATAATCCCTGAAAAATTCTGCATAGATCGTATCTTCCAGATCATCGTCTGCTTCATAATCCGGGAAGTGGCTCTGTCCGCCGCTGGAGGGCTGTATCATTGTCCATACGCCCTTTTCGGCGCAGGTTCTTATCCAGGATTTGGCGGTTTCATATCCATCCTTTACCATAAGCCATTTCTTATTATCAGGATCCCAGTTAATAGACAGGGAAATATTGAAAACAACATAAGGCAGTATATCCTCAGGGATCAGATCAATGATCTTCGCCGGATCTGCATAATTCCATGAATCGATATGAACGATCCACATGGGCTGCTCCGGTGAGAGAGGACGGCGCATGCTGCCTGTCGACGCAGTCGTCGCCAGTGGCTGTGTGTCCGCCTTCATAGTGTAAGTTTCCATCATTTCGCTCACTGTGCTGAGCTCATATTCATTGTCTGGATTAAATGGCGGAACTCCCATAAAGACGTTAACCGACATGATAATTGACATAAATGCCGCGCATAACTTCTTCAGTTTCATTTTTATGTAACCTCCTTGATTTTTCTGATTTCAAAATGGTCAAATGGCATTTATTTCTTTCCCAAATTATATATGAATTTCTTAAGGTTTACAATCAATTTTTTATTAAATATAATTTATAAAATTTTTATAAAAAATTGACCTATAAAGCATTGCTATACTTATAAAAATATGCTATAAAAAAGATAAAATGGGCAAATTGGTAATTTAACTGAAAACAATATTGAATTATATGGTGTGCTGATTCATTTCCACACCATGTTTGTGCATTACCTGGCCGGGGCGTCACAGGCAATGCCGGCATCGGATATTTTTAATGAAGGGACGCCTCAGAATGGAGAGTATCTCAATGAAATATGGGAAAAAACAAATAGCATGGTTCATGAGTATGTTGATGGTGCTAATGCTTATTTCTCCTATGGGTACAACGATCAGTTTTGCCCGAAAGAAGAATGTAAAACTCAAAAAGATAGTACTAAACCATTCAACATATAAACTGCAAAAAGGAAAGAGTTTAAAACTTAAGGCTTCCTTTAAGCCTAAAAAGACAACACAGAAAAAGGTTGTCTGGAAAAGCAGTAAAAAGAAGATTGCCAAAGTATCTAAAAAAGGTGTGGTCAAGGGGCTGAAGATTGGAAAGGCAACGATCACGGCAAAGGTAAAAGGTACGAAGAAAAAAGCGACTTGTAAGATTCAGGTTGTGAATAAAGTGGACAAAAAAAATGTTACGGACACGCCGTCTATACATAACGATCCCGTACCCCAGCCCCAGCCGCCGTCAGACAATCCTGCTGTTCCGCAGAATACGCCACAGGCGTCTTCCCTGCCGCCAGGACCGCCGGCTTCAACTCCTAAATATGACAGGCCAGATGTGCCGGCGCCATCGGTTCAGTTCATTGATCTGACAGCAGAGGGAGCTTACCAGAATGAATCGCCTTCTGGTGCCAGCATTGTAAACAATCCGGATGGTTCCATTACGGTTACGTTTTCACAGCAGTATGCGGCGCTGAATTTCTTCCTGCCGGATAATGCACAGAATTATTACAGCAATTATAAGTCTGTCGTTGTTACATATACAAGTGAGGGCGGAGATCTCGGTCATGCATTGTATGATACACAGATGGCAGGACCTGCAGATCCGAATGCCGGCAAACACCCGGACTGGAGCAGCCAGATCAAAGCGTCAAAGGAAGAGCAGACATTAATTTTAAAAGTTTCTGATGATTGTGAGGGAGGATGTATCCGGGGATTCCAGATCTTCAATCCGAATCCGCTGGAAGAAGGCAAATCGATTACTATAACAATAAAATCTCTTGTCTTCAGTGACAAAGAAAATCCGTCAGCGGAAGATCTGAAACCAATTGAGTCACCGATGCCTACAGAACCGGGGACTACAATAAGTCCGTCGGCTTCACCATCTGTACCGACATCAGGGCCAGGAGTTACACCAACTAAGAGTCCAGATTCAACGACAAAACCAGGAACGACACCAACCAAGAAACCAGATTCAACGACAAAACCAGGGGGATCTTCGGCAGCTCCATCACAAAAACCGAATGATCCTGGGGCGACAGCAGCGCCTGTATTCAATTTTGAATTAACAAAAGAGGGAGCGATTCATAACGAGTCTAAAAACGGTGCGACCATTGTCAACAATCCCGATGGTTCTGTCACAGTAACTTTCCTCAATCAGTTTGCGGCGCTGAATTTCTTTTTGCCGGATCTTACCAAAGGGGATTATAAATCTGTTATCCTGACTTATACAAGTGAGGGCGGAGATCTTGGCCATGCGCTGTATGATATAGATGCAGTGGGAATCTCAAATACCAATGCAGGTAAACATCCGAACTGGGGCAAACAGGTCGTAGAGTCAAAGACGGAAAAGACACTTATCTTTAAGGTGACAAATGAATGTAAAGGTGGGGTTATCCGTGGCTTCCAGATCTTTAATCCGAATGAACTGACTGGGGGAAAGACCATTAAGATTACGATTAAATCACTGGTATTCAGCGATAAAGAAGATCCAAAACCAGAGGATTTAAATCCGACCCCGACCCCGACTGCCACACCAAAACCAACACCAACCCCTACACCGAAACCAATCGTGACAAGAGAACCGGGTCCTCTGGGGATTACCAGTCCAGGGGCAGAGGGAGACGATGTTGTATGGGATTGTATCACTTTTGGATCCTATTACCAGAGCCTGTATGAGCCCAAACAGCCTCCTCAGAGTCCGGTAGATAATACAGAATATAAGGATTCGGATGGAACCAGCATGATGTATGCGGGTGGTAAATATTATAAGAAAGAGCCCATTAAATGGCGTGTATTGTCAGTGGATGGAAACGATGCCCTTATCGTGGCAGACCAGAATCTGGATACCCAGCCCTTCCATAATCAGAATTGCAGCGAAATATCCTGGGAAGGCAGCAGCATCCGTCAATGGCTGAATAATGATTTTTATTCAACTGCATTTATTGAAGAAGAGCAGAATGCTATTTTGCCAACTGCCGTTTCGACAGAAGATAACCCACAGTACGGTACGGCAAACGGAGCGGATACCACGGACAAATTATATTTGCTCTCAGCAGAAGAGGTACGCAATAAGAACTATGGATTTGCGATGTATCACGAGAAGGATTCCAAAACGAGGCAGGTAAAAAATACCGCATATGCCGGTGCCAAAGGCGCATGGGCAGACGCTGCCGGAAACGGCTGGTGGTGGCAGAGGTCACTGGGAAGCTTCCCATTTAATGCAGTATATACTGGAAGCGAGGGTGTTGTAGACTGCTCTGGATATATTGTGGTCAATGGGGGAGGCGGTGTCCGTCCTGCAATGCACCTGAACCTGCTTTCTGCTTCTTGGAAAACGGCGGGGCAGGTGAGGATTACCTCGGCCTCAGAACTGGAACCGACACCAACGCCGACAGAGAGCCCAGTGAAGAAAGTTTCTTTATCTGAGGTAGTGATAGACAGCAAATGTGGTTCCTACGACCTGGATAGTGATACCATCCGAGTGAATGACACACAAACGGGTATTAATGACACAACATTTATGCATTTACCGATTCCTGTTACGGTGGCTCCCGGACAGAAGCTGAAAGTAACGGTATCAGGAACTTCCTGGGGAACAGCTGACTTTAGGATCTGGACGGTTCCTCAGGGCGGAGAAACATCAGGGAGTTTTGTTCAAAATAGCTCTATCTTCCTAGATCCGACTGTGAATGCAGACAATTCTTTTACAGGAACGGCGGAACTAATTGCCAAGGACAAGGAATGTAACCGTATTACATTAAAGGCATTGAATGGCACTAAAATTAAAAATCTAGTCATATCAGAGATTAAAGTGGAGCTTGTGCCGCTGGAAACATCGGCGGCTTCACCATAAAATGATCGGATGAAAGAATAGTATGGGGGTGCTGCACCGGGAGACCGGTGCAGCACCCCCATTTTGGGCAAAGGCATGATGCCTGCGGCTGAATTGGCACTTTAATTCATGTTATGTTGTCTCTTTTATATGAATGTGTTATAATTTCAATGTATCATAAACCAATCATTATTTTTATGAAAGGAAAGGAACAGTATGATGAAATCAAAGGGAATGAAACTGGCAGCTATTTGTCTGACTGGAGCCTTTGTGGCAGGCTCTGTATACAGTCCAGTCAGCGCGGCCAAAAAGGTAACGATCAAAGGGAAGAAAAAAGTGTCTATGAAGGTGGGGGCAAAGAAGCAGTTCAAAGCGAATCAGAAGGTGAAATGGACGGTCAAGGGTAAGAGCATCGCGATCGTAAAAGGGAAGAATGCAAAGGCAGTGACTGTTCAGGCAAAAAAGAAAGGTTCTTCTACCCTGACGGCAAAGAAGGGAAAGAAGAAAGCAGTAGTCAGGATCCAGGTAACGAATAAGGGTGTGGATCAGAATAAGAACAACACAAACAACAACACAAACACTGACACTAACACCAATACCAATAATACTGCAAATATTACGGATATGACCCTGCTGACAGATATTACTTTCTATAAGGTGACAAACGTAAATGGAAATAATATTACAATGCTTTCTGCGGACAACAAAGAGTATACCACGACGGTGAAAGCGGACATTCCGATCATGAAGGATTCCGAGATCATAACGGCAGATTCTATCAAAGCAGGAGAGTATTTTAGATGCAGTTCTTTTACATATAACAATGGTAAAGAAAATGTGACTGCCTATGCGGGAATTGTCATTTCTGAAAGCATTTATCAAATGATCATGGAATACCGGAATAATGGAAATGCAAAATATACGAAAAACGTGGCTACATTCTATATTGTTGGTAAACATGGCAGTGCAGTTGATCTGGCATGTTATCAGGGCGGTCCCAAATATACGGAAGTACTTATTGATGAGGATACGGTTACCACTGTGAATGGTGTAAAAGACAAAGATGCGGGCGACAGGCTTCAGATCGGACAGCGTGTTCTTTTTGAGTATGGATGGGAAGATCCACAGGGACATTTTATTAATTCAAAATCTTTGGTTGTTTATTAAGAATAATTTAATATGTGCTTAGAACTGTACAGAAATATTTGTAAAAATCCCAGATTTTTCGGAATCTGGGATTTTTTGGAGTTTTCATGATAAAAAGTGGGGGAGTTGCATATCAAAATAGCAATTCTGGTATAAAAAAACAAAAAATTTAAATTATAACAAGTTTACCACAACATTACTTGTAACTTGTAAACCTTTACTTTCCGGCGTATTTCTGCTAAAATGAAGGTCAATTAGCGCCCTAGGCAGGAGGTATCTTTTATGAATGATAAAACTTTTGATAAGGCAAGAAAATACATGTATCGAAATGCAAGACCGCTTGATCTGGCGCGTTTTCAATATCATTTTGAATCCGGCAGCAAAGAAGCGGTGATGAATGTGTTGTCTTATTATCAAAATGAAGACGGTGGTTTTGGACATGCGGTGGAAGCGGACTGCTGGAATCCCAATTCCATACCGCTGCATTCCAATGTGGCAGGCAGTATTATATGTGAAATGGATTTTGAGAATGCCAGCCATCCGGTTATCCAGGGGCTTCTGAAATGGTATGGAAGTGGTGTGCATTTCAACGGTAGATCCTGGGCGGTAACGGTGGAAAGTAATAATGCTTATCCCCATGCTCCGTGGTGGCATACGGATAGTGTCAGCAGATGTCACACGGACTATAACGGGACCGCTCAGATTGCCGGATTTATTGTCCGCTATGCAGAACCAGACAGTGATCTTTTTCGGCTCGGCGTGCGTATCGCAAATGAAGCAGCCTCTGCCCTGTCACCGGAAGAGATCATGGATGAGCACACCTGCGTCAGTTATATGAGGATGGCGGAGTTGTTCGAGAAGGCAGAAGCAACAGACTATATTCCTTATGATGAATTAAAGAAAAAAATACACAAGTCCGTGAATAAACTTATCGTTTATGATACATCGAAATGGGGAGGTTATGTGTGCCGTCCGTCTTGTTTTATTCAGTCAAAAGACAGTGAGTATTATCCAGACCATAAAGATATATCGGACTATGAATGTGAATATATGAAGAATACCCAGCTGGAAGATGGTTCCTGGGATATTACCTGGTGCTGGGAGGACTTTCCCGAGGAATGGGCAATCAGTAAAAACTGGTGGAAAGGCCAGGTTATCATTGAAAAGCTGCTTTATCTGAAAGGATTGGGAGTGATCTAAATTTTAGTTCACTCCTATTCTAATGACTTTTGTTAGCTATTTTATAATATAAACCGGAATTTATGAAAGGTGATTGAAAATGAAATACGATTGTTTAATTATAGATGATGAGAGGCTGCTTGCAGACAGTACGGCGGAATATTTTAACCTTTTTGGCGTGAAAACTGCGATTGCATACAGTGTTTCAGACTGCAGGGATTTTTTCATAGAAAATAAGGCGGAGCTGCTTCTGCTGGATATAAATCTTGGTGATGGCAGCGGTTTTGAGCTGTGCAAAGAACTCCGGGAAACTACAGATATTCCTATCCTGTTTATCTCTGCGCGGACAAGTGATGATGATAAAATTATTGCCCTGAGCATTGGCGGCGATGATTATATTCAAAAACCCTGCTCTCTCAGTGTTTTGCTGGCAAAGGTCAAAGCAGTACTCAAACGCTATGGGAGCAGGGAGACAGTAAAATATGACAGCGGACGTTTGGTAGTGGATTTTAATGCGAGGCAGGTTTTAGTTGATGGAACTCCAGTAAAACTGACCTCTCTTGAATTTAAGCTGCTGGCTTATCTGATACAAAACGAAGGACGGATGATCCCGAAGCAGGAGCTATTTGAAAAAGTCTGGGAGGATAAGTATACAGGCGATGGAACGCTGAATGTGCATATCCGCAGATTACGCAAGGCAATTGAACGGGAACCGGGGAATCCTGAGTATATTATTACAGTCTGGGGCGACGGCTACCAGTTTATCGGAGGGAATCAATGAAAACTCGTATTTTTTTCTGTGGAATGGTGACTGTTTTTATCATAGAGCTTGCTGTACTCCTACTTTTTTCCCTTTCCAAAACAGAGGATCGACAGGATACAGTGGCGGTTAACGAAATAGTACAGACAGTGCGGAGCAGTTGGGATTTCCTTGAGGATCATGTTAATCCCACAGCTATGGATTATGTTGTGATTGATTTGGATGGTACCGTTTTGTATAAAACGAGATCGGGACTGAGTGAGAGCCTGAATACGGCAGTCAGACATAAAGACACCATTCTTGATATTGAAATAGAAGGATCAATGGTTGGAAAACTTATCCTTTATAATAACGACGCGCTGATTTTCCGATCTGAAAAGCAGAGTGTCATTTTTACTGTTATAGCAGCATTGTTTTTGAATTGTGGAATTTGTGCCGGATATTTTTTCTATATACATCATGTGGTAATCCGGCCTTTTCGGAAATTGAAAAAATTTGCGGAGCGTGTTGCAGACGGAAATCTGGACATCCCGCTGGAAATGGACCGGAAAAATCTGTTCGGTGCATTTACCGAAAGTTTTGATATTATGCGCTCGGAACTGAAAAAAGCGCGGATCGCCGAGGCGCGGGCAAATGCGGATAAAAAGGAGCTGGTGGCGAAACTGTCCCATGATATCAAAACACCGGTTGCAAGTATTAAAGCTGCCTCGGAGGTGGGATCAGCGCTGGCGGAGGATGAAAAAAGCAGGGGTAATTATGAGCAGATCATCCAAAAGGCAGATCAGATCAACACGCTGGTTACCAATCTGTTTTCGGCTACGTTAGAAGAACTTCAGGAACTTTCCGTGATGCCGATCGATATGAAAAGCGCAGAACTGCGGGAATTGCTGGAAAATGCCGATTATCTGAACAGAGCCAGGCAGCCTGATATTCCCGGCTGCATGCTTTTTGCGGACAGGCTTCGTCTGCAGCAGGTGTTTGACAATATCTTTGCCAATTCTTATAAATATGCCGGCACAAATATCAATGTATCGGTAAGCGCGGAGGACTGCTTTCTTGTTGTTTCTATAGAGGATTGCGGTGGAGGCGTCAAGGAATCAGAACTGCCGCTTCTAAAAGAGAAATTTAAGCGCGGAAGTAACACAAAGGATATCGAAGGCGCAGGACTGGGATTATATATTTCTGATTATTGTATGAAAAAGATGAATGGACGGCTGGATATTGAAAACGGAACATCTGGACTGCGGGTAACGGTCTGGATCCCGATGAGGGATTGAATTTAGTAAGTGCATCTGCGAATCCGAGAGGTCCTGCCAAGCGGGACGTTCGTGGTTTAAGAAATATTTAAGGATTGCCTAAAGACCGTTAAGATTTAAAAATGTAAAATAGAACGTGTAAAAAGGAGGGCCGTCCAATGAATGATATTTTGTTAAAAACTGAAAAATTAAGCAAATCCTTTTCAAACAGCGGCACCTTGCAGCATGTTTTGAGGAATATTGACTTACAGCTGTATAAAGGTGATTTTACTGTTATCATGGGGGCGAGCGGTGCAGGGAAATCTACGCTTCTGTATGCCTTGTCAGGAATGGATACGCCTACTCTCGGCAGGATTACTTTTGGAGAAAAAGTTATTTCTGACTTTGATTCCGATGAGCTTGCTGTGTTTCGCCGTGACCATTGTGGTTTTGTGTTCCAGCAGATTTATCTGATCGACAGCATGAGCGTTATGGACAATGTGCTTGCCGCGGGGCTTCTCGTAAGTAAAGAAAAAAATGAACTTGTTGCCAGGGCAAAAGAATTGTTTGGGGCAGTAGGTATTTCCGAAGAAACACAAAAGAAATTCCCGACACAGATCTCTGGGGGCGAGGCCCAGCGGGTGGGAATTGTCCGGGCTCTGATCAACAGCCCTGAAATTCTCTTTGCCGATGAACCCACCGGTGCCCTGAATTCCCAGACGGGACTTGATGTTTTAGATACTCTTACAAGCTTTAATGAGCAGGAGCAGAGCGTAGTTATGGTAACACATGATATGCGCTCTGCACGCCGCGGCAACCGTATCCTCTACTTAAAGGATGGTGTTATTTTAGGTGAATGTAATCTGGGAAAATATTCCCGCGGCGACATCCAGAGGCATGAAAAGCTTTCCGCATTTTTGAAAGATATGGGGTGGTAGTATGAGAAAAAATGTTTTGATTGCCCGCTCTAATATCCGCAGATACAAAGGTCAGACCGCTTCGATCATCGTCCTGATCATAATCGCCTCTTTGATGCTCAGTCTGTGGCTGATGCTTTCTATGGATTATAAGAAAAACTTTGAAAGGTATCATGATAAATTTAATGCGGAACACGTCACTTTAGCAGTTGACGGCGATACGGTTGAATTTCAAAGGTTTTTGTCACAGACGCTTGAAGGTGACGACCGGACCGCAGAATATAGCCTGGATCACTGCAGGCAGATGGATGGAATGTTTCCTTACAACGGCGGGGAGGTCACCAGCTGGTTTGTTTTCTTAGAAAAACAGGCGGCTTTAACTCGTTCTATTGGGAAAACCGAGATTGTTGAAGAGGGAACATATACAAGCGGCGTTTATCTTCCCATGCTCTATAAAACAGATGATATCGCGGTAGGGAAGACAATTGATATTTCCATTGGAAGCCATAAAGAGACATATATTGTGTGCGGCTTTTTCAACAGTATTATGATGGGGTCCCATAATTGCACGCTGACAGAAATCATACTTACGGAAGATAAATATAAGGAGCTTGAAAGCAGCGAATGGGCGCCACGGGCAACGCTGTGTTCAGTGCGGTTGAAAGATATATCGGAAAATCTCAACTATGAAGCGTCGCTGAAAGCTGCGGTTTCAGAACAGCAGCCAAATATAAATATGGTGAGCAACTGTTATGATATCGTTTGGCAGTCCCGCTATATTTCCCAGATGATATGTTCGGGAATCATGAGCGCCATGGCTTTTTTTGTGCTGCTGATCGCTCTTGTGGTGATCGTATCGAATATTGTAAATTATATTCAGGTTAATATGAAAAATCTTGGTGCGCTGAAAGCCGCAGGTTATACATCAGGACAGTTGATCTGTTCATTATTAGTACAGTTTTTAAGTCTGACTCTCTTGTCGGCTCTAGTCGGCATTGGACTGTCATATCTTCTGTTTCCCTCTGTCAACGCAATGATGATCGCACAGACGGGAATCCCCTATGCCATGCACTTCCTGCCGCTGCCCTTTATGATTTCACTTATCATTCTGGGTGGTGCTGTTACCTCTGCTGTATGGTTTGCGTCACGCAGAATCAAAAAGATCGAACCGATCGTTGCACTTCGCTCCGGTATTCATACGCATAATTTTAAAAGCAATCGTGTTCCTCTTGAAAAGACAAAAGCACCTCTTAACCTGGCCCTTGCTTTAAAGACCGCGCTTTCAGGAGTAAAACTTAATGTTACTGTCTGTATCACAATGCTTGTGCTATCCCTTATTGTAGTTTTTTCTGGATTGATGACAAAAAATGTGATCCTGGACAGGCAGCCATTTGTTAATTTGATCGTAGGTGAAACCGCAGACAGCTGTATCAGCGTACAGGCGGAAGCGGAAGATAACTTTTTGCGCAAAAGGAACGCAGACAGCCGTGTGGAAAAACTCTATCTTTATACTTCTTTAAAGGTATCCCATGTGGGAGGCGCAGAGCTTATGGCGACACTTTGCGACGACTTTTCAAAAGCAAACAATCAAAGTGTCGTATTTGAGGGAAGATTCCCAAAATACGATAACGAAATCGCGATTGCTGCAAAATATGCAAAAGAAAGCGGGCTCAAAGTCGGAGATGAGATTGAAATAACAGCAAACGGAAAACAGGAAAAGTATCTGATCTGTGGATTTACACAGATCAGCAACAATCTAGGCAGAGATTGTTTATTTACCCGGAAAGGTTATGAACGGTTAGGAACACTCAAGTATACAAGCTATTATCTTAATCTTCTGGAGGGAACGGATATCGATGCATTTAATTCCGAAATGAAGGAAATATATGAGGGAAAAGTCAACTCGGCTATTAATATTCAGGCAGCGATGGAGGGTACAGGAGGTGTCTATGTTTCGCTCATGTCAATTATTGTGATTATTATCCTTATACTGTCTGCGATTATTATCGTTTTTGTATTATATCTGCTTGTGCGCACAATGCTCAATAATAAACAGATGGATTATGGTATCCTGAAATCTCTAGGATTTACGACGGGCCAACTGATCCTGCAGACTGCTATATCATTTATGCCTGCTGTTATGTTATCTGCCATAGCCGGACTGATACTGAGCAGTCTGATTATCAACCCATTAACTGCATTGTTTTTAAGTGGCATCGGGATTGTAAAATGCACATTTACAGTGCCGATTGGATTGATTGCGGCTGCTGGCGTCGGACTTGTGCTGTTTGCTTTTGTAACAGTATGCATTTTGTCTTTAAAAATAAGGAAAATTGCACCGAGAGCATTGCTTTCAGGAGAATAAAAAGAGTCATAGGGGATTTAGCTAAAAGTTCATTGCAACAATTTCACTCCCAGTACAGTGGCAGGGATCCGATAATTTGGTGCAAGGTTTGAAAGCACTACAACCGCTGTTCCTGTTTCAAGGTTAAAGCCAATATAGCTATTATAATCTCCCGTTCCGCCGTTATGCCATATAATGTTGTTTTCCCTATCAATAATCCAGGACATCCCTATCTCATCCATATTGATGCCCATTGTCTTATAATCTTTGGTAGACGCATTTATTGTTTTAAGGCTTTTATGGCATTCCCCAAAATATGGATTGTTCTCAAGCTGCATTTGTGCGTAGGAAAGCATGTCGGATATATTTGATGTAATCGCACCTGCCGGCAAATAAGCATCATCTTCCTTCCACTCCCAATAATTTCCAAGGTCGCCGCTTCTATCAGAAATTTTTGTATCGGTCAATCCTAATCCGTTTTGTAGAAAATCATTTACCAATGTCGTATAATCGGTATCATATATTGCCTCAAGCAAAAGACCTAATACCGCATACCCATAGTTGGAATAAGTAAAGCCATAACTTTCCCTATCCATGTTCAAATTACTTGTTTTGTCGAGTACCATTTCTTTTGTGATACCGCAAAAGTCATTTCTTCCCATAAAGAAGTTAGAAATCATCGGACTTTCAAAATAGTACCCCTTATATCCAGAAGTGTGGGTCAATAATTCTTTTATGGTTGGGTATTTGTTACCATTGGGAAGCGGCAGATAACAGTCGATGGTATTGTCAATATTGATTTTTCCCTCGTTTATTGCTTTATTTATTAATGCGGCAGTAAAGGTTTTTGTAATAGAGCCTATCTCGTATGTATGAAGTTCTACTGGAAGTTCTTTTCCGTTTTCTCCATATACTTTGTAGGATGACACTCCGTCTTTGATAATACCCACGGTTATAACGGCGTCCGCATTGTCTTTTGTCGTGTATTCAAGAGCTTCCATAAAAGTCAGTTCTGGTATTTTGCTTATCTGATATTTTCCATATATTATAATAGCACCAAACCCCAAAGCAATGGAAAGGATAACTGCCATGATCACAATAATTACTTTTTTGGTTCTCCTTTTTATCCTGCTCATCATGAATTCTCCCCGTTTTATTCGCATAATAATTTCATGAATTTTTTTATGTGTGGCAAATCATCAATAAGTGTGTCCCAAGCTAAGTTATAATCTACACCTTAATAGTTATGGACAATAGCGGACTATTTTTTGTAAAATAATTTTATCCCGATTGGTCAAATACTACCAATCCCACCATTATCGAACTGTTCAAGGAAACGTAACATACCTGTCACTCCAAGGGATTCTTTTAATGCGTTTAAGCCGTTTATTTGAAAGGAACTGGATAAAATCTATAACAGTATCGTAGTCTTGCTCTTCTAATGTATCTAAAAGTTCATTAACAACAATTTGCATCCCTTCATTTTTCGCGATATTTCGTCGTGCGGTATGCCCGGCAGAGCCGGTCATACCACGGACTTTCGTCCTATAAAAAGAAAACAGTACAGACATTATTGAGCAAGCTCAAATGTCTATACTGTTCCCTTTTTGCACTCCTCAATATCTTCGTGAGTACTCCCAGCAGGAATCGAACCTGCAACTAGCCCTTAGGAGGGGCTTGTTATATCCATTTAACTATGAGAGCATGTCAGGCAGCTTGATAGCTACCCTTCTATTTTAAATAAAATTATGCATTTCGTCAATCCCTAAATCGAGAAAAACTTTTCAATCTTCCCTGGCTTTACTTTCATAATTAATAATAATGAAAATCCGAGAAGGTACAGCGGCCGCCAGTGGTCTTTGTACTGTACATAAAAAGCGCTGCCCGGCAGCCTGTAAAATGATCTAAGGTAAAGGCCAGTTTGTGGGGGGTGCCCGCAGGGAGCCAGTTGCCGTCTTTCAGATAAGAGAACTGAACCTCATCCTTCATGTCAGTAAAATCTGCAGTCATGCAGAGAGATACGACGGGAGCATTCAGTGGGATCCGGAAAGTTTCATTTCCTGGCAAGGTATCTTTGTCCGTCATGTTCTGGGAAATCTCTCCCACATTCCGCTCTGTGAGGATGAGAAAATATTGCTGGTCTTCCATGGTGACAGCCAGATGTGCATAACTGCTCTGGAAGGCGCAGAGACCAGCTACATCGCCCTCCTTTAACTGAGAGGCATCCAGCGTTACAGAAGCTTTTGTCTGTGGAAAACGTGTTCTCTGGGTTAATGTATTCACAGCTTGTGCAATATTTGTGGATAACTTGTCCGTCTGGATTGTATAAGCTGTGGATGAAAGTTCATATAACGAGGGATCCGGCAGATGGTTCCACTGCCATTGGAGTTGTAAGTTCCCGTTGTTATCTGTAAAATTGCTGGTGAATAGTGGTTCGTAGGAATGCTCCGGGCGAAGAGAGGGAAGATGGATCTCTCTTGGCACCACGCCATGTGTGCCAAATACCGGAAAATCATCTTCAAAACTTATGGGGATCAATACAGGAATCCTTCCCACTGCGCCACTGTCCTGAAAAAGTATGGCAAACCATTTACCGTCCGGGGTATCCACAATGCCTCCCTGGGCAACTCCCCGATTGTGAAAGCCCATGTCATCATCCAGGACGTCCCTGCCCTGAAACTCGCCAGTCAGGGAATCGGACACGAAACATGCCTGGGTACGGCGCTGGCTGCCGGTATCCGGCCAGTGGATAAAAAAGAGATAATATTTCCCATTAATATGGTAGATATGGGTGCCTTCATATCCCAGACGGATTTTACCAGTGTCCTTTAAAAGCAGCCGATGAAGGCCGCCCTCCAGTGGACCGCTGAGATCAGGTTTAAGTTCTGTTATGTAGATCTCTGTGTTTCCATAGACAATATATACCCGGTCTTCGTCGAACAGAAGTGAGGCATCGTGGTAAAAACCTTTGATATCCTGGCGCTTCCAGGAGCCTTCGATATCTGTCGTGTAAAACAGATAGGTTTTGTGGACATCGTTTGCCACAAAGCAGACATAAAAAGTGCCAGCGTGATAACGCAGGCAGGGAGCCCACATGCCCTGCCCATAGATCCCTCTGTTATCTGCCAGCCGGGCAGCTTCTGTATCCTCCAGAATATCGTACAGATAGCTGACGAGTTCCCAGTTCATCAAGTCGTAGGAACGCAGAATGGCACCGCCAGGAAAATAGTGCATGGTGGTGCTGAGCATATAATAGGTATCATTAACCCGGATCACATCGGGATCCGGGTAGTCGCATTTTATAATTGGATTTTGCATAATAATTCCTTTTCTTTTTAACATTGGTGCCGTGGTACTGAAGCAGATCTTACAAAGTAATTATAAAAGATCAGCAATCTCATAGATCAGCTTCTCTGTTTTTTCCCAGCCCAGGCATGGATCTGTGATAGACCGGCCGTAAACACCTTCGCCGATCTTCTGGCAGCCGTCTTCAATATAGCTTTCGATCATAAGTCCTTTTACCATATTTCTGATATCGTTGGAAAAACGCCGGCTTTCCAGTACCTCTCTGGAGATACGGATCTGCTCTTTGAAGCGCTTGCCGGAGTTGTTATGGTTGGTATCGATGATCACGGCCATATTATCCAGGTTGCGCTGGCTGTATATCTCGTGGAGCAGGAGAAGGTCTTCATAGTGATAGTTGGGGAGGCTCTTTCCGTGTTTGTTCACACTTCCCCGAAGGATCGCGTGGGTGTAGGGGTTGCCTTCTGTCTCTACTTCCTGCTGGCGGTAGATAAAATGGTGGCTGCACTGGGCGGCCTCGATGGAGTTCAGCATAACCGTAAGGTATCCACTGGTTGGGTTTTTCATACCACAGGGTACAGAGATGCCGCTGGCGGTGAGGCGGTGCTGCTGGTTTTCTACAGAGCGGGCGCCGATCGCAACATAGGAAAGAACATCAGAAAGATATTCATAATTTTCCGGATAAAGCATTTCGTCGGCACAGGTCATGCCAGTCTGTTCCACCACTGCCACATGGGTCTGGCGGATGAGATGAAGTCCTTCCAGCATATCTTCCTTCTTTTCAGGATCTGGCTGGCTTGCCATCCCTTTATAGCCCTTGCCCGTTGTGCGGGGTTTATTTGTATACACTCTTGGAACGATAAATATCTTTTCTGCTACTTTTTCCTGGATCGTGGCCAGACGCAGGGTGTAGTCAATCAATGCTTCTTCATTGTCAGCGGAGCAGGGGCCGATGATCAGTGCAAACAGATCACTTCTGCCTGCCAGTATATCTTTCAGGATACGATCCTTTTCTTCTTTGATTTTTGCCGCTTTTTCTGAAATCGGAAATTCATTTTTAATTTTATCAGGATTCGGTAAGTTTCTCAGTACTTTCATAATATTCCTTCTTTCTCATTTCCCATCATGCATCTGGCATGGCACAAACAATTCTAGCATTGAAAAAGAAGGATGTCAAGAAAAGACCTGTTTTTCCCGGAATTTATAAAAAAAGATCGAAATAAATATAAAACTGTGCTAAAATAAGTTCTGGGGCGTGTCTGAAAACTCATTCCTATGTTCTGCACGCCCTTGTGAAACTTAAATGCTAAAATATTTGAAGATGCAGAAGAGAGGAAGGACATGAAAAAAAGTTCTGTGGCATTAAGACTGCGGAAAAGCAGAAATATGTTTGTTTTGATTGCGGTGGCGCCCATCGCAGCTATGATCCTGATGGTGATCCTTTTTGTATATGGTGAGCTTCAGGGTATTAAAGCCACCTATCATATTGATTCTGAAAAAATTGACTCTCCCTATACGATCTTTGATAAGGTACTGCTTCTGAATTCTTATACTAAATATGATTTTTTAGAGCTGCAGGATATGGCACTGCGAAATCCGACGGTTTATCTGGATGAAGAATTTTTAAAAAAGGAAAATGAAAAACTGAAAAGCAAATATTCTTTTCTTGCTGTCATTTTAGATGGAGAATTTACTTTTTTTGGTAATGAACAGTATTATGACGAGACAGGCATAGGGGTCTTGATGGGAAGAAATAACGTTTATGGGAATAATGCCCAGTACCTGGATGCTGGTTCCCAGCGTTTTCTTTTGAAAAAGCTCGGGCTCTATCTCCCGGACGGACGCATAGGAAGTGTATGTATTGTCACAGATCTGAATATCAATTTACCCCATATCACTATTTTCACAGTGGGCTTGATCTGTATGGTTGTAATTATTTCTGTACTTGTAATTATTGCGATTATCGGTTATGCTTATTATAATATTGTTATTCCCATCCGTAAATTGCAGGCAGCAGTCATCCGTATTGCCAATGGGGAGATGGATTATAAGATCCAGACCAATGAAATCAATGAGTTTACGGAGCTGTTTAAAGATTTTGACGGGATGCGGATCGCCTTGAAGGAATCTATTGAAGAGAGAAACAAAGCGGATGCCTTGACGAAGGAAGTGATTGGCAATATTTCTCATGACCTGAAGACGCCCCTGACTGCGATCAAAGGTTATGCAGAAGGGATTCTGGATGGTGTGGCTTCAACACCGGACCGGATGGAACGGTACGTTAGAACGATACATTCAAAGGCCTCTGATATGGCAGGTCTGGTGGATGAGCTTTCATATTTTACTAAGATTTATCAAAAGAAAGAAACGTTTCGTTATACAGAGGTTAAAGTGAATCGTTATTTCGGTGAATGCATCAGCGATATGGTACTAGATCTTGAGACCAGGGAGATTCAGCTGCTATATCAGTGTTATGTGGATGAAGATACCCGGATCGTGCTTGACACGGATAAGATAAAAAGGGTGATCTCAAATATCGTAGGAAATGCAGTGAAATATATAGACCGTTCCCAGGGTATGATCTTGATCCGGATCACGGATGAGAGGGACTGGATCACAGTGATGATCAGGGATAACGGAAAGGGGATCGCGAAAGAAGAGCTTCCTTATATATTTGACCGGTTTTACCGGACTGACAGTTCCAGGAATTCACGGACCGGGGGAAGTGGCCTTGGACTTGCCATTGCAAAGAAAATCGTAGATGAACATGATGGAGAAATATGGGCAGAGAGTGAGCTGAATCAGGGAACAGCGATATATTTCACCATTCCCATATACCATTCCCAGGTAGAGGAATAGCAGACAGAATGGAGGATATAATGAAGAAAATATTGATCGTGGAAGATGAGCTGCCCATTGCGGAGCTGGAAAAGGATTACCTTGAGCTGAGTGGTTTTGAGGTTGCAATCGAGACGGATGGAAAAAAGGGATACGAACTGGCAAAGGATGGGAATTTTAATTTGATCATCCTGGATCTTATGCTGCCAAACATGGATGGCTTTGAAATCTGCCGCAAGCTTCGGGATTTTACAGAAATACCTGTTATTATGGTTTCTGCAAAAAAAGAAGATATAGATAAGATCCGGGGACTTGGTCTTGGTGCAAATGATTATATGACGAAGCCTTTCAGTCCCAGCGAACTGGTAGCACGGGTGAAGGCCCATCTGGATCGCTACAATAAATTAGTAGGAACTGCTGTTAAAGTGGAAAATGAGGTGATCACCACGGGCGGTCTTAAGATTGACCGGACGGCCAGAAGGGTTTATGTGGATGGCGTGGAAAAATCCCTGACCACAAAAGAATTTGACCTTTTGTTTTTTTTGGCAAAAAACCCCAATCATGTTTTTTCTAAGGAAGAACTTTTAGAAGAGGTGTGGGAACTGAGCCCGGTGGGAGCGGATATCGCCACGGTGACAGTGCATATCAAAAAAATCCGGGAAAAGATTGAAAAGGATACCCAGAATCCGCAGTATATCGAGACTGTGTGGGCAGTGGGATATCGTTTTATTGTAAAGGAATAATATTCAGCCCTTTTTGACAATACTATTATGGAGGCTTGCGTTTTTCAGCCGGGCCATATGTACAAATGGGATTGTGAAAGGGGATAAACACATGAGATATAATGGAAGATGGAGAAACCTTCTAATCATTCTGGGAACTGCCGGAGTAGTATATGTCAGCTTTTATTATCTGCTCCCTCTGGTGGTTCCCTTTGTATTTGCTTTTGTATTTGCCAGAGCCATTCGTCCGGTGGTTGAAAAGCTACATAGATTCAGCCATATTAATGAAAAAGTGTGCACAGTTGTGATCGTGGTGCTGATGTTAGGGGCAGCAGGATGTTTTCTTTTCTATATTGGATATATTTGTATCGGCCAGCTGACTGAGATGTTACGGCATACCCCTGCCCATATGGGGGGGTGTATGCAGATCTGCCGGAGAGCCTGTACCGGCATGGATAATCTTCTGGGGCTGGGAGCAGGGGAATCCTATGCCTGGGTGGAGGGATGCATTTCAAATATGGATGCGCAGATATCTTCTGTTTACATCCCGAAACTTACAGGGTATATTCCCGGAATGCTGGTGACGCTGGGAGAGTGGGGCGCCGGATTTGTAGTATTTATCATGGCGACCCTGCTGATTTCTTTTGATCAGGATAATGTACTGCGTTACCGCAGCCTTATGCCCTATATCCGCCGGTTGAAAGAGACGGGTTTTGCCTATCTGAAAGCCCAGGGTATTATTATTTTTATTGTAGCTGCTGTGAGCGCGCTGGGACTGTATATTATGGGAAGCAATTATGCGATCCTGTTCGGTATAGTGATCGGGGTGGTGGATGCCTTTCCGGTGCTGGGAAGCGGCAGTATTCTCGTTCCCTGGGCGGTGTTTCAGCTGGTGCAGAAGGACTATTATCAGGGGGCAGTGCTTCTGACGCTCTATGTTATCACCATGTTGATCCGCGAGATCATGGAGCCCCGCCTTATGGGAAAGGAGCTGGGATTAAAGCCTTTGTATATGCTGATATCCGTCTATGTGGGGATCAAATTGTTTGGCATTGGGGGCATTCTGCTTGGCCCCATTGGCCTCACGATCCTGAAGACTACGGCGGAAACCAGTATAACCACTTCCAGATAGTCTGGTGGAGCTGTCCAGCTGGTATGGAAGCGTTGCCAGAACAGTTGAAAAAATGGCTGTATTTCCCAAAATTTCGTTTGTGTCCAGGCATACATCCTCTTCCTCCTTCATAGAATGATAAAGCATAAAGGAGGGGTATCAGTGGAGGATAGACAGGAATCTGCAATCGCAGCCTATGATCTGGCGGTACGAAAAAGGTACCGTTCCCGTGGAGGGTGGATGCTGGAGACGAATACAGGGTTGAAGCTTTTGAGAGAATATGAAACGATCAGTGGTCATTTTGCCGTAGAAAATGAAATAAAGGACTTTCTTGTCCAGCAGGGATTTGCCCAGGTGGATCAGGTGGTTGCAAACCGTGAAGGAATGATGGTGACAGAACTTGAGTCCGGAGAGAAATATGTGCTTTATCAGTGGTTTGCTGGGGATGAATGTAATCTGAAAGAAATAAACTGCCTGATGGCGGCGGGCCAAAATCTGGGAAAGCTTCACAAAGTGCTTGCTGGTTATCACAGGAAACAGGCAGATCTTCAGGAGGAGACTGGGCAGCAGGAAGAACGCCGGGAACTTCTTGATCAATTTCAAAAGCATAATCGTGAATTGAAGCGGGTGAATGGTTATCTGAGAAATAAAAAGCGCAAAAATGAATTTGAGATATATGCCATCAACTGTTTTAAGGACTATTATGAAAAGGCATGCGAGGCGGCAGAGCGTCTGGAGAATTGTGCATTTTACAAAAAGATCCGGGAAGATGGCGGTGAGGTATGCCACGGTGACTATAATTATCACAATCTGATCATGACCCGCGCCGGAGTGGCCACCACCGGTTTTGAAAAGTCCGGGACGGGAATCCAGCTTTTGGATCTGACATACTTTATGAGAAAAACTTTGGAAAAAAATGGCTGGCACAGGGAAGCGGGGGAAGCGGTGCTCAAAGGTTACCAGAAGGAAAATCCTCTGACGGAGGAACAACTGGAATTTGTGTACATTGTGCTTCTGTATCCGGAAAAATACTGGAAGCTTATGAATCATTATTATAACAAAAAGAAATCCTGGCTTTCTGCGAAAAGTCTGGAAAAACTTAAGGATGTAAGAAGTTTGGAAAAAAATAGGGAAAATTTTCTTCGATTGAAGCTAAAATAGTGGAAGTTTTAGCACTGGCATGTTATACTATATATCAAGTGGTGACGGCTCTGGGAACAGCCGTTATGAGTAAGGAACGATGGGAGAAAAACAGCATGAGAGACAGGATGTTCCGAAAGTTGTTGTTGATTCTGGCGGTATGCCTTCTGACGGCAGGCTGTGGCAGGACCAAAGGACAGCACGTGCAGCAGCAGAATCCGAATGCCGCTGTGACTTACGAAAAGGGTAAAGATTTTGTGGGAGTAGTTAAAAAAGTGGATACAGCGGGGAAAAAGATCACATTTTACAACACAGGGACAGAGGAAGAGCGGATCTGTGACTTTAGTGGAGGGACGGAGATCCTGACCCCGAATGAAAAGCAAATATCAGTAGAATCTCTGGAGGCAGGCCAGGTTGTCGACGTATATCTTTCTGATACGACGAAACGGGTGACAAGGATACAGCTGTCTTCAGATATTCTGCAGTTTGAGAATGCCAAAAAACTGCTGGTGAATGCAGATGAGAAATATATTGAGTTAAATGATGTTCGGTATCGTTATGGGAGCGGGTTTTCTGTTTTTTCAGAGGGAGAGGTCATAGACATTCAGGAGATCGCCCCCACTGATGAAGTCACTTTCCGCGGTGTAAAAGGAAAAGTGTATTCTCTGGTGGTCACCAGAGGACATGGATATATCAAACCGGACAAGTACAAGGATTTTATCGGGGGAACTATGACGGTAGGCGGCATGATGATCCTGCCAGTCACGGAAAATATGCTGGTGCCGGTGCCGGAAGGAACCTATGAGGTGACTATGAAAAATGGAGATTTTACTGGCGGCCGATCAGTAAAGATTGAGAGAGACAAGCAGCTGGTGCTGGATATGTCTCTGTTTAAGAGTGTTGAAAAAAATAAAGGACAGGTCGTTTTTAATATCAACCCAGAGGGGGCAGAGTTATATGTGAATGGTTCTCCCTCGGATTATTCCAAGCCGGTTTCCCTTAAATATGGAAAACATTCGATAAAGGTTGTTCTGGATGGATATACTACCTATACAGGAGTGCTTGACGTGCAGTCGGCAAATCCCACGGTTCAGATCAATCTTGCAGATGAAGAGGCAGAGGTCAAGGGTGGCTCAAAGGATACCAGTGTTTCCAAAGAGGACTCATCCCAGGATTCTCAGAATTCGGACAAGTATGACAATCTTCATGAGATCAAGGTAAGTACTCCTGCAGGTGCCAATGTATATATGGATGGAATTTATAAAGGAAAGGCGCCCTGCAGTTTTACGAAAAAAATTGGTACTGTAACGATCACGCTGTCGAAGGATGGTTTTGTGACAAAAAGTTATACGGTTACCACAATGGATGACAGTAAAGATGTGGAGTGGAGTTTTCCAGATCTGGTGAGTACTGCAGTGGGGTAATGTGGCGGCATATTGTTTAGAAAATGCAGCAGTGATATTTAAATCCTGGCATTGATGAATGGCAGGATTATGAAATAAAGGTAAAAAAGGAGGATATGAACATGGGTTACATGGAGACTTACAAGGAGTGGATCGACAATCCTTATTTTGATGCGGAGACCAAAAAAGAATTACAGGGGATCGAGGGAAATGAAGCCGAGATCAAAGAACGTTTTTATGCGGATCTTGAATTTGGTACAGCCGGTCTGAGAGGAGTTATCGGTGCAGGTACGAACAGGATGAATATCTATACGGTCAGGAAGGCAACCCAGGGGCTGGCAAATTACATAATAAGTCAGAAGGGACAGGACAGAGGTGTAGCGATCGCTTTTGATTCCAGGCGCATGTCCCCGGAATTTGCAGATGAAGCGGCATGCTGTCTGGCGGCGAATGGTATTAAAGCTTATGTATTTGAGAGCCTGCGTCCGACGCCGGAGCTGTCTTTCGCAGTACGGGAGCTGGGCTGCATATCTGGTATAAATATTACAGCCAGCCATAATCCGCCAGAATACAATGGCTACAAAGTATACTGGGAGGACGGGGCCCAGATCACACCACCCCATGATACCGGCATTATGGATGAGGTAAAGGCAGTGACAGATTATGCCACAGTGAAGACCATGGACAAAGAGGAAGCGGTGAAAGCTGGTTTGTATGTGACTATTGGTGCCGATGTAGATGACAGGTATATGGAGGAGCTTAAGAAAAACGTGCTTCATCCAAAATGCATTAAAGAAGTAGAAAAGGATCTTCGCATCGTCTATACGCCGCTTCATGGCACAGGAAATCTTCCGGTGCGCAGAATATTGAAAGAGCTTGGATTTACCAATGTATTTGTGGTGCCAGAACAGGAGCTGCCGGATGGTGAATTCCCGACAGTGAGCTATCCGAACCCGGAAGCAAAGGAGGCTTTTGAGCTGGCGCTGAAGCTTGCCAAAGAAAAAGATGCCGATCTGGTACTCGCCACAGATCCGGATGCTGACCGTCTCGGAGTGTATGTAAAGGATACAAAATCGGGAGAATACATCTGTCTCACCGGAAATATGTCCGGTGCGTTTCTGGCAGATTATGAGATCGGTCAGAAACTGGCGCTGGAGGGTACGCTCCCCAGTGACGGAATGCTGGTAAAGACGATCGTAACGACGAATCTGGTAGATGCCATTGCCGGGTATTATAACATTGATGTGAAGGAGTGCCTTACCGGCTTTAAGTGGATCGGAAAAGAAATCCTGAAAACTGAGCTCACCGGCAAAGGAAGTTATCTCTTTGGGTTTGAGGAGAGTTATGGCTGCCTGATCGGCACCCATGCCAGAGATAAGGATGCCATTGTAGCTTCCATGGCACTGTGCGAAGCGGCAGCTTATTATAAAAAGCGCGGAAAGACGATCTGGGATGCCATGATCGATATGTATGATAAATATGGATATTATAAAGATGATGTGATTGCCATCACCCACAAAGGGATCGAGGGATTGGAGAAGATCCGCTCCATTATGGAGGGGCTGCGCAATGATCCTCCGGTACGCTTTGGAGATTATGAGGTTCTTGCAGTAAGGGATTATGAGAAGGATACGGTGAAAAATCTCAAGACTGGAGAAGTTACCACTACGGGGCTTCCAAAATCAAATGTACTGTATTTTGAACTTACTTCAGATGCCTGGCTCTGTATCCGCCCATCGGGTACAGAGCCGAAGATAAAGATCTATTTTGGCGTAGTGGGAACAAGCATGGCAGATGCGGATGAAAAGTCTGCCGGACTTGCGAAGATCGTAAAAGAAACATTGATGTAAATTGAGATAAGGGGCGCGAATATGACAAATAAGACATTAAAGGCGTGGATGAATCCTGCCTTGCTGGAGGAGATGGAAGAAGGGGTGCTGAATGCACCCCAGGATCTCCTGGGTATGCATTATTATGACGGGGTCCAGTTATTCATTGTGAGACGTCCTAAGGCGCAGAGAATATGGATCACCAATGTGGAGGGTGACGAAGCCAGTGAGATGGAGGAGCTGGACAGTGAGCTGGGGCTCTTCGGGCTGGAGATCAAGGAAAAGACAAAACAGTTAAAAGATTACCGGGTGAGGATCGAATATGGTGAAAACGATGTGGTAGAGACTGCTGATCCTTATAATTTCTCACCAGTCATGACGGATTTTGATTGTTATATTTTTGGTGAGGGGAAAAATTATAAGATTTATGAAAAATTTGGAGCCCATGTGGAGACCATAAACGGTGTCACGGGGACAAGATTTGCCGTATGGGCGCCGGATGCCAGAAGTGTCAGCGTGGTGGGCAGCTTCAATATGTGGGATGGACGGCTTCATACCATGAGACTGCTGGGGCCGACAGGCGTTTATGAACTGTTTATTCCCGGTGTTGCAGAGGGCGGCATTTACAAATACCAGATCACTACCCGCAGCGGAGAGCTGGTCTATAAGACGGATCCTTATGGCAATTATGCCGAGCTGCGTCCGGGGAATGCTTCTGTAGTCACTTCTCTGGAGGGGTATGAGTGGAACGATGCTTCTTATATGAAGGAACATAAAAAGAAGACCAGAGATGTCAGGGAGAGGAACCCCATGAATATTTATGAGGTTCATCTTGGTTCCTGGAAGAAGCGGATTGAAGATGATGACAATGGATTTTATTCTTACCCGGAGCTGGCTCAGATGCTGGGGGATTATCTGGTTGAGATGGAGTATACCCATGTGGAGCTGATGGGAATCGCGGAATATCCCTTTGACGGTTCCTGGGGGTATCAGGTGGGATGTTATTATGCACCCACCAGCCGGTATGGCACGCCGAAAGATTTTATGTACTTTGTGGATGAGATGCATCGGCGGGGCATAGAGGTGATCCTGGACTGGGTGCCGGCGCATTTCCCCAAGGATGCCCATTGTCTGGGGAACTTTGACGGCAAGGCCGTGTATGAGCATCCCGACCGCCGGCGGGGAGAACATCCTGACTGGGGAACCTATATCTTTGATTATGGGAGAAAAGAGGTCCAGAATTTTCTCGTGGCAAATGCCCTGTTTTGGATCGAGAAGTTCCACATCGACGGGCTTCGTGTGGATGCGGTGGCGTCCATGCTCTATTTGGATTATGGAAAACAGGACGGTGACTGGCTGCCAAATAAGGATGGCGGCAATGAACACTATGAGGCTGTAGAGTTTCTGCGCCATCTGAACAGGGTGGTGGAAAAGGATCATCCTGGGGCATATATTATCGCAGAGGAGTCCACGGCGTGGCCAGGTGTGACAAGTGACACAGAAAAAGGAGGACTTGGTTTTTCCTTTAAGTGGAATATGGGATGGATGAATGATTTTCTGGAGTACATGAAGCTGGATCCTTATTTCAAGCAGTTCCATCATGACCAGCTCTGTTTCAGCCTTTCCTATCATCTTAGCGAAAAATATATCCTTGTGCTGTCCCATGATGAGGTGGTTCATGGAAAATGCTCGCTTTTAAATAAGATGCCGGGACTGACAGGGGACAAGTATGCAGCGTTGAAGGCTGCTTTTGGGTTTATGTATGGCCACCCAGGCAAAAAGCTTTTGTTTATGGGACAGGAATTTGCCCAGCAGCGGGAGTGGAGTGAGAAGAGGAGCCTGGACTGGTATCTTATGGATGAAGCGCCCCATCGGCAGATCCATCAGTTTATTCATGATTTTAATCATTTATATAAGGAATATGGAGCACTCTGGTATAATGACAGCGACGTTATGGGATTTGAGTGGATGGACTGTGCGAGGCCAGAGACCAGTACGGTGGCATTTGTGCGCCGGGGAAAGACAAAGACGAAGCAGCTTATGTTTATCTTAAACTTTACACCGGTGGAGCACGCAAAGTACAGTGTAAAGGCTCCGTGTAAAGGTAAGTTTACTGAGATACTGAATTCAGATGATGTAAAATACGGCGGGCAGGGGAGAATCAATGCAAAGCCGGTCACTGCAAAGATTAAGAAACCGCTGCCAAAGACAGGTGCAGGAAAAGCCCCGGCTCCGGCTTCTAAGACTCCAGAGTATGAGATCGAGTGTTATCTGCCGCCGCTGTCAGTGGTGGTACTGGAGTATAATTACAGTGATTGATATGATACCGGAAGTTGTGATACAACGGAGCAATCCGTAGTATCTGTTAGGAGCAGAAGAGAAGTGTACGAAGGCAGGAGGAAATTGGGATGCTGGTAATCAAACCAAGTATTGAGATCATAGACATGGACAGTTATGAGAATATTTTGAAAAAGATTGAAAGGATTGGCCGCGTATGTTATAAGAGCGAGGGAAAGATCACAGAGGATTCGGCGGAGAAATTTATCCGTGCTCTTCTGACCAGGCAGCATGAATCTGTGATCGAGCATGAATCTGTGACCATCCGGATGATCTGCGACCGGGGCGTGAGTCACGAGATCGTGCGGCACCGTATCGCCAGCTACAGTCAGGAGAGCACCCGTTACTGTAACTATGCCGGGGACAAATTTGACAATCAGATCACGGTGATCGATCTTGCCAGCGGTTTTGAATATGATCTGTCCAAAGAAAATGACAAGGCTAAATACGAGGTCTGGAGGAAGGCGATGGAGGATGCTGAAAAGGCATATTTCCGAATGCTTGAATTGGGTGCTTCTCCCCAGGAAGCGCGGTCGGTGCTTCCGAATTCATTGAAGACAGAGATCGTGGTCACGATGAATCTGCGTTCCTGGAGAAATTTTTTCAGGCTTCGTGTGGATTCCCATGCACACCCGCAGATGCGGGAAGTGGCGGGACTGGTTTACGAAGAGTTCCAGAAAAAGCTGCCGGTTTTTGTTTCGGGTCTAGAAATAGAATAAAGGCGTCAGCCGGTGAAAGAAACTATTGGTAAAGTGCAGGTAAGGGTTATGGTTGAGAAAACAGCGTATTATATGTCATCTTCCAATGGAACAGACAAGCTTCATCTGGTGGAGTGGCTGCCGGAGGGGAAGGTGCGGGGAATCCTGCAGATTTCCCACGGAATGGTAGAATATATAGACCGCTACGACCGTTTTGCCAGATTTATGGCAGAAAAGGGATTTGCAGTGATCGGGAATGATCACCTGGGTCACGGTGAAACGGCAGCAGAAAAAAATTATGGGTATTTTGCTCCAGAAGACGGAAGTAGTTTTGTTGTCCGGGATCTGCACCGGGTGAGCCAGTATGCCCGCAGAAAATATCCTAAAGTGCCATTTATTCTCATGGGACACAGTATGGGCTCTTTTATGGCGAGACGTTATGCCATGACTTATGGAAAAGAGCTGGATGGTCTGATCCTTATGGGAACCGGAAGCAAGCCACAATTTCTCCTGAAGGTGGGAAAAATGCTTGTGGCAGCGCTGATCCGTATAAAAGGAGAGCGGGCTCACAGCTGGCTTCTGGAAAAACTTTGCTTTGCGTTGTATAACGCCCGGATCCGGCCGGCGCGAACGCCGTCAGACTGGCTGTCGAGGGATGTGGAAGAAGTGGACAAGTACCGGGCGCATCCTTATTGTAACTTTACCTTTACCTTAAATGGATACCGCACCTTATTTGAAGTGATTTCTTTTATACAGGACAAGGAAAACATCAGCCGCCTGCCCCATTCTCTTCCCATGCTTTTTGTGGCAGGAGAAGAGGATCCCGTAGGGAATTATGGAAAAAGTGTAGAGGCGGTGGCGCAGAGCTATCAAGATGCTGGCGTCGGGGATGTTACCTGCCGCCTCTATCCGGGAGCAAGGCATGAGCTCCTGAATGAGTTGGAATACGAGACCACACAGGAGGATATCTGGGACTGGATCGCCAGCAGGTGGTTTTCGTGAGGCGGTGCTGTCCAACGTCCGACGGCTAATTTTGCTCTGGCCAGAATTCTTTCATATAACTCTCAAGTACTGGAAAGGGTGCCGGACCGGCAGACAGCACATAGTGGTGAAAAGATTTTTCCGAGAAACTATTTTCCAGCTGCTTTCTTGCTTTATCTTTCAATTTTGCAAACTCCATATAGCCAATCGTGTATTTCAGGTAAGAACCAGGTTCGTCAATTATGTTTTTGTAAAGGGAATGAGCGGTATCTTCCGGATAAGTCCCATTCTGGTTTAAAAACTCCAGTATTTTCTCTTCGTCCCAGCCATAATAATGGATCCCAATATCGCAGATCCCATAGATGCAGAGGGAAACGATCATATTATTTCTCAGGATCCCCACCTCATCTTTAGAGTACCCCAGATATTTGTAGGAATATAATTCGGCATAAGTCGCCCACCCCTCGGTATAGCCGCTGAAATTTAGGGCGTAGGAGAGAAGGGGATGGTTTTGCTGGCGGTGGAGGACATTCTGGTAAAGGTGTCCGGGGTATCCTTCGTGGGCGAGGGTGGTGGAGATATCCGAGCCGGCAAACCGGCTGCTGTTGTTGATGTATATGACATTTTCTGTAAATGCATCCAGGGGCGGTGTCAGATAAAAGGCAGGGCTCAGATAATCTTCCAGCGATTTATCTACATAAGAAACCGTAAAGTTTACATCGGCAGCCTGGGGGAAGTCCTTGAGAATGGCGGTGGAAAGAGATCCCAGCTGTTCCTCAGGGGAGAGATTTGCGGAGGGTTTCGTACTCAGACCACTGAAAAGAGCGGGATCTTTCTTCGCATAGGACAGCAGGGTATTTCTGGATTTATGGAGTCTGTCATTCAAAATCTGATAATACTCCTCCACGCCAGTGGAGGAACCGGTTTCCTGGGCAAAGAGATGGCAGTAGTATTCTTTTCCCTTAGGATAGGAAGAAAGGGCGCCATCTGATCCAGCCATGGCAGAGATGATATTCAGCCCATGGATCAGCTGTTCATAGGCAGGGGTGATACAGGAACGCACCAGTTCCTTGTTTTTACTGCGATATTTTTTCCGTGTACTGCTGTCAAGAAATGAACAGTTTTTGATCCGGGAGCGGAAGGAGGTGAGCAGGATCCTGCTTCCGTTGTTCTGGGTGAAGGAAAGACACTGCCCCGCGATGGTTTCCAGCGTGTCCCGGCTGGGAAGCATATGTTCTTTTGCCTGGATCTCCAGGAAAGAGAGTACGGAGTCAAAATATCCGGGGATGGATTCGAGCAGGGAAAAATAGTTTTGGATATCTTCCACAGAGTCAAAATTGTACTCTGCCAAAAGAACCGGGAGCTGTGCCTGCAGTCCAGTGACTGGGGAAAGCGGACGGGAAAACAGGATGAAATCAGCGCCTTTTTTGTCCATTTCCAGCGTATAGGCAAGAGAATCGTAGAGAAGCTGTTGTGGCAGTGAGAGTTCCGACTTATCAAATTTTTTCAGGGTATACAGAAGGTTTTCTGTCTCAGGCGCTGCGTTTTTCAGAGAATCGGGGGAAATGGGAGTAAATCCGCCGCAGGTCGGGCTGATACCGTATTTGTCCGGCTTTGAAAGAGTGTAATTCAGTGATAGGGCGTCAGAGGATACGCTTTCCCGGAAAAGCTGGTCTGTGAATTCGGTAAATTCTTTACTTTCGGCAGACTGCGAAGCCGCGCCTTCCGGAGAAGTTCCGCTGCCTGCAGAACATGCTGTCAGCAGAAGGCTGACGGCCAGGAGAAAAGATAAGAAAAATTTTTGAAGACTGTGTCGGATCGTTTTCATAAGAGTCACCCCAAGGGCAGAGCAATTGATACTATTATATGGGTGGGAATGATAATTTATACGGAGAGTTACTGTGTGATAGCCCAGGAAGGGCAGGAACCAGAACAGGGACCAGGGCTGTGCTGTGGATCCAGAGAAAAGAGGGATAGGATGAAAAAGATATTTGTATACATAATTATGTCCAGCCTTATAGTGGGGCTGCTGTCCGGCTGCGGAGGGGAATACGGGACGGCATCGAAAGGCACATCCGGGAGCGCTGTGTCCGGAGCGGTGGTATCCGGCCAGGCGGTGGAGGCCAGGCAGATGGTTTCCCATCAATATGCGACGGATACGAATTTGTACAGGACTGAAGGGGAGGAAACCGCGGATGATTATTTTATTCTTTTGATCCAGAGCCGACTGGACCGTTCTCACGAAAAGAAGATAAAGATTAAGAATTTTGAGAGCATCATCGGAATAAAAGATGCTTATCTGTATTACCATGTCGAGGATTATTCGGAAAAGGGGGAGTATTATTCAGGGTGCATCTGCCGTGTTCCCATTAAAAAAGATGCAGGCGGGTATGATGTGATCGATACAGAACATGCCGAGATACTTATGGAGCTGGACTGGATCGCAGATAGTATTTGTATGGTTTCCCACTATATTTATGCCAATCCGCAGAAAAGTGGAAAGATCGTGAAATATGATATTCAGTCCAGAAAAGAGGTGCCCGTGGAGGAGCTTGAAATAAGTTCCGACAATCCTGGAATAGTTTTTATGGACTGTGGCAGCCAGGCCGCCGCTCTCTGTACTAAAATGGGCCTGTTTGTTCAGAATGTAGAAGAAACAGGGTGGAAACTGGTGAGCGATAATAAAGATCTGGCATGGTCATGGATGGCATGGGATGATAATGCCCTTTTTTATACGACAGAGGATGCAGAGCAGAAATATGAGGAAAATGTCTGGAAAATTGACCTGGGAACCAGACGTGAAGAAAGATTTGCGTCAAAGGAGCAGCTCTGGAGGGCGGCGGCAGCGGCGCTGGACATAGAAGAGAGCAGAGTGGAACTCTGTGCAGTGACCCGGCTGTTTTGTGATAGAGGACGTTGTTATGTCCAGGTTCAGGTCAACTGGCTGGAAGATGAGATCTATCACATGGAGTATCTGGTGTTCAGCCAGGGACAAGAAGAGACAGGGCTCTGCTTTGAGAAAGCATTGACAGAGTGCATGAGGACCTATGGAACCACTAGAGAAGGAAAGTGGATGAATTATTATAGGCAGAATAAGGTAATCATGGAAAAATGGGTTGAAAAGGAGCATGTCCTTCTCAGGGATGCCAAATGCTACTGCATAAAAAACGGAAAAGCTTTTTTATGCCTTTATGATTATAAAAAGGACAGAGAACGGGTGGGGTATTATGAACTGGAGAGCGGGCAATTCCACTGGCTCTCAAAAAAAGATGCGGAATATTACGAGCCGTGTTATGATGAGCCGCAGGGTGACGAAGGTCCTTTTTTGGATGATTATTATGAGGCAGGACATCGTTTCACAGGCATTGACTGGAGCCCAAATGTAGATGCTCCGCTGGAGGGACCGGAAGGAGGTTTTGAAGAGGGATGAAAAAAATACTTACTTATATGATTACATTCAGTTTTTTAGCGGGGCTGCTGTCCGGCTGCGGAGGGGAATATACAGGAAAGTCCGGTGGAGAGGGAATTGCATCGGGAACCGCTGTGTCCGAGGCGGCGGTAGTATCAGGCTCTGGGATAAAAGAAAAGGCGAAAGCTGGTCTGCCGATGAAGTATACCTTTGCCAATGACAGAAATCTGTATATTTGTAATGTAGGAAATGTGGAACAACTAAGCCTGGAGGGAGAATTGATCCGGGAGTGGGATCTGTATGAAGCAAATCAATTATTTTATGTGGATAATGAATATTTATATTATGTCGGAAGCGGTGGGGAGGCGGATGAAGAAACGGATGTAGATTTCCTTTATAGCGTTCCTCTTCGTGAAGGGGAGGACGGGAATGATATCCTTTTATTAGAGAAGAAAAAAGAAGTAACAGATATTTCATATGTAGAAATGGAATCAAACCGGTATGCAGATTCCAGATATGTGATGTGGAAAGAAGAGATTGAGAATAAATTTATTAAATATGACAGGAAGATGAAAAAGAAACAGGAAAGGAAAATAGAGTGGGGACAATTTGCCGTTATATGTGGAAAGATCGTTGCCTGTTTTGATGGGAAATTATATGTTCAGGAACTGGAGTCCGACCAGTGGCAGGAAATTGGCGAAGCTCGTGAACCTTTTACATGGAATGCTGAATGCTTCTTTTATAAGAACAAGGATGGTTACAGAATGTATGATGTAAAAAAGGGGGAGGATATTCTTCTAATATCAGAGGCATCGGAGGATATGTGGAGAAGAATGGAAAAGGACGAGGGTGTGGAAGGGAAGGAAACGCGCTTTACCTTTGGGGGATATGATGATCTGTTTTGTGATAATGATAAATTATATCTGCAGATCCGTTACTCGGTGGGGGAAGATGGCGCACAAAAATGTGCATTGTATTCTGTAGATTATAAAAATGGCGGACGGGAGGTAAAGTATGAGGATCAGATCATAGATAAGCTGTTTGGCGACAATTATAGCGGATACTGCCTGGATGTTATTAATGATAAGCTGTTTGTGGAAAGGGAATGGGAACAGGATTATAGATATTATGACCTGTTGGCAAAGAAGATACATACCTTTAAAGAGCTGGAAGATCCTGCATATTATGAGATGCAAAGTGATGTAAGGATTGCAGAAAGACTATGGTAACGCCGCGGCGAGTTTGGTTCCGGCGGGCAGGCCGCAAATTTTCTTTGCATTTTTATAAAGATATGATAAGATAACCTGTAAATAATATCATTTTTGTGGAAGAGGGAAGGTGATTTTTTTTGCAAAAGCCACTACCGATTGGTTTTGAGGATTTTAAGCGGATTATTGATGGAAATATGTACTATGTAGATAAAACATTAATGATAAAGAAATTAATAGATAATAAGGGAAGTGTTAACTTATTTATGCGGCCAAGGCGTTTTGGAAAAACATTGAATCTTAGTATGATAAGAAGATTTTTTGAAGAAGAACTGAATGAAAATGGGGAAAAGATTCAAAATGCTTTTTTGTTTGATAGATTAGAAATCGCGGCGTGTGGCAGGGAGTACATGGATCAGCAGGGAAAATATCCGGTGATCAATTTGTCATTGAAAGCAGCCAAGCAGCCTACATTTGAGCTGGCAGCTGCAAGTCTTGTGGATGAGATTGCCAAAGAATATAAACGTCACGCATATATTCTATCCTGCGATAGGATTTCTGAAAATGATAAGATACGGTTTACAGCAGTAATGAACCAGAAGGCGCAGGATGTAGAATATGCGAAAGCACTGGATTTTTTATCCTCCTGCCTTACAAGATATCACGGAGTGCGGACGATCATATTGCTGGATGAATACGATGTTCCATTAGAGAATGCTTACTTTGAGGGATTTTATGAAAAAATGACAGGTTTTATCCGTTCCTTATTTGAATCTGCATTAAAAACGAATCCTAATCTGGAGTTTTCTGTCATAACAGGCTGTCTTAGGATCAGCCGTGAGAGTATTTTTACCAGATTAAGTAATCTGGAGATATATTCTATTTTAAATCCGTGGTATGCAGATAGTTTTGGTTTTACAGAAAAAGAGGTGAAAGACGTTCTTTCATTTTATGGTCTTGAAGACAAATTTGCTGAGATAAAAAACTGGTATGATGGTTATCGTTTTGGGGAAACAGATATTTATAATCCCTGGAGCATTTTAAATCATGTAAAAGTTTCTCTGGCAAACCGGACAGCAATCCCTCAGCCATATTGGTCGAATACTTCTTCTAATAGTATTATTAAAGAGCTTGTAGAAAATGCGGATTCAGGGGTGCGTCAGGAAATAGAAAAGCTGATTGCCGGGGAGAAGATTAAGAAACCAGTGTATGAAGATATCACCTATGATTCCATTTATGATTCACAGGATAACCTTTGGAACTTTCTTTATTTTACTGGATACCTGAAGGCTGGTGATGGAGGTCTGGAGAATGATACAAATTATATGAAACTTATGATCCCGAATGCAGAGGTCCGCGCGATTTATAAGAGAACGGTTCTTGCATGGTTTGATAAAAAAGTTAAGAATCTGGAGTGTTCGGAATTGTTATCTGCTTTGGAGAAGGGGGATAGTGAGAGGATTGAGGAATTTATTTCCAAACAACTTTTAGATACGATCAGTTTTTATGACTATGCAGAGAATTATTATCACGGTTTTCTGGCAGGTATCTTGAAAGGAGCCGGAAAATACATTGTTATGTCGAATCGTGAAAGTGGGACCAGACGACCGGATATCCTATTAAAAACACCATCTGTCCGCGGCGAAGCCATTATACTGGAATTAAAAGTATCGGACAGTTTTCAGGGAATGGAAAAGAAGTGTCATGAAGCATTAAAACAGATCGGGGAGATGGATTATGAGGCAGAACTTCGCGCCGAAGGGTATAACAATATAAAAAAGTATGGTGTGAGCTTTTATCAGAAAGAATGTATGGTGAGAAAATAGAAAAAACCACAGCAGAAAACACGGGAGTATGTCCCCTGGAGGAACAGGCGCCAAGCAAATAAATTTGCATGGCGAGTACAAGCTCGATTCCGGCGGACAGGCCGCCTGCATCTCGCTTGGGTTGAGCGTTAAATAGTGTCTGTTAGTGTTTTTGCAGAAAGACGACATATATGTTTCAAAAGGCTATGAGCAGAACGATAAGGAAACTGTATAGAAGACAATGATCTAGGAGAGGAAGCAATTAATGAAATATTCCAATTTTAAATTTCCTATAGACATACAATAACTGGCAAGAATCAGCCCTTGTCAACCACACAGGTGCATATTATAATAAAGGTAGAGAAAAAGAAGGAGCGTCATAATGGAGAAAGCTTTTGAAGAACTGCAAATAAAGGATGATTTCATGTTTAGTGTTGTCATGAGAAATCCGAAGTTTTGCAAACCTTTTCTGGAACGGATACTCGGTATCAAGATATCCCGCATTGAATATCCAAAGTCACAGGAGACGATAGACATTTCTGCAGATGCGAAAAGTGTACGTCTGGATATCTATGTGGAGGATGGGAAAGAAACTGTTTATAATATTGAAATGCAGACTACAGAGAATAGAAATCTTCCTAAGCGAACAAGATATTATCAAGGAATGATAGATCTGAATATTTTGGAAAAGGGGGATAATTACAAAGATTTGAAACGCAGTTTTGTAATTTTTGTATGTACCTTTGATTTGTTTGGAGAAGGGCGGCACATTTATACCTTTGAAAATCGCTGTATCCAAGATCCAGAGTTAGGTCTTGGAGACGATACAACGAAGATTATTTTAAATACGAAGGGCACAATGGAAGATGTCACTCCGGAAATGAAAAAGCTGCTTGATTTTATTGATGGTAAAGAGCCAGAGGATGACTTTACCAGAGAATTAGATGAAGCAGTAAAGTCCGTCAGAAAGAATGAGAAATGGAGGTTGGATTATATGACATTGCAGATGAATTATCAGGAAAAATATGAGCAGGGTGTGGAACAGGAAAAAATAGATTCAGCAATGAGAATGATAGAAGATGGAGATTTGCCGTTGGAAAAAATTGCAATGTATTCCGGACTCACTCTGGAACAGGTGTTAGAATTGGAGAAGGAATTGCAACCAATATAATGCTCGTTGCCTGATTCCATCGGATTTCATTGCAGATTTTTGTATAATTGGTCAAAATGGCACGCCAAGCTCGATTCCGGCGGACAGGCCGCCTGCATCTCGCTTGGGTTGAGCGTTAAATAGAAGAGAGAAAAAACCACAGCAGAAAACACGGGAGTATGTCTCCCACAGGACCAGGCATCGGTACAAATGAATTTGCCCGATGCCTGGTCCCGTGGGGGGAGTGCTTCGCACTCTTTCTGCTGTGGTTTTTTCTTTTCTGCTTAACTTTTCTAAATACAAAAAAAGTGCCAATTTTATATTGACACCGCTCTACAACTGTGGTAAGATGGAATATACAGTATTGTGGTAAATTAGGAGTATTAGCCCTATGTAAATTCATTATAGCACAGTTCTGTAAAAAAAACAAGGAGTGAAATCATCAATGGAGAAAAACAGAATACGTCCTGTCAAAGTGGGCAAAGGCGTCAGAATGAGTTACTCAAAGCAAAAAGAAGTATTGGAGATGCCAAACCTCATTGCGGTTCAGACAGATTCATACAAATGGTTTTTAGAAGAAGGTTTAAATGAAGTTTTTCGTGATATTTCCCCGATTTCGGATTACAACGGGAATCTCAGCCTTGAATTTGTAAGTTTCGAGCTGTGCAGAGATGATGTGAAATATTCTATTGAGGCCTGTAAGGAACGGGATGCCACATACGCTGCTCCGCTGAAGGTGAAGGTAAGACTTCACAATAAAGAAACAGAAGAAATCAGTGAGCATGATATTTTCATGGGTGATCTGCCGCTTATGACTGCTACGGGAACTTTTGTGATCAATGGTGCGGAGCGTGTTATTGTAAGCCAGCTCGTTCGTTCTCCTGGTATTTATTACGGAATTGCTCATGATAAAATTGGTAAGGAACTGTATTCTTCCACGGTCATTCCAAACCGTGGTGCATGGCTGGAATATGAGACGGACTCCAACGATATTTTCTATGTGCGCGTAGACCGTAACCGTAAAGTGCCGATCACGGTGCTGATCCGCGCTCTCGGTGTGGGGACCAATCAGGAGATCCTTGATCTCTTTGGTGAGGAGCCAAAGATCGTTGCCAGCTTTGCCAAAGATGCCTCTGAAAATTATCAGGATGGTCTTCTGGAGCTGTATAAAAAACTTCGTCCAGGCGAGCCCTTGTCTGTAGACAGTGCGGAAAGTCTCATAAACAGTATGTTCTTTGATGTGAGACGTTATGATCTTGCGAAGGTTGGACGTTATAAATTCAATAAAAAACTTGCCTTCCGCAACCGTATTACCGGATTTACCCTGGCAGAAGATGTGGTAGATGTGATGACAGGTGAAGTTGTGGCGGAAGCAGGAACGGTGATCTCTGAGGAAAAAGCGACAGAGATCCAGAACACAGCGGTTCCTTTTGTGATGATACAGACAGAGGAGCGGGTCGTAAAAATACTCTCCAATATGATGGTTGATTTACATGCATTTTTACCAAATGCAGATAAAAAAGCGTTAGGTGTGACAGAAGAGGTATACTATCCACGTCTGAAAGAGATTTTGGATGAGTATACGACAGAAGAGGAAAGATACGAAGCAATCAAAAAGAACATAGCAGATTTAATACCGAAACATATTACAAAGGAAGACATTTTTGCTTCGATCAATTATAACATGCACCTTGAGTATGGAGTGGGAAATGACGATGATATTGATCATCTGGGCAACCGGCGTATCCGCGCGGTGGGAGAACTTCTCCAGAATCAGTACCGTATCGGTCTGTCCCGTATGGAGAGAGTGGTTCGCGAGCGTATGACGACGCAGGATGTGGCTACGATCTCTGCCCAGTCGCTGATTAATATTAAGCCGGTGACAGCGGCGGTGAAGGAATTTTTTGGAAGTTCCCAGCTGTCACAGTTTATGGATCAGAACAATCCATTGTCTGAGCTGACCCATAAGAGACGTCTTTCCGCCCTGGGACCAGGTGGTCTTTCCAGAGACCGTGCCGGATTTGAGGTGCGTGACGTACACTATTCCCACTACGGAAGAATGTGTCCTATTGAGACGCCGGAAGGTCCGAACATCGGTCTGATCAACTCCCTTGCTTCCTATGCGAGAATTAACGAATACGGATTCGTAGAGGCACCTTACCGCAAGGTGGATAAGAGTGACCCGGATAATCCGGTGGTTACCGATGAAGTTGTATATATGACTGCAGACGAAGAGGACAGATATCATGTGGCGCAGGCGAATGAGGCGCTGGATGAGGATGGACATTTCGTGCGTAAAAATATTTCGGGACGTTACAGGGAGGAAACTTCTGAGTTCCAGAGAAATAAGATTGATTATATGGATGTGTCTCCTAAGATGGTATTTTCCGTGGCGACAGCGATGATCCCATTCCTGGAGAACGACGATGCGAACCGCGCCCTGATGGGTTCCAACATGCAGCGTCAGGCAGTTCCCCTGCTCGTGACTGAGGCGCCTGCTGTGGGTACAGGTATGGAGATGAAAGCGGCAGTAGACTCCGGAAACTGCGTAGTGGCAGAGGAAGGCGGTATCGTAGAGCGCGCTGAATCAAACCGTATTCTCATTAAGAAAAAAGATGGAAACAAAGATGAATACAAGCTTGCCAAATTTGTACGGAGTAACCAGGGAACCTGTATGAACCAGAGACCGATCGTATCCAAAGGAGATGAAGTTGAGAAGGGACAGGTTATCGCTGATGGTCCTTCTACTTCCGGCGGGGAGATCGCTCTCGGAAAGAACCCCCTGATCGGGTTTATGACCTGGGAGGGCTACAACTACGAAGATGCCGTACTTTTGAGTGAGCGGCTGGTACAGGAGGACGTTTATACTTCAGTTCATATCACCGAATATGAGACGGAGGCGAGAGACACCAAACTGGGACCAGAAGAAATCACCAGAGATGTACCGGGAGTCGGTGATGACGCTCTGAAAGACCTGAATGAGCAGGGAATCATCCGTATTGGTGCGGAGGTCCGTGCCGGCGATATCCTTGTGGGTAAGGTGACGCCAAAGGGTGAGACCGAGCTGACCGCAGAGGAGAGGCTTCTCCGTGCGATCTTCGGTGAAAAGGCCAGAGAGGTAAGAGATACTTCCCTGCGTGTTCCTCACGGTGAGTTTGGTATCGTTGTGGATGCCAAGGTATTTACCAGGGACAATGGAGATGAACTTTCACCGGGTGTCAATAAGACCGTCCGTATCTATATTGCACAGAAGAGAAAGATCCAGGTAGGAGATAAGATGGCAGGACGTCACGGAAACAAGGGTGTGGTTTCCCGTGTGCTTCCGGTAGAGGATATGCCATTTCTGCCAAATGGACGTCCCCTGGATATCGTGCTGAATCCGCTGGGTGTGCCTTCCCGAATGAATATTGGACAGGTGCTGGA
The DNA here is from genome assembly GCA_910584645.1 of uncultured Eubacterium sp. Taxonomy (GTDB): domain Bacteria; phylum Bacillota; class Clostridia; order Lachnospirales; family Lachnospiraceae; genus Eubacterium_F. Next base: position 46,120 of record CAJUAU010000018.1, read on the forward strand.
GATTCATCTGAGCCTTGCTGCCAAGGCACTGGGCTTTAATGTGGCGACGCCGGTATTTGACGGTGCCAATGAGATCGATATTATGGATACACTCAAGCTCGCCAACGATTATGTCAATACTCCGCTGGATGAGTTTGAACAGAAATATAAAGACATTCTTGATCCGGAAGTTATGAAATTCCTTCTTGAAAATGAGGAATACCGCAAAGAATGGGCAGGAGTTCCGATCAAGGAAGACGGAAAGGTTCAGCTTCGTGACGGCCGGACCGGGGAATTCTTTGATGGAGAGGTAACCATTGGATTCATGCATTACCTCAAGCTTCATCATTTGGTAGACGATAAGATCCATGCCCGTTCCACCGGACCATACTCCCTGGTTACCCAGCAGCCGCTGGGTGGTAAGGCACAGTTCGGAGGGCAGCGTTTTGGAGAAATGGAGGTTTGGGCGTTGGAGGCATATGGTGCCGCCTATACACTCCAGGAGATCCTTACTGTCAAATCCGATGATGTGGTTGGACGTGTGAAGACCTATGAGGCGATCATCAAAGGAGATAATATTTCTGATCCGGGAATTCCGGAATCCTTCAAGGTGCTTTTGAAAGAACTTCAGTCCCTGGCACTGGATGTAACGGTTCTGGATGAGAATGGCGAAGAGATCCAGATGACAGAGACCGTAGAGGAAGGCACGGTGGAAGATGTATCCGGACTGATAGAGGGAGATAAGTTTGAACTTCAGGAAGAGTCCTTTGAGAGTGCAGGATTTAGAGAAGCTGCGCTGGAGGATCTGGATGATGACAGCAGCATTGGAGTCGCAGAAGAGTTTTAAGAATTGGAGGAAGGAATATGCCACAGGTAAGTGATGTTATACAGGAATCATTAACATACGATAAAATAAAGATTAAACTAGCTTCTCCAAGTAAGATTCGTGAGTGGTCCAGAGGAGAGGTAAAAAAACCGGAAACCATTAATTATAGAACTCTGAAACCGGAAAAGGACGGTTTGTTCTGCGAGAAGATTTTCGGTCCAAGCAAGGACTGGGAGTGTCATTGTGGTAAATATAAAAAAGTTCGTTATAAAGGCGTGGTCTGCGACCGGTGTGGAGTGGAGGTAACCAAATCCAGTGTCCGCAGGGAGCGCATGGGACATATCGAGCTGGCGGCGCCGGTATCCCATATCTGGTATTTTAAGGGGATTCCCAGCCGTATGGGTCTGATCCTTGATATTTCCCCCAAGGTATTGGAAAAGGTGCTGTATTTTGCAGCCTATATCGTACTGGAATCTGATGTGAAGGAAATCCAGGTGAAGCAGGTTCTTTCTGAGCAGGAATACCAGAAGGCCAGAGAGGATTTTGGCGATACCTTCCGTGTGGGAATGGGAGCAGAGTCGATTCAGGAACTGTTACAGAGGATCGATCTGGAGGAGGAATCAAAAGAACTGAAAACGGATCTCAAGACCTCCACTGGACAGAAACGTGCCCGTATCATCAAGAGACTGGAGGTCATCGAGGCATTCCGTGAGTCCGGCAACAAACCGGACTGGATGATCCTTACGGTGATCCCTGTGATCCCGCCGGATCTCCGTCCAATGGTACAGCTGGATGGCGGACGTTTTGCCACCTCAGATATGAATGATCTGTACCGTCGTATCATCAACCGTAATAACCGTCTGAAAAGACTTTTAGAGCTGGGCGCACCGGATATCATTGTACGAAATGAAAAACGTATGCTTCAGGAAGCAGTGGATGCGCTGATTGACAATGGACGCCGTGGACGTCCGGTGACAGGACCGGGTAACCGTGCCCTGAAATCCCTGTCAGATATGCTCAAAGGTAAGCAGGGACGTTTCCGCCAGAATCTTCTTGGTAAGCGTGTGGATTATTCTGGGCGTTCGGTTATTGTGGTAGGTCCGGAGCTCAAGATTTATCAGTGCGGTCTGCCGAAGGAAATGGCAATTGAGCTGTTTAAGCCTTTTGTTATGAAGGAACTGGTGGCAAATGGAACCGCCCACAATATTAAAAATGCTAAGAAAATGGTTGAGAAACTGGAACCGGCTGTATGGGATATTTTAGAGCAGGTGATCAAAGAGCATCCTGTTATGCTGAATCGTGCTCCTACACTTCACCGTCTCGGTATTCAGGCATTTGAGCCGACATTGGTAGAGGGTAAGGCGATCAAACTGCATCCGCTGGTATGTACTGCCTTCAATGCTGACTTTGACGGAGACCAGATGGCTGTGCATCTTCCGCTCTCAGTGGAAGCCCAGGCGGAGTGCCGTTTCCTGCTGCTCTCACCAAACAACCTGCTGAAACCGTCGGATGGCGGTCCAGTGGCAGTGCCTTCCCAGGATATGGTACTTGGTATCTATTATCTGACCCAGGAAAGACCAGGGGCAAAGGGAGAAGGAAAAGCATTCCGTAATATGAATGAGGCCATTGTTGCTTATGAAAACCATGAGATCACCCTTCATGCCAAGATTAAAGTGAGACGTGAGGGTATCAATAAAAAAGGCGAGAAGGAGACCCGGATCATCGAGTCCACTCTCGGACGGTTTATTTTCAATGAGATCATTACCCAGGATCTCGGATTTGTAGACCGTGAAAAGGACGAGAATTTCCTGAAGCTGGAGGTGGATTTCCATGTTGGAAAGAAACAGCTGAAGCAGATTCTTGAGAAATGTATCAATAACCATGGCGCTACGAGAACGGCGGAGACGCTGGATGCCATCAAGTCGCTGGGGTATAAATTCTCCACCAGGGCTGCGATGACAGTATCTATCTCGGATATGGAAGTTCCAGAAGCGAAAAAGAAAATTCTTGCAGATGCAGAGGCGACAGTGGAGGACATCTCCAGGAATTTCCGGCGTGGACTTCTCACCGAGGAAGAGCGCTACAAGGCAGTTATTGAGACCTGGAAGAATGCCGATGACGATATCACAGGGGCACTTCTGACAGGCCTGGATAAATATAACAATATTTTTATGATGGCGGACTCCGGAGCCCGTGGATCTGACAAGCAGATCAAGCAGCTTGCCGGAATGCGTGGACTGATGGCCGATACATCAGGACGTACCATCGAGCTTCCCATCAAGTCAAATTTCCGTGAGGGTCTTGACGTATTGGAGTACTTTATCTCGGCTCACGGCGCCCGTAAGGGACTTTCCGATACGGCGCTGCGTACAGCAGACTCCGGATATCTGACGAGACGTCTGGTTGACGTATCCCAGGATCTGATCATTCGCGAGACAGACTGTTGTGAGGGTCAGGATGAAATTCCAGGTATGTGGATCAGTGCCTTTATGGATGGAAAAGAAGTCATTGAGACATTAGAGGAAAGAATTACCGGGCGCTATGCCTGTGAAAATATGTATGATGATGAGGGCAACCTCATCGTGAAGGCAAATCATATGATCACACCGAAGCGTGCGGCGAGAATTGTAAATACAAAACCGATCATCGATGCCGGAGATAAGGCGAAGGTGAAGATCCGTACGATCCTTACCTGCAAATCCCATATTGGTATCTGTGCGAAATGTTACGGCTCCAACATGGCGACTGGTGAGCCGGTGCAGGTAGGCGAGGCCGTGGGGATCATCGCTGCGCAGTCCATCGGTGAACCGGGTACACAGCTTACGATGCGTACCTTCCATACCGGTGGTGTGGCAGGAGATGATATCACACAGGGTCTTCCCCGTGTGGAGGAGCTGTTTGAGGCAAGAAAGCCAAAGGGACTTGCGATCATTTCCGAATTTGGCGGAACGGTAACTCTGAGAGATACCAAGAAAAAGCGCGAAGTAATCATCAGTGATGACAAGACCGGTCAGACGAAGGCATATCTCATTCCTTATGGTTCCCGTATCAAAGTAATGGATGGTCAGGAGCTGGAGGCAGGCGACGAGCTGACAGAGGGTAGTGTCAATCCCCATGATATTTTGAAGATCAAGGGCGTCCGCGCCGTTCAGGATTACATGCTCCGCGAGGTGCAGCGTGTTTACCGTCTGCAGGGTGTTGAGATCAATGACAAGCATATCGAAGTGATCGTCCGCCAGATGCTTAAGAAGGTTCGGGTTGAGAACAATGGAGATTCGGATTTCCTTCCAGGTACACTGGTAGATACACTGGAATTTGATGACAAAGTGGAGGAACTGGAAGAAAAGGGACTGGAAGTGCCGGAGGGCAAGCAGATCATCCTCGGTATCACGAAAGCTTCCCTTGCTACAAATTCTTTCCTATCGGCAGCGTCCTTCCAGGAAACGACAAAAGTGCTCACAGATGCAGCGATCAAAGGAAAAGTAGATCCTCTGATCGGTCTGAAAGAGAATGTTATCATCGGTAAGCTGATCCCGGCGGGAACAGGTATGAAACGTTACCGCAACATCGGGCTTCACAGTGACCTGGTAGACAGCCTGGAGCCACCGGAACCGGTTCTGGAAGAAGAGGTTGTAAATGAGACCGATGAAGATGATATGCAGAATGACGCGGCAATGACGGATGAAACCGAAGCGCTGTTTATGACAGAAGAAGTGGATGAAGGAATTCTTGCTGAAGAAGAAGAGTTGATTCCGCTGGATGAGTAATATTAATATGATACCAGGGTCAAAAGGTCATGCATTCCATGCTTGCATGGAAAAGCATGACTTTGGGACCCGCAAAACGCCTTTTGCACCCAACATCACAAATATAATTTAGAAAATATTCCCCTGGTTTGGCCGCTGGAAAGCGACGAAATTGGGGGATTTTTTTCATTGGTTAAAAGAAACTATACCAATAGTTCCTATGAACCTTACCTTTTGCGTGTTTTAAAAATTGTAAGAATATGTTACACTGCTTAAAGCAACTATATTGGTATTTTTTAGAACTAAAAAACGAAAAGGAGAAAAATCATGAGAAACCAATGGAAAAAGTTAGTCACTTTTATGTTGATTGTTTGTCTGCTGTTTAACAGTATAGTAGCAGCCGGCGTAAAAGATGTAAAAGCAGAGCAGAGGATAGGGGAGAGCACTGACTCTGATATGTCAGAGGAATATGATGTAAAGCTGATTTATGATGTCACTGGCACATGGGATGGTCACAGTAATGTCGAAGTAAAGCTCACTAATATCCTGGATGAGAAGATCGAGGATTGGGAAATAAAGATTCCTGCCGATTTTGAGATCAAAAATATCTGGAACGCCAAGGTGGTCTCTGAACAGGATAATGAGTATATAATACACAATGCGGACTGGAACCAGGATATAGATGTAAAAGGCAGTGTGTCATTTGGGATGACGGTTCAAAGCGATGCAAAAATAAAACTGCCGGAGTATTGTACCGTAAACAGAATATGTATAAGTGTAGAAGAGGAAAATTATAAATTAGAATACACGGAATACAGCAACTGGGATGACAAAGTTAACGGAAAGATCACAATCACGAATACGAGCGACAAGCGGATTGAGGATTGGAGCCTTATGCTGGATGGCAATTTCCAGATCGAAAGTATCTGGAACGCTGCTATTACCGAAAGTTTTGAGGAAGAAGACGAGCAGGATACATATTATTATGATCTTGAAAATGCCGTGTATAACCAAAATATCGAAGCCGGGCAGAGTGTGGAATTTGGATTTATCGCAAAATGTCGGGATAAATTAGAGATTACAAATTATGAGTTGTTTGAAATGGGAATGATTTCAGAAGATTATATGGAAGAAGATCTGGAAGATGAACCAGAATATGGGGATGATGAATTTGTATACGATGCGGACTTCTTTGATTCCCTTGAAGAATATTATGCTTATTTGAACAGTATCATGCCAAAGAAAAAGTCATCTGCTAAAAGCAGAGCTTTGCAATCAGCTCCAGAAATAACACCGCAGCCAACACCAGCGGCGACAGTAGCACCAACACCGACACCAATATCAGCTACTATAAAACATGAATTGATGTTTAATGGTATTGAAGGAAATAAAGCTGTTCAGAATTATCTTCCATTATCAAATGGAATCTATACAATGCAGCGCAATGGTAACGATGTGGTATTAAGGAAAGGTAAACTGGAAGAAAAGGGGTATAGTTCCTTTGTAAAAAAGACAGATATGACTGGATTTGCCCATGGTGATACCTTTGAACAATTCTTTGTAAAAGGGAAAGAATATTATCTCATCGCGGGAAATGCTTACAAAGAGTTTGGGCGAAATTTATTAATTATCTCAAAAAAGAATTTTGACAAAAACATTAATAAAAAAGAGTTTAAATTTGAAAAAAATAGTAAAATGTATCTTCAAATGTCTAAATTGGAATATGCAAATAAGAGTGGCAGAAACAATGGCAAGTCGGTAACACGGGTGGCAGGGGCACTTACAGCAGATGGTTCCACGCTGGTTATGTGGAAGCAACTGACAGAAAAAAAGGGAAAACGCATGGAACTTAGTCTCTATGATATGAAGAAGATCAGAAAGATCATAGGTGGAAAATTTGAGAAGACCTTGTCCTTTGGTGGAAAATTGAAAAAAGAGTTGAAAAAAGCATGTATTGGCTCAATTCAAAAACATTATTACCAGGATGATATATCAAAACGTTTGTTACATCCCTATACATCTTTTCAGTCACTGGATATAGAAAAAAATGGAGGCGGATGGAAGATTTATATAACTGGCGGATGTGAAGGGGCTAATAATCCTTTAACCATTACCAGAATGGATGTCCGCCGGAAAGGAAAAGGCATTCAGTATAACGCTTTTCGGGAGTTTGTTTCCCTGCCGGCGCTTTTGGAGCAGAATAATTCAGGTATTCCTAAATTTGAGTTAGAGGGATGCCATGTGGTGGGAAATAATCTGGATTTTGGTGTTGTGGCAAAAAATGAATCTGAAGTAAAGCAATATATTGCCTATGTTCCATTAAACTCGATTCAGAGGCCGCTAATAGAAAAATAAGAATATAAATTTGGAACAGAGAAACACGTAATAAAAGACGGTATGAACGAGGGAAGAGAAAAACGTTTTTGCTGACTGTTTCAGAAGCTTTTTCTCTTCGTCTTGTCTCATACGCTTTGGGATGGAGTTATTATGAAAAAAAGCATATTGATATTTTTATGTTTACTGTTTGGGGGCTGCCTTACACTTACTATAAAACAAACCGCCGATGCAAAAGGTCAAATCCGATATAATTTATCGGAGGATGGGGTGCTTTCCTTTTATGGGAAAGGGGAATTAAAAAGTATTGATCACTTAATTAATTATGAGCAAAAAGAAAGCGTTAAAATGATTATTATTGGTCAGGGAATCACTGGAATAAAAAAAGAAGGTATTTCACATTATTGGAATGCAAAGAAGGTTATTTTCCCTTCTTCTTTAAAAAAGATTGGAGAGAATGCGTTTTGTTATATGAAATCCTTAAAGACGATTGAGATTCCGGATTCTGTAACAACTATCGGAAAAGGCGCATTTAGTGACTGTGATTCTCTAAAAAAGCTGGTTCTCCCAGCTTCTCTGAAATCATGGAAAAAGGGTATTGCGCAGGACTGCCCCAGTCTCAGCACCATCATAAACCGCTCCAAAGTGTCCTGCCATCTTGACGACTGTGAAGGGTGGCGTATCTGGAGAGTGAACGGGAAAAAGACCAGGGTTCTGCCAAAAAAGAAAATAGCTAGAGCCAAAGGAAAGAAAATACCTATCACTTATGATTTGGCAGGAGGAAAAAGAACAGGGAAACTACCCCAATATTATGAGTATGGAACAAAACTGAAGCTTCCCGATACGGTAAAAAGAAATGACTATGAATTTTTTGGATGGTACAGCGAAGATAGTAGGCTTTTAACCACTTTATATTATATCGACCAAGATAGTTTTGAATACACAAATGGTGAAGATGAAAGAATAAAGCTAAAAAAAATCAAACTGACCCCCTGTTGGTTTAAATTCGAGCTACTGAACAATAAAGAGGGGACAGTCCAGATTACCCTGGATGGCAGTAAAAATCGGTTTCCCATTGTAATGTATGAGGTGCAGTATTCCGAATTTAAAGATATGTCATCTGCGTATAGTGGATTTCTTTTGGATGTCAGGAATAAGAAAACAGTAGCTGAAATAACGAATATGCAAAGGGGAAAAGTATACTATTTTGAATTTAAGACAAGGGAAGAGCGAGAAATTGAAAGAGATTCCTGGATGGGGAAGAAGAAGATACAGGTGAACTAATAGACATATCTAAGTATTAATTTTACTGAAAGTTAGCTCAACGGCGCGAATTTGAACCCACCGTTGAGCTAAAAGGACAGGAGAGATTATGAAAAGAAAAATTGCTTGGATAATATACGGTTTGTTCGTTACAGTTTGTTTTTTAACCACAAATCAAACCGCCGATGCAAAAGGACATATCCGGTATAATCTATCGGAGGATGGGGTACTTTCCTTTTACGGGAAAGGGGAATTAAAACGTGCTGATTATTTACTCAGTATTGAAAAAGATTGTATAAAAAAGATTGTTATTGGGGAGGGAATTACGTCATTGGGAAAAAACTCGTTCACATATTTTCCAAATGCCAAAAAAGTGATTCTTCCCTCATCTTTAAAAAAAATTGGAGACAATGTCTTTTCTGACATGTCAGCATTGGAAACAATTAAAGTGCCGGATTCAGTAGCAAGTATTGGAAAGGGTGCATTTAGTGACTGTGATTTATTGAAAAAACTGGTTCTTCCAGCCTCACTGAAGTCATGGAAAAAAGGTATTGCGAAGGACTGTCCCAGTCTCAGCACGGTCGTAAACCGCTCCAAAGAGTCCTGTCATCTTGACGATTGCCGGGGTTGGCGTATCTGGAAAGTGAACGGGAAAAAGACCAGGGTTCTGCCGAAAAAGAAAACAGCCAGAGCCAGGGGAAAGAAAATACCTATTACATATGACCTCGCAGGGGGAAAAAGAACTGGGAAGCTGCCCAAATATTATGAATATGGTACTAAGCTGACACTTCCCCCCAACATCAAAAAAAATGGCTATGAGCTTTTATGCTGGTATAGTGAAGAGCGGTATAAAACCTTTTATCCGGCGATGTATCCATTGTATTATATAGATCACAATAGTCTTTTATATATGGAAGAACAAGAGGAAGAAAATAAAAGGCTGGAAGAAATAAGACTGACTCCCTGCTGGTTTAAGTTTGAGATTCAGAATAGTAAAGAGGGAACGGTCCAGATTTATCTGGATGGCAGTAAGAACCCGTTGGACATCTTTATGTATGAGGTTCGGTATTCGGAATTTGAAGATATGACATCTCCACATAGTGAAAATCTCTTAGGTGCCAAGGATAACAAAGTAATGGGGGAGATAACGAATCTGGATAGGGGAAAAACATATTATTTTGAATTTAGGACATGGGAAGATCATCAAAGTGAAATAGATTCATGGATGGGGAAGAGAAAGATGCAGGTGAACTAAAGAGTAAAATCAAAAGTTAAATTGTGAGTTGCCATATTTGCAAATTAAGTAACAAAATATTTGGTGGAAGTGATATATTATGCTATAATACTCTTATATACCCCAGAAAGGATGGAAGAGTATTTATGAATCAAAGCAGGTACGGCATCGAAAGCTGCAGTAAAATATATTAGATGGAAGAAGTGGTCTTACAGGTAGTAGGATTGCTTCTTTTGTTTGTTATATGTACAGTTTGTGATAGAATGCACAGAAGAGATAAAGAATAGAAATGGAGCAGTAATTATGGTATCAATTGAGGATATTAAGAGGCGTTTATGGGATGGAGCAAATGAATTGAGAGGTTCTATGGACGCAAGCAGATATAAAGACTATATGCTGGGTTTAATGTTTTATAAATTTTTAAGTGACAAGACATTGAACATTTTTAGCATAGCTAATGGCTCAAAAGATGTAACAGAAAGAGAGTTAGTAGAAGAATACAAAAGAGCAGAGGAAACATATGGGAAAGAGATTGAAGATATGATCCAGGGCACTTTAGGGTATTATGTCGCATCAGAGTATTTATATCAATCATGGCTCATTGATATTGATGAAGGCAATTTTGAATTACAAAAAGTTATGGATTCTTTGAATCATTTTGAGCGAACCATTGCTGTTTCGGATGAGTCGACGGAATTTAAGGGGCTTTTTGCAAATAGTAATATGGATCTGACAGATACGGCATTAGGCAGCAATTTGAATGACCGGAGTAAAAATATTAAGGCGCTTATTTTACTCTTTGCTGATCTGGATATGATCGCGTTACAAAAAAATGATATTCTTGGTGATGCATATGAATATTTGATCGGTCAGTTTGCGATGGAGTCTGGTAAAAAGGCAGGGGAGTTCTATACACCGAGACAGGTAAGTGAGATTTTAGCGCAAACTGTCGTACAGACATCAGATATATCATCCATCTATGACCCTTGTGTGGGCTCAGGGTCGCTTTTGTTGACCGTAGGAAAACATTTGAGTGCGGAGAAACAGCGGGATCTTGAGTATTATGGACAAGAGAAAAATACGGCGACATATAACCTGACTCGGATGAATTTACTTTTACATGGTGTTAAACCAGATAAGATGACGATTAAAAATGGGGATACGCTGGCAGAAGACTGGCCGGAAGATCCACAGAATCCGGATGAAGGAGTTCAGTTTGATGCAGTAGTGATGAATCCGCCGTATTCCCTGTCAAAATGGAATAAAGCCGGATTAAAAGTAAGTGATCCCCGGTTTGAATCCATCGGATGTCTTCCACCAGATTCTAAGGGTGATTATGCTTTTTTGCTACATGGGTTATATCATCTGGAAACAGAAGGAACCATGTCTATTGTACTGCCTCATGGTGTGCTGTTCCGAGGTGGTACAGAAGGTGAGATCCGAAAGAAACTGCTGGATAAAAACCATATAGATACAATCATTGGATTGCCTAACAATTTATTTACCAACACAAATATTCCGGTGGTAGTAATGGTTTTAAAAAAGAATAGGAAGAATGACGATCCAGTTCTTATCATTGATGCTTCAAGCAGTTTTATTAAAGTTGGAAAACAAAATGTGCTTCAGGAAAAGGACATTGCAAGGATTATTCATACTTATCGTGATAGAAAAGTTATTCCCGGCTATAGTTTCGCAGCAAGCCGGGAGAATATTATTTGTAATGACTATAACTTGAATATTCCTCGTTATGTAGAAAGGATTGATCATGAATTTGCACATGATGTGGATGCTCATCTCTTTGGCGGCATACCAGAAGAAAATATAAAAATGTTAAAGGCTATAAATACATTGAGCGGTGATGTGTTTAAAAATCATATCAAATATATTAGGGATGGTTATGTAGAGATCGATTCTGATATTACCATTTTGGAAGAGGAAATATTGTCCAGTGAAAAACTGGTTTCGATTATTGCAGAAACAAAGCAAAAAGCGGGTGTGTTTACAGAGAAATATATGGACGCTATAAGAGATTTGAGTAGCATAAATAATATTAGTGCAGTTAAGGATAAAATGCATGAAGAAATATTATCTATGCTTCATGATTATGAGTTTATAGATGAATACGATGGATACCAGAGGGTAGCAGATATTTGGAACAGAAGTCTGACACATGATAGTGAAATGATCGCCGACGGAGGTTTTTATAATGTGGGGAGAATGAGGGAACCACATATGGTAACCAAAGGCAGCGGGAAAAATAAGCGGGAAGAGCAGGATGGCTGGAAGGGTGTAATCGTACCTAATGAGATTATTAAAAAATGCTTGTATAAGGATGCTGTCGACCTGATAAATAAAGATAAAAACAGGCTGCAGGTAACAGAGGATGAACTGATACAGTTAGCGGAGTCGGCAATGGAAGAAGACACTTTGGAAAATGAGGCATTGTTTGAGACATTGAAGAAAAATGCGGCTGGGGATGCGCAGGCAATATTTGAAAGCAAAGCTGTAAAATCTGAATTAAAGCTATGTGATAAACATACGCAAAGGTATGAATTATTAAAAAAGGCGGGGTCCCTTATTTCAGAAAAGACGACGCTGGCGAAAAAGATCAAAGATGCAGAAATTAGCCTGAAGAAGGAAATTGAAGACCGGATAGAGAAACTAACGGATGCCGAGATTGATGAATTGATGTATGTGAAGTGGTTTGGTACTTTTGTGGGGGATATTGCTGAGCTGGCAACGTATAAATTGAAGGACGAGATTGAAACATTGAAAATACTTCATAATAGGTATGGCCAAACGATGGATAGCATTGATGAGGAAATCAAAGAATTGATGAATACCTTTAGTTTATTGCAACAGGATCTGGTGGTGATGTAATGGAAAATGAGAAAAAGAAAATGCCGAAGAGAAGATTTGCCGGGTTTACCGATGATTGGGAGGAACGTAAGGCTATTGACATAGCTGAATACTCAAAAGGAAATGGCTATTCAAAAAGTGATTTGACGGAAGTTGGAACACCAATAATCCTATATGGCAGGCTTTATACGAAGTACCAATTTGCTATCGACGAAGTAGATACTTTTGCTACGCCGAAAAATAACGCTGTTTATAGCCAAGGGAATGAAGTATTAATCCCTGCCTCGGGAGAAACTGCTGGAGGCTGTAAAAAATCTTGTGTCTATGGAAGTTAGACTTTTCTGATAAGAATAAA
>CAJUAU010000019.1 GCA_910584645.1 uncultured Eubacterium sp.
CTAAAGGTTTCATAACCCCATTGGTGGCTTTCGCGAAGCGGAAAGGCGGATTATATAAATGAAAGAAAGATTAGTGATTACCGGAATGGGGGCAGTAACCCCTATCGGTATTGGAGTAGAAACTTATTGGAATAACCTGATCGCAGGCAAATGCGGCGTCGGGCGCATCACCCGCTTTGATCCGGAAACATCACCAGTTAAGATCGCTGCCCAGGTAAAGGATTTTGACCCAGATGAGTTTATGACGAAAAAGCAGAGCCGTGAGATGGATCTGTTTATGCAGTACGGCTATGCAGCCGGTGAAGAAGCACTGGCAGACGGCGGTATAAAAGAAGACACGATTCCCGCCGGCCGCATGGGTGTTGTAGTGGGAACTGCCATGGCAGGTGTGTCTATTATCGCGGAAACCCAGGATGGACTGAGCACAGGAGAACACAAAAAAGTCAGTCCCCGTTTTGTACCTAAGTTTATTGGCAACATCGCCGCGGCGCAGATTGCCATCGCCAAAGGCTACCGGGGGCCAAGCCTCACTGTCAGCACCGCATGTTCCTCCGGCGCCGATGCCATTTCCACAGCCGCCATGCTGCTTCTCGCCGGAGAAGCCGATGCCATCCTTGTGGTGGGCGCTGAGGCAAGTCTTTGTCCGGTGGTAGTGGCTGGCCTTGCCTCAGCCCATGCCCTCAGCACGAACAATGACAATCCCCAGACTGCCAGCCGTCCCTTTGACAAGACCAGAGACGGATTTGTATTTGGCGAGGGCGGCGGAGCCCTTTTGCTGGAGACGGAAGCCCATGCTTTGGCAAGAGGTGCAAAGATCCACGCGGAGCTGATGGGCTTTGCCAACTGCACCGACGGATACCATGTGACGGCTCCACATCCGGAAGGGATCGGAGCCATCGCCTGCATGGACAGTGCCATCCAGAAAGCTGGACTGTCCCCGGAGGACATCGGTTATATCAATACCCACGGCACCTCCACCCCCATGGGAGACACCATTGAGACCAATGCCATCAAATCCCTGTTTGGAGACCATGCCTATCAGATGGCTGTAACCTCCACTAAGGGCGCTACCGGCCATATGATGGGCGCCGGCGGCGTTACTGAGACCATTGCCTGCATCAAAGCAGTTCAGGAGGGTGTGATCCCGCCAACGATGAATCTGAACACGCCGGATGATGAGTGTGACCTGAATTATGTTCCAAATAAGGCAGAAAAACGGGATGTGCAGTATGCCATGACCAATGCCTTCGGGTTCGGGGGACAAAATTCCAGCCTGATCATAGGAAAGTATGAGGCCCCTGTATCATAATGAACAACACAGGAAATAATAACATTATAGATCTTATGCAGAATCGAGGCTTATATGAAATACATCCGGCAATTTTTGACCATACTACTATTTTGTTTTTTGGGTGAGCTTCTAAAATATCTGATCCCCCTTCCTATACCCACCAGTATCTATGGGCTGATCCTGATGCTCACAGCCCTGCTCAGCGGTATCCTGAAGGTGGATCAGGTGGATGATACAGCTGTATTTCTTATCGATATCATGCCGGTTATGTTTATCCCGGCAGGTGTCGGTCTGCTGACCAGCATCGAGGCGCTGCGTCCGAACCTGGCCGCCATTATCGTGATCACGATCCTCACTACGGTTCTCGTCATGGGCATCACCGGGATCACTGCCCAATTTGTCATGGAACGTAAAAAAGACAGAGACGGCAAAGAGGTGGCGCAATGAATGATTTTTTTATAAGTTCACTTTTCTTTGGCGTCCTGGTAAGTCTGGGAGGCTACGAACTGGGAATATTTCTGAAAAAGAAAACTGGTCTCGCCATCATGAACCCGCTGCTGGTATCCATTCTTTTTGTGATCGGTATCCTGCTTTTATTCCGCGTGGACTATGGCACATATAATGCCGGGGGAAAATACCTCACCTATCTCCTCACGCCGGCTACAGTCTGTCTTGCCCTTCCTCTTTACAAACAGATCCATCTGCTAAAACAGTATCGTACCGCCATCACTTTATCTGTGCTGGCAGGTACACTGACCAGTCTGGCAGGCGTTTTAGTACTGGCTGTCCTGTTCCAGCTCTCCCACTCCATGTATGTCACCCTTCTTCCCAAGTCCATCACCACTGCCATTGGAATGGGCGTGAGCGAAGAACTGGAGGGAATTGTAAATATTACAGTGGCAGTCATCGTGGTCACAGGAGTTCTTGGAAATGTTATGGGGGAATGGATCCTCAAACTTTTCCGTATCGAAAATAAGATCGCCAGAGGATTGGCTCTGGGCACTGCCGCCCATGCCATTGGCACCAGCAAGGCAATGGAACTGGGTGAGATCGAGGGCGCCATGAGCAGCCTCGCCATCGTGACAGCCGGGCTTCTGACCGTCATTGGAGCCAGCATTTTTTCCATGATCTATTAACGATGGCAATAAAATAATACGCTGGTACACCGACACCAGTAACAGAAAGGAACAGACTCATGGATGCCCTGACAGAACAGATCAAGAATTCTGATGCCTTGAGTGACGAGGCACTGGCAGAGAAAATAGACCATTTCTTACACATACACACCGAAGAAGTCCAGACCGACGGCAGAGACACCTTTCACTGCCACCGCTACGAACCCACTTCCTACCGCGTGCTGCATACCCTGTTTGAAGCCTTTCCCCTGACGGATCAGGATACCCTGCTGGATTACGGCAGCGGCCTTGGACGCCTGAGTTTTTACACAAACCACCGGTTTCACAACGGTGCCATCGGCATCGAGATGTCCGGGGCATTACACCGGGAAGCGCTGCATAATCTGAACCAGTACCGGGGGATCCACAGGGAACGTCTGACTTTCCTTCATGGAAAAGCGGAGGATTTTGTCATACCAGACGAAGTTACTGCTGCCTACTGCTTTAACCCATTTTCGACGGAGATTTTCCGAAAGGTACTGACAAATCTTGAAAAGTCCTATGAAAACAAACGGCGCAGGGTCACTCTGATCCTCTATTACCCCGAAGACAACACCGTATTTTATATTGAGCGGCATACCGGATTCCGGCTGTTAAAAGAAATCGCCGTCCCAGAACTCTTTGGGCAGGACCGCAGAGAAAGGTTCTGTATTTACCAGCTAGGGTGTGTCTGAAAACTTATTACTACGCTCTGCACTCCCCGCAGAAAGCAGTTCTGAAACACACCCTAAGCAAATAATACCATTCCCACAGCAAAATTATATTGCGGTTCTGACATTTTTCTAGTATAATAAATCTATAGAGTTGAGAAAGGAAGTGGAGAGATTGATTGATGAAGAGCTGTTTAAAAAGATGCTCATGACTTTTGACCGTAAATATGAGGCAGCTTCTGTATTTTATGACAATCTCCCTTATGTGAGAGACTATGACCTCTGTAATTGGACACCTCTCCGCATGGTAAGCGGCAATATCATAAAATATTATCAATATAAGCTAGACAAACCCGTCATTCTTCAGACAGATCCTGACGGCTATTAATGAAAATAAGAAAACATCCTTTTGTCCCGAATATATGGACATGTGGCAATATCATAAAATATTATCAATATAAGCTAGACAAACCCGTCATCCTTCAGACGGATCCTGACGGCTATTAATGAAAATAAGAAAACATCCTTTTGTCCCGAACTAAAACCTTCGGAGTAAAAGGATGTTTTTTATTCTGCCCGAAGCGCCGCCGGGTTGTTTCTTCAGAACTGTTATACCAGCTTCATGAATGCTGCTGATTCCCCGAGCTGTTCTTCGATGCGCAGCAGCTGGTTGTACTTGCACACACGGTCGGTGCGGGTCGGCGCCCCTGTCTTGATCTGTCCGGCGTTGAGCCCTACTGCAATATCGGCTATGGTGGTATCTTCCGTCTCACCGGAGCGGTGGCTGACAATGGCATTCCACTGGTTGTTTTTCGTCATGCGGATCGCTTCCAGCGTCTCCGTCACACTGCCGATCTGATTTGGTTTGATCAACACCGCATTTGACACTCTGAGATCCGCTCCTTTGGCGATACGCTCGGTATTGGTGACAAATAAGTCATCCCCCACCAGCTGAACCCGTTTTCCCAGCCTGTCAGTCAGAAGTTTCCAGCCCTGCCAGTCCTCTTCCGCCAGGCCGTCCTCGATGGAGAAGATGGGATACTTATTGCAGAGCTCCTCCCAATAAGAGACCATATCCTCTGCGGAACGCAGCTCTCCATTTTTCCAGAATAAATATTGTCCTGTTTTTCCCTGTTTGACAGCTTCGTCATACATCTCTGTACACGCCCCATCAATGGCGATACGGAAATCTTCACCGGGACGGTAACCAGCCAGTTCGACAGCCTTCACGATATACTGCAGTGCTTCCTCGTCGTTGCGCAGTTTCGGCGCAAATCCACCCTCATCTCCTACACTGGTTATATGGCCTTCCTTTTTGAGAAGATTCTTTAACTCCCGGTACACGTTACAACACCATTCCAGACAGCCGTGGAAAGATTTTGCCCCCACCGGCATGATCATAAATTCCTGGATATTCAGGCTGGAGTCCGCATGTTTTCCTCCATTTATGATATTCATCATCGGCACCGGGAGAATTCTGCCATCCGGTCCTCCAAGATACTGATAGAGAGGCAGGCCTACCTGTCCGGCCGCAGCCTTTGCCACAGCAATCGACACGCCAAGGATTGCATTCGCACCGAACCTCCCTTTGTTCTTTGTCCCGTCTTCCCGGATCATCAGCTGGTCAATCTCTACCTGGTTCAGGGCGTTCCTGCCATCCAGCAGATAGGCGATGTTGTCATTCACATGGTCCACCGCTTTCTTTACTCCCATGCCGCCGTAACGGGGAAGCTCTTTGTCTCTCAGTTCAATGGCTTCAAAAGCTCCCGTAGAAGCTCCGGAAGGTACCGCCCCTCTTCCTGTCGCCCCACCGCAGAGCCCCACTTCCACTTCCACCGTCGGATTCCCGCGGGAATCCAGAATTTCTCTCGCTCGTACAGATTTGATCCTGAATTTATGTTCCATAAAAAAAGCCTCCTGTTTTTTTCTTAGTATCAAACAGAAGACTTTTTTCTATTCATTCTTTTTGTTTAATTCGCCAACAAATACATTCCGTATACTGTTCACTGTCCGAAAAGTATATGTACTTCTTCCACATTGAGTACATACTTCGTTGTCATTACTAAAATCATCCATCTCTTCGCGATAACCACAGATCGGGCATGTTACCAATACTTTTCTGCCGTTTTCTTTACTGTCCATCCAACACACCTCGTTATAATAAAGTTACTTTTCGTTCCTCTATTATACTATAAAATGTCTCAGATTGCAAGTCCGCGCTTCTTCATGATCCGCCGTTCAATCGCCGAAAAAATGCCTTTTTCGATAATAACCCCCACCAATACAATAATTACCATAACCAGCATTACCTGGTTAATATCCGCCAGATCCCTTCCCATGACCAGCGTCTGCCCCAGCCCAATGGAAGTAGTCATCACCTCGCCTGCCATCAGCGCCCGCCAGGCAAAAGACCATCCCTGTTTGAGCCCGGTGATCAGCTCCGGAAGACTGGCAGGGAGGATCACATGCAGATACAGCTGCTTTTTATCCGCCCCCATGGTAAGTGCCGCAAGACGGTAAATAGGAGGCACATTCTTTATCGCGTTATCCACCGAGATCGCCACACTAAACGCAGCCCCCATTACCACAACAAAAAGGATCGCCTGGGTGGAAAGCCCAAACCATAAGATCGAAAAGGGCACCCAGCACACACTGGGCAGTGTCTGAACTCCCAGCACCAGCGGTTTCATATGTTTCTGCAGATAGGGGATCTGATGGATCAGAAGTCCTAGGATCACTCCTATGACAACCGCCACGGCAAAGCCAGCTATGCCCCTCAGCAGGGAATTTCCAGTGGCCTTTAGCAATGTTCCATCGCTGCAGAGCTCCACAAACCGCTCAGCCACTCCCGCTGGAGACGGCACCGAATAGCTTTTGAAGACCCCCAGCACATCCACCGTAAGCCAGAATCCCCCCTGCCACAACAAAACAAGTATGATTAAAAATAGAATGGTTCCCATCAGACAGCCTCCCCTCTCACTTCATCCAGAATTTTGTGGCGAAGCTCTACAAATTCCGGAGAATACACATGCCGCGGCCTCTCTATGCCCACTTCTACGATCTCGGCGATGCCGCCTTTGGCTGCTGACAGCACCACGACTCTGTCCGCCAGATAAACCGCTTCTTCCACACTATGGGTAATAAACAATATGGTTTTCCGTGTCTCCATCCAGATTTTCTGTAATTCCTCCCGCAGGCGGTTGGATGTCTGTTTATCCAGTGCAGAAAAAGGTTCATCCATCAGCAGGACATCGGAGTCCATAGTCAGGGCCCTGGCAAGGGCCGTTCTCTGTCTCATTCCCCCGGATATCTGATGGATAGGATAATCTCTGTATTCCGTGAGATGAACCATATCCAGATAATGTTCCGCCTTTTTTTCCCGCTCCTCTTTTGGCATACCGGCCAGTTTCATGCCAAAGGTCACATTTTCCATGACAGTCAGCCACGGGTACAGACCATGATCCTGAAACATTACAGTACGGTCGGCTCCAGGCCCTGTTACCTCCCTGCCATCCAGAAGGATGCTTCCTCCGGTAGGATGCTCCAGACCTGCCACCAGGTTCAGAAGAGTACTCTTTCCACAGCCGGAAGTACCCACAAGGCATACAAATTCTCCCTTCTGAATTTCAAGGTCGATCTGGTTCAGCGTTGCTTTATCACTGTTTTCAAACTGTTTACTTACACCTTTTAATACAAGCGACATACGACATCCCCCATTTTATTTAGCAAAAAGTGCATCTTCTTCCGGCACTTCCTTGATAAAATCCTGTTCCTTGCTGATCTGGGCATATCCCATCACAGACTCTTTGTTCAGCTCTGTACTCACTCCGATCCTCTGGAATGCCCCGGTAATTACGGATTCTGCCAAAGATTTTCCTGTGGCTGCTTTTAGCTCTTCGTTGATCTTTTTCAAAGAATTTTCCTTGTCATTATTGATCTGATCCGTGACCGCTTTGTGCTCCTCCAAAAACTTCTCTACCAGCTCCGGATTCTTTTCCCGGAACTCCTTGCGCACTACGACAACTGCCACATCCGACTGGCCCTGCATATAAATCTTGTCGTAATCCAGAAGCAGCTCAGCTCCTCCTTCTAATAAAGTAGATCCCCATGGCTCCGGCACCAGGGCAGCATCGATATCGCCCCGTCCCATCATATTTGCCACGTCAGCATTTGCCACAGCAGAAACATTTACATTGCCTCCCTCTGTCACCGGCTTCAGTCCATTTTCCTGCAGCAGACGCAAAAGATCCAGATGCTGGGTGTTTCCGATCTGAGGAATAGCTACCACTTTTCCCGCCAGCTCTGCCACACTGTTTATTCCAGAGTCACTGCGTTTGATCAGCACCGCACCGCCCTTGGTAGCAGAAGAGAGGATCACCACATCTCCATTGGATTTGACATTGGCACTGACTGCTGGTACTGGCCCGATATATCCGATATCAATATCACCGGCAAAAAGCGCTTCTACCTCAGCTGGTCCCGCATTAAACGCAGTCCAGGTCACTTTCATCTCCTCGCCCATTCTCTTTTCCAGGCTCTTCTCGGACTTCATCAAAAGAGCCTGGGCATGGGTTACATTATTAAAGTATCCAATATGAATTTCTTCTGCCTTTTTGTCTCCTGCCCCGCAGCCTGCGATTCCCATTGTCACAAGCAGACAAAGCATAAGCGCAACACATTTTTTCAAACCTTTCATATTCTTTACCTCATTTCTGTCGTCATGAAAACTAATTTTATCCTTCCATGGCACTGTATGCCGTCTCTGGCGGCACCACCATGAATAAAAGTTTACAAATAGTTTACAATAAAATCAAAAAAGAATAGAATTCCATTTTCTGCAAACGTTTTCTATTGAATTTTTCTCATGTTTATGTTATTTTTAATAAAACTAATGTTATAGTTTCAATATACAGTGCCACTTTTTTGCAAACGTTTTCTTATTTTTTAAGAAGGGAAACCTACATATTATGTCTTTAAAAAAGATTGCAGAATTAACAGGAACTTCTATATCCACAGTTTCACGGGTTTTAAACCAGCCGGGGCATACCTGTCATGATCCCCGGCTCTTTGATCAGATCTGGGAGACCGCGGCAGCCATTAATTATCTCCCAAATCCTGCAGCAAGAAACTTACGGCTTGGGAAGCCAGAAGACAAACATCCTTTTACCGCAGATATATTTTTGACGAGATTTGATACAATAGACCAGGATCCTTTTTTCCGGGAATTATTTCAGTATATCAAAAAAGAACTTTTGGAGCAGAACTGCCATCTGGGTGAACTCCAGACTCTGACAGACATAACCCGGTTATCCGCCCTTTCCTCTGTCCCCGACAAGATCCCTTTCCGCTCTGCCTCCCAGATCCGTTCAGAGAAATCCGTCCACTCCCCTGCCCTGATCACCCCAAAACAGGATACAGGTCTTATCATTCTGGGCAGATGTCCTTCCAAATTTGTGCCTCTTTTAAAAAAGAGATATGCTTTTTTGATCGGCATCGACCGGAACCCTACCAATTTTGATTATGATGAGATCGTTTGTGACGGTGTGGCGGCAGCGGAGAAAGCGGTGGAATACCTGATCTCCCTTGGCCACAGGGATATTGCTTACATCGGAAACTGTTCCTTTGAATCCCGCTACATTGGCTACTATCAGTCCTTGTTGAACCATAAGATCCCTCTGGACTATAACAATATCCATCCCAGCAGCCAGACGATGGATGAAGGGGAACGCATTATGGAAACCATTCTCCAATCCGCCCATCTGCCCAGCGCTTTGTTCTGTGCCAATGACTGTACCGCACTGGGCGTACTGAAGGCCTTAAAGAAGCATAAAAAAAGAGGGTATCTGCCCTCTATTATCTCCATTGACAATATAAATGATTCACAAAAAACGACGCCGCTGCTCACCACCATAGATATTCCCAAAAAGGAAATGGCTCATCTCGCCGTAACCCTTCTTGTGGACCGGAAAAATAAAAACCGGGATGAAAATATCCGTATTGAACTCCCCAGCCGGCTGATCATCCGGGAAAGCTGCACATGGCATTAGCTCCGCAAATTGAGATTTTTCCTAATCAGTAAAAAGGTGCGGCTGAGAAGCGCGCACCTCTGAAGAATTGCCTGCGGCCATTCTTTTACTCCGCAGATTGGGAATTTTATATCTGTTTATCCATTCCAAATACCGTCTTTTTCCACCCGGTCCCAATCTACGGTCAGGACATCTATTTTCTTTCCCCGGTACCCTGTTTTCCGGCTCTCTGTAATGTATTTCTGACGCATAAGGTTGTCCAGAGCCCTCTGCACCCGTTCTTTCGGTACTTTGTTATACTCTGCCACATTGTTTACCGTCTTCCAGTAGGTAATTAATGTCCTTGGCCTGGACCGCAGCCTGTTCAGACTGACAAATATCAGATCATAATAATGATTCTTCTCCTGGGACTGCCTTGGCATTTCCACATAACTAGTAGATACAGATTTCAGCTGATTGCTGAATGCTGACCTGACTCCATAAATGATCACACGCTTACCAAGCTCTTTCAGATATTCCGCCGCTTTTGTAAAATGCGCATCCCCTGTAAATAAAATATAAACTTCCGGGCTCTTTTTCTTCGCTGCATAACGATAAATATGATCCAGAATGATCACATCTGTAAAATCTTTATCAATGCCCAGTTTTTCGCTGGCTGTATGAACTATTCCAGACGTTATTTTTTTCAGGCGGTTCATCTCATGTTCAATATTAGGTTCTGAAAAATCTCCAAAGATATATAAATTCTTTATCTTAAAATCCTGTTTTAACTCTGCGAGCCATTGCTCAACATTAGGTTTCATCTGAAATTGATTCATGTATCCGTAAAACCAGTGTTCATAATCCACAAAAGCTACCGCTTCGGTCAGTTTACGCTTTCCAAACATCCTCTCCCTCCTTTCCTATTATTTTTTTGCAACCTTACATAGTATAGCACAACTTTGATCCCCGGTGCAAGTTCGACTTATGAGAGATTTTTCTCTAAGACATCCGCCGCCTTCGTTCTGCGTCCACTTCGATCCACTCATCCAGTGTCAGGGGCATATAATCTGAGAACATACAAAAACAATTGATCATGTTGCAGGGGATCGGTTCCGGCTTATCCACATATCTGGACCTCACCTTTGTGGCCGCCGTCTGCCGGATAAAATCATTGACCAGGATCTCATCCTGGGAATTGTGGACATGGCCATAAAGCATGTATGTCCTGGGTCTCCCCTCATCATCCAGACGGTACTGGCCATTATAGCAGAAGACGGGATAGTGGCAGAGCACCACTTTGCGCTTGTTATCCCGCAGCTCCTCATAGGGTTTCACCCACTCAAACAGGCTGCGGTCAAATTTGCGGTGTCGCAGAAAATGGTCATGATTTCCCTCGATCAGCATAAGACGCCCCCTCAGGCGTCCCAATATGTCATTGGTCTGTTCTGCACTGCCCGCCGAAACGTCTCCCAGGATCACCACCTCATCCCCGTCGCCTACTTTCCGGTTCCACTGCCCCAGCATATACTCATTCATGGCCTCTGCCGATTCAAATCCCCGGCAGTCCAGGCGCTGGTTCAGATTTTCATGAAAAAAATGCAGATCGGATATATAGTAGCGCATACACGTCTCCTGATCAAAGTATTTTAGACAAAAATTCTTTCAGCCGCCCGTTCTTCGGATGGTCAAACACTTCTTCCGGCGTCCCGTCCTCTGCAATGACGCCGCCATCCATAAACAGCACCCGGCTGGCCACCTCTCTGGCAAATCCCATTTCATGGGTTACACATATCATTGTGATCCCGCTGGTAGCAAGTTCCTTCATCACATCCAGAACCTCTCCCACCATCTCCGGATCCAGAGCGGAGGTGGGCTCGTCAAACAGGATGACCTCTGGATCCATCGCCAGTGCCCGGCAGATCGCTACCCTCTGCTTCTGACCGCCAGACAGCTGGTTGGGATAAGTTTCCGCCTTATCCAGAAGCCCTGTCCGGCGCAGCAATTCCTCCGCTTTCTTTTTCGCCTCTTCCCGGCTCTTTTTCAAAAGCCGAATCGGACCGACACAGATGTTTTCAAGTATCGTCATATGGGGAAACAGATTGAAGTGCTGGAAGACCATCATCATCTTCTGACGCTCCTTATTGATATCTGTCCCGGCTGCTGTCAGCTCCGTCCCATCCAGAAAAATCTCGCCTTCTGTTGGCTGCTCCAGAAGATTCAGGCAGCGGAGAAAAGTAGACTTGCCGCATCCGGAGGGACCAATGATAACCACCACTTCTCCCCGGTGGATCTCTGTTGTGATCCCCTGCAATACTTTATTGTCCTTAAATTCTTTTTTGAGATTATTGACCTTGATCATTTCCTGTAACTCAGCGCTCATTTCTCTTCAGCCTCCTCTCCATTCTTCCTACCAGCCACGTCAGTATCATGACGATGATAAGATATACCAGCGCCACGGCGATCAGCGGCAGAAATGCCTCATAAGTCCGGCTGCGGATATAATCACCGCCCCTGGTGAGATCTACGATCCCGATATAACCGGATATGGATGTCTCCTTGATCAGCACGATAAACTCATTGGCCAGCGGCGGCAATACATTCTTAAATGCCTGGGGCAGAATGAAATACCACATGGACTGGGCATAGGTAAATCCCAGGCTCCGTCCCGCTTCCAGCTGCCCCGCATCAATGGACATGATCCCGGAACGGACGATCTCTGCGATATAGGCAGAGGAATTCACGCCGAAAGCGATCACCGCCACCACTACTTTATTGATATCCGAGGAGGCAAATATTACATAATATATGATCAAAAGCTGTATCATCGCCGGCGTTCCACGGATCACCGTCAGATATGCCCTCAGTATCCAATTCAGCAGCTTTGCCTTTCCGGTCTTGTCACAGGTGCTGCGGAGGATCGCGATCAGGAATCCAAGGACAATACCGATCAGCACCGCAAAGAAACTGATGCAAAGCGTCGTCCGAAGTCCCTGGGTTATGTATTTCCAGCGGTTTTCTTTCACAAAATTATTGTTCAGTTTTTCCAGGAATCCTGCCGTCTTGGAAGTGTTCCCAGCTCTCAGAATGATCACCTGGGTAGCTGTAGTATAAGTCTGGGTAAAATCAATGCTTTTCAGGCGGTCCTCCGTCACGGTCATTCCCGCGATGCCCACATCCGCTTTTCCGGACTGTACCGCGTTGATGATGGCATCGAACTCAATATTTTCAATCTTTAGTTCCATATCCAGAATGTCACAGACTGCCCACGCCATATCCACATCAATGCCCGTGATCTCCCCATTCTGCATAAACTCATAGGGTTCAAAGGCAGCGTTAGTCGCCATGGTCAGGGTGCCATTGGCACGCTTAAGATCTTTAGACGGTTCGTATTTGTACTTTCCCCTGGTTTCATCGCCTATGTAATTTTTTACGATCTGATCCAGCGTCCCGTCCTCTTTGATCTGGGAAATCGCCCCATTGATCTTTTCTTTCAATTCCGCATTTTCTTTGGAAATACAGATAGCGTATTCTTCCACCGCAAACTCTTCTTCCAGAATCCGCAGATCCCCGCTGGTCTCCACAAATTTTTTTGCCGGGTTCTCATCCAGGATAATGCAGTCGATCTTTCCCAGCTTCAGCGCCTGCACAGCGTCTGCTGCCTTGTTATAACGCTCTACAGTACTGCCTTCCTCTTCGTAATCCGAGGCATAGATATCTCCCGTAGTTCCAAGCTGGACTCCGATCTTCTTTCCCGCAAGGTCGTCCACCTTCTGGATCGCCTGCCCTTCGCTGTCTGCTTCCTTTTTGCTGCCGCAGCCCGTCAACAGAATGGCTGACGCCAGCAGTCCAAGAATCAGAAAACGCATATACTTTTTGCACTGTTTCATTTTCTCACGTTTCTCCTTCCCCGTATCATTTTTTCCTCAAGGCACGCCGTAGTCTGGACGGCACCCACCAGGCTATTTCCGGTCCGCCTTTTCCTGGAATCTTTTATTGTCGATAACAAATCTTTCGTGCACTCCGCTTCCGATCTTCCCACGCTCATCCCGTACCTCAACCTCAAAGGTAAGCTTTCTGCCATCAATGCCGGTGAGCACACTCTCACAGGTCACTTTCATCCCCAGCGGTGTGGGGGCATCGTGGGTGATGTCCAAACGGATTCCCACGGTACCGCAGCCCTCCTCCAGCTCTCCGGCAACACTTTTCCATGCTGTCTTCTCCATCAGTGCCGTCATCGCCGGCGTGGCAAATACATCCAGCGTGCCGCTCCCCATGGCCTTCGCCGTATTAGTCTCATCAACCATTAATGTCTCTTTTCCTCTTATACCTGTTTTTAGCATATTATCCTCATTTCCAGGAACATTTATGTTCCCATCTCAAAACTGTATTTATACCTATTTTCTTATAAATATCTTCACAAGTCAATCATTTTTAAAAGAATTTCCAACTATTTTTTCAATTTTTTTGCAAAAAGTTGTTGACATTTGTTTCATGCTATAATATAATAGGTTTTGCGTTGTGACGAGCAACACTCATCGGGGTGTGGCTCAGCTTGGCTAGAGCGCCTGATTTGGGTTCAGGAGGCCGCAGGTTCAAATCCTGTCACCCCGATTCATAAGGCATCAGCCTTTCTTCTAAAAATATATATTATGCTGTGAATTTTGTTTCTACAGCAGTACATGCGGGTGTAGTTCAATGGTAGAACACCAGCCTTCCAAGCTGGATACGTGGGTTCGATTCCCATCACCCGCTTTTTTCTATGCCCGGACTCCAAAACTGGCGGCACCTGGCAAGGAAGCAATTTTGCCCCTGGGCGGGCAGAGGGGATTCAGCTATGGAAATCCTTTAAATTTTTTCTTGACATGTCCATTTTTTTATGATAGTATTTTTAGGGTACTGATTTGTCAGTACTTATTCAGACAGATTGTGTGTCAGTAGCTCAGCTGGATAGAGCAACGGCCTTCTAAGCCGTGGGTCGGGGGTTCGAATCCCTCCTGACACGATTAATCTTATATGGTGGGTATAGCGCAGTTGGTTAGCGCGTCAGATTGTGGCTCTGAAGGCCGTGGGTTCGAATCCCATTACCCACCCTTTCCTATCATTAATGTAGGATGTTGGGCTATCGCCAAGGGGTAAGGCATAGGACTTTGACTCCTACATTCGCTGGTTCAAATCCAGCTAGCCCAGTATGGCTTATTACAGTACAAAAAGAGCAGGGTTATCTTTGTGGCACACAAACAGATAACCCTGCTCTTTTTATATCCATACCTGCGTTTCCATCCAGGTCTTTCTAATCGCAGTCTTCTTCATTTTTATCCTTCATCACAGCTCCCCGGAACACCAGCATCTCCTCTGTGAAAACATCCCGGTCCACGGTGCCGCTGATGCCCCGGACACGTCCCCGGTCCGTATACTGCCAGCCGCTCCACTGTCTCCAGTGGTTCTGCATGTCAGGATGAGAAATCCCATACTGAGCGATCCAGAGAGGATATACAGACAGCCTTACATCAAAAATATTTTTGGCATTATTGGCATCACTGTAGATCGCCACCGGCTTACCTGTGGCCTCCCTCACCTCCTGCAGAAAGGCAAGAGAAATCTCATTGATCTGTTCCCTGGAAAGACTGCCGAAGGATTCAAAATCCATGACCGGCCGGCCCTGGTATCTCTTCCCCTGGATCACCTCCGCAAAGTGCCTCGCCTCGTTTCTCGCAGCCTCTACTGTCCGTGCTGTCACATAGTGATAAAACCCGATCTTCAGCCTCGCCTTTCTCGCCTCCCGGTAGTTGCGCTCAAAATCCGGATCGATATAGGTATCTCCCTCGCTGGACTTAATATAGACAAACCGTATGCCGTCCCGTTTTACCTCCCGAAAGTCAATGTCTCCCTCCCAATGGCTCACATCAATTCCTTCGATCTCTCTTCTCTCCCGCATCGCAGTTTTACCCCGCCGTTTAATTTTAACACTATTATATGGAAAAGAAAAAAGAGCGTTCCGAAAAACGCTCCTGATCTCTCAAGATAAAATCTCTTTCACCGCCCGCAGAAACAACTCCATCTGCTCCTCCGTCCCTATGGTGATGCGGAGATAGTTGTTGATCTTTTCTTTATTAAAATACCTCACATAGATTCCCCGGCATTTCAGCGCTTCAAATATTTTTTTTGCCGGAACCGATTCATGGGCGGCAAATAAAAAATTGGTGCAGGATTCTTTCACGTCAAATCCCATGGACTCCATCGCTTTTTTCGTCCTCTCCCTGGTCGCCACCACCTTTTTCAGATTTTCCCGGAAATATTCCTCATCCTCCAGGGAGGCTGCCCCTATACAGATGGACTCCGTATTCATGGTATAGGAATTGATGGATTCCTTTACGTCATTCATCGCCTGGATCAGCGCTTCATTTCCCAGGGCATAGCCGATGCGCATCCCCGCCATGGAGCGGGATTTCGAGTAGGTGCGTACCACCAGCAGGTTATCGTATTTCCGGATCAGGGGAAGTACTGTCTCTCCGCCGAAATCCACATATGCCTCATCGATGATCACCACAACCTCTGGATTTGCCTGAATGATCTCCTCCACCTGGGCAGCTGACATGGAAATTGATGTAGGGGCATTAGGATTTGCGATGACCACACCGCCGTTTTCCCCTTTGTAATCCTCCGGATCAATAGTAAAATCCTCTCTGAGGGCAGGGCACTCATAAGGGATCCGGTAGACCTCAGCCCACACAGGGTAAAAAGAATAGGTGATATCAGGAAACAGTACCGGCTTACTGGAATTGAAGAAAGTAAGAAATGCCAGGGACAGCACGTCGTCCGAACCGACACCCACAAAAACTTCTTTATTTGAAATATCATGATATTCCGCCAGCGCAGCGGTAAGGGAGGCAGCAGAAAGCTCCGGGTACAGGGCAAAACGGCCCACCTCCATCTTCCGGTGCGCCTCAAACACTCTGGGAGAGGGTGGATATGGATTCTCATTGGTATTCAGCTTAATGATATTTTTTTCCTGAGGCTGCTCACCCGGAACATAGGGTGTCACTTTCCGGACGTTGGCGACCCATTTTTTTGTAGTATTCACACTCTCTTCCTCCTATCGGTAAACTTCCGCCAGTTTTTCAAAGGCTGGCAGGGAACGAAGGATCATGTCATGATCCACACAGTAAGCGATCCTTACATAACCGGGACAGGCAAATGAACTTCCCGGCACCAGCAGGAGGTTAAACTCCTTGGCTTTTGCCACAAAGGCACTGTCATCCGGCTCCAGTGACTTAACGAAGAGATAAAAAGCTCCGTCGGGACTGGCGCACTCATAACCATAACTTCTCAGTTTTTCCACCAGCAGCCTGCGGTTTTTATCATATACCGCCACATCCACTTTGGCGTCCACACAGCGGGCTATGACCTTCTGCTGAAAGGAAGGGGCATTCACAAAACCCAGGATCCGGGTAGCAACATTGGCAGCTGCCGCCACTTGTTCATGATCTGCCGCCTCTTCCGGAATAACCAGATAACCGATACGCTCCCCCGGAAGGGAAAGGGATTTGCTATATGAGTAACCTACTATGGTATTGTCATAATATTTTGTCACATAGGGCACTTCTACGTCTCCGTAAACCAGCTCCCGGTAAGGCTCATCAGAGATCAGATAAATATCCGTTCCAAATTCCTTCTGTTTCTTTTCCAGGACCGCCGCCAGATCTTTCAGTGTCCGCCGGGAGTACACAACCCCCGTCGGGTTATTTGGAGTATTGATCAGGACAGCTCTGGTCTTCTGGCTGATCCGCTTTTCGAGTTCTTCCAGGTTCGGCATAAAAGTGCTGGTATCTGGTGGAACCACAACCACCCTGCCGCCTGCATTTGCCACGTAATTGTTATATTCTCCGAAAAATGGAGCAAAGACGATGACCTCATCACCGGGATCGAGAAGGGTTTTCAGTATCACATTTAAGCCGCCGGCAGCTCCCACAGTCATGACTATATCATCCCTGGTAAAATGAGTATCAAAATTCCGGTTCAAATGACCGGCGATCCGGTCCCTCACATCCTCAAATCCGGAATTGCTCATATAACCGTGAAGTGTGCCAGGCTCTTCTTCCCGGATCACATCCAGCATCGCCTGCTTTACTTCCTCCGGCGGTTCCACACTGGGATTTCCCAGGCTGAAATCATAGACATTCTCAGCGCCATATTTCTCCGCCAGTTTCTTTCCCTCTTCAAACATGGCACGTATCACAGAACTTCCCTGGACCAGTTTTTCCATCTGTTTTGAAATCATCTCTGTCTCCTCCTTCTGAATATCCTGTCTTCCATTATAACCACTTTCAGCAAAACGCGCAAGAAGAAAGGCAGAGACCCCACATCTCTGCGGTATCCTCTGCCTTTACTATGTTAAACTTTTTCTGTTTTGTTTCTTTACTGCTTCGCCGCCTGACAGACGAGATAAATATTTTCCGATTCATTATACTGTGCGATCTTAGATTCGGAAACTACATAGTTCTTATCGGAATATACTGTGATCTTATAAGCTTTTCCCTTCGGTACATAGAAATAGCTGGCATCATCTTCTACTTTGCTTCTGAAAATATATCCGTCATAGGATACGGTTCCGTCATCGCTTTCTGCCGTCACATAATCCAGCTGCCCCTTGGTAAATGCAGCCCCGCCCTCTCCTTTGTTGGAGAGAACAAGATTGATACGGACAAGGTTGTCATAGGTAGTGAAGTTTACTGTAAGTTCATCCTCATAGGTATTTCTTAAGGTTATCTCGAAAGCTGCCAGGTCCGTTATATCCGAATCCACGATCAGCTTATAATCTCCTTTGGACATATTCTCCCGGATCCAGGACTTGTCGCTTCCTGACACACGTTCCAGTTCAAAACTTCCGTCAAAATCACTTCCCAACAGACAGCGGTATGCATAATAATCTACCGCATCACTCCATGGATCGATATAATATTTATCATATGCCACCGCCTGGGCGCTTGCATCCAGTCCGGTTCCCGTGTTGGTCTTGATCATCGGTTTCATACTTGTACTTCCGCCGACCTCAAGATCCCTGAAATCAATATTCTTCTTTACTTCGTTGGCCGCGATGGTGACATCTTTTACCGTGTAATCTATGCCCTCACCACGAAGCAGAAGCTTATAGCTGCCTCCCTCGAAGTTTCCGTCCACTCCGTCTTCCAGGGAATAAACGGTCTGGCCGTCTGATTCTTCAAAATCAGCTGCTGCCACAATTTCCTTAAAGTCGGATGTATAGAGTACGGCAACACCATTTGCAGGCATCTTCCTGCTGGTATCGGAATATGCAACTACTCCGCTCAGTGTCGTCGGATACACTTTTTCATATCTGGCATCACATTCCAGGGCTGCATTCTGAAAATCAATAACCGATTCTCCGCGGTCTTCTGAATATTCTGAGTCAAGTTTAAAGTTTGCAAAATCAAACTCTACTGTATATTCTCCTACCGGGAGACCTTTGGCCTCGACATGATCCACAGCAACCCCATTCTGTACCAGCTGGCTCACCGTATACTCTTTGTCTACAGGAATCGTCCTGGTAACAGGCGCTTCATTTTTATCCGCCGGCTTTACATTGATCTTAATCGCATTCACATGGATCCGCTCGCTGGTGGAGGCATTGTTATCATTGTCTGTATTCAGCTTATCAATAAAACACTGCGCATCCTTGAATTTTATATTCGTCACATTCGCTGCCGCTTTGAACTCCACATTTACAACCTTGGTGTCCTGGGTACCGAACTTCCTGTCTCCATTTATAATATGGGATTTTTTCGTTTCTACATAGTACTCTTTATCTTTTCCAAGATTATCCTGAAGATAGGAATGAGTAAATACATCATTGGATTTCTCCAGACTGTTTGCAGGAGTGGAGTTGATCAATACATTGACGCCATCTACCACTTCATAAATATTCGAGCTGAATGTAACCGGAGCCGTAGAAAGAGTACCCTTATTGTCTACTACCGTGTTCAGCTGTTCTCCCTGATTTGCCAGGGCTGTCTGGCCAAACTCATTTGATAGCTCAACACTATATATAATACTTTTCTGCATACTCGCCAGCACCTTCCCAGGTTTGGCATCTGCTCTCTGTCCTGGCACAACTTCCACTGGACATACAACGATAGAGTCGATCACCGTTCCTTTTTCATCCAGCGTCTTTACAACCAGATAATAGGTTCCTTTTGGAAGGGTGGGTTTTTTATTGGTAGAGGCATCGAAAAATTCTTTTTCAATCAGCTTGAATGCCCCGCTCTTCATCTCTTTCCGGGCCTTTTCATCCTTAAAGTAAGAATCCTCGATCTCCAGCTTCTTCTTATTTAATAAGGTTTTCCCATCTGTTGCAAGAAGAGAGATCTCTACATCACCCTTGGAACTAAGATCCCCATCCCAGGTAAGCTGCATAGTCATTTCACTTAACGGCTCAACCTTCTTCATGGCAGTTCCCACATTGATCCCCCTTGCAGAGCCAAGCTCAAAGGATTTGGAAACATAAGGCTCATATACATCCATCAGGTTGGAAGCGGACAGGTCTTTGTGTATCTCTACACGGTACTGGCTCTTTTTATTCATGCCCAGGGCATATGTAAATCTCCGGTAAGATCCGGCTTCCACTTCAAATTTTGTAAAATCAGCATCGCTGTTAGCAAATACAAATTTTCCATTGCTGTCTGTATTTACTACGGACTTTAGTGTTTCTTTTCCATCCTGGATCTCATACAGGGATACTTTTGCCCCGCTTATGACCGTTGTGGAATCCCCCTCTTTGGATACTGTTCCGTAAAGATAAACTTTTTCCACGTCGTATGGTTCCATGCTGAAATTATAAGCAGAGGCTTTATTGGCACTTACAATTATGCCTTCTTTGGTTTCATCAAAGAAGCCTTTTGCTTTCACAACAGCATTATATTTATCTCCGGGAACGCCCTTTTGATAAAATCCTTTTTCATTTGACTGGACACTCTCACCATTAATGGTGATCGAGGCATCTTTGAT
This sequence comes from uncultured Eubacterium sp., assembly GCA_910584645.1. Taxonomy (GTDB): domain Bacteria; phylum Bacillota; class Clostridia; order Lachnospirales; family Lachnospiraceae; genus Eubacterium_F. Next base: position 20,144 of record CAJUAU010000019.1, read on the forward strand.
GCGGAATACATCTCCGGCAAAATCCTTGTAGTACACAAGTCCTTTCACCGAGGAACCTTTGATATCCACACGGGCACTTGTCGTTGCATTTTCCTCATCAATGTTCATATTATCGGATTCAATTTTATAATTTCCCGATTGTATCTTTGACAGCTCTTCTTTGGAAAACTCATATACAGCGCTTTTTCCATCATCACTAAGCTTCTTAAATACTGCTGTCGCCCGGAGATCACCCTTTGACACACAGATCGTTGTTCCTGCCAGTATAGAAGGATCTGCAGTCTCTGCAAAGGTTACAGAGATCGTACCCTCATCTGTATTGATGGCGCTGATGGATTTTACATTATATTTCATCTCTGCCACGATCACCTGGCAGACTGCAGAAACACTTCCTATAGCTGCCTTGATCTCTGCCGTTCCCGCTGCAATACCCGTCACATATCCAGAAGCATTTACTGCCGCCACCGACGGATTGGAACTGCTCCATTGAACTGTCCCTGCCGGAACTGCCACAGCTGTCAGCTGAAGCCCCTGCGACCGGACAATGGTAACATTGGTCTTGTTGAGGGTGATGGTCTGCGCTGCTGGCACAGAGGGAGCAGGCCCTGATGAAGCCTTTGGTACCGGCACTGGCGTCGGAACAGGCGCCGGCGGTTTTTGTTCACCCTTCACAGTTACCTTGATCTTTTTCTTGAGTACTTTGCCTTTTTTACCTTTGGCAGCAGTTTGTACCGTGATCACAGCTTTTCCTGGCTTCTTTCCGGTAATTTTGATCTTTTTCCCGGATACTTTGACAGAAGCGATTGACTTCTTGCTGGATCTGGCTTTAATCTTGGTACTTGCTTTCTTAACAGCTTTCACTTTCGCCTTGATCGTTTTTGTCTTTCCCGCATTGACCGTAACAGACTTTGAAACGCTAAGAGATTTGACATACTTCTTAGCCGCCTGCACATCCACAGCGGAGAAATCAAGCACGATTGTCGAAATTACAGCCAATGTAAGTACATAAGCCATAATTTTCTTAAAGTTGATCTTCATTTTTTCTCCTCCTTAGTCGGATAACAAAAAATTTTTAGTCGGATAACTAAAAATTTATTAATAATTTACGAAAATATTATATAGCAAAATCCTTCCATAATCAATACTAAAACCTAAAATACTCTGTCTATTCAAAAGTAATGCTCTCATAGGCATCCACCGTACCATAGCCCCATTCCCGGCTGGGAAATTCTTCTCCCCGCCTTTCGGCTCCCCGGATCAAAAGCTCCCTGACCGAATTTCCACTGATAATATACTCGGAATATTCCTGCATGAACAGCGCCGCAATTCCTGTAGTGATCGCCGCCGCCACGCTGGTTCCCGTCATCGTCCCATAATTGTTCTTCGGAAGGGGGCCATAAATATTTACGCCCGGTGCTGTCACATCCGGCTTAATGGTCCCATTAGGGGTAAATCCCCGGCTGGCCTGGATAAAAAATGCCTCATCCACGGGATTGTAGGCAGACATACAGATGGAACGCCGGCTGTTCCCCGGCTCACAGATCGTAATGTCCGGATCCGGCTTTACAAAATAAGTTTCCCCGGCGAGAAACTGGGTAATAGGAAGCCACATATGATACCGGATATTCGGCTCGGTGGTATATATCCGGATCTTCCAGACCCCTTCTTTGCTGTTTTCAAACCGGAACATGATCACCTGATCCCTGGTCTGCTGCTGTATTTCCCCACCGATCACCTCCAGCGTGGTATTTTCCACGACAAACCGGTGTCTTTCCCGGACATAAGCCGCCGCCCGGGTAATTCCAAGAGTATTTCCCCCCGGAGATACCACGTCAAACTGAAGGGTTCCCGGTGTCCTCCACCAGAGCTCCGCCACAAATCCCAGGGATGACTTTTCGACATTGATAGAAATCTCCTCGTATTCCTGGGTGATCAGATAATGATGTCCGGCGTTCCCCTCATTTCCAGCGCAGGTAACGATACTGACCCCCGGCAGCATATTCAGATAATCGATCATATTGCAGAGAGGAGTCTCTCCTTCATGATTTCCCATGTTTGTGCCCATCCCAATACAGATCACCACCTGCTTGCCGAGATCTCTTGCTTTTCGCAGAATATATGAGATCCCGCACATGATATCGTTTTCCTGATAACAGGGCGTGTTACAGGGAACACGGTAGAACTCACGATAGCTGCTCTTTGCTTCCTTGCATTTGACTACCACAAGCTGGGAAAGGGGAACCACTCCGGAAAAATCCTTTTCCGGCATTTCATTTCCCGCCGCCAGTCCTGCCAGAAAGGTGCCGTGGCCATTATCATCCCGGGAGGGGATCCTTGATAACGGTTCCTCATCTGCCAGAGCAGCATTGATCTCCTCCTCGGTATACTCCCTGCCGTACTCAAAATCTGCCGGTGTATTTCCATCCCGGATCGTCTGGTCCCAAATAGAATAAATCCTTGTTGTATTGTCCGCATTGATAAATACCTCATGGGTAAAATCAATGCCGGTGTCCACAATACCAACAAGGAAATTCTGTCCGTACAGGTCCAGATAAGGCTGCCTGCGTATCTTTAAAACCCCTGTCGCCTCCAGTGCCTCTTCCGACATCAGCCCGTACACATGGGGAATCGCACCATAGCCAAACCTGCCTATGCTCTCGCTGTTTATTTTTTCTTCTTCCTTATAGATCACCGCTCTGTAATCATCTATCTCCGTAATACAGATGGGATCATAACGCTGCTGGATAACCTGGGTTTCACGATAATAACTCAAAATGTAATCCAGCACATTATCTGAATAAATTGCCTCCTTGCATGTCATAACGAATCTCCTGAAAAAAGCCACAATTACTATATGATATGCTGGTTTTCACAAATTATCCGTTGCCCCGCATCTCAATCTTCGGAGCGCCGGTTCCCTCAATATATTCTTTTGTTATGGTCACTCTGCCGATCATGTCGTCCTTGGGGATCTCATACATAATGTCCAGCATAAGATCCTCGATGATGGAGCGGAGCGCCCTGGCTCCTGTTTTCTTCTTCATTGCCTTAGCCGCAATGGCGAGTATCGCCGGATCCTCAAACTCCAGTTTTACCTCATCCATGGCAAGGAGCTTCTGGTACTGCTTGATCACGGCATTCTTCGGCTCCGTCAGAACTTTCACCAAAAGCCGTTCGTCCATCTCTTCCAGTGAGTATATAATGGGAAGCCTTCCGATAAACTCCGGAATGAGGCCGTAAGAACGGATATCTTCTGTTTCCACATGGGAAAAGATATCCTTATCGTTGTCAAATCGGTCTTTCAGGTCTGAGCCAAAGCCCATGCTTCCATGCTTTGTCAGCCTTTTTTTGATGATTTCCTCCAGACCTGGAAAAGCGCCGCCACAGATAAATAAAATATGGCTCGTATTCACGGTAGTCATCGGAACCATGGCATTCTTATTGGTCGCCCCCACAGGAACTTCCACATCGGCGCCTTCCAGCAGCTTCAGCAGCGCCTGCTGTACAGATTCACCGCTGACGTCTCTCTGGTTGGCATTTTCCTTTTTGGCAAGCTTATCTATCTCATCGATATAGACGATACCGCACTCTGCCCGTTCCACGTCATTATCCGCATTGGCAAGAAGCTTGGAGATCACGCTTTCCACGTCGTCTCCGATATAGCCTGCTTCTGTCAGCGCAGTGGCATCTGTGATCGCCAGCGGCACGTGAAGAAGCTTTGCCAGCGTTTTCACCAGATAAGTCTTGCCGCTGCCAGTAGGTCCCAGCATGAGCATATTGGACTTTTCGATCTCCACATCGCTGGCCAGCACATGGTCGTCCCCTTCCAGCTCCGCCTTCTCTACCTCTTTCATGGCTATAATACGCTTGTAGTGGTTATATACGCCTACAGATATCACTTTTTTTGCCTGTTCCTGCCCCATCACATACTCATCCAGATTTCCCTTGATGACATGCGGCGCCGGAAGACGGTGTATATCCAGCACCGGCTCATTCGCCCTTGCTTTCTTTTTTTTCGGTTTGACGGAATGTTTTGCCTGCATCTCCTCCGGCATCCCGGCAAAAGGCCCCGCAAAATTAATAAACTCAACTCCTGGTATATTGGGCATCCCATTCAGATTCGGCATTCCCTGAATACCGATCTGATCAAAGGTCTTCTGCATACAGTCGGAGCAAATACATATATTATTGGGAATGGTGATCATTTTCTCCACCTTATCTTCTGTTCTGTGGCAGAGATAACATACGCGGTTGTAACCATCCCGGTCATTTGTATGATCTATCTGATCTGTCTTTGTAATATCCTCGCTCAAAATAATCCTCCGTTCTCGATAATTGAAGTTCAAAAGGAACTGCTATCCCAAAAGATAACAGTTCCATTCATCTGAATCCAGGGTTGGGGGAAAACCTATCCCAAAACCAATCATACTATATTTTCTTGTATTCGTCAAAGCCACTCTTCAAAAATATTACCATGGAACGATCTGGTCTCCACCATAGGAATCGTTTCCGTATCCGAAAGGATTGCCGCCATTCCTGTCGTTCTGGGTTCCATCATCTAGCTCACCCAGTGTCTCGGAACTCTTCAGGACCACCTTGACATCCTGTTCCTTATATTCTCCCTCCTGGCTTCTGGCAATAGTCACTGTGATCTCCGTCCCTGCTTTTATGTTATTCACTTTATTCTGAACCTGCTCGATGGAGGTCACTTTGTTTCCATTGATCTTTGTGATGACGTCCCCCTGTTTGAGGCCTGCATCCTTGGCTGCGCCGCTCTCCGATACCTCCGAAACATAGACACCGGTTGGGAAACCATATGCTTCACTGACCTCTTCACTGATGGTCCGGCCAGTGATTCCCAGATATCCTTTCTCTTCATCTTTGAGCACTTCGCGGTTCATCAGCTCATTGATGATCGGAATCGCATCGCTCATAGGAATGGCATACCCGATTCCTTCTACTTTCGTGTCTGCGTACTTTACAGAATTGATACCGATGACATTTCCGTTCACATCCAGCAGAGCCCCTCCGCTGTTTCCCGGATTGATGGCCGCATCTGTCTGCAGCAGTACCATAGTATTAGAACCAGAAGAATTTCCGTCTCCTACCTCTACCTGTCTGTCCTTGGCACTGATGTATCCCACTGTCACTGACTGGCCATAACCCAGCGCATTTCCAATGGCGATCGCCATCTGGCCCACCTTGACATCTTCCGAGTGTCCCAGGCTTGCTACTTTGATGTGCCCTTTGGTCTCTTGTTTTAAGTCACCAACCTTTACCGATATGACTGCCAGGTCTGCCGTAGGATCTGTCCCCTTCACCGTAGCCTTTGCCGTGGTATTGTCGATAAATGTAACGGTGATGCTGTCCGCTCCTGCCACCACATGGTTGTTGGTAACGATCAGCAGTTCATTGTTATCTTCTTTTACAATAAATCCAGAGCCGGCTCCCTCAGTAGGATAACTCTGTCCAAAATATGATGTTGCAGTACTGGTCTCCGTAATAGAAACGATGGATGGCATAACCGCTTCAACGATCGACGACACATCCCCGGGACCTGCTGCTCCGCCGGACACTGCCGTAAGTCCGTTGTCCGTTTTAAAAGGCTCCACACTTCCGATGGATCCTCCCCCGGACTTCTCCGGGCCCCACACCCCGGTGATCTTAACCAGCGCAAAGAAACACAGCGCCGCCACCACACCAAATACCACTGCTGCCACGATGGTTTTCTTCATTCCGCCAGAATTCTTTTCCCTGCTTTTCTTCTCTGCCGGCTCCTCCGGCCTGACATTCTGGAAACGATACATATTATCCGAAGACGGCATGGGCTGCGGTCCATCATCCACGGACCCCGCCTGCCAGATCGTGCTGTCCTTCACCGGTTCCTGGCTCTGTTCCGTCCCTTCATAATCTCTATTTTGTGAAAATTCCGATCCACCCTGATCATCTGCCTGATTCCAATTTTCTTCGTTCATGAAAATCCCGTCCTTTCTCGCCGGACTACCTGCAAGCTGCGGTCTGTGCCCGGTTCAATTATCTGACTTGATGTATTTTTTCCCCATCTCAAGTTGCATTATACCCATCAAATGTGTTTAGTTTGTGAATATATTAATTTTATATTGTGAAATTGCGCAAAATAATTTATAATCTAATAAGTATATGATTTGAAAATATTACCTAACATTCTATATATTTCTGCAAAAGTAAAGCTTGAAGCAATGGACTTTTGCAATTGGCGATGACGCCGAAAGCGGCATGCCAGTTTAGAAAAGAACCGTCACCAGACATGAAAGACGAAAGGAAGGATTCAAATTGATAAAGGGAAACCAAAAATTACTTAATGTCATTCGTTTTATCATTGACGTACTTATACTGATATTTTCTTTTGTACTGGCATACAAACTTCGTTTTGATGTGGAATTCAGTATCCTGATCCGTTATGGATTGATAAAAGAACCACAGGGCTTCTTTGGACCTCTGCAGGAATATATGCAGCTGCTGTTTCTTCTGATCCCCTGTTATTTATTTTCCTATTATTTTTTCCATCTGTACGATCCCAAGCGGGTGACGAGCCGCAAATCCCAGATGTATAATATTTTCAAGGCTAATATTGTCGGGATCTTTTATTGTGCCGCAGGTCTTTATTTTATCCGCAGCGGCAACTACGCCCGTCTTTTTATCATTATATTTGTGGGGATCAATTTTATTCTCGAACTTTTTTTCCGGCTGCTCATCACGACGGTCCTCCGCCGTTTCCGCAAGAAAGGGCACAATCTCAAACACATTCTCCTGATTGGCTACGGACGTTCCGCCGAGGGTTATATCGACCGCATCTGTTCCCATCCGGAATGGGGCTACGTCGTCCACGGTATCCTTGACGACAGCAAGCGAAATGGAAAATCCTACCGGGATGTCCATGTCATCGGTGATATCGACGATCTGGAGACCGTTCTTGCCGACAATTCCTATGACGAGATCGCCATCACCCTGGGCATCGACCAGTATGAACGCCTGGAGGGGATCGTCGCCATTACGGAAAAATCCGGTGTGCACACCAAATTTATACCGGACTACAACAATATCATCCCCACCAAGCCTTATACCGAAGATCTGGACGGGCTTCCGGTCATCCATGTGCGGAATGTACCCCTCACCAATTCTTTTAATAAATTTGTAAAACGGACAATGGATATCGCCGGTTCTCTCGTACTCATTGTGCTGTTTTCCCTGCCGATGCTGATAGTTTCTATTATCGTAAAGGCCACCTCGGAAGGGGAACTGATCTTCAAACAGGAGCGGATCGGTCTCCACGGCAAACCCTTTATGATGTACAAATTCCGCTCTATGGCGGTCCAGAAGGCATCGGATGAGAAAAAAGCCTGGACCACTCCTGACGACCCGCGGGTTACCCCCATCGGAAAATTCATCCGCAAGACAAGTCTGGACGAACTTCCCCAGTTTTTCAATGTACTCAAGGGAGACATGAGCCTTGTGGGACCAAGGCCGGAACGACCCTTTTTCGTTGAAAAGTTCAAAGAAGAGATCCCCCGTTATATGATCAAGCACCAGGTCCGTCCAGGCATCACCGGCTGGGCACAAGTCAACGGCTACCGGGGTGATACCTCCATCCGTCTCCGCATCGACTGCGACCTCTATTATATCGAAAACTGGTCCGTCATGCTGGACATCAAGATCCTGCTGCTGACAGTGATCAAAGGTTTTATAAATAAAAATGCATACTGATCCCAAAAAATATTTTTCACTCATAAAAGAACCCCCTTCCATTACGGAATGGGGGTTCTTTTATGAGCCGATGTCAGGTGGACAGCATGTGGAAAGCAGTTTTCAGACACACTTCCAGACATGCTGCCACAGGCGGCACAAACAATTCCATGACCAAAAACACCGGGCTGTTGCTGCTACGCAGCTTTACCAGCCCTCCACCATTCGGAACTCCCGCACTGCTTATCGCATTGCTCCGTTCCTCATGACTATGCTCACTGTTTTGGTCACACTTTAGTCCAGCTTCTTATTGATAAACTCGTCCCACTTGCCATCGTCTTCCGATTCTTCCTCATCTTCTCCAAACTCTTCCTCGTCCAGCATTTCATCAAAGGCATCTGCCAGGGCTTCCAGGGCTTCTTCATCATCGATCTGGAGAAGTGTGATCTCCGGCTCTCCCCCCTTGTCTTCGATCTCAATACCAAAAAAGTAGATTTCTTCGATGCTCTCGTCTACCGGAGTAAGAGCGGCATAATCGTCGCCACCCCATTCAAATATATAAATAACCTCGCACTCCAACGTGCTTCCGTCCTCCAGTTGCAGATCTACCTTCATTTCCTCTATATCTTCCAAATTAAATTCCGCCATGGATAAAACCTCCTTAAATTTTAATCACTTATCCTATCATAACATATCATTTTTACCAGTTCAAGTTTAGATGTTGACAAGATTCCATATTTTATATAAAATGTTTTTCATCCGTAGCATTTTTCAGCGGGAAGCAATGCCCGGCGCCGCCGGGCCGATCACAGATAAGGAGGTGAAACAGATGAAATATTCATATCGTACAAAAGGAACCTGCTCACAGCAGATCGATCTGGAGATAAACGATGATGTGATCACTAATGTGAAATTCTATGGCGGATGTGACGGAAACCTTAAGGCAATCCCGATTCTCGTGGATGGGCTCACCGTCGATCAGATCGTTAAAAAATGCTCTGGCATCCGGTGCGGTTTTAAAAATACGTCATGTGCCGACCAGCTTTCCAAAGCAGTCCTCGCAGCACAGGCAGAGTGTGCCGCCAAATGATCAGAGGCATAAAACCCCCTGATTTTTATGATCCGTGTGTTCGAAACCATCCACACGTAAAACAAAACTAAGGAGAATTTAAAATGAAAAGCAAAAAAATCATGTATCTAAGTCAGGCAGCCATGATCGCTGCCCTCTATGTCGTGCTGACACTTCTGGCAAATGCCCTGGGACTGGCAAACTATGCCATCCAGGTGAGATTTTCCGAGGCTCTTACGATCCTCCCCTTTTTTACCCCCGCCGCGATTCCGGGACTTACCATCGGCTGTCTTCTCAGTAATATCCTTACCGGCTGCGCACCACTGGATATCTTCTTTGGGACTCTGGCGACACTGATCGGCGCTCTGGGTACCTACGCACTGCGCCGCTTTGAGTGGCTGGCTCCGCTGCCTCCCATCCTCGCCAACACCATTATCGTTCCCTGGGTTCTCCGGTTTGCCTATGATATTCCGGATGCGATCCCCTATCTGATGGCTACAGTGGGGGCAGGCGAATTGATCTCCTGCGGGCTTATCGGAATGCTGTTACTGCGCTCCCTCAAACAAATACCGAAAAATATATTTAAAGTCAATTGACTTTTTCTATAACCTAAGAGTATAATGCTTGTTAGAACTTTGGGAGGTACACATGAAGAGATATATACTAACTGGCATTATACTTTTTTTTGTGGTGTCCGGTATTATACTCCTAAAACCGGCAGAACCACAGCATAACTCCGGCAAGAACAAACCAGCAGCCTATGAATATTATTATAATGAAAATGAAAACAATGAGGAGGACTCTCTCTTGCCAGAAGATCTGAGTTCTATTCTTTCAAACAGCCGGACCGTACCACTGGATACGATACCGAGCAGTAAAACTGTACTGGTAAACCGGGTATATCTACTGCCATCAGACTACATTCCACCAAATCTTGTGGCGCCAAATGTTAAATTTAGTTTTACTTATTCTTCGGATAAACGAAAACTCCGCAAAGTGGCAGCGGAGGCCCTGGAAAGGCTGTTCCAGGCAGGGGAAAAGGAGAATATTGAATTGTATGGTGTATCCGGATACCGTTCTTATGCCCGGCAGAAACAGATTTATGATAAAAATATCGCCACCAGGGGACAGGCGGCTACGGATGCCGTATCCGCGAAACCTGGCAGCAGCGAACATCAGACCGGACTGACCATTGACGTCTCTGCCCGAAGCGTGAATTTCCGGCTGGATCAGAGTTTTGGCGACACGAAAGAAGGACAGTGGCTGGCACAAAATGCCCATCTCTATGGATTTATCATCCGCTACCCTTATGGAAAATCAGAGATCACCGGATACAGCTATGAGCCCTGGCATATCCGATTTGTGGGAAAAGCCGTCGCCACCTATCTGTATGAAAACGAACTGACTTTAGAAGAGTATTATGGGGTGGAAGATGCCGTGAAAGACGATACTCTCAAGAACGAATCAAAACCCCGTGTGGACGTAGAAGATCCGGATTCTGTGAAATATGCGACACCAAAGCCGACAGTCAAACCAAAGGCAGGCGCATCTCCAAAACCGACCAAAAAGCCGGCACGTCCAAAGAAGACAAACGACAAACCGAAAAAGACAAAAAAACCGGTACAGACAAAACCTCCGGCTACACACAGCCCCACGGCACCACCAGCACCAACACCGGCCCCGACACCGGTTCCCACCGCGGCGCCTACTGATCCGCCGGCTACCGAGTCGTCCGCGCCCACATCCCAGGACAATGAATCTTAATTTGCTTGATCATTGTGCCAGAACCATAATGCCCCACAATAGAGAAAGGATTCCAACCCATGAGAACGATACTGTTAATACTTCTTTACCTGCTTGTCTGCATCATAAGCATTCCCCTTCTGCTGATGGAATGCATTGTACGGAAAATAAATAGTAAAGCCGCCGCGGCATTTGCCATACGGATCGTACGCATCGTATTCAATATAACAATGTTTTTATCCGGCTGCAGAAAACATATCTGCGGCCTGGAACACATTCCAACAGACAAGCCAGTGATGTTTGCGGCAAACCACCGGAGCTTTTATGATATCATCCTGGCATATTCATCCATTGCCGCCCATCATGTACAGGTGGCGTTTATTTCAAAGATTGAGATCAAAAAGTTCCCCATGATCGCCCAGTGGATGTATTTCCTGAACTGCCTTTTTATGGACCGGGGCGACATGAAACAAAATATGGGAGTGATCCTGAATGCCATCTCCCTGATCAAAGACGGATATTCGATCTATATCGCCCCGGAGGGTACCCGCAATGCCACAGACCACCTTCTTCCTTTTAAAGAGGGAAGCATGAAGATTGCCACCAAAACCAATGCCCCCATTATTCCTGTCTGCATTAAGAACACAGAAAATATATTGGAAAACAATATTCCCTGGATCAAGGGCGGGGATATTTACATCGAATATGGCGAACCGGTTTATCCGGATCAGCTGGATAAGGAAGAGAAAAAACATATTGGCGCCTATGTACAAGAAATCATTCAGGAAATGTACGACAAACCCTATCCTGCCGCATAACAAATGTGAATTTTGGAATATGGATCCTGAACAAAAATTACTTTTCATTTCTTGGAAAACATGGTAAAATGAACGCATAAGCACGAACGCAGACGTTTTGCTACATACATGTCTGCTTGCAGACAAATGTATGTGGCAGAACGTCTATGTGAGTTTAACGAACACGGAGAAACCGAAGGTTTCGACGTGAGTGCTTATGCTGTGCTTACAGCGTGAGTGCTTATGCTGTGCTTACAGCGTGAGTGCTTATGCTGCGCTTACAGCGTGAGCGCTTATGCCATGCATACAGCGTGAGTGCTTATGCTGCGCATACATTCCTTTGCAGGCAGAGAAAATATCTAGAAAGAGAGGCACGATAATCCATGAAAACATTTTTGATCGTACTAGGCATCGTCCTGGCTGTACTCATCATTGTATTTATTGTATTATCTATCATTGGAAGAAAACTTCAGAAAAAGCAGGAAGCATCCCAGTCCCAGATGGAAGCCGCCGCACAGACCGCATCCATACTGGTCATAGATAAAAAACGAATGAAGCTAAAAGAGGCGGGACTGCCAAAGGTGATTCTGGAAAACACACCAAAATACCTGCAGCGTTCCAAGGTTCCGATCGTTAAAGCAAAAATTGGTCCCAAGATCATGTCTCTGATGTGTGACGAGAAGATCTTCCCTCTTCTCCCGGTAAAAAAAGAACTTAAGGTCGTGATCAGTGGTATCTACATCATGGATGTAAAGGGATCCCGGAATAATCTTTTGAATCCCCAGGAAAAGTTAGGCTTTTTCCAGAGGGCAAAGCTCAAGGCATTGAATAAAATGTAATTAAAACAGCATCTCACAAAGCTGACGCTTATAACTTGTGAGATGCTGTTTTTTCTATTTGCGAAAAACGACTTTCAATAGGATCGGCGTTACAATGGTAGTGATGACCACCGTGATAATGATGGGCCCGTACAGTTCCTGTGTCATAAGCCCCACCGCCATTCCTTTGCTGGCAACGATCAGTGCCACCTCTCCACGGGAGACCATTCCTACTCCGATCTGAAGGCATTCCCTGTTGGAATATTTCATGATCTTTGCCCCCAGGCCGCAGCCAATAACCTTACTTACCACTGCCACAACGCAGAGCAAAACTGCAAACAGGATGATCCTTCCGGACATCTCAGGAAGAACCACCTCCAGACCAATACTGGCAAAAAAGATTGGAGACAGAAACATGTAAGAAACCGTCTCAAACCTCTTGCTTATGTACTGGATCTTCGGACTGACAGAGATGGCAAGCCCCGCCACATAAGCCCCGGTGATATCCGCCACATTGAAAAAGTACTCAGAGCAGAAAGCAAACAACAGACAGAAGGCAAAAGCTATGATCCCGTAACGGCGGTATGGTTTGTGCTCCACATCTGTCCATTTGTAATAAAGTTTTCCCACGCCAAAAGCTACCACAAAGGCAAAAATGAAAAACAGTATAATCTTCAGAAGCACCATCCAGATACTGGGACCTCCCTGCCCGCCTTCACCGCCAGCACCAAGGGTTGTTATGATGGTCAAAGCAATAATACCTAACACATCATCGATCACGGCAGCACCCAGGATCGCGTTTCCCGCATCGGTATTCAGTTTTCCCATCTCCCGCAGTGTCTCTACCGTTATGCTCACAGAAGTAGCTGTAAGGATCACTCCGATAAAGATATTGCGGTACATCACCAGATCAGCAGCGGCACCGCCGCCGTCCGTGAAAAAGTATGCCACCAGATAGCCGCCCAGACAGGGTACGATCACTCCCATCAGAGCAATGACCAAAGATGCCAGTCCACTCTTTTTCAGTTTCTGTATATCCGTCTCCAGTCCCGCAGAAAACATAAGAACGATGACACCGACCTCCGAGAGGTTCCCGATCATGCTCTGGGACTCTGCTCCTGCCAGAAGTACCGAAGAGAGATTCAGGCAGGCAGGACCTATGATCAAACCTGCTACAAGCGCTCCCACGACCTGGGGCATATGAAATTTTTTGGTCACAAGCCCAAGACATTTTGTACTGATCAGTACGAGGGCAATAAACAATAAATATCCATATTCTTCCATTTTTCTTCCTCCTTATTTAAAACCAAACCCATTTTATACCCCTTTTTACCAAAAATCAACACAAAAAACAGGACTGATTTTCCATGGAAAACCAATCCTATTTACGATACTTTTCTTTTTTAAATTTAGAAATAAAAGTCTTAACTATGTAAAGTCATCCCAGTTCCTTACTCAAACTCTGCGGATCCAGTTTTTACTTTTTCAAACTCTGCCAAAATCTCCTGAGATGGAGCTTTGGTAGCAAGACTGAAAAGGACGATACATACAAGACTCACAGCAAATCCTATGAGAAGGGAGTAGATCCCTGTCACATTACAGAGTTTCTCCCCATGGATCAGCGGAATGTAATCCCAGAGGATCACCGTAAGCCCGCCGGAGAGAATCCCCGCAACTGCCCCGGCAAAGTTTGTCCTTCTCCAGAACAGTGAACAGACCACCACAGGACCAAAAGCAGAACCAAGTCCCGCCCAGGCATCTGACACCAGACCCATAATACTGCTGTCTGGATCCCATGCGATGAGAAAAGCGAGAACTGCTACGATCATTACCGTGATCCGGCTGACCTTGAGAACCGTCTTATCTGAGGCCTTCGGTTTTACCACATTTTTATAAATATCTTTTGACACGGAAGAAGCACAAACTAAGAGCTGGGAGTCCGCCGTAGACATGATCGCCGCCAGAATGCCGCAGAGGAAAATCCCCCCGATAAAGGGCAGCGCCAGATGTTCATTGAATACCTTATTGATCATCTCTATAAATACACTTTCCGACGAAGTATTCCCATCTGCCCCCAATACCACAGGAGCCAGGAAAGCCCGTCCCACCACGCCGATCACACAGGCGAAAATAAGGGAAATAAATACCCAGACAATAGCGATCACACTGGATTTCTTCAGTTCCTTTTCATTTTTTACCGCCATGAACCGGACAAGGATGTGGGGCATTCCACAATACCCAAGCCCCCATGCCAGCTGGGAGAGAATCTCCACAAAAGAATATGGCTGATCTGTCGCCCCGTTATAAAATAGGCTCATATAATGATCATAATTTACTACACCCGTAGACTGTATGTTCTGCACAAAATCACTGCTGACAAATCCATATGCCACGATGGGAACCACAAGAATCCCTACCAGCATAAGCATACCCTGGATAAAATCGGTGGTGCATACTGCCAGGAAACCTCCCATAAAAGTATAGACCAGGATCACCGCCGCACCGATAGCAAGGGAAATATGATAATCCACACCAAATACTGTATTAAACAGTTTTCCTCCAGATGCCAGCGCGGAAGCTGTGTAAACCAGGAAAAAGACAACGATCACCAGAGACGAAATACTAAGAAGCACTTTCTTCTTGTCATGATACCGGTTTTCCAGAAATTCTGGAAGCGTCAGAGAATTCCCCGCCACGATGGTATATCTTCTGAGAGGTTTGGAGATGAACAGCCAGTTTGCCACTGTACCCAGGAACAACCCGATGGCGATCCACGCCTGCCCGGTTCCCATGGCATAGATGGACCCCGGAAGCCCCATGAGCAGCCATCCACTCATATCCGACGCCTGGGCAGAAAGCGCAGCGACCCATCCGTTGAGCCCGCGGCCACCCAGAAAATAGTCTTCTGTACTCTTGGTCTTTTTCATCGAATAAACACCGATCCCGACCATCAGAAGCAAATATGCTGCAAATGCAGACAATACAATAATAGAATCTGTTGACATAATATCCTCCATTCATATGTATTTCACTGTTTACCAAATAAAATAAACAACTATGAACATTCTACCATATCCGGGAATTTTATGCTATACTAACTTTATGATACCAGAGTCAAAACGAAGCAATTCATATCATTTGCTGGGTCGAAAGGGCTTCCCAGTTATACAAAAAGGAGGTTTTCATCGTATGGAGCGGTTTGTTGATTTAATACACAATAAAAAAACAGGAAGAGAACTATCCGATAGGGATATTCAAAATATGGTACGCGGCTACTGTGACGGCAGTATCCCGGATTACCAGATGTCCGCCATGCTTATGGCGATCTGCTTCAACGGTCTTTCCGACCGGGAACTTACCACACTGACACTGGCGATGAGAGACTCTGGTCAGATCAATGACCTGTCCTCCATCCCAGGGGTTAAAGTAGATAAACACAGCACTGGCGGCGTCGGCGACAAAACGACGCTGATCATCGGTCCCGTCGCTGCATCATGCGGCATTCCCATAGCAAAAATGAGCGGCCGGGGGCTGGGCTTCACCGGAGGGACCATCGACAAGCTGGAATCCATCCCCGGCTTCCGGACTGATCTTTCCACAGAGGATTTTTTCCACGCGGTACAGCATACCGGGATCTGCCTGAACGGCCAGACCGGGGAACTGGCTCCCGCCGACAAGCTGATCTATGCCCTGCGGGACGTGACTGCCACCGTTGACAGCATCCCTCTGATCGCCGCCTCTATCATGAGCAAAAAACTGGCGGCGGGCAGCGATAAGATCCTGCTGGATGTGACCACAGGAAATGGCGCCTTTATCAAAGATTACCAGCAATCCCTGGAGCTCGCCCGTAAAATGGTGACCATCGGTACACAGGCAGGAAAAACCACCGTAGCACAGCTGACTTCTATGGATGAACCCCTTGGCTTTGCCATTGGCAATAATCTGGAGGTAAAAGAAGCCATCCATGCCCTTCATGGCGATGGTCCTGCTGACCTGATGGAAGTATGCTATTGTCTCGCCTCCCACATGATCTCCCTGGGAAAAGAGATTTCTGTAGAGGATGCCAGAGTACAGGCAGAGGATGCCATCCACAGCGGCCGTGCCTGGAACACCTTCCTAGCCATGGTCCGTGAACAGGGCGGCGATACTTCCTTTATGGAACACCCGGAACGCCTGCCACAGGCATCGGTCATCTACGAATACAAGGCTGCCCGCTCCGGCTATATCACCGGAATGGATACGGAAGGCTTTGGCACTGCCGCCGGGATCCTTGGCGCCGGGCGAAGCAGGAAAGAGGACAGCATCGATGTTTCCGCCGGCATTGTCCTCTGTCACAAAGTCAATGACCATGTGGCCGAAGGAGACACCCTTGCCTGTCTCCACACTTCCACCCTGGAACTCGCCCAGGCTGCCGCTGAAAAACTGAAGGGCTGCTATCAGTTCGGAGAGAGTCCTGCGGCTGCGGTACGGCTGATTGGAGATGTTGTGAAGTAACAGGGGAGTCTTCCTGCTATTTCTACATCTTGATCTTCTTTTTGAACTTCTTGAGCACCGCTTTGTTCTGGGGATCAGCTTCTGATTGAGTTTTAGGGCTGTTCCCTCTCTTTTTCTCATATTTATATTTTCTATATTTCCCTGTGCACTGATCTAAATATTATCAGAACAAGACGCTACATCCCGTATAGTCTCCACTGGCTCCCCGGTCAGCTCACTGATCTTTTCCGGCGACAGACCTCTCTCCAGCATGCCTGCCAAAAGATTACGCCCCCATGCAGCTCCTTCCTCCCTGCCTTCTTCTCTCACCGTCGCCATATGCAGTTCTTCATCATATTCAAATATGCTCATCTGGATCACCTCCGCCCGATTGGCTCTCAGAAATTCTTCCAGGATTCCTTCTTCTATGCATTCTGACACTGCCCTCTCCACTGCTTCCTGGAAATCCATCTCCCGGCTGTGACTCCGGACCCGCTCCACATACTTCATGTAGTCATGCAGGGAACGGCATTTTCCTAATAGTTCCTCATTGTTTCCTGGATTGATGTTCAGTTGGAGTACTGTCAGTTCCAGGCTGGCTTCTTCCGTTTGCCGATAGAAGGATTCCGACAGGCGCAGGATCTTCCTCTCCGGCTGTTCCTCCGTCCCGTTGTAAAATACAACAAAACGCGGTGACGGAATCTGGATTCTTTTTCCCGAATACAGGTCTCTTTTTTCTTTCTGGATCATTTTTTCATACAGTTTTGCTATGTAGAACAGGTCGCGCAGCGGCATGTTCGGATTTACCGTGGACTGGTGCTCATACAGGTTCAGCCGCAGGTCCACCACGCAGGATACATCATTTTTCATGGACATGTACACAGCGTTTTCCAGCCCCGCCGCCTCCAGCTCTTCCGGATCTGTGTACTGTGTATCATTTACCGCATTGTACAGCTCCAGGAGTTCTGACTTGTCCCGGTACAACAGCCGGAATACGGTGTCTTTGTAGTTTCTCTGTGCCGGCATTCCCGGAATCGGATCTGCCAGTATTTCTTTTCTTTTTTTCATCTGCCCTCCGTTCCGCAGAGGACCGTTTTCTCGCATTTTCAAACAACCTCTCTGCTTTTTCTGATTTTCTGGAATCAAGCATTGACGTTCTTTGAGAATGAAAGAATTTTCAGATAATGAAAGAATGGTAATGCTTTTTATCACCATAACATACAGGTATGGTTTTGTCAACTAGATTGTTTATCTATTTATCCCGCCAAAGAACTGGCTAACATAAAAACCATCCCCTCTGTTACAGCACGTTTTTTTATAACTGGGTGTGCAGAAAGGGATGGTCTTTTCTTCCATATTTATATTCCCGTGAAATTCATTTTCCCGCTATTTCTTAATCTTAATCTTTTTCGTGTTGCTCCATGCCCCATAGACTTTCTTTGTCCCCTCCAGACGGTAGGCCCGGACGCGGAAATAGTAGGTTTTCTTCTTTTTTAGGTTCTTAATGACGGCCTTGTTTTTTGTGACCAGCTTTAGTTTTTTGTTCTTCCACTTCTTCGAGGTACTGTAACAGATCTGGTAACCTTTTACTCCAGTGAGTTTTTTCCAGGAAGCTGTCACGGTGCGCTTCTTTTGTTTGAGTTTTAGGGATGATACTTTTCCGACCGTGCTTTTTACCGAAGCAGACGGAATGCCTGGCGCTGAAATTACAGGGGTACCCGGCTGCGGTGCAGATGGAGCCACGAAAGGAGTTCCCGGTGCAGTGGTCTCCTGTGGCTTTTGCGTATTTCCCGGTTCTGTTGGCGACGGGATCTCTCCCCCTTCCGAGGTAACGGTACCAGCGTATGACCAGCTTGAAGCAGCTATGGCATCTGACGATGCCTTAAGTTTTAAATGCAAAGCCGGCCGGGCGGCAGCATGATTGTAGTCGACATAGTTGCCAATCGTAATGACATTACCATTGCTAGACACGTAGGAAGCGTTACGACTACTGATGCCCGGCGACCTGAGCCACCAAGATCCATTCCCCGCGTACTTCTCAAATGTGCTTGTCAATGCTCCCTGCTCTTTCGCAAAAGCAGTGTTCAAGGCTCTTCTACTTTCCGCATAGTCACTCCAAGAGGAATTAAACCCATACTCTGGATTCGTCACCTCATCAAACGACAGCAGATACACCTTGTCCGACGTATTTTTTCCGCTCACTGTACTATAGTTATTTACAACATTTGTAGTCTTTATTGCTGACTGTTCAGCCGCAGAAAATGCATTGTTAAGGAAGTTATTATCACTGTAGTCCTTACCATTTTTATTCACCTCTGTCCCATAACCATTCAGCCATCTTCGCATCGTGCAGGTCTCCCAGGTGACATCTGTACATGTATCATTGTAAATCTGGCAGTCCAGATTCTTATCCGCCAGCAGGAATGCATCGTCACCATCCACCGACAGCACCCGCCACTTGATCGGCTGCTTCGCATCGTTTTTATCCGCCTTACCGTCCCCGTTCGTGTCCTCCTGCCAGTAGTTCCCAAACCAGATACAGTCCCAGGTGGTAACGCCGCTGCTGTTTGTGGCTGGATTACTCAATTCTGTTTTTTCTCCCGGCGGGGTTGGAGATGTGGTTAGCGCCGGGGCAGCAGATGCCGATGGCTGGGGCCGGCTTCCCTGCTTCTGGAGCTGGATGCTGTTATTCCAAAGGGTATATTCATACGCCTTCTGGGTTACTTCACAGTGAAGATAGCGATCCCCGGTCTGGGTATTTACCGTTGACGATTTCCATGCTTCTGCTACGGAAATAGTTTTCTTCTCTCCTGCAGCTAATGTTTCTATATCCCTGCTCTGGAGAAGAGTACCTGTTTCATCCCCATCTTTCACTTCCAGTTTTATTTGTTCGGCAGGGCTGTCCGAAAGATTTGTGATACAGACCGTATCCGCATCTACGGAAGTGATCTCCAGATCTGCCGCATTTGTTTCCAGTTCCAGTGTTTCCGATACCTGATCAGCAGAAGCAAATGGCTCTCCGGCAGACACACTGGCACGGATACTGCCCGCTGCCAGTTCTTTTGGAATCCGTACCGAAAGGTGCTTTTCCAGGACCTCTCCCGGTTTCATACGGGCGGACACAACTTCTTCGTGAAGAACATTTCCGCTGGCATCCGAAATCGTGACTTTTACCTGGGTCAATTCTGTTGTTCCCGTATTGGCGACATTTACAGCGATATCATTATCCTCTCCCGGAACAAAGCTGAGGATATCATAGGCGAGACCAGTCACCTCTGCCTGATTTCTGGATAACTCTTCCTTTGATTTCAGCACCGTCAGTCCATAAGGGCTTTCCTCTCCCGTCATATCATGCACGGATTGTAGTGTATAGGACAACAGCAGTTCTCCGTCCTGCTGTTTTAACAGACTGAAACCGCCTATATAACCTCCGTCTGCGGTGACGGCTACCGGTCTTCCTGTGACCGATATTTCCTTTTTATAGATCTCACTCTTAAAATTATCCTGCTCTGTCCAGTATACCGTATCATCCAGTACCCGGTAAGAGGTGGTGCAGGTCGTTCCCAGTGAAACCGCTGATCCATTCTCCCAACGGTGCAGCGTGCCATCCAGGCGGAGATACATCTGCCCGTCAAATATTTTTACACTGTCTGCCTTTCCTGTGATGTTGTCACAGAGAGTCCCATCCATATATAATTTTCCGTCTTTTATGTAAGCAAGCCTGAGAGTTCCGTCTTCTTCCCACATACAGAACTCCTGAACTGCACCGGTTACTGAACGGATCTCGGTTTTTTCCTCCCATTCCGTGCCAGAAAGGCTGCTTTTATAAAACACTGTATTCCCGCTGTTTAAAAGCACATCTCCCCCGCTGTTTTCCGCCCACACTGCCGTGAGGGATGTTCCGTCCGCCACAAAATCATATCCATATTTCCATGACGATTCTTTTCCGGATACTTCTCCCAGACGGACCGGCGTCCCAAAACAGTTAAGAGAGGAATCAAAGGACGCCGCATACAGATCCATGGAGCCCAGAATCTCCTTCTCGGTCATCTGCTCCGTTATCGGCTGCCGGCTGTTCTCATAAAGGACATAGGCTTTGCCTCCGTACACGCACAATTTACCTGCCGTGTCCAGATTCGTATTAGCATTTACTGGTTTTCCGCTGCTCCATGTTCCGTCTTTGTACAGGCGGTACATCAGCTTTGCCTGTCCCTCCGCCCCCTGCAGGGTATCATCGAGATAGGTCATCAGAATCCTTCCGTCGGAAAGCTGTACCATCTCCGGCCTGGCATTTTCATATACGAGAGATTGTTCCGCCCCGTCCACAGCGCCGGAAGCATACCGCCTGATCTCGCCGACTTCCTCTCTGGTGGGGGAACCGCTCCGCTCGTACTCCATCACAAAATTCCGCTTTTCTATCTTTCCCAGCTCCGGATAGAGCTCCATCCGGGGAAGGTCATAACTCCATTCCCCTCTCAATCCCGGTACGGGTGTATCCACTTTTATAAATAATTTTCCTGTCAGCCACGCACTCACGCACTCCTCAAAAGACTTCCAGGGGATCTGGACTTTTCCACCGATCTCCCCTTCGAGACCACCCTTTGCATCGATATGTGCCTCTTCAAGACCCGCTCCCACAGAAATACTTGGTTTGATGGTGAGACCAAGTTCTCCCTGCACCTGGATCGTCTTCGTATTTTCTGTGGTAAGGGTGAGTTTCCCGTCAACGGAACCTCCCACACCAAACTCCGAATAAAAAACCCACCAGAGGGGAGTCTTCACTTTCCCGGAAGCCTCCAGCCCTGCCATAATACCGCCCTCGACCAGCCGGACCGGTTTGTCGTTTTCATCCAGCTCCAGTTTGATATAACCGGCAGCGTTTCCGCTGACCTTAAATGCCGCCTCACCGTCGATCTTCTTCAATTTGCCCCGGAGTTTGGAAAAACGGTTCCAGAGCTTTGTCGTATCTACCTTCCCGCCACAGGCTTTCACCAGAGACTTAACTTCCTGATAGGATTCCCTCCAGTAAGTATCATCAGGGTCGGCTTTTACCGATGCGTCTGCGCTGCCTTCCAGTCCCAGAAGCACTTCCGCGATATGGTTTTTATGGTCGATGTTGATCTGGGTGTTGTTGAACACCGGAAGGGACATCCCGATTTTAGTCTGAAACAGATTGAAGCGGTTTCCCAAAATGTTTAATTCCGGCCCTTTTAATTCTGCACTTCCCAGGCCATCCAAGTCCGGAAGGGCAGCGGTGATGTTTTCTGCCGCCTGAGCCTCCGGTGATTTTGGGGTAGCTGTGGGTTCCGGCGGCCATGTAAAGAGCGGTTCGTCTGTCTGTGATGGCTCTTCCGTCGTACCTGGCTGAAGCGTAGACCCCGGCCGCGGGGTCACTGTCCCGGTCTCTCCCCCTTCCGAGGTTACGGTACCAGCGTATGACCAGCTTGAGAGGGATGATAGATTTAAATGCAAAGCCGGCCGGGCGGCGTAATCATTGATGTCGACAATGATGCCATCCGAAATGACCCCTCCAAGGCTATCCACGATGGAAGCGATATTACTATCGTAGCCCGGCGACCGGAGCCACCAATGATCCGCGCTTCCAGCGCTGGCCATGCTGCTTGACTTAATCTCCCCTCCATCTGCCACATAAGCGGTATTTACTGCTTCTCTTGTATCCGTACTGCTTGTAGAAGATGTAAACCCATACTCTGGATTCGTCACCTCGTCGATAGACAGCAAATACACCTTGTCTGATGTATCGTTTCCGCCTTCTGTCTTATACTCTGGGTTATCATTATTTACAACATTTGTAGTCTTGATCGCTGACTGTTCACTCGCCGAAAATGCATTGTCAAGGAAGTTATTCGTACGAAAGTCCTCCCCCGGCTGGTTCTTTTCCGCCCCGTAGCCATTCAGCCAGCTGCGCATCGTGCAGGTCTCCCAGGTGACATCCGTGTAATTTTTATTATATCGCTGTACATCGATGTTTTTGTCTGCCAGCAGGAACGCATCATCACCCTCCACCGACAGCACCCGCCACTTAATCGGCTGCTTCGCATCATTTTTATCAGCCTTCCCGTCCCCGTTGGTGTCCTCCTGCCAGTAGTTCCCGAACCAGATACAGTCCCAGGTGGTGACGCCATCGGCATCGGTTTTGGGGTTGTTCAGGCCATAGCCTGCCGCCTGAACCGGAGCAGATCCGGACAGGGGCAGAATTCCTGCCAGCAGGGCGCTGATGAGAAGCAGCGCCAGTGATCGTTTACTCTTTGTCTTCATGTTCGTAGTCCTCCTCTGGATGTTTTCTTCTGAGTATGAAATTCTTCCATATATTTTTCTGCAGCCGATATGTGTGGGCATGTTTTAAGTGTCCCTTATAGCTCGCCACACTCTGGCTGATGGCTTCCAGTTCGATCTTTCCCTCCGCATAGGCGTGGCGGTAGTTCCTAAGCCTGCGCTTCAGGCGTTTCTTCGCTGACTGCCGCAAGGTGCGGATCACTTTTCCCGTCTCCGTCAGATAGAAGTGAAATCCGAGAAAATCCACTCCCTGCCGGATGGCGTGGATCTGCGTCTTCTCATTGAATTCCAGTTTCAGTACCTTTGTCAGATAAGTTTCCATCTCATGCAGGCACTCTTTCAGATAATTTTTGTCCGGGTGGATCAGTATCATATCATCCATATACCTCGTGTAATATTTTATCCGCAGTTTCTCTTTGATCAGACGGTCCAGCCCGTCCAGATAGTACAGGGCAAACCACTGGCTGGTCTGATTGCCCATGGGCAGGCCTTTTCCCGGTTCGCATTCATAACTGTCCACAATCGTCTCCAGCAGCCATTTCACGTCTTCTGACAAAGCCATTCTGCTTATCCCTTCTTTTAAGACAATATGGTCGATGGAGTTAAAGTACTTTTTTACATCACATTTGAGTATATACCCCTTTTCTCCATATTTTCTATTATATTCTCTCAGAAAACCCGTCAGTCTGTCAAGGGCAAAATGAGTTCCCTTTCCCTTCCGGCAGGCGCTGTTATCATAGATCAGATGCTTTTCCAGGTATGGTCCCAGAACATTGTCACATAAACTGTGCTGGACGATCCGGTCCCCATAACAAAGTGCCTGGATCTCTCTTTCTTTGGGATCATAGATGCGGAATTTGCGGTACCCCTGGATACGGTATGTATGTCCTTTTAAATGATAGCTCAGGCGTTCGATCTGCTCCGACAGTGTCATTTCATAAAGAATCACTTCTCTGGTGTTCTGTTTTCCTCTTCTCGCCAGCTTATGTGCCTGGTACAGACTTTCATAACAATAGACCCGTTCATATTCTTCCATCGGAAATACCTCTTAAAAATGCAGGCTGCCGGGAGAAATCTAGTACACTTGTAAAAAGATTTCCCAAAATTCAGAAAAGAAGGTTCCGTCCTGTCTTCCGGCAGCATATGTTTTCCCTTACGGGATGGAATCTGGTTCCTTTGCATGAGTGCACGGATTATTTCCCCCCGGAAATAATTTCAGGCAATGTTGTACACGCAAATCCGGCCGGGCGGCGTTATTATTGTTGTTGACATTGTTGCCATTCGTATTGACCTTTCCATTGTTATTCACGTTGGAAGCGTTATTACTATTGTTGCCCGGCGACCGGAGCCACCAATCATCTTCAACCGGATCCCAGTGTTACTTTCTGGCTTCATCACTCTTCATCCAGGCATACAATAGGCGCTGGGTTTCCATAACCTTTGATGATATCTGCGCCTGCTGTCTTGGAAGAATACACTGGCATTCTCTCGCCACCATGGAAAGATATGACAGAAGGCGGAGCTGTGTCATCGCCTCGTGCTGTAGTGTAAGTCTCTTTTCAAACTGAAGGTCTCTCTGCGATGAACTGCCTAAAAATACATGATTGGCTTTGTACAGAGATTCGATCACAGACAGAGAATAATTCTGCAGTCTGCTGGTCAGTGTAAAACGAAACTTTTTCGGAGATTTATCCGTAACCGTTAATATGTACTGAGCTAATTCCTTTGCCCTTGTAATTACAGTGAGTTCACTCTCCGTCCCTCTTCTCATGCCAGCCTCCTTGAAACCATTTTCACTCTCATGATAGTACAAGGAGATTCTACTGTCAAATTGCGGCAGGTATTTTGAAACACACTAATATCTTTCCCTCGGCACATACCTTAGGTTTTACTTATAATTCAATCCGGTCATAATACTCATACAGCTTCTGCACCCCATTTTCCAAAATATAATAATGCCGTATGTAAGGAACCAGAAGCACAAAAAACATCAGGCACAGAAGAAATACTGCCGGCTCCTGTATGATCAGGCTTGCCAGGATCGTGATGACCGCCAGCAGTGCAAAAAGCACTGTCACGATCAGATGAATAAGTCTCTCATGCTGGAAAAACTGTATCTGAACCAGCATTTCCCTGCGGAATTTCTTCCTTTCCCCGATTTCCATCTCCCCCTCAGCTGCACTCCGGTAAAATTCTAAATATTGTTTCAACCGTTTCTCCATATTATTCCCTCCTCAGTATAATAATGGTGTGGCTTTAAACCCTGTTTTATTCTGCGCCAGTCCGGTGACATACCGGTCCATAGTGTCGCCTGTCAATATGATAATCCGCTAATCCACAAGGATCACCTGCCGGCGAAACTCTTCCGGCAGCCTCTGTCCGCTTACTGCCATCGCCACAGTGCGGTACAGGTCCGCTGCCTTGATGTCCTGCTCCAGCTTTTCCCGCCCCTTCTTATCCAGCTCCTCCAGATCTCTGGCAAGCCTGCCCAGCACTTTCGTTTTCTTTACGCTCCTGAGTTTTGCAGCCGCGCTCCGGCGCATTCCCAGCAGGCGGATATAGGGAAAGTTTTCCTCACTACCAGATTCCTTTTCTATTCCCAGAAGGGTCTGGAACACACACCGTTTTACTCTCGCCATCGTCATATTCTTCGTCTTGCAACGGTTCAAAAAATCATCCAGTGACACCGCCTCATACCAATTCTTCCGAAAGGAATTCGCTAATTCATCCGATAGATCCTTTATATCTTCCAGCCTGTCCCACCTGTCCCGGATGGCAAAAGAACACATCTGCCAGAAATCCTCAGAGTGTAGAAAACAGGGCGCTTTTTTTAACAGATCCATCCCTTCTTCTGACAGCCCGGCAAAGTTTCCCTTCCATATCTGGCTGCGCACTGCTGTCGCTGACAAAAAGCCCGGTTCTTCCTGCTGCCCAGTCAGTTCCTCGTGATATCCCATTCCCTGTCTTCTTATCACTACAGGCTTCATGGAGGATTCCAGCCTGCGTGCTGCCTTGATGTATTCGATGCCCAGTGTGTTATTGG
This sequence comes from uncultured Eubacterium sp., assembly GCA_910584645.1. Taxonomy (GTDB): domain Bacteria; phylum Bacillota; class Clostridia; order Lachnospirales; family Lachnospiraceae; genus Eubacterium_F. The sequence goes on from CAJUAU010000019.1 coordinate 46,106, forward strand.
GCATGAAAAGCTTCTCCCTCTCCTCCGCAGTCAGCTTCACACAATCGGCATATGCCCGTTCCCTTGCCGCGGGAAAAGAAAATCCTTTCCGAAGATGATGACTAAGCTGTTTTCTGTAATCTTCCGGTTCCTCCGCCAGATAGCGCCCCGCCTGTTCCAGCTGCTCCTGAAGAGCTCCTTCACTGCCGAAACAGTAATAATCTACAAAAGATAGGGAATCCAGCGCCAGAATCCCTCCCCTGGCAAAATCCTCTGCACTGGACAAGCCATAGCGCACCGGAAGTTCAAACACCATATCTGCCCCCCCTGCAAGGGCCATGCGGGTACGGACGTATTTGTCCACAATGGCTGGCTCCCCCCGCTGGACAAAGTCACCGTTCAGCAGCGCCACCACCGTATCTGCCCCAGTTTTTTCACGCACCTGCTGTATATGAAACTGATGTCCCTTATGAAAGGGATTGTACTCACATATGATTCCAGCGGCTGACATAATACACCATCCTTTCCCATTATTTACATTCTACTGACTTTATGATATGATGATGGGGGCAAAAAGTATTTTGCCCTTTTGACCCTAGTATTATCATATCATTGCAATAAAAAATACGCAACACCTGGAGATTCACATGAAACAAAAGAAATACATACTTTCAAGAATATCTGCAGGGATTATCACAGGGATCTTCTCCGGGCTGACCATCTGCCTGTTCCGTTTATTCATGAATTTCTGTGATAACACCCTTAATCACACAATCATCCCTTCTCTCCACAGCGGCAGTTTCCTCTATCCCGCCGCCTGGGGAGCAGGATTATTGCTTATGTCCCGTTTTGTTTACTGGAGCATCTGCCTGGAACCAAAGGCAGAAGGGGGCGGCGTTTCCCATTTCCTGGAAGAGGCCCGGGGCATTACCGATGCCAGATGGTGGTCTGTTCTTCTAGTAAAACTGACCTCTGCTCCCCTTTGTATCCTGGCGGGCTTTTCCCTGGGAAAAACCGGCTCTGCCGTAGAGATCGGAACTATGTCTGGAAAAGGGGTCTGCCGTTTTCTGCAGTCTTTCCGTCGGCATCCGCTGCGCCTTAAACCTGCCGAATACTATTGTACCGGTGCCGGAGCGGGGCTGTCTGCGCTTTTTTGCGCCCCGGTGTCCGGTCTTGCCTTCACCCTTGAAAAGTTTCCGGGATGCAGAACCTTATCTGCACTGACCATCGCTGCCGGCTCTCTGTCTGCATTTCTAGTCAGCCATCTGGTCTATGGAACCGCTCCCATTCTGGAAATCATCATTCCTCTGCAGCAATATTGCTATTACCCCGCACTAGCCCTGCTGGGTGTCCTTTTGGGTATCACCGGGACATATTATGCATTTTCCCTGAAACGATATGCAAAACTGCTCTCAAAGTACAATAAGCGGATCCATGGCCTGTTATGGAGTGTCCTCTTTCTATTAGCTGGTGTCGTGTGCTATTTTTTTCCCGCCATCACGGGATCAGGAAATAATATGCTGGCTGTTCTCAAAACGCCGGCTGCTCCCTATACCACCCTTTTGGTGCTTCTCTTTGGAAAATATCTCTTTTCCATGATCTCCTCCGGCTCCGGCCTGCCCGGCGGAACTATATTTCCCCTGCTGACAGTCGGAGCCTGCATCGGACAGCTCTATGGTCTCGCTTTGTGCGCTCTCTTTCCTGGAGCGGGTTTTTCTCCCCTCTGCTTCCTTCTGGCCGGTATGGCAGGTTTTTTTGCTTCTGCTATCAGCGCCCCTCTCACCGGCGCATTTCTCCTGTGCGAGTTTACCTGCTGTTACGCAAATCTGCTGCCCCTTTGTATCGTCTGTCTTTTTTCCCACCTCACAGCACAGCTCATAAATCACAAAACTCTGGCATAAGATATCCTATGATATTAACACTGCCAAGGGGCTGTGTTAGGAAAGGCAGCCGGAGTTTCTCGCTATTCCCGGCAGATATCCCATGAAAAAAAATTCTCTCTATACTTACACCACAATGGAAAAACGTATCCGGGAGCTGGAAAAACAGTATCCTCCGGAATATTTCCGGGTAAACTCACTGGGTACCACCCATGGCAAACGCCAGCTTTATGCCTGCAGCCTGGGGTCCTCTAAAGCCCCGGGCCAATTTGTCATAACCGCCTCGATCCACGGCAGGGAGTACATCAATACCACCCTTCTCCTGCGGATCATGGAATATTACCTGGAACATTACGAAGGCTGCTACCGGGAACTCTGGAAGGAGATCTGCGTGATCTTTCTGCCGATGACAAATCCGGACGGCGTTTGTATCTCTATGTCTACGGAGGCAAAAACCTGGAAAGAAAATGGGCGGGGCGTGGACCTGAACCGAAATTTCCCCTGCGGCTTCGGCAAATCTCCCGACCGGGCAAAAAGAAACCCCGGTGTAAGCGCCGGTGACCAGCAGGAGACCCGGTGTCTCATGGAATTCGTGAATGGGCTCACAAACCCATTAGGGATCATACACTATCACTCCCGCGGCAATCTCATCTACTATGACTATGATGTTCATGGCTCCCTGAAAAGCCAGATTACTTCGATGGCTGCAGTTACCCACCGGGTAACCGGATACCGCCTCGTGGAAAACACCAAAGACACCCGTCCCGCCGGTGGGTTTGGCGACTGGTGCGTCTATGAGAAAAAAATACCCTCTATCACCATTGAAACCGGTTTTCTGAAAACACCAGTTCCCCGATGGCAGCTAAAGGGTATTATTGCCAAAAATCTATTTCTGCTTCGTGAGCTTTTTACCTGTATTCTGTAATTCACCATGGAGCAGAATATATAACTCATACTGATCCAGGGGAAGCTGGTCCAGCCACATGGCGATGCGGTAATCCGCATCCTCAAAGGTCTTCATGGTCTGCCAGGTATCCGAAAAATCCACCTTCCAGACCCCTTCAGTCCCCCGGAGATAAACCGCTCCGATAGCATGATCCATTTCATGGATATACAGGAGATCTTCCTGCATCCGGTAAAATACGGAAGAATCCTTTACACCTGGAGCTTCCTGAAAGTCCAGGCCTTCTATTTCGTCCTCTGTCATCTGCTGGGGACGTTTCAGGTCTCCGCCCAGGTAATCCGTATTTTTCACCAGTGTCTTTGACAGGGACACCATATCCGGCAAAAATTCATGGGCCCGGAAAAAGCCTGGCTTTACATAATACTCACTGAGCACTTCCATGGAATCAAAATCATATTCCCGGATCAAACCCAGGTTTTCCTCGATCTCAGGCACCAGAGATCCTGCCATGGCATAGAGATGTCTGGTGTCTTTATCAAAAACAGCGTTCGAGCGGATCTTGGACTTGGGACAGGGAAAACGCTTATACAATTTCACCGTCTTTTCTTTTTCGTTGATCTCATAAAAGCTGATATAACTTAATTTATCTTTATCAAAAAATTTCACTTTCCGGCGTTTGTGCCAGTGGTTGTCAAAGACCATGATGTGTTTGATATCCGGCCTCTTTTCCTCCAGCTCCACCGCAAAAACAGCATGCTGCTGGTAGAACCATGGCACCTCGCCCACTGGTTTTAACAGCTTATCTGCCATTTCTGTCCTCTCCCAGAACCGGGGATCGGCTAAAATCCACCGGATCTCATCAAGGCCCCAGTCAAAGGATGCCACAGAATGAATATTTCTCATGGATACCAGCATGGAATCCTCCTCTTCATCATAGGAGGCTGAATTAATGTGCGCCCAGTCCATCATATCCTGATATGTTTCATCAAACAGATCACCCAGTTTGATCTGATGCACAATCTCTCCATTTTCCCGGTTCAGCTCCAGGATCAGATCCTCAGAATGCTCTTCCAGGCTGTTTCCCGCTGTCAGAATATTGCCTCCGGGTGTCTTTTCCTCCACGGTGTGATGGGCTCCGTTCTTTACGAGATATGTTCTTCCCACCCGCCCGAGATAGTCCATATCATACATCTGGACAGAATGGGGATTGGTAAAAGAGGGGGCTGAAATTTCCCGTTCCATAAACAGAAAACGCCCTTTCGACAGTGGAAATATACCGTACCCTTTTGGCTTTCTCCGCAGATAATAACGGATCTTCCCTTCTTTGTCAAACACGCAGGGTTTGATGTCAATGCCGCCAGCGATCAAAATATTTTTAAATGCTGCCTGGTCATTTTTCTTTTTTACTGTTATGACATCCTTTAAGTCTTCCGGAAGAGGCTCCGTAACAAGTGGAAATTCCCGGCAGTCACACACCTGGCCGTTTTCATCCAGAAGTTCAATGACAACCTCTGTGCTCCGTCCCGGATACAGTCCCAGGATGGGAATGCGGTGACGCTTGGCAGGGGGATACTCCGATATAAAGCTGGTGTCCTCTGTGTCCCCTTCCACGGTAACACGTACGCTGTAATCCATAAGTGTTGTAAACAACACAAGAGCTGTCAATGGCGCCTCCCCGAAGGGATTTACCACTGCCAGCATATTATTAAAGGTATACTTTTCACTTCTCAGCTGCAGTTCCAGAAACCAGTCTTTCGCCTGGGAAACGAGAGAATACATTTTCTTCGTCCTGATATTGGTCTTAAAGGAATCTGCCTGTTCCCGCTGGAAAACCTCTTCATAGGCTTCCGACCCCCGGATCACCCATGCCTCCGTCCGGACTGTGATCGTCCCGCCATTGCTGTGATAGATTTTTTTCACCCTGGCATCCCTGGCGGTTTCAAGTTCCCGTTTCCTGCGTTTTATCTCCCGTTTGAGCTTTTTGACTAAACTACTCATGCCTCTCTCCCCATATTCTCTCATAAATCTGCATTGCACATTCATGAGGAGTATGATCTACTGTATCCAGTATGATCTCTGGCTCCAGCGGTTCCTCGTAGACAGAGTCCTTCCCGGTAAACTGCTGGATCTGCTTTTTGTACAATCCCTTCGGATCCCGCTGCCTGCAGGTCTCAAAATCCGTATTCACGTAGACCTCTATAAAATTCCCCTCGCCTGCCCTCTCTCTGGCAAACTGACGCATCGCCTGGAAAGGAGAGATAAAGGACACCAGTGTGATCACTCCTGCATCCTGAAAAAGCGCTGCGATCTCACTGATACGGCGGATATTTTCATTGCGGTCCACGTCACTGAAACCGAGATCCGAATTGATACCGCATCGGATATTGTCTCCGTCCAGACGGTACACCGCCCTTCCCGCTTTATTAAGCATGTGTTCTAACTCCACTGCCACGGTGGACTTGCCGGATCCTGAGAGCCCGGTAAACCATACTACGATCCCTCTCTGATTCAGAACCCGGCATCGGTCTTCATAGGATACTTTCCCATCATGCCAGATAATATTTTCGTTTTTATTGTCTGAAGCCATCCTTTTCTCCATCTCCCCGATCCATCAGCGGAACAGGATTCCCTTATCTTTAAGAAGCGTCCGGATCTTTCTGATATTTCTCTCATAATCAAATTCGCTGTCCTTCAGCCTCATATCCATTTTAATATCCGTACTTACCTCATCTCCGATCCAGAAAATATCCATTTCCTTCTGGATCACCGCCTTCATGATCTTGCGGTCGCTCTCCGTCAGCCTGGTAGCTGTAACGATCAGGATCATTCCGGCATCCAGCATAAGATTTGCCACCTCGGCAAAACGCCGTATCTGTTCCTTGTGGTCCTCTTCTCCACCTGACTTGGTATCAGCACCTACACCATAAAGATAGGATACGATGCCCATGTAGTACACATATCTGCCACTATCCAGCAGGCTTTTTTCCAACGCCTTTGCCAGATCCTTCTTACCGGTATTCTTTTCCCCGGTCAGCACGATAAGCTCTGGTCTCTGGGCATAATGTTCAATCCTGGACTCCAGGCTGATCTCACCGGTCTCCCATTTATAATTGCGGAGCATGGCGCTGCTTCTGATATCGCTTTCTTCATCTTCCAGCGCTTCGGTTATGATTCCGCCTCCGGCGATCTCATAATTGTCCACAATAACAAACCGGCTCGTACCCGCGCTCTCCCTTACTGTATCAAAGGCAATCGGCTTATCGGTCTTCAGTATAACCTCTGCCACCTCATGTTTCTCCACCGCCTGCTTCGTGTCGGTGGAGGAAAGATTAGAGGAATCAATGACTCCCTTGACCTCTTCCACCTCTACTCTGACCTTTTCACCGCCGATCTTCAAGTAATATAACCTACCCGGCACAAAATCTTTCTTTCCCAGCCAGAAAATGTTAGCTGTGATCCGCGATGCCGTCTTGGGCTGTGGTTCTCCGGCGATCGCCATCATCTCCCCGCGGGTTATATAAATCTGCTCTTTCATGGTAAACCCGATGGCCATGCCCGGCTTGCCCTCCTGGATGGGATCGGTATTAAATGACTCTATTTTATTGATATGGCTCTTTTTGCCGGAAGGATAGAAAATAACCTCCTGTCCCGGGCGGATCGTTCCAGTCTCAATAGTTCCTGCCACGATCCTCCGGTCATCCCCGTTTCTCGTAAATTTGTATACATCCTGTACCGGCATACGGAAGGGCTGCTTGTCGTGCTCTTCCTCACATTCAAAGGCATCCAGCACCTCCAGAATACACATCCCATCGTACCATGGCATTTTGTCACTCCGCTTTACAATATTATCTCCCTGGAAGGAACTGACAGGAAGGACAAACTTCGGTGTAATATTGATCTGCTTTAAAAATTCAAGATATTCTTTTTTTACCTTCTCATATATTTCCTGGCTGTAATCCACCAGATCCATCTTATTGATGACCACTGCGATCTGCTGGATCCCCAGCATGGAGAGCATGTAAGCGTGCCGCCTGGAGTTTTCCTGGACTCCCTCCTTGGCATCGATCATAAGCAGCGCCGCCTGGGCGCGGGAAGCTCCAGTGATCATATTTTTCAGAAATTCAATGTGCCCCGGCGCATCCAGTATGATGTAATCACGTTTTTCTGTCTTAAAAAAACATCTCGCCGTATCAATGGTGATCCCCTGGGACTGCTCATCCTTCAGGGCATCCAGCAAAAATGCATACTCAAAGGGCTTTGAGTTTCGGCGGCAGGTTTCTTTTACCTGCTCTAACTTTCCTTCGGGAAGGGAACCGGTATCTGCCAGCAGGCGTCCCATAAGGGTGCTCTTACCGTGATCCACATGACCGACAATGACTATATTCATGTCTTCTTTTTTATTCATATCGCAATTGCTCCAATCCTTTTCTTGACAATCTTACCCATACATGTGACCTGTGCTGCGCACAACTCATTCGCTCCGGGCTTCGCCCTTCGCTCATGATGTGCGTCTGTCATATGTCCGGGCGCAAATAAATTTGCTCCGGCCGCATGACAGACTTTGTCACATGTATCCTTCTTTGCGCAGTTCTTCCAGACCGCCGCCGCCCTCTTTATCCTGGGCGCGCCCGGATCTCTCAGCGATATTGGCAAATTTTCCGGTTTTTAATTCTTCTATGATCTCTCTTACATTTTTTGCTGTGGAATCTACCGTACCAGTGCAGGGTGCACACCCCAGCGAGCGGTAACGCTTTCCATTTCCTTGGTCAAAATACAATGGGACAACAGGAATATTTTCTCTCTCGATATACTCCCAGATATCCAGCTCCGTCCAGTCCAGCAAAGGATGCACGCGCACATGGGTGCCCGGTGCAAAATCAGTTTTGTACTGATTCCAGAATTCCGGCGGCTGGTCTCCCACATCCCAGTCATTATTTTTATCTCTTGGCGAGAAATACCGTTCTTTGGACCTGCTTCCTTCCTCGTCTGCCCTGACGCCGACGATCACACCGGTGTAGGGCTCGATGTTGACATCCTTTTCATAAACTCCCTTCCCGTGATTAAAGCGGTAACGGGGCCAGCTGGCATTGAGAGTATTGGTCAAAGCTTCTGTCTTAAGCGATTTGCAGCACTCCAGATGGGTTGCATTTCCATCCGGGAAAGTAGCCTTTTTCTCCAACGCCTCAGTGTTTTCTCCGTAAATCATATCCAGATTCCACTCTGCCGCCAGACGGTCTCTGTATTCAATCATCTCTTTGATCTTAAAATGGGTGTCCACATGTACGAGGGGAATCGGAACATGTCCAAAAAAAGCCTTTCTGGCAAGCCAGAGAAGAACTGTACTATCCTTTCCGATCGACCAGAGCATACACAGGTTTCCCAGCTCACTGTATGCCTCCCGCAAAATATGAACGCTCTTATACTCCAACATATCCAAATGGTCCACGGTGTTTCCTCCAAATTTTTTATTTTATATGATGTCAGGGTCAAATAAATAAAAATATTTTGCCCATCTTTGGTCAGCACCTT
>CAJUAU010000020.1:0-16652 GCA_910584645.1 uncultured Eubacterium sp.
CAGCTAGCTTATAAATTTCTCATTTTAATTTGTACTAAATCTTGACATAGGAGCATCTCTCTGCCAGTCTCTGACCCATCCTTCTACCGTTATGTCTTTTTCATTTGCTACTTTCATTACTTTTTCCTCCATTTTTTTATGATTATAACACTTGTCCAGTTCAATGCTGCCCACGGATTAAGTTGATATCCTTAAGTTTCCATCTTAAGGATACATCCTTGACCCCAGCATACACAGGAGGAATGTAATGATCCAGATCAGACAGGCAGTATATGAAGATATTCCAAAAATCATGAAGTTTATCGATGAGCATTGGAAAAAGGGACATATTATGGGAAATGACCGTACCATGTTTGAATTTCAGCATGTAAGAGACAGAGAAGTGTTTTACATCATAGCTGAAGATGATGTAGATGGCAGGATCTATGGTTCCATGGGATACATTCCGATGGCAGAACAGGAACATCCCTGTATGTCCACCGTTATGATCCAGTCCCTGGATAACCCCGGGAAACGAATGCTGGGGGAGGAAATGGCACGATATTTTGAGCGAAATATGCAGTGCCGTAATATCATATCCGTCGGTGTAGAGAAACGATATGCTAAAGTAATTGACGCACTAGGAACAAATCTGATCGGAAAACTTCACCACTATTACCGACTGGGAATAAAGCGTGATTTTCGGATCGCAAAGATCTACCATTATGACCAGCTTCCTATTACCCGTCACAAGAGCAGACTGATCCCACTAAAGAGTTTTACGGAATTCACAGATCTTGTAAATCTGAATGAGATCAAAAAGGATTATCCAGAAAGAAGTCCTGCTTATATAGAACACCGGTATTATCAACACCCTTATTATACTTATAAAATATGGGGTATACAAGGGAGTCATGGTATAAAGAGTGCTTTTGCCGCCAGGGAAGAAGTGGTTGGGACGTCAAAGGTTCTGCGCATCGTCGATTTTTTTGGAAAAGATACTGAATTAGCCTGTATCGGAAGTGAAATAGACCGAATTCTCCTGGATGAGAATTATGAATACATAGATTTTTATTGTTATGGCATTGACCACAACATTATGGATCAGGCAGGCTTTTTGCTGAAAGGTCCGGATGACCCGAACATCATACCAAATTATTTTGATCCTTTTGAACAAAAAAATGTGGACATATACTTTTACTCATGGCGAAAGGAACAAGTACATGTTTACCGGGGATTTGGTGACCAGGACCGCCCTAACCATCCAGGAAATAAAAGGTCGTAAATAATAAAAAAAGAGAGGTAAATGTATAATGAGTTTAAAAGAAAAAATTACTATGTTAGAAGAATTGATGGATCTGGACGAGGGCACTTTAAATGCCTCCTCTGTTCTGGAAGAATATGAAGAATGGGATTCTTTAAGTAAATTATCTTTAATGGCTGCTGCAAAAAAAGAATTTGGAAAAAAACTTTCCGTAAATGAGATGAATATGTTTAAAACGGTTCAGGATGTTTGTGATTACTTATCGTAAGGCTGGTGTAAAAAATGATTGGTGAATTTTCCAATGTTCAGATCCAGGGTATGGCATCTGCTGTACCAGAATATCTGGAAAAAAATACAAATTATATTAGTGTTCTTGGCCCCAGAAGAACAAAAAAACAAATCCATCTTACTGGTGTTTCAAAACGTCATATTTCGGGACCACAGCAGAGAACTTCTGATCTGTGCTATGCTGCTGCCCTGCCACTGATGGAAAAACTGGGATGGAAAAACAGCGAGATCAAAATATTGATCTATGTTTCACAAAATCCTAATTACAAATTGCCATCAACAGCCTTTTTCCTTCATGACCGGTTAGGGCTTCCAAAAGACTGCGTTTGTTTTGATATCAATCTGGGCTGTTCCAGCTTTAATGTCGGGGTTCATGTGGTTTCGGCATTGCTTCAGTCCTGCGGCATTTCCGACAAAGCACTGTTGTTGATCGGAGATACGGCAGGCAAAGTGCTTTCACCAGAAAGAACAATAACGCCTGAAATGATCGCAAACCGAATGATCTTTGGAGCTGCCGGAGCTGCCATCGCACTGGAAAAAGTAGAAAAAAACAATCTGAAATTCATGACCAGATCCGATGGCACTGGATTTGAGGCAATTATCCATCACTTTGATAAAGAAACAACGATGAACGGGGCAGCTGTTTTTGAATTTGCTATCAATGACGTCTCCGATGATGTCAAGGTATTCAAAGATCACTTTGGAATAGAAGAAGGGGAAATTGATTACTACGTTTTTCACCAGGCCCAGAAACTGATCCTGGATAATATTTCCGCTACTTGTGATCTTCCAGAGGGAAAAGAGCTGCGCTCGCTAGAGGAATACGGAAATACATCCGGCACCTCTGTACCCTTGACTGTTTGTGCCAACCGGGATAAATTTACCGGCATGGAGCGTGTTAAATTATTTCTCTGTGGTTTTGGTGTAGGGCTGTCATGGGGAACGATATTTACAGAGATTCCCACAGAAAATATTCTCCCAGTGATCGAAACCAATGAACACTATGATGACGACAAGGTTCCTGCCGGTCCATTGTCCGGTCATAACATCCTGATTGTTGGAGCTGACCAGCCATTAGGCGAACATATCAGCCGTTATCTCAGCGATAAGTGTGCAAATGTTATTCTGGCAGGTTCGGAAAAGCAGAAGCTGTGCCAGATCCAGGATGATCTGTTCCTTAAATCCCACGTTGCAGCAGGCAGTCCAACCGACAATTCCATCTTTGATGCCATAGAGAGGTTTTATACAGAAAACAGGATTCAACTGCATGGTATTGTTTTCGCGGATAGAGATATGAAACAAGACATCATTTATAAAGTAAGTCTTATGCTGCAGACAAAGGGCTGCCTGCACAAACAGGCAAGTATTGTACTCTCCTCTAATATAGAAAAGCTGTATAAACAGGATAAATCAACGTATTATGCCCAAAAGGCTGAACTTGAAGAGTTATTATTGCAGATCCAGTCAGACATTGGCTCTGAGGATGTCCGTGTAAATGCGGTATTACATGATGATACGAGACTGGATCTGACACAGATCACAGGAAATAAACAGTATTGGATTGAAAAATATCTGAAAGAAAATCGTCCATTGGAGATGAAAAGACCTCTTTTTCTTGGTAAGGCAATGCTTTATCTTCTATCGGATGACTCCCAGTTCACAACTGGTACTATAGTTTCCATAAACAAATAAGAAAAACAGAGGTGGAACATGGCAAAAAAAATTCTTATTACCGGAGCCTCCTCAGGAATCGGGGAGCAGACAGCACGATATTTGTCAGAACAGGGTTATGAGACTATCCTGGCAGCACGGAACAAAGAAAAGTTATACCGCATGGCAGATGAACTATCTTCACCAGCAAATGTATTTCCTATAGATCTGACCCAACTGAAAAAGATTGAAGACATTTTTTTGTTCTGCCAGGAGAAGAATATCGTCTTAGACGGTCTGGTTCACTGTGCCGGTCTTGCCAGACATAATTCTGTTAAGATGAATGATATCAAAGATATGCAGGCCACATTCCGGCTCAACTACGAGGCATTTGTGGAGTTGGTAAAATACTTTTCTGAACGCAGGTATTCCGCAAAGGGATCCAGTATTGTAGTAATATCATCTTTAGCCTCTGTCACCTGCAGGGCAACAGCATTAAACTATTCTTCCTCCAAAGCTGCGGTAAATGCTGCAGTAAAGGTCATGGCAAAAGAGCTGGGAAGAAGATCCATACGTGTAAATTCAATCCTGCCAGGTTATGTGATAACTCCCATGACAGCTGGTGACCGTTTAACTAACGATGTAAAAAACACCCAGCCTTTCGGATTTATAGGACCAGAATATATTGCATACATGATTGAATTTTTATTATCTGATAAAGCAAAATTCATTACCGGAGCAAATATACCGATCAGTGGCGGAATGAGTTGTTAAATACAGATGGAATAAAAAATATATGGAAAGCAGGGAAGTCATGACAGAAAAAATTGATCAGATCTTCAGGGAGGCACTGGACATCCCGGAATCTGAAACCATATCCGATGATTTATGTATGGAGGATCTTCCAGCATGGGACTCTCTGGCACAGATGACCATTATCATCCAGTTAAAAAAAGAGTTTCATATTAGTTTTTTATACGATGAAATCTTATCTATGAATACATTGGGAAAGATCAAAGAAGTATCACAAAAAAAACTGAGATAAAGCGCAGGCTTTAAAAAGGAGAGATAATTTTGGCTTTTTTTGAACTTCATGATAAATTTATAAATAATACTGCCCTGGTCGATGACCTTGACCGGCACTATACTTATGGACAAATGTATGCTTTGGGCGGCCAGATACTAAAGGGTGCTAAATCAAGAAGTGTACTATTGCTTTTGTGCGATAACTCCATCGAATCCATCAGTACCTACCTGGCGGCTCTGCGAAAAGGTATCATCCCCCTCATGGTCAGCTCTTCAACAAGGGAGAACCTGCTTTTTACTATTTATGAAAAATATAAGCCAGCCTATATCTTTATGCGTAAAAAGATCCAGAAATCCTTTACATCATGCCATTGTATCCGGGAAGTTTCCGGCCATATGCTTTTCGAGGCCGACTCTGTGGAAAATTATCCGGTCAACGGGGATCTGGCTCTTTTGCTGACAACCTCTGGCAGTACCGGCAGTCCAAAGCTGGTTCGCCAGTCTTACAAAAACATACAGAGCAACGCCAGCTCCATCGCCAGATATTTGGAAATTCAGGAAAGGGATATAGCGGTCACTACTCTTCCACTCAACTATACATATGGCTTATCCATCATAAACAGCCACATGGAAAAAGGTGCTGCCATCGCAGTGACAAATAAGACTTTCTTTGAGAAAAGTTTCTGGGAGTTATGCAACCGATACAAAGTCACTAACTTTGGCGGTGTTCCCTACTCTTATGACATTTTGCAGACCATCGGTTTTGAACAGATGCAGGTCCCCTCCCTGCGGTATATCACCCAGGCCGGCGGCAAACTGCATGAACAGAAAGTAAAACATATGGTTTCAGTCTGCGAGACGAAGGGGATCAAATTTATTATTATGTACGGTCAGACAGAAGCAACCGCCCGGATGTCTTACCTGCCATGGGAAAAAGCCAGGGAAAAAAGCGCAAGCATCGGAATTGCAATACCAGATGGAAGATTCGTATTGGAAGATGATCTTGGAAACGAGATAACAAAGACCGGTCAGACTGGGGAATTGGTTTATTATGGCCCCAATGTTACTCTAGGTTATGCAGAGAATTATGAGGATCTTTGCAAGGGAGATGAATTTAACGGTATCCTTCATACCGGAGATCTCGCCAGACGCGATGCCGAAGGGTTCTATTATATCGTCGGCAGGACCAAACGCTTCATTAAATTGTTTGGCAACCGGGTAAGCCTGGATGAAGCAGAACAATTACTGGCAAAAAATCATTACACCTGTGTCTGCGGAGGAAAGGATGACTGTCTTACAATCTACACCGTTGAACAGGGAAAAAATGAAGAGATCATTAATTATATCAGCGGAGTGATGGGGTTTCACAAAAATGCTTTTGCCGTGAAATACATCCGCGAAATTCCCAGAACCCAGTCTGGAAAGGTGGACTACTCTTCTCTTCTATAATTTTGGAGGTTATTATGTTTGGTGAATATTCCAATATTGCAGTCCGTGGAATCGTATCCGTAGTCCCTCCGACAAAGGTCGAAAATTTAGACTGCGTGAGTGATGAACTAAGTCTCAAAAAGATTAATAAACAGATCAGACTCACAGGGATCGAGCGAAGAAGGATCCTTACTGGTGAACAGACGGCCTCGGATCTGGCTGTGAAAGCAGCAGAAAAACTGTTAAATGAACTAAAATGGGAAAAAGACTCGATTCGGGTCCTGGTCTATGTAACCCAGGCAGCGGATGTAGAAATCCCATCCACCGCCTTATTGATCCAGAAACGGCTGGGGATCAGTATCGACTGTCTGGCTTTCGATGTGAATTTAGGTTGCTCCGGCTACACCGCCGGGCTGCAGATTGTGGCAGGACTGCTTCATCAGGCAGGCGGCCGCGCTTTATTGCTTGCTGCTGACGGAAGAAGTGACAGTCTGCGGGAAAATGCCGCTGATTATCTTTTATTTGGAAATGCTGGCACAGCCACGGCCCTTGAAACGTCAGAAAATCATCTGCTTCAATACCGGCATCAGTCCGATGGGAGCAGATGGAAAACGATATACCGTAAAAATGGTTGCGCTACGATTATGGACGGCAACGCCGTCTTTGCCTTTGCCATCAATGATGTGGCTGACAGCGTAAGACAGACCTTAGAGCATTTTTCCCTGACCACTGGCGATATAGACTACTTCGTATTTCATCAGGGGCAGAAAATGATCATTGATAATCTGGCAGAGATCTGCGGCATCCCCTTGGATAAAATGCTATATTCCTTAAAAGATTACGGAAATACCTCCTGTGCCTCGATTCCATTATCTATATGCAATGAGGTCCGGAAACTAAAACAACAGCAGGAAGTCCGTATGTATCTGTGTGGTTTTGGCGTCGGTCTTTCCTGGGGAAGCATCCTTTTAACGATAAGTACCGATATGATTTTTCCTGTAGAGGAAAGTGATACCCACTACATTGACTGATAATTTGCTGGAGGGAATATGATGAATTATGACCAATTATGCAGGAAGATCTGTGAAATAGAAGATAAGTATGATCTATTTCACCTCACTTATAATCATGTTGCATACTGGAAGTATGCCAGATACTATGTATATCGGGTCTTACTTCATAAATTCTTTGGAATTCATACACCCTGGCTGGAAAACAAGAGTGAAAATGACTTTATAATGCAGCCTCATTTTACTCAGAAATTTACTGACCCTGTCTTCCTTAATGAAGACAGCCCTATATCCAGAGATATTCTAATGTTTACCTTTAACAGGAGATCCAGGCAGGGGGAGGTCTATGTCTCTTCTGTCACTGACGAAATTTCGTTGAACCTGGAATTATCAAACTGTATTGTGGAAGTCCCCTATAACGGCGGATATTATCAGCCAGTTCCCATCAAAAACATCAAATATTTTGATCCTTGGGAGGGCATCGGCCTGGACAATGGTCAGAAATCATATACCCCTATCAGCAGGGGAACTCTGCGCAGACAGCTTTTGCAGATCTTTGAAAAAGAGCTCGAAATATCCTTTACCCCGGAAGAAAAGGGTATCCTCACCACAAACATCAATTATTTTATCCTGTACCGCCAGGATCTTATGGCAAATTATCATAAAGTGATCCAGAAGGCAAACCCCAAACTGGTGATTCTGACAACCTCCTATATTGGCGAATGGATTGTATTGATCGAACTTTTAAAAGAGTTAAAGATTCCCAGTATAGAAATATTACACGGATATGTGGATGACAATTACCTGCCCTATAATTATAAAAAACAGGGGATGAACGACGCTCAGCCAGACTACATTTTTGTCTACAGCCAGCTGCAGAAAGATCAAGTAAATTGGGGTATCCCAAAAGACCACATCCGGGTAGTGGGCTATCCAGAAGGGGAAAAAAGATCCCGTGAACTACTGGCCCACCCTCTGAAACGAAGTAAAAAAAGAATTACCTTTATCTCAAATATGGCACAGGTAATGGAAAAATATCTGAATGCCCTGGCGGAAAACATCAATCTTTCAGAATACGAGGTTCTTTTCAAACTTCATCCCAATGAGTATACCTGCTGGAAGGAAATCTATAAAAATCTGTCACAGCATGTCCAGGTGATCGATCACAACGAAAATGACATACACTATTATCTCGCAAATTCTGATATCGTAGTCGGCATAAATTCTACTGCATTGTTTGAAGCGACCTTTTATCCTGTGGATATCTATATCCTGCAGGAGGATAGTTACCAGAATATGAATCTTCTGCTCAAATCAGGCGCCGCCACCCTGGTAAGTGACAGCCCTGGGCTGCTCTCAAGCATTTATGAAAACAGTGCAGGAAAATCATCAAACAATGACATCATTTTCAGGAAAAACTCCATCAATAATGTAAACTCAGAAATTGAAAGGATTTTAGGGGAGGTCTCCTTTCCCTCAATTTAATCCAGCATGACCGGTTAAGAAAAAACAATTTCTGTCCGATATAATAACGAATGTGTTGTAATCTTTGCGGCATTAAGGTAGATATTGCGTTATAAGGATAGAGGTGTAAAAAATGCTCCAAAACTGGTTAGATCATAAAAATATTCTTGTTACGGGGGCAACTTCTGGTATAGGTTATGAGATTGCGTGTCAGTTTGACCAGGAGGGAGCAAATCTCATGCTGGTTGGCAGGACAGAGAAAAAACTAGAGGAAATGAAACATAAATTTACAGGTAACACGGTTACCATTCCATATGACCTGCTAAATTTAGAAGATATAGAGACCATATTTCAGACAGCAAAAGAAAAGCTGGGGAAATTAAACGGTATGGTACATTGTGCCGGCATAGCTGAAACTAGTGTTATAAAGGCAAATGAAACCGAAGTGATAAAGAGAAATATGGATGTTAATACATTTTCCTTTGTTGAATTAGGAAAATATTTTTCACTAAAAAAATATTCTGCCAATGAATCTGCCATTGTAGCAATCTCTTCTATTTCTTCCATACTTAATGATCCGGGAATGATACAGTATTCAGCTTCAAAGGCTGCGCTTAATGCGGCAGTGAAAACCATGGCAAAAGAATTTTTAAGAAGAAAAATTCGTGTCAATGCGATTCTTCCAGCAAACGTGAATACAAAGATGTTTACCTCCGGTGAAGATGTGATTGAAAATTTTATGGAAACATCCCTGGAGCGGCAACCGCTTGGCATAATAGAAACAGATCAGATTGCTTATCTAACTGAATTTTTGTTGTCAGATAATGCAAAATATATCACAGGAGAAACTGTTGTAGTAGGGGGAGGGATTTCTTATTAATAATATTATTATCAGAAAAGCTGAACTCCATGATATTCCTATGATAATGGAATTCATTAGAAAAAACTGGAATGCTGACCATATCCTTGTCCGGGACAGGAATTTCTTTGAATGGATGTATACAGATTCCCAGGGTTGTAATTTTATTATTGCTATAGATGAATATGAGAATATGCTTGGTATGGAGGGAGTTATTAAGTACAATCATTCCGATCATCCTGACATTGCCGGAACGTTGTGGAAAGTGGTAAAGACCCCAAATCCGCGTCTGGGAATGGAAATAGGAGATAAAGTGCATGAAGTATACCAGCCAAATTGCAGCGTAGCACCTGGATTGAACAGAAAGGCAGTGCGGATCAACCAGATCTTAGGCTTTCTTACCCTGCCCCTAAACCATTACTATATTTTAGGGCAATGTGATACCTACAATATTGCATTAATAAAAGAAGCACCTCAGCGTCTGGTTGGAAATACAAACAAAAGATTTGTATTGTTACATTCACAGGATGAAGTGGAAGAGATTTTAGATGATGACCTGCAACGCCAGAAAACTCCTTACAAAGATTTAAACTACATTATACATAGATATATGCAACATCCAATTTATAAGTATGATCTGCTGGGAATCCAGGAGGCTGATAAGCCAATTCGCAGCATTGTGATTGGACGCGAAGTATCCTATGGTAATTCATACGCATATAAAATTGTGGACTATCTCGGTTACTATGAGGATTTAGCCGGAACTGCTTCCTGTTTTTATAATTTTATTGATGAACAAAAATATGAATATATCGACTTATATTGTTACGGAATTCCAGAAGAAATTCTTAAAACAGCAGGATTTTGTAAACGGGTGGCAGATGAAATAATAATACCAAATTATTTTTCTCCATTTGAAAGAAAAAATGTTGATATCTATTTTTCTTCATCACAAAGTAAGGGATTAAATGTATTTCGTGGAGATGGGGATCAGGATAGACCAAGCTGATTATAATGAAGGAGGATTTTGAAATGTCTGAAAAAGAAAAACTGGAACTGCTGGAAGAAATTATGGATCGTGAAGAGCCTTTAGAGCTGGGTATGGAATTAGAAAATATGGAAGAATGGGATTCTTTATCTACCCTGGCATTGGCAGCAAAAGTAAAGGAACTGTATGGTATCAATCTTACAATTGAAAAAATCACAGAATTTAAAACAGTTCAGGATATTTGTGATTATTTAAAATAGAAATGAAGGGTTGCGGCAGCTATGTATGGAATGTATAAAAACATTAAAATAAAAGGTATCGCATCCGCTGTGCCAGAACAGGTTATAGATAATGTAGGCTGTGCTGAAAAACTGGGGAACCGTCGGGCAAAAAAACAGGTATTGCTCACCGGGATCCGTCATAGGCATTGCGTAAAAGAAGGTCAGTCGGCATCCGATCTGAGCTGTGTAAGTGCAGAAAAACTATTACAAAGACTGAACTGGAACAGAAATGAAATACGGGTCATCGTCAATGTAACCCAGTCTGCAGATGTACTTACTCCTTCTACTGCCATGATAATACAGAAACGTCTTGGGATCGGTCAAGATTGTCTGGCCTTTGATGTAAACCTTGGCTGTACCGGGTACGTCAGCGGTCTCCAGATCCTTGCTGCTTTACTGCAGAACACAGGCGGTAAGGGACTGCTGCTTGCCGGTGACGGCAGGTATGATAAAATGCTGGAAGTCCCAACCACAGATTCACTTTTGTTTGGAGATGGGGGCAGCGCCACTGCAATTGAATTAGAAGATGGAAATCCCATGATGTATGCCCAAAAAACAGACGGCACAAGGCATGGTCTTCTGAGTATGGCTCTTGACGGCAGGATGACTATGAACGGAAATGCAATTTTGTTGTTTTCGCTAAATGAAGTCTGTCAGAGTATAAAAGAATGCAGAAAACATTTTGAAGTCTCAGAAGACAGCATTGATTATTATATTCTGCATCAGGCGCAAAAGCTTATATTGGACGGCATTGCCAGAGAGTGCGGTATTGAACCATCCAAAGTGCTGACATCTTACGAAGAATTTGGAAATACATCCACAGCAACATTACCTTTGACAATATGTAATAATGTAGAAGAAATAAAAAAGAAAAAGCGTGTCAGACTGTATCTTTGTGGTTTTGGTGTTGGGCTGGCATGGTCAAGTGTAGTACTGGATCTGGACACAGAATGTATTCTTCCAATCGAAATAACAGATTATTGTTACAACGATTTATAGAGGAGACTGTTTATGGATGGAAAACATATTTTAATTACTGGTGCCTCTTCCGGAATAGGAAAGGAAACGGCTGTCTACCTCGCTTCCCAGGGGGCAAAAGTAATTCTTGTGGCAAGAGATTGGGAAAAATTGCAGCAGACAGCTTCTCTGATCGGCAAAAGCGCTTCTGTTTATGCCTGTGACTTAAAAGACCAGGATCAGATTGCAGGACTTTTTCAGTATGTCCGGGAACAAAATATAATGTTAAACGGCATGGTTCACTCCGCAGGAGTCGCAAAACCAACTCCTGTCAGAGCAGAATCCCTGGCAGGAATAGAAGAAACTATGCGCGTAAATTGTTTTTCTTTCTTTGAACTGGGAAAACAATTTTTTAACAGAAAACATTCACTGAATGGATCTGCCATAGTAGCGATATCTTCTATGGCTGCCGTACGCCCGATCATGGGACAGGCTGCATATGCCTCCTCAAAGGCCGCATTAAACAGTATTGTCGAAGTGATGGCGCAGGAATTTATCAAGCGGAAGATCCGCGTGAATTCAATTATGCCATCCTATGTAGAAACACCTATGGTAAGCGGTGATGTAAGATACGGAATGAATAATGGGATCGAAAATATGCCTTTAGGAGTGATCGATCCCAAACAGATTGCTTATCTGACGGAATTTTTACTATCTGACAGATCATTACACATAACAGGTGCTGCTATACCTGTCACATCTGGAGTATAAATTCTTTTATAGAAAGATTTTGGATAGGAGAAAATATGAATGCAAAAATAGAAAATATTGTTATTCAGGGGATTTCTTCTTATGTCCCTGAAAATTTTGAAGATAATATGGATTATATTTCTCTGCTTGGAGAACGCCGGATTAAGAAACAGATCAAACTGACAGGGATACGAAAACGACATACGTCATTAAAATTTCAGCTCTCTTCTGATCTTGCTGCCTTTGCTGCTGAAAAACTGATCCGTGAACTCGGGTGGAACAAAGAAGAAATTGGCGTTCTTATCTTTGTCGTACAAAAAAGGGAAGGAGATTATATTATCCCTTCCACTGCAATTCGCTTACAGGAACGGCTGGGACTGCCAAAAGAATGTGTTGCCTTTGATATTAACCTGGGGTGTTCGGCATTTAATTATGGAGTTCAGACAACAGCTACAATATTAAACTCTTCTTTGGACTTCAAAAAAGGATTATGTCTTATAGGAGATACAAATTCCAGTCTAAAAACAGCTCGTTCATTTAATAAAGAAGCACTTTCACTTCGTTTACTTTCTGGTTCTGCAGCATCTGCCATCGCATTGGAAAAACAAAAGGGTGCTTCTATGATATTCTATGGCGGTTGTGACGGCAGCAATTATGATGCGATCATTAAAACAAGTCTACACCGTGATGTTATGATGAAAGGAAATGTTGTATTTGATTTTGCCATCAATCACGTCTCCCAGCATATTATTGATTTCAGGCAAAAATATTCATTAACAGAAAACGATATTGATTATTATGTCTTTCATCAGGCACAGAAACTAATGCTGGAAAGTATGATAAATACCTGTGACATACCTCCAGAAAAAGTATTATTTTCTCTGGAGGAGTATGGTAATACATCAGGGGCCTCTATTCCTCTGACACTCAATTCTAATGCAGATTTAGTAAAGAAAAAAGAGAAGGTCCGTCTTCTATTATGTGGATTTGGTGTTGGTCTTTCCTTTGGTATCACCTATTTGGAAATGAAGACAGCTCATATTACAACAGTAGGGGAAACAGATAAACTTTTTGATGTAGAGAAACTGCCTAAAGGAAGTTTGCATGATCTGACTATTATGGTATTTGATGCAGACCAGTTAATGGGAGAATTTCTTTCGGAATTATTAGACAGAGACGATCCATCTTTAATATTGTGCGGACATAATGAGACAAAGTTAAAAGCACTACAGGAAAAACTTCATTATAATAGTAAGATTATTTCATATAAAGACAAAGAAGAGTTTTCCATAAAATTTAAGCAGATACACGATGAGCAGATTGATGGTATCGTAAATATCAAAGAAGAAAAGATTGCAGAGTGGCTTGTAACACAGGATTTCTTTGTAAAACAGCTCAGTGTGGTACTGATCGATACCGAAGACCAAAGCAAGAAACTGGATAAATTTGAGTACATTTTCAGAGATAGTCTTCCCAATGCCCGAGTAAATATGGTCTGTTACAAAAAAGGAAGTCTGGATATATACATTCAGCGTGAAGAGGGGCAGTCCTGGGGTTATAAGTTTCTCAAAGCCAACCTGCCAACAGATATGATGCGGACAAATTATGTTTATCATGGAACCAGATTTTTACTGCATGAAGATTCCCGATTTGTTTCCGGTTCAATTCTCCATGTCAGTGACCAGATAGAGTGGTTTTAGGGGGAATACTCATAAAATAGGGGATGAGGTTGGGATACCTCCCCTCACCCCTCTCTCTGAATCCCCCGGATCCGCTTCCTTACTTTCAGTACCATGGAGGGCGCCACCGACAGCTCGTCCACTCCCATCTCTACAAATCGCTCCGCCAGTTTCAGGTCAGCCCCCAATTCGCCGCAGATGCCCACCCATTTTCCATGTTTATGGGCATTGTCCACCACGATCTGTATCATTTTCAGCACAGCCCTGTGATGAGGATTGTAAAAATCATCCAGCTTTTCATTCTGGCGGTCAATGGCCAGAGTATACTGTGTCAGGTCGTTGGTTCCTATGCTGAAAAAATCTACCATTTCAGCCAGTTCATCACTGATCATGACCGCTGCAGGAGTCTCCACCATAATCCCCTGCTCCGGAATCTCATAGGGGATCTGGACCCGGTACAACTCCTCTTTCACTTCTTCCATGATCTCATGAATCTTCTGTACCTCTTCCGTGGATGTTATCATCGGGTACATAATAGAAAGATTTCCAAATACTGCTGCCCGCAGCAACGCCCGGAGCTGTGTCTTAAAAATCTCTGGCTGCTTCAAACAGATCCGGATGGCCCGGTAACCCAGGGCAGGATTTTCCTCTCTCCCCAGATTAAAATAGTCCACCTGCTTATCTGCTCCGATATCAAGGGTTCGGATGATCACTTTCTTTCCCGCCATCATCTGC
The DNA here is from genome assembly GCA_910584645.1 of uncultured Eubacterium sp. Taxonomy (GTDB): domain Bacteria; phylum Bacillota; class Clostridia; order Lachnospirales; family Lachnospiraceae; genus Eubacterium_F. The sequence continues at coordinate 14,359 of CAJUAU010000020.1, forward strand.
ACCACGTGCTTATATGCCTGGAACTGCTCTTCCTCTGTGGGAAAGGTAGTTTTTCCGAGATACAAAAACTCACTCCGGAACAATCCGATGCCTTCCGCATCGTTCTCCAGCACATACCCCACATCACTGACGCTTCCTATGTTGGCATATAAATGAATACGGTATCCATCCTGGGTAACAGTATCCTTGCCTTTTAATGTCTGCATCAGCCGGTGCTTCTCCCGCTCTTCTTCCATCTTCTTTTCTGCCTCGCCGCATACCTCTTCTGTCGGTTCAAAGGTTATTTCTCCCTGGTATCCATCCACAATGGCTCTTGTTCCCGTCTGAATCTCCTGCAGATCCATAGGAACTCCGATCAATGCCGGTATGTTCATCATACGGGCGAGGATCGCCGTATGGGAATTGGAAGAGCCGTGTACCGTAGCAAATGCCAGAATTTTATTTTTATCCATCTGAACGGTTTCACTGGGGCTCAGATCATCTGCCACAATGATGGAGGGTTCCATGGTGGTAAGATCCACTTCTGCCTGTCCTTTCAGATTCTTTACCAGGCGGTTCGAGATATCTTTGATATCCGCCGCCCTGGCTTTCATATATTCATCCTCCATGTTCGCAAACATTTCAGAAAAATTATCCCCGGTCACTGCCACTGCATAATCGGCATTGACCTGTTCCGTCCGTATCATATTTTGTATGGCATCCACATAATCTTCATCCTCCAGCATCATCTGATGCACTTCAAAAATAGCTGCATTGGCCTCTCCGACCTCCCGCAGTGCCTTGTCATATAATGTCTGCAGCTGTTTCCTTGCCCGCCCTGCTGCCTCCTCCAGCCTCGCAATCTCTAACTCCGGATCATCGATCCGGCGGCGTTTCACCTGCGTCTCTTTGTTTGCCAGGACAGCCACCGGGCCCAGCGCGATACCTTTATATACAGATTTCCCTTTATATGATCTCATATGGCCTCCTCCACTTTTATTAACTCATTGCACCACCTGTTACTGCTATTATCATGATACATTTTTCCGGCATTTATACAGAACGCAAAAAAGACCATGAACCGATATCATATACCAGCTCATGGTCTTCTCGTTCCTTTTCTTGTTATTGATCCTTTTTCAAAGCCTGGATGCGCATTTCAATATTTTCAGCAAATTCCTCATCAGAAAACTTAGGATCTCTTACCTTCATCCAGATTTCACACGGTGCCTCACTGCACTCACCGCAGCTTCCCAGTCCTTTATTTACGGTGCAGTCATAAATCGCACATACCGTTCCCTCCGGCATGTGGAAAACTTTTCCGCTGCATTCATTACAGCCAGAACACTCCCCATAACAATAACAAGTACGGCAGTCGGTGCCGCATACACTTAAATTTGACAAATCTGATCATTCCTTTCCTGTGTGGTGTATGACAATATCTCCGGTATTTCTTTTGTCCTTTACCACATAAGGTTTCTCACTTCCCCAAAAACACCGAATATATTTTGCTAGTTCCATACTCTCAGGCAGCACCTCTTTGTACTCTTTACTTTTCTTAAAAGGAGCTGCCGTCAAGGGCATATAAAATGTATCTTTCATAGAATCTTTTTCCTTCAGTACATTTATTTTGCAGATCTGACCTTAGACCATCCGGAATAGAACTTTTTCATCTTTCCATCGGTCTTTACTGTCTTATAGGTGCGTATTCTGACGTAATACCGTTTTCCTGCCTTATTCCTGGAAAACTTCCTGGAAAGGACCTTATTGCTTTTCACCGTTACTGTCTTCGAGGCCTTTTTCTTAAATTTTTTGCTGGTAGAATACTGAATCTCGTAGCCGGTAGTCTGCACACCCTGTCTCTTCCACTTGGCTATAAACCGCTTTGCCTTGGAAATAAGCCGGAATCCTTTTACGTTTTTAGGTACAATGTCAAAATACTTCGTAATTTTTGTACTCTGATCCCCATTAAAAATGACTGTTACCGATGCCCGCCCCACTTTCACGTTATTCTGATACAACAGCTGATAACTTCCACTACTGATTATATTTCCTGCTGTGTCAGTAACATGTACTGCAGGCTTTTGAGCTTTTCCTGTATAAACCAGGGACCCAGAAGAAACTTTGACCACTACCCCTTGGTTGTTACCAGTCTGGGCTGGTGTCGGCTCCGGCATAACACCTGGCATCAGAGACGGCAGCGGTGACTGTGTTGATACCAGGGACCCTCCCCCTGCCGGAGGAGTTATCTCCGGGATCTGTGGTGGAGTTACTGTCGGTTTGTCCGGGTTCCCCGGCCCTTCTGTCGGCTCCGG
>CAJUAU010000020.1:16752-36399 GCA_910584645.1 uncultured Eubacterium sp.
GACTGTCGGTTTATCCGGGTTCCCCGGCCCTTCTGTCGGCTCCGGGGTTCCTGTTGGTGCTGCCGTTGGTGCTATCGTTGGTGCTATTGTCGGTGCTATTGTTGGAGGGACTGTCGGCTTAGCCGTTGGCTCTGGTGTCGGCTTCTGTTCTGGGTCCTTATCCAGAAAAGACACCTTACATTCTGCTTTTATCAGATCTTTTAATCCCTTTACATCCTTCACCGCATTCAGATCATCTGAACAATACTCAGAGCAGAATAAAAAGGTATAATCACCGATCTTGGCTCCGTCATGAGCCTGCAGAAAATATTTTCCCGGATGTTCCGCTGATGGCATCAGCGTTATGGCATTATCCCAGTCTGTCTTTTCCTGGATATCCGGGGCATCACTCTCCCAGTATTCCGTTTTTATCTTAATGATGTAATCTATCTCATAAAGCGCCAGTTCCTCCACCTCGTCGGCGCTGAATTCATTTCCATCCGTATCTTTCCAAATGATCTCAAAATACACGTTTTCATCCGGTACTGTGCTATCCTGTGTCTCCATGATCTTATTTAGATTTACCTCTGTTGGCGCTGAAACAATGTTGATCTCCCCAATCTTTTTTTCCTCTTCCTGACCTGCCCATACCACAGACCATGTTCCTTTGTTATAGTTCAGCTGATAGCCCCTATCAAGACTTTTCTGGGACAATACAAAGTTATTGGCAATGGCATTTTCCGCATTTGCAGAAACATAGGGCCACCCAATATTAAATGATCCCGGAAAAAGCCGGTTATCCGTCTGAAACTGGGTGGTGCCGGTCACCTGGCCGCTAAGGGTTACAATACCTTCCTGTTTTACTACAAGGATTCCCCGTTCTTCCTGGGGATCACTGACACCAGTAAAATTTCCGTTAACAATTACATTGTCTACACCGTTTACGTCCAGACAGCCGCCCCGCTGCAGCGTGACATTTCCATATGTATCTGTCGTCGATGTCAGGCACCCATTGTCTGCCACCACGATATTGCCCACACCTTCCACAACAGCTCCATCTACCGTACTCTGGCTCAGCGTCAATGTCGTATTTTCATTTCCATAGTATTCCTTTGTCTTCGCATAATCATTTGCGCCACCGGTGATATTTATTTCTGCCCGGCTGTTTTTGCTGGTATCCACTCTTTCCCGGACAATAACGCGCGTATCCAGATTCACTGTGGCAGTTCCCAGATAGGGAACTTTATTGTCACTCTCTGCTTCGTGCCCCATATAGACTGCCTGGAACATCGTCTCTGAATTGGAATTCCTTACAGTCAGGGACGCATTTTGCCCGACCTGGGTATTGGGGTATCCGCCGGCATATACTGTTGGAAGCAGTTCTTTCTCTGAGCCGCCGAGACCACCGAGACTTCCACCACTACCTTCCAGATAAGTCTTTACGTTGTCAAATGTCAGACCATGCCCCGCGAGAAATATTTCCCGGTGGGGAACACTGCCCAGCGCATCCGACGATTCAAAGGTGATTTTGATGTCCTGAAAGCAGACATTTCCCTCCAACTGGATCGGACAACGGCAGTTCAGCACGCCATTCTGCGTTCCCTGGATCACAGTATCCGCAGGAATCTTCACAGGAATCATACGGCCATTTGGTTCGGCTTCATCACCAATAGTGATCTGCTTACTCACCGTGATCGGACTCTTATGCTGCTGCAAGGCAGCCATAAATTCCTCCGGTTCACTGACGGTGACTCCATTTTCCTCTGAAAACGGAACACTCCCTGACTGCTGTCTTTCCATGCCCTGCTTCACTGTATCCGGCTCTTTGGCAGCCACAGGACTGTGCATTCCACCCAGGATCAATGCCGCCGCTGTTAAAATGCATAAATTTTTTTTGATTTTAGTTCTCATATGTCTTTTCCCTCCTTGCCTGCTCCACTTTTCTTAATAGGATTATACTTGAAAAAGACACTTTTGAACAGTAGTATTTTACATTTTATAATTGTTTTATATATTAGCGTTGATTAGCCAGCTCGGCGGTGGATTAGTACCCATACTTCTTTATATATTTATAGAACATAAAAAAGAAGAAAACAAGCGCCATATTCAAGACACCTCCCACCACAGAACAAATTATTGTACAGATTGAGATCCCTCTCTCCCCTGTATAAATTTCCTCACATCCTCTTCCCCCGGCATAACTTTCAACGCCCCCTTTCTCGTCGTAATGATAGATGAGGCCGCATTGGCAAATCTCAGCATATCGTACAAATTTTTTTCATCCAGTCCGTCCAGTCCGGATCTTAAGATCCCATGCAGCACACAGGCCATAAAGGTATCTCCGGCTCCCGTTGTTTCTATCGTATCTTCATTCAGAAAAGGCTCGCATTCCACCCTGTTTCCCGCATGATAGGCCCGGCTCCCTCTTTTACCCATCGTAGCAAAAATAAGCGGCGTATGGTACTGTTCCAGGATCTTTGACACTCCCGCATCGATATCCCTGATTCCGGTAAAAAAAGCGATTTCATCATCGGAAATTTTCAGAATATCGCATTGGCTGATTCCATATGCGATTTTTTCCTTTGCCACATCCAGGTGTTCCCATAGCGGAGGACGCAGATTCGGATCAAAGGAGATCAGGGCACCGGCACTTTTCGCTGTCTCTACTGACATTTTTGTTGCTTCTTCTACTCCCCGGGCTGTCATGGACAGGCTTCCAAAATGAAACAGACGGGTTTTTTGCAGCAGGGAAACATCTATATCTTCCATATTTAGCATCATATCTGCCCCTGGATTCCGGTAGAAGAAAAAACTCCGGTCTCCGTCTGGCGCCGTTTGCACAAAGGCCAGCGTCGTCGGCACATTCTCGTCCATAACCAGGTTTTTGGTATCGATCCCCTGTTCTGCCACAACATCCCGCAGCATTTCCCCAAAGGAATCCTTCCCCACCTTTCCGATAAATGCTGTTTTATCTCCGAGTTTTTGCAGCATGGACAAGACATTGCAGGGGGCGCCTCCAGGATTCGCCTCAAATACCGGGTTCATCTGGGTACTTATGCCGTTTTCTGTAAAGTCTACCAGCAATTCCCCCAAAGCAACTACATCATATTTTTTCAAAAGATCAGCCTCCTATTTTTCACCATCCAATGAAATGGTATACTTTTCGATATTTACCACTGCTTTTTTATCACACTCAAATACAATATCCTCTGCCTCAGCCGGAGTATAAAAGGTAGAGGTAAATGTCTGCGCCCCATCATTTACAAACAATTCTACAGAAAACCGGTCTAAGATGAAACGAAGTTTCAAGGTTTTCTCCACCCTTTTGATTTTCATCCTTCTCTGGCATACAACATCCCTTATCATACCACAATAGGTCCGGTCAAATTCAATAATATATAAAACTGGTATGATACGCAAAAGAAACGGTAAACTCCTTAAAAACGCCGCCCCAACCCCCAGAACGGAGTGACCCACAAAAAAATCACCCCTGTCCTGAAGCGCAGGGAAACAACAAAATAGCAGCAATCCCACGTCAAAGATTGCTGCCATCCATTTCAATATGCAGTGAGCCCGCCTCATTTACAATTTATACTCTCCCTCATCCTGCAGTATACTGCGGATGACTTCCAAAAGTGGCAGCGCGGTGACCGGTTTTGCCAGATCGTCTTTTATTCCCATTTTTGCCGCTTTTTCTATGGTTTCAAAATTTTTATCGTCCATCATAAATACGATCGGAACATCGGAGGTCTTCCGTATTTCTTCACATACCCCAAAACCGTCCATTCCAGGCATCTGGACATCGAGAAGTATAAGTTCCACAGTAATATCCTTTAAGATCTCCAATGCCTCTTCCCCGGATGATGCCTTGTATACTATGTATCCCGGCTCATCCTGCAGGATATGTGCAACCAGATCCAGCGTTTCCGGTTCATCATCTACAACCAGGATATGCTTTGTCGTTTCAACTCTTTGCTTCATCTGATATCCGGTGTCTTCATCGATCATGCACAGCATAATATCTGCGATCTGCGGATCAAACTGCGTGCCTTTTCCTTTTTCAATTTCTTCCCGCACCTTTTCCTGAGGCATGATTTCCCGGTAACTCCTGTTGGATGTCATGGCATCATAAGCATCCGCAACTCCTATGATCCGCGCCAGCTCCGGAATCCCTTCCCCGGCAAGCCCGTTAGGATAACCGTTTCCACCATATCTTTCATGATGCCACTTAGAACCCTGGGCGATCGGAACCATTTCATCTATATCTTTCAGAATATAATATCCCGATAAAGGATGCAGCTTGATATGGGCAAATTCCTCTTCACTCAGCCGTGATGGTTTATTGATAATGGCATCCGGAACATGTATCTTACCGACGTCATGGAGCAGCGCCGCATAATAGATCTCCTTTTGTTCGGCTTCTGTCTTTCCCATTCGCTTTGACAATTCCAGCGCATATTTTGCAACCCGCTGGGAATGTCCGTTGGTATAAGGGTCTCTTGCATCGATGGTCCTGGCGATGGTGGTGATCATTATTTCGTTCATTTTTTCCAGTTCCTGCTGGCTCTCCTCCACCTTTTTCATATGCAGCCGGATTTTCCGGAATGCAGCAGTACAGAAAAATGCAATAAGTACAAATACAACAACGCACAGTATAATATTATGTATCAGTATATCCCGGATATCGTGATAAAGCTTGGAATTGCTTATGATCATGGTAACATACCAGTCATCCATAACTTTATCTACGAAAACGCTGCAATCTTCACCGTGTATGTCTGTATGGAAACTTTTCCCATGCTCCCTATATACCTTGTCAAGAAGCTTTTTCATTTCAGCATCCTGTTCGTAATTCTTCCCTTTTTCCGTTTCATCGGAATGGGCAACCACCAGCCCCTCCCTGTCTATGATAAAACCATAACCCATCCCGTCCATATTGATATCCTGGGTAATCATCTGTACCTGATTTAAAGCGATATCAAAGGAGATAACACTGTCATTATCATAAAGCAGCTGACTGACAGAAATCATTACGGTGTTTGTCTGGGCATCCAGGTAAGGTGACACTACAGTCGGCCTCCCCTGCGCCTGCTTCGCTGCTATGTACCATTCCCGTTCGCGGGGGACATAATCCGCATCTGGCACCCAGCCAATACCATCAAGATAATCTCCGTTAAACAGACCATAGATTCCTGTAAAATTGGCGTCTATATCATCCATATAACGCTCTGATTCCTCCACAAGAAAGGCTTCAATCTCCTCGGAGGAGGCTCCGTTCTGCATCATATATTCTACTGTGATAGCAGTTACCTGAAGGACGTCCAGCCCCTTTGTCAGATACCCTTCCAGATATTCCTTTTCCTGAGCCAGGCTGCTCGCCCCCATTTCATCCATATTGGAGACCGCGTTTGAATAAAAAGAAGAAAAATTATATATAACCATGACAGTCAGCGCTGTCAGGGTGAAAAGCAAGGTTGTTATATATGATATATTTTCTTTTCTAAACATTCTTTATTTCTCCTTTCAGAATTGGTTTTTAATCTCTAAAATCCCTCTGCTTGTTGTTTCCGTCACAGCTTCCTATAGCGGTCACATTCCCAATAATTTCAAAAAAAAACTTATATATATAAATTATATCCTAATAATCCCAAAAAGTAAACCAGCTAAAAAATCAGTCTTATAATCTATTTTTTCTCCATATCCTCACAAAACACTTTTTGGGGAAACACGCTTTGCGGGTTTCTCACATTCGCGGGCGGCGCCATGGCTTCTGCCTTCCGCGTAAAAAAGAGCTGTCACTGATTTGTGATCAGCCCTTTTCAAGCAGACACAGCGAAATACCATACTCCAACATAGACCATATAGATTTTCCGCCCTTGAGATCCATTCCCCTATCTTAGCCGTCTTAATACTTCAAGCATATAATTCCATGTACGCTGGACACTCTCCACATCCATGGATTCTTTTGGGGTATGGATATCTTTCATATCCGGTCCGAAGGACACGCAGTCCAGTCCCGGCAGTTTACCGGCAAACAGCCCGCACTCCACACCGGCATGGATCGCCTGTACCACTGGTTTCCTGCCGTACTGTTCTTCAAAGACTTCCACCATCCTGTCTCTGAGCGGGGAATCCTGCCGGTATTCCCATGCAGGATACTCTCCCATGCAGGATACTGTCCCGCCTAACGCTGTGACAAGGCAGGAAATCCTGTTTACCAGTTCCTCTTTCTCTGTCTCAACACTACTTCGGACAGCGAAAGAAAAACTCACTTCATCTTCTTCCGTCTTGAGGATACCAAGATTCAGAGAGGTCTGTACCAGACCTTCTACATCTGCACTCATCCTCTGGATCCCTCCTGGGAGACATACGAGGGCGGCAACCACTTTCTCCGCTGTATCTGCCGTCATCACTGGAATAGTGCAGACACTATTCCCAGGCCCCACCGCCAGTCCCACATCTGGATCCGTCCGCTGGTACTCTTTCGCCAATATCTGCGACAACTCTTTCACAGCAGCTTTAAATTCTACTATTCTATCCTGATCCGACGGCGCAAACATCAGTTTTGCCTCCGCCTGTCTCGGGATGGCATTATCCTTCAGGCCTCCGTTGACTTCACATATTCTAAATGAAAAGGTTTTTTCCAGTTCATAGAGGATACGCCCCAGGATCTGATTGGCATTTCCGCGTCCTTTGTCAATTTCTACGCCAGAATGCCCTCCCTGCAGGCCAGTGACTGTCAATGTCACAGGAAGTCCCTCCTTTTTCTCTCTGCGTATCGGCAGATGTACCGTAGCAGACACGCCTCCTGCACAGCTCACCAGCAGATATCCCTCTTCCTCTGAATCAATATTCAGCATGGTTCTTGCTTTCAGCACAGAAGCATCCAGTGCTGCCGCTCCCAGCATACCGATTTCCTCATCTACAGTAAAGACCGCTTCCAGTGGTGGGTGTGGAATATCTGTGGATGAAAGGAGCGCCAGCATATAAGCGACAGCAATTCCGTCGTCACCGCCCAGTGTTGTGCCCTGCGCTGTGATCACACCATCCTGTAGCTGCAGGCGCACTCCTTCTTTTGCAAAATCAATCTCGAAGCCTTCTTCTTTTTCACAGACCATATCCATATGACCCTGCAGCATCACAGGAGCCGCCTCTTCATATCCTGCTGTTCCTTCCTTCCAGATTATCACATTATTTTTATCATCCTGGTTGACTCTCAGATCATGTTTCTTTGCAAAGGTCACCAGATAATCACTGATTTCCTTCGTATTGGAAGACCCATGAGGGATTCCGCAGATCTCTTCAAAATACTGGAATACCAGCTTCGGTTCCAGATTTGTTAAAATACCCATACTTTCTATAACGCCTCACTTTTTCTTTATAATAAACCTGTTGTTCTGGAGTGTGCCGAGAAATGTCACCACACGGTCCAGCATCCGGTCCTCTTCGCCGGGAAACTGTTTCTCCATCTCCATAACGATATCATATACAGTATTTCTGCCGTCCATCAGATTCCAGAGTGCCGTCCCGTATGCATCGAGAGAAATATGGCTTACCTTTGGTTTGTGCCAGAATTTCTGGGCAATCCGGTGATGCGGCCCTTTATTTTCCACATCGATAACGACACTCCCGTTCTCCTCCTGGCGCCAGGGGCGCTGGGGAGAGGGAACAAATACCGTATCCAGATAATTAGGAGCTAACCTTTTTTTCTTTTTCATATTATTTATGCCTCATGCTTTTTCTTCCTGTGAAGAGAGAAATAGAATATCGTCGCCAGCAGAAGAAGGAAAAATACTACCCCTCCTGTATTTCCAAGCGGTGTCTCTAATTTGATCAGATCCGCCAGTGTACTGCCGCCTTTCAATGGTATCACAGCAAATACGGCAAGCAGGATACCAATCAAACCTTCTCCAGCGATCAGACCGGAGCTGTACAGTATGCCCCTGTCGATGACATCCTTATTTTCCTCTTTGCTTTTCCCTGCTTTATTCCACTCAAAGAACCAGCGGATCATGCCTCCGATAAAGATCGGCACAGAAAGGTAGATCGGCAGATACAGTCCAATGGCGATCGGCAGCACAGGAAGGCCAAGCACTTCGATGACTACCGCGATAAAGATACCGCAGAATACAAGCCCCCAGGGAAGAGTTCCACCCATAACACCTTCCACCACCAATTTCATCAGGGTAGCCTGAGGAGCCGGAAGCTGCTGCTCACCAAATCCCCATGCCGCGTTCAGCAGATACATCACGCCGCCGATAGCAAGGGCAGATACCAGTGCACCCACCAGTTCACCAATCTGCTGGCGTATCGGCGTAGCACCAACGATATATCCGGTTTTCAGATCCTGGGAAGTATCTCCTGCCATCGCCGCCACAATACAGATCACCGTACCAATACAGATCGCGGATGCCATGCCTTCGTATCCTGTCATCCCGGTGGCTTTCAGCATCGCCGTAGCGATCAGAAGGGTGGCGATCGCCATTCCCGATACCGGGTTATTGGATGAGCCTACAAGTCCCACCATGCGGCTGGACACCGTAGCAAAGAAAAAACCAAATACAACGATGATCAGCGCACCGATCAGACTTACCGGAACAGATGGCAGCAGCCAGATCACAAGGGCGATCACGAGGGCGCCGCCCATGACAACAGGCAGCGGCAGATCCTTATTTGTCCTTAGTTCGGTCGCATCCTTGTGTCCGAATCCCTTAACTGCTTTAGAAAATGTCTTAACGATCGTAGGCATCGATTTCACCAGACTGATGATTCCTCCGGCTGCCACAGCTCCGGCGCCGATATATCGGATATAAGAACTCCAGATACCAGAAGCGCCCAGTGTAGAAATCGGCTTTACACCTGGCGCCATAACCATGTCCCCGCCAAAGAGACTAATCAGCGGGATTATGACAAACCAGCCCAGCACACCACCAGCAAACATATAGGAAGAAATCTTTTTACCACATATAAATCCAACGCCTGCCAGCGCCGGAAGCACGTCCGCACCAAAACCGGCACGAAGCGGCTTTACCTCCCACGCCACCTCAGAAGGGAACAAACATAAGCCGTCAGCAATAAATTTATACAAAGCAGATATCCCCAGCCCGGAAAATACTACTTTTGATTTATCACCGCCGCTTTCTCCAGCAAGCAGAACTTCTGCACATGCCGTACCTTCTGGAAATGGCAGCACACCATGTTCTTCAACGATCAGTGCCGTTCGCAGCGGCACCATAAACAAAACACCAAGCAGGCCGCCACACACAGCGATCACAGATATTTCCATAAAAGAGGGCGCAGATACCGCTTCACTCTCTGCCGCCCACATAAACAGTGCCGGAAGGGTAAAGATCGCGCCTGCCGCCAAAGATTCTCCAGCGGAACCGATGGTCTGTACCATATTATTTTCCAGTATATTATCCCGTCGCAAAACAAAACGGATCAAGCCCATGGAGATCACTGCCGCCGGAATTGAGGCTGACACAGTCATTCCCACACGCAAACCAAGATAAGCGTTGGCTGCCCCAAAAACAACTGCCAGAATAATCCCGAGGATCACGGATACCAGTGTCATTTCCGGCACAACCTTGTCCGCAGGGATAAATGGCTTAAATTCCTTTTTTTCATCCATAATCTTTATACCTCTCTTTTAGTAATATTTCACACCCTATTGTGTAGTATATCATAAAGCTGGCGATTGCGAAAGAAAAAATGATCTTTGTCATGCTACGTTTGATTTCTGTTAAAAATAGTGATAAAATGGAAACTAACATAAAAAGGAAATGGAAATGATTTATTTCAGATCCATTTCCTTTCTTTATTTCTCCGCAGAGATTACATATTCAAATAACTCTTTATTACAATTTCGTTTTCGGATTATCTCCGTCTTCACATTTCTGAAACCAACAGTTTTGAGCAAATCTTCGTATAACTTATCTGATGGAACAGAATTACCATAAAAATTAGAATTGCCTACTATATAGTGAACCGTTCCTCCTTCAACAATTGATTCCATGACCGACGAAAAGTGAAACGACATATCGTTAAAATATTTTAATACGTATTTTGCCATCAAGTTCGCTGACCTGTTATCTTCTTTCGCTATTTTATTTGTAATATCAAACAAGTAATCTGGCAATATCTCACTACTAACCTCCCAGTCAGATAATTTACTAGTTGCAGCTCCCCAAGTTCCACCAATTGTATTCCAGTCTAATTCACTGGCATCATTTGATGATTCTATATATCCAAGCCAGTACATATATGGTCTTAATTCTCTAATATATGATATTCTATTTGGATATGGGGGCGAGGTAATTAGAGTATCAAAATTTTCTTTCAGCTCATCCCCAATATTCTTTGAATCTCTATTGATAACCGTTGATTTTGCTACCGGATTAATACTTGCAGTCTTAGCGATCATTTTACATATCTGTAAAAAAATATCTTTCCCTTGTGAAAATGTAAAGTTATCCTCCTCTGTATTATCTTTAAACGAAGTAGATACATGGCTAAATGACGCATTTGATACTTCTATAAGTGTTCTGCAAAAAGACATTTTTAACAAATCTTTTACATTAACGTTTTGCTCATTCCATATTACAGTTTTCAATTTAGCTAGAAATTTCAATTGCATTGGGTTCCACCATCGCTCTATATTATGAATGTTCGGATAGTCAGCTTCTTCGTAGTCCTGTATATTTCCAATAATTTGGTGTACGGCGTTGTAATAATTTAAATTATCTTCTTCTGTATATTTTCTTGTTTTTACATCTGCAACCCAAACTAAAAAAGGATTGATATCATACGCTGTTGAACAAAAACCATTATTAGCACAAACCAATTCTGTTGTTCCTGTTCCCGAAAATGGTTCTAGAATCATTTTCGGCTTATAACTTAGTTTTTTTAATACTTCTTCTACCACTTTCACTGAATATGCCGGTGTTAATCTTAACCATCCATGTCTCCCTGCATTAATATTATATTTAAAAGTATACTCAGTATTTTTTTTGATTTTAGACATTTATTGAGCCTCCATCAATCCCGTAAGTATCTTTCTCATTTCTTCTTGGAAAAAATTTTGATTAACTGTCATAAAATATCTTCATCAATCTGAGATGACATAACCATCAAACAGGGAATATAACCATTTGCGATTGCGTTAGATGCATTTGTTATGTCTGCATTCTGACGCTTTGAATCTTTGCTCTTATATCCTTGACATATTTCAAATACAACTCCAGTCATTGCATCAGCCACTGCCTTAGATAACTGAAGGTCTTTAATTACCTCGTTTTTCCAAGTAATCACTTTCGCTCTTTTGTCTGCGTCTTTTATATCATCAAAAATAATTCGTCCATCTAATGATAAAGTTCTCTTCTTACCATTAGGAGCATCTACTTGATAAGACCATTTAACACCGTCTTCATCTAGTCCTAAAAAATCTTTCAAAATTTCTCTTACAAGTCTTTCACATCCTATTCCAATCTGTCTATAAATACTTGTTATTCCTCCAGCAGCTTTATGTGCTGAGTACATCAAAGGACTATCTAACCCTAACCACTTATAAAATGCATCACTGCCATATAGCGACTGAAAATCAGCAAGAGAGAATCCTCCTGGCTTACTATGTCCAAATTTAGGCGAGTAATTGGCACATTCTCGAACTGGGGCAATCAATATTTCACGTAATCTTTCATTTTTCTCTGTTGTCATAGTTATCTCCTTATATGTAAAAGAGAGTAGAACAAGTTTGGCTCTACCCTCTGTTTGAACGTGTTCTCTTAACTTTTTAATATAACTTTGCTCCTGCTGGGATATGGTTATCCACCATAATAAGATGAAGTTCTTCATCCTCTGAATCCTTAAGGTTGTTTACTGCTGAAAGTAACATACCGCAAGATTCAATTCCCATCAATGCTCTAGGTGGAAGGTTTGTAATAGCAATAAGTGTTTTTCCAACAAGTTCTTCTGGCTCATAGAACGAATGAATACCAGAAAGGATTGTTCTATCTACACCAGTACCATCATCAAGAGTGAACTGTAAAAGCTTTTTACTCTTAGGTACTGCTACACATTCCTTTACCTTAACTGCTCTAAAATCTGATTTTGAAAATGTATCAAAATCAACTGTCTCCTCAAATAAAGGTTCAATTTTTACATTTGAGAAATCAATCTTTTCAGATTCGGTTACAATCTGGTCGTAATTTACTGCTGTATTGCTCTTAGAAGCCTTATTTTCCTTGTTCCCGCCATCCAAGGTCTTTAGCGTCGGGAACAGCAGCACATCCCGGATCGCAGCAGAATCTGTAAGCAGCATCACCAGCCGGTCGATGCCAAACCCGATGCCCCCCGTAGGCGGCATGCCATATTCCAGGGCGCAGATGAAATCTTCGTCCAGATGATGGGCTTCCTCATCCCCGGCGGCAAACATTTCCTCCTGCTTCATAAAACGTTCCTTCTGGTCGATTGGATCGTTTAACTCGGAAAAGGCGTTGCACATTTCCCTCTTGGTGATAAAGAGCTCGAAACGCTCCGTATATTCTGGATTGTCTTTCTTTTTCTTCGCAAGGGGAGAGATCTCCACCGGGTGGTCCATGATGAAGGTTGGCTGATCCAGTTTTTCCTCCACGAACTCTTCAAAGAACAAGTTCAGTATGTCACCCTTGCCATGTCTCTCCTCAAATTCGATGTGATGGTCTTTCGCCGCCTGTCTGGCTGTTTCTACGTCCTGAATGGCGTCAAAATCCACTCCTGCATATTTTTTCACAGCCTCTACCATAGTAAGGCGCTCAAATGGTTTTGCAAAATCAATCTCCACACCATCATAACTGATCTTTGTCGTGCCCAGTACATTCTGGCAGACCTGACGGTACAGATTTTCGGCCAGATCCATCATGCCATAATAATCCGTAAATGCCTGATAACACTCCAGAAGGGTAAATTCCGGATTGTGGCGGACCGACAAGCCTTCATTACGAAATACACGTCCGATCTCATACACTCTTTCAAGTCCGCCCACGATCAGCCGTTTCAGATACAGTTCCAGGGAAATACGAAGATTCAGATCCTCGTCCAGCGTGTTGTGATGGGTCACAAAAGGTCTCGCTGCAGCTCCGCCGGCCATCGGTACAAGTACCGGGGTCTCCACTTCCAGGAATCCCTGGTCGTCGAGAAAACGACGGATCTCACTGATGATGCGGGTACGCTTGATAAAGGTGTCACGGACCTCTGGGTTTACGATAAGATCTACATACCTCTGACGATAGCGGATATCCGTATCTTTCAAACCGTGGAATTTTTCTGGAAGGATCTGAAGGCTTTTGCTCAGAAGCTCAATTCCGGTTACATGAATGGAGATCTCTCCCATCTTTGTGGTGAATACCTTTCCTTCCATCCGCACGATGTCGCCTATATCAAATTTTTTAAATGCCTTATAGCTGTCTTCACCGACCTCGTCTCTCGCCACATAGCCCTGAATAGAACCATCCCTGTCAAGAACATTACAGAATGACGCCTTTCCCATAACTCTTTTAGACATTAGACGTCCTGCCACTGTAACTTCTGTTCCCTCAAGCTCATCATACTGGTCTTTGATCTCCTGGGAATGATGACTTACCTCACACTTTGTAATTTCAAATGGATTTTTTCCATCTTCCTGTAATGCAGCCAGTTTTTCTCTCCTGACCTTCATCAACTGATTGATATCTTCTGCCACTTTTCTCTCTCCTTCTTGTTTACCTGTCTGTATCCTTTTCGTATGTTTATATTCTGTGATCAGCTCTTGGTGATCTCCAGAATCTTATATTTCAATATGCCCGATGGCGCTTCTACCTCTACTGTCTGCCCCTTTTTCGCTCCGATCAGGGCTTTTCCCACCGGAGACTCATTGGAAATTTTTCCTTTCAGGCTGTTTGCTTCGGTAGAACCGACAATTTTATATTCCATATCTTCTTTGAATTCCAGATCCTTGATCTTTACGGTACATCCGATATTGATTACGCTGGAATCAATATCATCATCCACGACCAGCTCAGCATTTTTTAATATTTTATCAATTTCTTCAATACGAAGTTCTATATCCCGCTGCTCTTCCTTGGCTGCATCGTATTCTGCATTCTCCGATAAGTCTCCCTGTTCCCTCGCCTCTTTGATCTTCTGCGCTACCTCTTTACGACGGTTCACTTTCAGATCCTGCAGTTCCTCTTCCAGAGCCTTTAACCCTTCCTCTGTCAAAATATTTTTCTTCACTTCAGCCATGTTATCCATTTCCTCCATTCCTGTACAAAGCCTCAAAAGACATGCACATCGAAATTAATTCTACATCGTTTCATTATAACGTAGGAATGTGGGATTGTCAATTGGCAACCCCACATTCCTGTTAAATGATCCCATTTATTCTCCGTCTGGCCCGTCTCCGGATTCAGAAGAATCTCCTTCCTCTGCTGAAGAAGAATCTATAAAATAGTCCCCGGTTGCAGAACCGTCTGCATTGATGATCCGGTATTTCTTATGACATCCCTCAAGAACCGTATTGTTCTTCAGATCTTCCAGGTTCTGGGGCGAGATCTCGCAGATCGTATCTGCATACCCGGCATTGACAGCTGCCTCAACCTCGGCAGATGACTGCATACGGATCACAACCGCATAATATTTCTTCACTCCGCCCTTGCTGAATGTATTGCCGGTGATCGTCGGATTCACAGCGCCTCGTACAAGGATACATGTATAGTTATACCCTTTATTGTCCTCCAGCCCCTGGACTCCCAGGAAAGAATTGTTCTTGATCACTGCATTTCTCCAGTTCCAGATGCGGATCGCCGCATTGTATGTCTGGTTTGTCTTACAATTCTGGATCGTAACATTTTCATGATAAATCTGCTGGTTTGCTGTATTTACAGAATATGTGTGGCTTCCCACTGCCACGCCCATATTAGTAAAAATACAATTATTGATATTTACCGTGTTGCATGCTGTGCGGTCATGATTGGACCACTCATAGTTGAATCCGTTGTTATTAGAATCCGTGGTATCAATATTGATCGCCTCTTTGTGGCTCTTGTTATCATAAATCCGGAAATCCGTAAAGGAACAATTCTCAATATTGACATTCTGGGATGAATTCAGCTCGATAAAGTGTGAACCATACTCATTGGTAAATGCAATATTGCGGATGTTTACGTTGCGGGCATGTCCCATTACCACTGCCATGGCATTGACTACATTGTCACAGTCGATCACCGCTGAACCCGTTCCCTGGATCGTCACATTCTGGGAACCATTGTAGCCGCCCACAGAATCCTTTACCCCTTCTTTTGACGGAGGCACGATCTCAAACATTGTCTTGTTAGTAGCAAGGTTGGTATTTACCGCTTTTACTTTCTGCACCTTTACCCCGTCAGAAAGATTTACCGTTACATTAGAAGGAATACATACTGAATGGCTGAGGGTATAGGTTCCGGCTGTCAGCGTAATGGTACCGCCGCCTGCGTACTCCAGCTGCTCCATGTAAGAACGGAGCATAAAATATGTCTTGGTCTGACCACCATTTGCCGTATATGCCGGCTGGTCATCGTAGTGTTCCCGGTAAGGTTTGGAACTTGGGGATACGGTGAAATTATTGTCCTCTTTTGTCTGGAAATAGAACAGTCTGGAAGTTGATCCATTTTTGTACAATACATAGTAATGTCCCAGGTTGCTCACGGTATTGTTTTTCATCTGCTCGATCTTTGTCCCTGAAACCACATTGTTAATACTGGAAGAGCGGTTAAAAGAGATCGGGTAGCGGCAGCCACTGATCTTATTTCCTGTGATAGCGGGTTCTGACATGCTGTAAAGTTTAAATGCCGTGGCCGCTGAAATCGTATTGTCCTTGCGTTTTACCGTATTATTAGAAATAACCGGCCCATTCCACATCTTACCCTGGACAGCAGAGCTTTCCATATCAGTAAAGGTATTTTTCTGGATGGCTATTTTGGTAGAATACTTTGCCTTTTTATATTTTGTGGAAGCAACTCCATTTTCCAGCCCGGTAAAGGTATTGGACAAAACCTTTACATTTTCACAGGGAACTGCCCCAACCGAATTGATCGTCAATGCGGCTTTGTATTTATCTCCAGATTTCTTTTCTCCATTGGCAAAGGTACATTTTTCAACACGGACTCTCTTGCTTCCGGCGATATTAATATATGTACCGCCTTTTTTTCCACGGAATTTGATTCCGGAGACGGTGACATAATAATTATGGCTAAGATCAATTCCAATGGCATTCGGTACCTTCCCCAAATCAATGGTGGCATTCTTACTACCGGTGATGGTTACTTTTTTGGTCCCTTTATAATTTTTTGCCTTGGTATCGCTGAGCTTAAAGAGTGTTTTGGACGGCTTCAGGGCCGAACTTCCCGTCACATTAGTTTTCTTGATCTTCGCTCCATTTTTCAGCTGGATCGTTACATTAGACGGGACTACAAGCGTAGAGCACACTTTGTAAGTTCCCTTTTTTAGAACCAGAGTACCTCCCCCCTTGCTCTTAAGGCGCTCCAGGTAAGACTTAATGGTATAATAATGTTTCGTCTTGCTATTATAGCTTTTCAGCCTTCGATATGAACTGTTATAAGGCTTTGTCGATTTTGAAATGGTATATTTTGCAGCAGCCTGTGAATTTTCCGCATTGGCAGCCGTTCCCAACACAATCCCCAGTGCCGCCACAGCTCCCGCTATCAGTACTTTTCTTTTCATCTTATGCTCTCCTCGTGCTATTTAATTTTGATCTTTTTTCCTGTATTATAGAGTTCGCCTTTAAACTCCACTGCTATAGTATACTCTCCCAGAGCCAAACTGTAAAGTGGAATCGAAAGAAAATATTCCATTTCAGCAGCCAGGTCCTGTTCCTGCTTTGGTTCCCGAAAATCTTTTACATAACTTTTTTTATCTCCCAGCATAAATACCCGGCTCACCAGATGGTCTCTGGACTTAACCCAGAGGTTTCCGTCCTCGATCTGAAGCCGCACCCGCTCCTCCTGACAAGCCAGTGGAGCCTCTTCTACCATTTTCTCTGGAACCCTAATATCCTCTTTCAGCACTTCAAAAGGCTGGAGATAACCGACACAGGGCTCCTCATACAGATCCATCGCTGAAGCCAGATCCGTCATATTGGGTTTCATTTCAAAAGCACGGAAAAAATAATAGCGGAGCCGGTATCGGTTCAATTCTTTTTCCGTATCATAGTCAAACTCACTAATGCTTCCACACCATCCCTCATTTTCCTCCGGATATGCCAGAAATCCCCCCATGTAAAAGAGCCGCCTCTCCTCCGTTTTGAGAATACCATTGGAGGTGATCTTGGATTTTATCCCGCCAAAACGCTTTTCAATCTTCGCTGTTTCCCTTCGCTCATCGATGGTATATATGGTGACATAGGACTTCTCATCCTGGTCATATGCCGGAATCTTCCGTCTCAGATTCCAATGGTTATCAAAAAGGATCAGATGGAATGTATCCGGGTTCCCATCCAGATCTCCCTGGATCCGTTTCACAGAATGCTGCTGAAAATGCCAGGGCATCCCCTTGGGCGTTTTGAGCAGCTTGTAAGCCCAGGGGGTCTTGTTCCAGAAATTCGTCTCCCCAAGGATCCACTGCAGTTTATTCGTCTTCCAGTCAATACACAGGATACTATGAAGATTCCTCGCTGAAAAAACTACATGCCCTGTCTTCGGATCGTATTCCAGGGAATTGATGTGGATCCAGTTGGTCCGGTCGCGGTAAGCGGTCTTTAGTACTTCCCGAAGATCCAGAAACTTTTCTATCCTTCCATTCTGGCGGTTCACTTCCGCAATGCAGTCTTCCACATGTCCGCACTGGGAATTGCTCACCACCAGAAGATTGCCCCCGGGGGTCATCTCGCAGACATCATGGTGAATTCCATTGGGAACATAATAGGTCCGGTACACCCTTCCCAGCCAGTCCATCTCATACATCTGTGTGGAGTGGGGGATCATATAGGTGGGAACCAGC
Organism: uncultured Eubacterium sp.; assembly: GCA_910584645.1. Lineage (GTDB taxonomy): Bacteria > Bacillota > Clostridia > Lachnospirales > Lachnospiraceae > Eubacterium_F. Next base: position 34,744 of record CAJUAU010000020.1, read on the forward strand.
GCCTGCCGCTCCATTACGATGAATCTTCCGTTCGCCAGTGGAAAATAACCATAGCCCCTGGGCCGGAATGTCATTATATAACGCACATCACCGTATTCGTCAAAAGCAAAAGGGTATACTGTACTTTTCCCCGCCACAAAGATCAGCTTCATCGCTGAGGCTTCGGTCTGTTTTTCTACCTGCACTGGATCCTCCATGGATTTTGGCAGCGGTTTTGTCTGTATACGAATCCTATTCTCCCCCACCACCTGGCTGTCTTTGTTGAGCAATTCCAGGAGTACTGTATTTTCCATATCGGGATACAAACCATAAACAGGCACCCGGTGCCACTTGCAGAGCCCTTTGGTTTGATCCGTGATACAAGCCTCCCTGGTTTTTCCCTCTACACAAAAACGAACGCTGCATTCTTCCTCTGTATAAAAGAATATATAGGCGCAGAGGGGGGTAAGTCCGTATGGATCCAGAAAAATCCCCGGCTCTTCAAAGGAAAACTGCTCCTTTTTAAATATCCTGATCAGCTCCTGCTCCCTTTCCTGCGTCCTCACAGCCATTCCTTTTTCTTGTTTTATATCGGTCTCAATGCTAAATTTATTCTTCTTCACCGACTGATAACGAATATAATCCTTCGATCTGGTCTCATAATCTTTATCAAATTTGACATCATAGCCTTTCGTAAATGGGATTCCCCGTCTTGCCATATATTCTACCCGAAGTGCAGGCGGCATAAATTTCATGATCCCCATATCAACCTCCGTTCTGATACGTCCATCGCTTAGACACGCGGTGCGAATCATCTTTTTCTTTTCTTGCATCTTTTCAGCCTGAATTTTGACCTCATATCATATGCGGTATATAGTATACCCATATCTTGTCCATTTCATGGTAAAAAATGGGTAAAAATATGTCAAATTTTTTTGCTCTTCATTTATCAGATCAGACAACGCGAATTGACGCTGTTATGCCGACGGGCAACACTTAATCCGACAGGGCAAAAAAAGAACCATTGTAGGCTTTTACTCTCACAATGGTTCTAAATCTTCTTTTCTATTTTGCAATTTCTGTCTTCCCGGGAAACTTTGACTGAATCATATCCAGCATCTTTTTCCCCGGCTCAAAGACCAGCACTGTCTTGTCCTCTTTCCCCTCCAGCCGTATCACAATTCCGTATTTTACCACTTCTGGCCGGAGAGAAGAGTAATCGATAACCGGCAAATGCCTGTAACCGTCCATACGATGAGAATCCATGGGGACAATCACATCCGCATCCTCCAGCTCTATCCTCCGCTTGGTTTTTCTTTTCTCTCCTCCCAGTATCTGGTCAAAATCAAGCTGTCCATCGCAGAATACATATTCCCATTCCACTTTGAATCTCGGCCAGTACCAGATCAGTCCGATAATAGCTGCGATAGACAGTACTACAAGAAGGGAGATCCCACTCAGAAATCCAATGGCAAATAAAAGAATCACACCGATGACCAACACGGCTTTCAGAAAGATTACCTTCCCAGTGGTCTTCTGCTTTACGCTGGACTCTGCATATAATTGTTCCATGTATCTTCTCCTTATTTGTAATCTGCACTTCGTGCAGCACGCGCTATCGCGCTTTTGCACGTTTCGCCTTCCTTTTAGCTCTACGTGCCCTGCACTTCGTGCAGC
>CAJUAU010000020.1:36499-52474 GCA_910584645.1 uncultured Eubacterium sp.
CTGCACTTCGTGCAGCCCGCGCTGTCGCGCTTTTGCACGTTTCGCCCTCCTTTTTAGCTCTACGTGCCCTGCACTTCGTGCAGCACGCGCTGCCGCGCTTTTGCACGTTTCGCTAAGCCACCCGGTGAAACCAAATGCCTGCCCAGAGGGCAGGCGCTTGGTTTCCTTGCGGGTGGCTTACATCATGCCCATGCCTGGGGCTCCGCCAGCAGGCATAGCCGGTGCGTCTTCTTTAATGTTTGCCACTACAGACTCTGTGGTCAGCAGTGTAGAAGCTACGCTGGTAGCGTTCTGCAGTGCACTTCTTGTCACCTTGGCAGGATCAAGAATTCCATTTTCCACCATATTTACATACTGCTCTGTCAAAGCGTTGAATCCGAGTCCCGGCTCCCCTGCTTTTACTTTATCTATGATCACAGAACCTTCCAGTCCTGCATTTTCTGCAATCCTGCGAAGCGGGGATTCCAGTGCTTTCAAAATGATGTTGGCCCCGGTCTTCTCGTCGCCTTCCATATCTGAAGCCAGTTTTTCTACTTTCTTGGAAGCGTGGATGTAAGCAGATCCACCACCGGAGATGATTCCCTCTTCTACAGCAGCTCTTGTTGCAGCCAGGGCGTCCTCCATACGAAGTTTAGCCTCCTGCATCTCGGTTTCTGTCGCTGCGCCCACACGGATCACTGCAACACCGCCTGCCAGTTTAGCAAGCCTTTCCTGCAGCTTCTCTCGGTCAAAGTCAGATGTTGTCTCTTCAATCTGTGTGCGGATCTGGGATACCCGGGCATCGATCTCTGCCTTATCTCCCTCGCCGTCAACGATAATGGTATTTTCTTTCTGGACTTTTACGGATTTTGCACGTCCCAGCTGATCCATGGTAGTATCTTTGAGGTCAAGACCAAGCTCCTCTGTGATCACTTCACCACCGGTCAGGATGGCAATATCTTTGAGCATTTCTTTTCTTCTGTCGCCATAGCCCGGAGCTTTCACTGCTACAACCTGGAAGGTACCGCGAAGTTTATTCAGTACCAGAGTGCTGAGCGCCTCACCCTCAACATCCTCAGCAATGATCAGAAGTTTGGCGCTGGACTGTACCACCTGCTCCAGCAGCGGAAGAATCTCCTGAATGTTAGAGATCTTCTTATCTGTAATAAGAATATATGGATTCTCAAGGTTTGCTTCCATTTTATCCATATCCGTAGCCATATAAGCGGAAAGATAACCACGGTCAAACTGCATACCTTCTACCAGGTCAAGCTCCGTCTTCATGGTCTTGGATTCTTCGATGGTGATAACACCGTCATTGGAAACCTTCTCCATCGCGTCTGCCACCATCTCTCCTACCTGGTCATCCCCGGCAGAGATCGCTGCTACTTTTGCGATCTGCTCTTTGCCCTGCAGAGTCTCACTCATCTCTTTGATAGCGTCAACTGCACAGTCTGTGGCTTTCTTCATTCCTTTGCGGAGAATGATTGGATTAGCACCTGCTGCCAGATTCTTCATCCCCTCATTGATCATCGCCTGGGCAAGAACAGTAGCTGTCGTTGTACCGTCTCCGGCAACATCATTTGTCTTGGTAGCTACTTCCTTAACCAGCTGGGCTCCCATATTCTCAAATGCATCTTCTAACTCAATTTCTTTGGCAATGGTAACACCATCATTGGTGATCAACGGTGCGCCAAAAGATTTATCGAGAACGACATTGCGTCCCTTTGGTCCCAGTGTTACACGTACAGTATCTGCCAGTTTGTTTACTCCAGTCTCCAGTGCAGATCTGGCTTCTACTCCAAATTTAATTTCTTTTGCCATGATAAAATGCCTCCTAAACTAATTTATTCATTGAAAATGGTCTTTTTACTCTTCTACTACTGCCACGATATCGTTCTGGCGTACAACTACATATTCCTGGTCTTCCAGTTTCACATCGGTACCTGCATATTTTGAATAAATAACTTTATCTCCGACCTTTACTTCCATTTTTACTTCTTTTCCATCTACCATACCGCCTGGACCAACTGCGATCACTTCTGCCTGCTGTGGTTTTTCCTGTGCCTGGCCCGGAAGTACAATACCAGATTTCGTCGTCTCTTCTGCATCTAACTGCTGTAATACAACTCTGTCACCTAAAGGTATTAATTTCATTTCTATTTCCTCCAATCATTCTATTCATATTTTGTTAGCACTCTCTCTGGTTGAGTGCTAGCGATTAATCTAATAATAGTCACTTATCCTTTGTTTTGCAAATCGAAGTGTCTGGTATTTTTTACTATTTTCCTGCTAAAATAATAATATCTTTATATTTCTCCCGTTTTCTCACTTTTTTGCATTTTTTCATAAAATATGTTATAATAATCACAGATTAAATATTACAGAAAAGAGGTCGTTATGAAAGAACAGCTTTATACCATTCCGGTAAATGATATTTTTGACAAGGATTGTGAATGTCCTGTATGTGCCATAAAAAAATCCCTGGATGACGACGGTGTCGCCTTTGCCATGGGACCGAGCTATATGGAGGACGATATCCGCCTCACCACCGACAGGATCGGCTTCTGCGCCCATCATATGCAGATGATGTATGACTTTGAAAACCGCCTGGGACTGGCTCTGGTCCTGGATACTCATATGAAGAATATGATAGAAAACATTGAGTTATTACAAAAGAAGGGAAGAAAAAGTTCCGGCGGACTATTTTCTAAAAAAGAAGGAACACCTGTATACAACTATACGGAAATGGTCCATCGCTCCTGTTACATCTGCGACCGGATCCGCCACACCTATGAACGCTATATCGCCACGATCTTTTATCTATATGAAAATGATCCGGCATTTCAGAAAAAATTCAAAAAATCCAGAGGCTTCTGCCTGGAGCACTATGGAATGCTGTACGAGACAGCTCCGAAATATCTCCACGGAAACACTCTGGACACTTTTACAAAGGATCTCGACCGGGTCTTCCTCAGCAATCTGAAAAGAATGGAAGAAGAAGTCTCCTGGTTTATCGATAAATTTGACTACCGGAATGTGGACGCCCCCTGGAAGACATCAAAGGATGCCCTGCCCCGCGCCATGGTCAAATGCAATGGCATCTATCACGGCGATGCTCCATCGGGCTATGACAAATAAAGTTTCCATATAATATCCAGCACCGTTCCCCAGACTACACCGGATACATAAAGTATACATAAGATGGAAAGGTTTTCTTTCCATCTTTTATTTGCCCGGAATAAAATAAGCAGTCCCACGCCAGCTCCCACCAAAAGCCCTGACATCATCGTACCGAAGCTGATCATACCTCCGAGAAACAGCTGCGTGATCACTACCGATGAAGCACAGTTCGGGATCAGTCCTACGATACCGGCAAGAAGAGGTCCCAGAACCGGATGGCCTGACAAGAACTGTACCAGACGGGCTTCTCCTCCCAGTTCGATCACAAATCCCAGCAGGATAGAAAACAAAAATACGAAAAGAAATATTTTCACTGTATGCTTCAGCGCCGAGGGGAAAATCCCCTCTTCACAACCACAGTGTTCACTCTCGCACATACTGTGGATCTCCTTATACCGGATAGGTGAGGGACGGAATCGAAATATAAAATCTACGAGAAAACCGGTGATCATCCCCAGCACCAGCTTGATTCCGAGAACAACTGCGATGACCCGGACAGACACAGATTCTGAGACAAAGATCGGAAGCATTTCGTCTGAGGTGGACAAAAAAACCGCGATCAGCGTCCCTGTAGTGATCACACCGCCTGCATAGAGATTGGAGGCGGCAGCCGAAAATCCACACTGAGGGAAAACCCCCGCTATACTGCCCGCCAGCGGTCCAAGCTTTCCCGCTCTCCGGACAACGGCCCGGGTCTTCGTGCTGGTCTTATGCTCCAGATATTCCATGGTAAGATATGTCAGAAATAAAAAGGGTACCAGTTTAAGACTGTCCAGCAATCCATCCAGCAAAATATCCATCAGCATATCCATCGACATGTCCTAACTCTCCATCCTCTTTTATTATTCATCCGCGTCCTGAAGCAGTTCCTTCAGGGCAAGCGCCTTATCCTTAATACGCTTGTTGGCATCTCTTGCCACCAGCACCTTGGACACCCAGCGCTTCGCCTCTTCATTATTACCGATACGTCTGGCAAGCTCCGCCACCATGTACATCACCGTATACTGATCCATGCCGCACATCGGGAAGGCTTCCTTTGAAAATGCTGCCTCAAATCCCTCGTGGGCGCTCTCCAAAAACTGGATCTCTTCTTTTAAGTCCTCTGCCACATCCTCTTTTGACGCACCATTTCTCAGCGCCTCTTCCCTCTTGCCACGGAACAGCCATGCCAGCTTCAGGCAGGTATAAGCGCGCTCACTGGTCTTTCCCTTCTTTACTACCGTGTTCAATAGCGCCATTTTATATCTCATGATCGCTTCATCATAAGAGTAGATCTTATCATCCTCTGATTCATATTTAAAATTCTGTGAAATCTGTTCCTTGATCAATTTTGACTGGGAAGACATCACAAAGTTAAAATACCGGTTCAGAGAAGCATACCCGCATTTTGGGCACAGGATCGCATCGTACTTTAATGGATCGATCCCCTGGTACTTAGGACGCAGATCCGTATCCGCCGACACCAGCTTTGCCTTTCCTGTACGCACCATCTTACACTTGAATTCAGAATCGCACACCGGACAGGTATAGGATTTATCAAAGAGCAGATCCTCCTCTGCCATCTCCTTCGGTTTATTTTCATGTTCCTGTCCGCTATTTGTCTCTTTCTTATCCTCGTCATATACCTCGATATCTTTTTTGACATTCAGTCCCAGACTCTCCAGCCCAGCAAACAAATTACCCATAATTACCCTCATTTCTGCGCTGCATTTTTAATATACGCAATGTTTGTGAAGGCAGCGCCCCGTCACAATATTTGCATAGTTCATGCTTTATCCACATTACTTACTTGTGAAGCTATTTCCCAGGACGGTACGAACTCTTAAGCGAAACAATTCGGTTAAATACTTTGTGTTCTGCCGTCGTGTCCTTAGAGTCCACATTAAAATAGCCATTTCTCATAAATTGGAATTTATCTCCCGGTTCCACATCCAGCAGCGCCGGTTCTACATAACATTCCTTTAAAATCTTTAAAGAATCCGGATTGATATTTACCGATCCATCTTCATTATAAACGCCTTTTTCCTCATCCACAAGATTTTCATACAGACGTATCTCCGCTGTACCCGCTGTCGGTGCGGCAACCCAGTGGATCGTTCCCTTCACCTTTCTTCCGGTAAAGCCCAGGCCGCTCTTTGTCTCCGGATCATAGGTACAGTGCACCTCCGTCACATTGCCGTCCTCATCGGTGACATAATCCTCACATTTTACAAAGTAAGCGCTCATCAGCCGGACTTCATTTCCCGGAAACAGCCGGAAATATTTTCTTGGAGGTTCAATCATAAAGTCTTCTCTCTCAATATATAGTTCCCTGGCAAAAGGCACCTTTCTCGTGCCCATCTCCGGATTCTCCTGATTATTCGGTACATCCAGATACTCTACCTGCCCCTCCGGATAATTAGTGATCACAAGTTTTATCGGATCAAGAACCGCCATCATCCGGGGCTGCGTCATTTTCAGATCCTCACGGATGCAGTATTCCAGCATCGCATAATCAACGGAACTGTTGCTCTTGGACACCCCGGCCAGCTCCATAAACTTACGAATGGAAGAAGCTGTAAATCCCCGACGCCTCAGAGCTGTTATGGATACGAGACGGGGGTCATCCCAACCGTCCACGGTCCCATCCTCCACCAGTTTCTTAATATACCGTTTTCCGGTGATCACATTGGTCAGGTACATTTTCGCAAACTCGATCTGCCTTGGCGGCACCTCAAACTCACATTCCCGCACAACCCAGTCGTAAAGGGATCTATGGTCCTCAAACTCCAGCGTGCAGATTGAGTGGCTGATGCCCTCCACTGCATCCTCGATGGGATGCGCAAAATCATACATCGGATAAATACACCACTTATCTCCAGTGTTGTGATGGCTGACATGTGCCACCCGGTAAAGGATGGGATCACGCATATTCATATTCGGCGATGACATATCTATTTTCGCCCGGAGAACCCTCTCTCCATCCTTATACTCTCCATTTTTCATCCGCAAGAACAGATCCAGATTCTCCTCTACAGTACGCTCCCGGTAGGGACTGTTCTTTCCCGGCTCTGTCAAAGTTCCGCGGTATTCCCGGATCTGATCCGGCGTCAGGTCGCACACATATGCTTTCCCTTTTTTGATCAGCTTCACGGCACACTCAAACATTTTGTCAAAATAATCCGAAGCAAAATACACTGGGGGAGTTTCTCCTCCACAGATCCACTTCACATCTTCGAGAATCGAGTGTACAAATTCTTCTTCTTCCTTCTGGGGATTTGTATCATCAAACCTCAGATTAAATGTTCCTCCGTATTTTTTCGCCAGTCCCTGATTTAAAATTATGGATTTGGCATGTCCAATATGTAAGTATCCATTTGGCTCTGGCGGAAATCTCGTCATAATATCTTTATAATTACCTGCTTCCAGATCCTTTTCGATCTCCTGCTCAATAAAATTCTTAGAAATTATCTCTTCTTCTTTCTGTTCTGCCATCGCTGAAAAAGCCTCCTTAATACACATATATTGTATATGATACCACATACAGAGGGAGATTTCAATCCGTAAAATCAAGCATTCGGGAGACACACTTTTTCTATCCACTCCCGGACAGTGCCGGAATACACGTCCCGGTCTATGAATGGCTTCCCTCCAGTCATTATTATAAAGGCAGCTGCCTTTGCCTGCAAGCGAACTTGTGCAAAGACGGCTGCCTTTTTTCTTATCTAATGTATTCCCTTATTATTTGAACTGATGGCCTCCGATCCGGAGTTTCGGACGGGATAACCTTCCACTGAAGAAGTGATATCTTCTCATGCTGAGTTTTCTTCCTTTATAAGTCACATTTCTCTGACCTTCCAGTACTTCCTGTGCTGCCTTCATGCAGCTTCTTCTTGCACCATAAGAGTATTTTCCTCTATTTACATTGCGGACCTCTCTGGAAAACTTACCCTGGCGCACCGGACTGAACTGTCCTTTCTGCTTGATCACCCGCAGCACCGTATTCGGGAACCTTGAAGATCTTACCCGGTTCATAACTACACATCCCACTGCTACTTTTCCTGCGTAAGACTGGTTGCCCGCCTCACAGTAAATGATCGCTGCCATATACTTTAAATCTTTGTCCGTATAAGGTTTCTTCGCTGCCTCTGCTGTTGTCCCCATAAGCAATACGCTTAATGCAACTGCAAAAACAAATGGTATAATGATCTTGAATGCTTTTTTTGAATTCATGAGTATCTCCTGCTTTTTGTAACCGTCTGATATTTTTCTTAATATTCAAACAGATTACGTAATATTATCCGCTACATTTTGTAACAAATATGTAACATATTATATCATGAATTTTAAAAAAATCAACCCCTTTTGCAAAAATAATAGACTGTCTCTCAAAGAAACAGCCTATTTTCGTTGTTTTTCCTACTATATTTTTTCTTTATAATTTGTTATACTTTGTAATAATTTCATCAAATTTTAGCCTTCCACCAAAAAGATCCAGAGCACTTCCCACAGTAAAATCCATCCGCCCCTGAGACATCTCTTCCAGCAGTTCCAGATCCTCCATCTTGCCGATGCCGCCAGCATAGGTAACAAGAATCTCTGTATTCTGGGCAAGTATTTCCACCAGTCCCCGGTCAATCCCGCCGCCGGTTCCCTCTACATTGACGCCGTGAATAAGAAATTCATCACAATATCCACAGAGCCGGCTCATAAGCGCCTCATCCAGCGGTTGTTTTGTAAAATTCTGCCACCGGTCCGTAACAATATAGTAAATCCCATCCTTTTTCCGACAGCTCAGATCAAGAACCAGATGTTTTTTTCCCACCAGCCGTGAAAGATTTTCCAGTCTCTCAAAATGGATCTCCCCGCCTGAAAACACATAGGAAGTGACGATCACATGGCTGGCTCCTGCCTCCAGAAAATGTCTGGCATTATCGCAGGTGATACCGCCCCCCACCTGCAGTCCGCCGGGATATTCCCTGAGGGCGGATTCCGCCTGTCTGACGTCTTCCTCATAGTATTCGCTCCCCACTGGGTTAAGAAGAATAACATGACCGCCAGAAAGCCCCTTTTCCCTGTACAATCTGGCATAATCCGCCGCCGAGAGCCGGGATACAAAGTTTTCATCCGCCTGATCCCCGGTGTCTCTCAGGCTTCCACCGACAATCTGCTTCACCCTGCCGTTATGAATATCGATACATGGTCTGAAATTCATTCGCTTTTCCCTTCCGATCCAGCCTGACGTGTGTCAGCTTAAATTCCAAGTATGTTCTTTACGGTCTGCTCCATTTCTGATCTGTCGCAGACGGTATCATGAAGAATATTGGCAAAACGGATTTCTTCGATGGCCTTTGGCACAGCCACACCGGAAATTTCCTTCAGCTGGTCCACCAGCTCAAAGTCTGACATGCTGTCATACTTGCTGTCAATGGCATTCATGACGCTTCTCGTGAATTTATATGGACTCGCCGTAGAAGCGATCACCGTCTTAACTCCTGTCTGCGCTGCTTTCTTATAATATACTTCACTTGCCACCGCGGTATGGGTATCCATGATATACCCGGTCTTATCGTACAACCGTTTGATGGCGGCATGGGTCTCTTCTTCGGAAGCATAACCACCTGTAAAATCTTCTAATTTTTCCCGCATCTCAGGTGTGATGCTGTACTCTCCGTCACTAGCCAGGGCATCCATAAGCTCTTTCGTCTTTGCCGCATCCTCACCGGCTATGCGGTAGATCAGCCTCTCTAAATTGCTGGAAATAAGAATGTCCATGGAGGGAGACGACGTAAGGATAAACTCTCTTTTTCTGTCATATTTCCCAGTATTGAAAAAGTCAAATAATACTTTATTTTCATTGGACGCACAATACAGTGTGTTGATGGGAATTCCCATATTTTTGGCATAATATGCCGCCAGTATATTTCCAAAGTTCCCCGTGGGAACCACCACGTTGATCTTCTCACCGCAGGAAATCTCCCCCTGCTTTAACAGCTGTCCATATGCATACACATAATAAACGATCTGGGGAACGAGACGGCCAATATTGATGGAGTTTGCCGATGAAAACTGGTATCCCGCTTCATTCATCTGCGCCGCCAGTTCTTTGGAACCAAACATTTTCTTAACACCAGTCTGGGCGTCATCAAAATTTCCCAGGATGCCTACCACATGGGTATTTTCTCCCGTCTGTGTCAGCATCTGCCTCTCCTGGATCGGGCTGACGCCGTTTTTCGGATAAAATACAATGATGCTCGTACCCGGCACATCTGCAAATCCTGCCAGCGCTGCCTTTCCGGTATCTCCGGAGGTAGCTGTCAGAATGACAATCTCGTTTTTTACTCCGTTCTTCTTCGCCGAAGTCGTCATCAGATAGGGGAGAATGGAAAGCGCCATATCCTTGAAGGCAATGGTTTTTCCATGAAAAAGCTCCAGATAATAAGCACCGTCTTTTTTCACCAGGGGAGCGATCTGCTCTGTATCAAATTTATCGTCATAAGCACCATCAATACAATACATCAGCTCTTCTTTTGTAAAATCGGATAAAAACAGCTTCATAACTTCATAAGCTGTCTCCTTATAGGAAAGATCCGCCAATGTTTCCAGACCTGTCTCCAGCTCCGGGATCCCATCCGGCACAAACAGCCCGCCATCCTCTGCCAGCCCCTTTAAGATCGCCTGGGAAGCTGTCACTTTATCTCCATTGCTTCTTGTACTTTTATACATGATACTCATAACAAATACCAGTCCTTTCTATCCTTTTCACTGATTAACGCATACTAGTGACCTCTATATTAACACCTTTTTCTCCTTTTTACAATAGCGGGATAAGAAAAGCTTATTACATCCTATTGCCCTAGGTGTTCTGTACGATCTCCCCATCCGATATAGTTATAACCCGGTGACAGCTTTTTGCTACATTTTCATCATGTGTCACAAGAATAACGGTCTTCCCCTGACGATTGACGGCAGAAAAAATATCAATGATCTCTTTTCCCGTTTTTTGATCCAGGGCTCCTGTCGGCTCATCGCACAATAAAATGCTGGCGTCATTTACTAATGCCCTTGCGATCGCCACCCTCTGCCTCTGGCCCCCGGAGAGCCGCATCGCCAGCTGCTGTTTTTTCTCCAGAAGCCCCACTTTGTCCAGCATTGCTTCTACTCTTTTTTTCTTTTCTTTTTTATGCTTTTTGGAATAATATAACGGCAGCATTACATTCTTTTCCACCGTACATCGTTCAATCAGTCCAAAATCCTGCATAACAAAGCCGAAAACCTCATTTCTCAGACCCGCCATTTTTTTGTCTGAATAATTACGGATATTTATATCATTTATGTAATATTCTCCTCCTGTTGCTTTGTCCATACAGCCCATTATATTCAACAGTGTAGACTTTCCAGAGCCGGAGGCCCCCATTATGGCAACACACTCCCCCTCATCTATTTCCAGGTCCACATGTTTCAGCGCCTCTACCTGTATTCCATTATTCTGGTATACCTTGGATACATCTTCTAATCTTAGCAACATACTCCGTACCTCTCCTCTTTCTATTCCTGCCTTACTAATTGAATGATCTCTTTGTGTAAATATCTTCCTACAATAACACTTATGATCGCAAAACCAATGAAAAGAATTGCTATCAGCGCTAACAGGATCCCCATCCACTCCATCTCTGTACCAAATATGGCAATCATGGAGGCTGAGAATTCCCAACGCTCAAGTAAAATAAGGAATAACTTTATAACCGCCGTTCCCAGGGCAAAGGTTCCCGACACAAATATCATAAATTCCCTGACAACCCACCAAAAGATCTGCCAGGTCCCTGCCCCGGCCAATTTGCGCAGAACAATTTCTTTGCGTCTTCCCCGCAGCCAGATATAAATGGCTGAAAATATATTTAGCAGGACAACAAGGCTGACAGATAGATACATCACTATCGCCCCATTTATACTGCTCTGCATGTTTTGGTTTAATTTAGCTGTTTCATTTTCTGCCTTATTATAGATCATTTTATCATTTTCAGATACTGTATGAAAAGCAGCGATACTTTCCGCCCCATTGTCACAGAACCCATAACTTCCTTCTGCCTGATCCATGATCCCCTCTGCATATAAATTCACCAAATATTTATTTGATCTTCTGTCATTTATATTTCCTTTGGAATATACCCCCACTACCAGAAAATCCGCATTATAAATGTGAAACCATGTCTGGTTATTCTCCTGACGGCACAACTTCAGCATATCTTCCCGCACTAAAACTACGTTTGTTCCAGAGGCATACTCTTCTGCCGAGAAAAATCTTCCCCGCAGCAGCCTTATGTCATTATTTCCTGATTTCCCCAGATCAACGGCGCACCCGCCCTGCAACTTTATTCCTTTAATCTGATATTCACCGATCCCTCTTAAAATCCCAGAATAATATCTGCAATCAGAGGACTGTCCACTCTTAGGATATAAGATAACATAGTCCGATGACATCCCTGGTATTGGCTTATAAATATTTTTTTGTCTTACGACTGCGATCCCACATAAACCGAACAATACAGATACCATAGTCAGAATCACAACGATTAATCCGGATTTATAAAAAAACTGTCTCATTGCTTTACCTTTCTATCTCTCATTAATTCTAAGTTATTCATAACTTTTTTTATATAATGTCTGTATTGTCTGCCGTTTTAATATACATATGGGAAGCAGACACAACAATAGAATATATGCCCCTGAAAAAGACAAGGACATAAAAGCCGTTGGGGATGCTTTTTTTATCAGAATCACAAAAACAGCAGATGATATATATATGCACCACATCTGCATTATGATCCGGAAAATAACAGCGCCCTTGTCTGCCCCGCACATCATATGAACGGCAAATTCTCTTTTCGCATCGGAGATAAATTGAAGGACATTGCCTGTCATTGCAATAAGACAAAATATAAATAGAATTACCATTATGCTGCCATTCAGGATCATTTCATCTTTTATATCCCCAGTAATGGCATCCATCTGGAATGAAAAATTATTAATGCTAAGATCCATCAGATCCTTGTCTCTTGACTGCTCAACCACATTTTCCATAAAATCGTTGTCTTTTATGATGTAGTAGGTCGTAACAAAATAATCCAGCAGATCAACAGAATCCTCTGGGTCAATCTCAGATAATTTCAGGATCACCTGGTCCAGATAAACAGGCTCCCTTCTTTCCCCTGGCGCAATATAATAAGATCCCTCCTCCAGAAAACCCTCTATCTCATATGCCTGATGATTTGAATCATAGATAATATCATGTAATTGGTAGATTTTCTGAAAGCTGCTGCCAAGGACAACAGGAATCTTTCCTTCTGATTTCTTTTTAAATTGATCCAGATCCCCCTCTGGTTTTAACTGAAATATCTGAAAAAAGTTTTCTGATACCGATATCATATCCAGAGAGTCCTCATTTTCCTCCGGAACTTTCCATATCTGCGCGACATCTTTTGCTAATTCCTCTGACATATAAAATCTCTTATTTGAGTTTGCTGTAAAACTTAAAATATCTCCATGGGAAGCTTCCACTCTATTCTGAACAGAATCATATAATTCGGCTAATTGATGAAGTTTGTTTTCATCATTTAATAACTCCTCGAACTTTTCATCTGTTGTTTCATCCCGAAACATATAAATCTCTGACTGCTCCGTAATTTTATCAAACTTGTCTTTCACATCTGTATATTCAAAAGCACTTTGAAGAATAATAGAAAGCAGCACACAGACAATGCTGATCTGTATAATATTCCACGAAAAATAAACCTTGTTTTTACGTATGTCGTTTATTACAAACAGAAATTGGTTTTTCATAATCCTTCCCTTTTCTTTTCATAATGTCTTAAAAATGGGCGGTCCTGCACCCAGTAATTCCTTTATATAAATATCTAAAAAACATTACGGAATACAAGACCGCTAATTATTCACTTATAATAAAATAATGCTTTCTAGTTATATTTCCATCCCCATGTTGCAGTGGCTACATAAAATGGATTGTTTCCACAAGTCAAAGAGGCCCTTCCCTGCTTCTTCTCAGCTCTTGTAAAAGCTTCACTCCAAACCTTTTTATCATATGACCCCTCTTGAATTCTTACCCAGCACTGTTTTATATAAGCATTCTTTTTTACACCATACTTTGTATCAGCAGCTGTTGTTTTATATCCCGAGTTGAACCATGCTGTTACACTTATTTGAGTCAAAGAGGTATTAGAACCTCCATATGGCGAATATGTCATGGCTGAGGCAGAAATTCCAATAACCCCATATACTATTACTGCTATAGCAATTACTGCTACTGTCTTTTTTATAATTGTTTTTATTTTCATTATGTATCTCTCCTTTATTTTGCTTGCACACAACTGTTTTTATTAACTTAAACTCTTTTTTCCAGCGTTCTTCTCAATATACATCCATCAATGACTACCTTATGAAAAGAACGCAGGACACAATTTCTTCTCTGCAACCATAAATAATTTGCATTCTTTCACCTCACTTCCCATACAAGCCCTTATCACAATATCTACCCCTCTATTGTACCACATAAATCCCCCGATTTGTTCAAAATGGCATCAACGACACAAACTTGCGACAAACGACACTTTCCTCAGCGAAAAAATGTTATTCTTAAAAATTTTTTATTGAGTTTCGAGATGAATTTACTTCTGTCCTGCCCCTAACAACAACGGAAAACCATGAACAATCGCCGGCAACATTACATTCTTTTCCACTGTATATCGTTCAATCAGTCCAAAATCCTGCATAACAAAGCCAAAATCTCATTCCTCAAACCCACCATTTTTTTGTCAGAATAATAACAGATTTTTATATCATTTATGTAATATTCTCTTCCTGCCGCTGCTTATTTAATGACTATCTTCCATTTACCGATCCATCCTCCCGTCGGATGCTTAAACTCTTCATAATCGTATTCGTAGTCATTTACCTGATACGCAAATACCTGTGCCAATTCGACATAATAGGTTCCCGCACTAAGTTTTTGCGAAAGACCTTTTCCATATGGTGCCGTGAACAGAACCATTTTGGCATCCTTCATTTCCCTATTGTCGGCGTATCTGTAATAAAAAATATCACTATTTTTATTGTACTTTTTCGTCCCATAGAAACGATCCTTAACCAGAACATGGATCCTTCCATTTTTAGAACTTATCTTGCACTTTTTTAGTATTGCCCTGGCAGAAATTTTCCCATAAAGCCTTTTGGAAATCCTGTCAGTCGTGTTGTCCCCATCTTTTGCTCCGTCTGTCCTCCAGCCCAAAAAGGTATACCCTTTTTTCTTTACCTTAGGCAATACTGTATCCTGTGCATAGATATGGGTTTTAGGAAGTTTGGACACTGCTTTCCCTCCCCCAAGGTCATATGTAACCTTATATTTTTTTCCATGCATGACCGCCGTTTTCCCCGGTTTCAATTTTGTAACTTTCTTTCCATTTACATACCAGCGCCTCCTGTCTTTTTCAAAAGGCAGCGGTATTGTTATATTGGAATGATTAATAATTTTCCGGAGGGACATGGCTTTTGAAGCAAATGATTTTTTTACTTTTATAACTCCCTTTCCCACGACCAGGGTTTTAAGATTATCTGCACCACTCAGCATATGTTCCTCTAAGTATTCCACGGAATCCGGCACTGTGAAGGATGTGATCCTGTTTGCCTCAAAAAATATATTAGCTCCTATCTTTTTACAATTTTCCGGCCAGATTATCTTCTCAAGATTCTGGCAATCCGCAAAAATACCCCACGGAATTTCCTTTAGGTTTTTAGGCAGCTTTACTTTTTTAAGGTTTTCACAATAATAGAACAACTGGGGACCAATCTTCGTTAAGGTATCCGGCAGTTCAACTTCCTTTAGTGCAGAATCTTCAAAAAACACTTCTTTTCCCATCTCCTCCAGCCCTTCTGAAAAGACAATTTTATTCAGGTTTTTACATGCCCTGAAAGCCCATTCGCCTACTTTCTTTACAGAGGCCGGAAGCTGGATCTCTGTCACTTCCCCAAAACCAGCCAGACCTTCCTGGCCAATTTCTTCAATTCCATCTTCCACAATGATTCTCTTTACCACGGCGTCCGCTATAAATTTATGTACCTTTCCATTTCCAGATATCCTCATGACACCTTCAGCATCAACAGTATAAACCGCATTATCTCCACACTTACCCTGTGCTGTAATGGAATCAGCGTGAGCATAGCCAGATGGAAGGCACATCACTACGGTCAGCAGGCACAAAAAAATCCAGCTGAATGTTTTCTTTTTCATTTTGTTTTCCCCCGTTGAGAATTCATTTTACTTGCGTTCTTTTCAATATATCATCCATCAATGACTTTATGTTTTGAACGTCGATGTACTAGTACAACGAAAATCAAGTTTTGGATAGTTTGACACAGAATATTTTTCTGAGAGTGCGGCTTCACAAACGTAGGCGTAGCGGTGGCTACGTCGAGGCTTGGGGAGTCGCGCTATCAGGAAAATAGGCAAGTCAAACTGCCAATTACTTAATTTCCGTTGTACTAGATCCATAGCCTAATACTACTCCCCTATTATAACACATAAATCCCCTAATTTACTCAAAATGTCTCCAACGACACAAACTTGCGACAAACGACACTTTCTACAACGAAATAGCGTCATTCTTAATAATTTTTTTTGAGTTGTAGGATGAATTTTCTCCCGCTGTTCAACTCCCACGCCATGCAAGCTCGATTTCGGAAACTTCGTTTCCTTCTTCTCGCTTCGGCTGGGCGCCGTATACATCACACCAAAAAACTCCGCACACAAGCAAGCTTGTGCAG
>CAJUAU010000021.1 GCA_910584645.1 uncultured Eubacterium sp.
ATACAGTCCTTGGAGAGGGACTATAAACACTACTACTTTATAATACGAGGAGAACGCAAAGTGAAACAAGGAAAGAAAGCAGTAAAAATCTGTCTGGCATGTCTGCTGTTTATCCTGCTGACCGGGTGTCAACAGGAAAAAACAGTACAGGAGCAACAGATCCCAGTCCCGGAGGAATACCAGCTGGAGGACCCCAGTATACCGGACTGGAAAAGAGGAACAAAAAAGAAAGAAAAAAAGGAGAAAAAAGCAAAGCCTAAGGAAACCTTTGATCCCATGAAGATATCCAAGGGAGACCTGGAGAAGAACTTTGAGGAGGTGATGAAGCACGTAACGATCTGCGGAAAGAAGGTGAGTTTTCCTTTGACATTAAAGAAGCTGGGAAAGGGATTTACGATTAAAAAAAGTTCCTATCAGCCGAAGGGAAATGATGTGATGGCAGATTTGTATTATAAAGGGAAAAAGGTTGCCGATCTTTGGATAGAGGATGGGAAAAAGGGAAATATCAAGGAAAAAAGGATTAGTATCATTAGTTTTAGTAGAGTTATAGATCCGGATACTGACTTTAATATTTGCGGGGTAAACTTTGAGGTATCCGAGGATTATATACGAGAATTATGGGGAGAAAATAAAAATGTGTTTTATTCTAAGGGGGGAGATGAGAAAAATGGATGTGCAATAGGGGTAATAGTAGATACGGAAGGAACTTTATTGGGAATTGATATTATATATGAATAAATTATTTAGTTCAAGGAGAATCCGATATACTGATTGCTTTCTAGATTCTAACAGCTTAAGCAACAAGATGGGTAATTCCTTACTGGATGTAAGAGAGATTAATATATTATTTAGGAGGAAAGAAAATGACACGTGAAGAAGCAGAACAGGTAGTAGAAAAATTATATGGAGATGTCAGTGTAAGTCTGAAACAAAATACAGCAGATGAGATTTTGAGTAATCTTTCAGAATATACTTCAAAAGACGTTTCTAAAATGATCAAAAGAACTTTGGGAACAAAGAGCATTGTGGGTGCGGGGGAAAATTTAGTTGAAATGATACAAAACATAATAAAAGCTAATCAGCGTCCAGAGAATTCATGGAATTATAAAAACGCAGCCGTAGGAAACCTGCTAAACTTATCCAGCAACCTGACGGGGTTAACAGGGGTAGACTCCCTTTATCTGACCAATGTTTTGACAGGTGCCGGGGATTGTCTGAGAAAAGGAGTGGACGTGACCAGTGAGTTTGTGAACCGGCTGGATGAAATCAATAAGGCGATAAGCAATCCAATAGATGTGACTCCAGTTGAGTCGGAAGAGGTGAGGAAGGCAAGAGAAGAAGGTGGCTGTGCTGAAAAGATAGCAAAAAAAATACAAAAGGTTTCTGAAATTGCGAGAAAGTCGGCAGATCAGATGGCAGTTGCAAAAGTGGTACAATTAGGATTGGGAGCGGCTGGAATAAACAATCCAGGAATAACCAAATATGTAAATGATACAGAAGAAAATTGGAAACAGATACAGATAGGAGTGAACAAGGCATTAGAGGCATATCGGAATTTAACTGGCATTAAATACAGAGACTTGGATGATGTGGCTATGGAATTGATGCTTTATGCAGAAATAATCTACGAGAATGCTGGTATCGTAAGACAAGTAGATCCTCTGATCTTAGATCTGGGAGATGACGGATTTGACATAACTACAAAAGCAGATGGTACATATTTTGATCTGGATGCAAATGGATTTGCAGAAAGGATGAACTGGACATCTACAGATGGAATTTTGGCGATAGACCTAAATGGAAATGGTATGATAGATGACGGCAGGGAAGTATTTGGCGATAATCATCTTCTCTGGGACGGAACGATTCCAGAAGGCAGTGCGGATTGGGAGAAAAATGTAAGACCATTACTGGCGTCAACAAGTAATTCAGGAGGGGGCAGTTTAGGAGGAGGTTCGTCTAGTTCCACATCAAGGCTGGAGATTTATCAAAAAGAAGCTGCCAACGGATTTGAAGCCCTGGCTCAGTATGACAAAAACGGAGATCATGTGATCGATAAAAAAGACAGTGTCTTTGACAGACTAAAAATATGGGTGGATGCTAATAAGGATGGGATTTCCCAGGCAGAGGAATTAAAGACATTAGAAGAAATGGGAATATCTTCAATAAAATTGGATTATTCCAAGACGAATATAACGACAGGAACGGAAGCAGTTATCGGAAATGCCGCTGTATTTGTGCGAAAGGATGGTTCAGAAGGCAAAGTTGCAGAGATGTGGGCATCTGTTGACAAGTACGATACAAAAGAAAAGGGCATGGAGCAGTTTTTGGATGAAATGAAAGATTTGCCGGATATACGTGGATTTGGCACAGTCAGTTCCCTGCACATGGCACTGGCACGCGACGATTCGGGAAAATTGTTGCAGTATGTGAATGATTTTTACAATTGTGAGGGTGAAGATTCCCGTAAAATGATGGTGGAAAAAATACTTTGGCAGCTTTGCCAGAGAAATGAAATAAAATGGGAAATAGATAAAGTAGAAATGAATAAAATGATCCGCAGTTATGACGGAGATAAACTTACCGTAATAGAGAAGTTTATGGGGCGTGACTTTGTGGGCGCGGGTAATACTCCAGAGCCGAATTCAGAGGCTGCCAAAGAATTGGACAAGGTGTATGATAGTATCGTTGATATCTATTATCATTCGCTGCTTGGTTATGAGTTAAGAGAATATACAAACTGTATCAAAATAGAAGAATTGCCGGATGGAAGCAGCAAGGTCAATATGGAGCTGTTTAATGCCTATGTAGATTTTTCCCTCAGCACAGGACAGTTAAGTGATAAAAAATTTGCAGAATTGATAAGGTATATGGGATGGTATTGTAAAAATGCCCTGGGAGATATTCGCGTTTTATTCGATTTCAGATCTTATTTTTCCAGAATAGATGATGCCTATGGTAGTTCATGCCTGGAAATAATTGATTCCAATGTACGGTCTGTCAGTATGGGAAAAGGGACAAAAGAATCCGATCTAATCTATGGAACTGAGGGGAACGATACAATTTATGGATACGAAGGGGACGATATACTGATCGGAAAGGGTGGCGAAGACCGTCTCCGGGGCGGAGCCGGGGACGACACCTACCTCTTTGAGAAAGGCTGCGGGACCAAGAGGATCTACGACATGGAAGGAAGCAACATCATCCGTTTCGGGGCAGGGATCAAGCCGGAGGACTTTATTGTGAGCCGTGGAAGCTATGATGTGGAGATCCGCTTCCAGGGACTGGAGGACAGGCTGGTGCTGGAGAACTTT
Organism: uncultured Eubacterium sp.; assembly: GCA_910584645.1. Classification (GTDB taxonomy): domain Bacteria; phylum Bacillota; class Clostridia; order Lachnospirales; family Lachnospiraceae; genus Eubacterium_F. The sequence continues at coordinate 3,315 of CAJUAU010000021.1, forward strand.
TCCAACGACAGCCGTTTCCGGGACTATACCTTTGAGTTTGCGGACGGAAGACGGATCGCTGCGGACGCAGGGGACAGCCCGCTGAACATCCTGACAGGGACAGAGAACAACGACTCCCTGACTCCGATTTTTGATCAGGGAAGTATCCTGTACGGAGGGGAAGGAAACGATACCCTGAACGGAAGATCCGGTGATGACTTCCTGTATGGGGGAGAAGGAGACGACACCCTCAACGGAGATGCAGGAGATGATGTGCTGGACGGAGGAACAGGAAACGACCGTCTCCGGGGAGGAGCCGGGGACGACACCTATATCTTCGAGAAAGGCTGTGGGACCAAGAGGATCTATGACATGGAGGGGAGCAACATCATCCGTTTTGGGGCAGGGATCAGACCGGAGGACTTTATTGTGAGCCGTGGAAGCTATGAAGTGGAGATCCGCTTCCAGGGACTGGAGGACAGGCTGGTGCTGGAGAACTTTTCCAACGACAGCCGTTTCCGGGGATATGCCTTTGAGTTTGCGGACGGAAGACGGATCGCTGCGGACGCAGAGGACAGTCCGTTGAATATATTGACAGGGACAGAGACGGCGGACAATGTGGCGGCGCTCTTTGGACGTGACAGTGAGATCCGGGGACTGGAAGGAAATGATATATTGCGGGGAAATGCCGGAAATGACAGAATCTATGGCGGGGAGGGAAACGATACCATATACGGGGGAGCCGGGGATGACTTCCTGTATGGGGGAGAAGGAGACGACACCCTCAACGGAGATGCAGGAGATGATGTGCTGGACGGAGGAACAGGAAACGACCGTCTTCGCGGCGGAGCCGGGGACGACACCTATATCTTTGAGAAAGGCTGCGGGACCAAGAAGATCTACGACATGGAGGGAAGCAACACCATCCGTTTCGGGGCAGGGATCAAGCCGGAGGACTTAATCGTAAGCCGTGGAAGCTATGAAGTGGAGATCCGCTTCCAGGGACTGGAGGACAGGCTGGTGCTGGAGAACTTTTCCAATGACAGCCGTTTCCGGGGATATACCTTTGAGTTTGCGGACGGAAGACGGATCGCTGCGGACGCAGAGGACAGCCCGCTGAACATCCTGACAGGAACAGAAAACAATGACTCTCTGACTCCGATTTATGATCAGGGAAGTATTTTATACGGAGGGGAAGGAAACGACACCCTGAACGGAAGATCCGGGGATGACTTCCTGTATGGGGGAGAAGGAGACGATACCCTCAATGGAAATGGAGGAAATGATGTGCTGGACGGAGGAGCAGGAAACGACCGTCTCCGGGGAGGAGCCGGGGACGACACCTATATCTTCGAGAAAGGCTGTGGGACCAAGAGGATCTATGACATGGAGGGGAGCAACATCATCCGTTTTGGGGCAGGGATCAGACCGGAGGACTTTATTGTGAGCCGTGGAAGCTATGAAGTGGAGATCCGCTTCCAGGGACTGGAGGACAGGCTGGTGCTGGAGAACTTTTCCAATGACAGCCGTTTCCGGGGATATACCTTTGAGTTTGCGGACGGAAGACGGATCGCTGCGGACGCAGAGGACAGCCCGCTGAACATTCTGATAGGGACAGAGACGGCGGACAATGTGGTGGCGCTCTTTGGACGTGACAGTGAGATCCAGGGACTGGAAGGAAATGATACATTGCGGGGAAATGCCGGAAATGACAGAATCTATGGCGGGGAAGGAAACGATACCATATATGGGGGAGCCGGAGATGACTTCCTATATGGAGGAGAAGGCGACGATACCCTCAACGGAGATGCAGGAGATGATGTGCTGGACGGAGGAACAGGAAACGACCGTCTTCGCGGCGGAGCCGGGGACGACACCTATATCTTTGAGAAAGGCTGCGGGACCAAGAAGATCTACGACATGGAGGGAAGCAACACCATCCGTTTCGGGGCAGGGATCAAGCCGGAGGACTTAATCGTAAGCCGTGGAAGCTATGAAGTGGAGATCCGCTTCCAGGGACTGGAGGACAGGCTGGTGCTGGAGAACTTTTCCAATGACAGCCGTTTCCGGGGATATACCTTTGAGTTTGCGGACGGAAGACGGATCGCTGCGGACGCAGGGGACAGCCCGCTGAACATCCTGACAGGAACAGAGAACAATGACTCTCTGACTCCGATTTATGATCAGGGAAGTATCTTATACGGAGGGGAAGGAAACGACACCCTGAACGGAAGATCCGGAGATGACTTCCTGTATGGGGGAGAAGGAGACGATACCCTCAATGGAAATGGCGGAAATGATGTGCTGGACGGAGGAGCAGGAAACGACCGTCTCCGGGGAGGAGCCGGGGACGACACCTATATCTTCGAGAAAGGCTGTGGGACCAAGAGGATCTATGACATGGAGGGGAGCAACATCATCCGTTTTGGGGCAGGGATCAGACCGGAGGACTTTATTGTGAGCCGTGGAAGCTATGAAGTGGAGATCCGCTTCCAGGGACTGGAGGACAGGCTGGTGCTGGAGAACTTTTCCAACGACAGCCGTTTCCGGGACTATACCTTTGAGTTTGCGGACGGAAGACGGATCGCTGCGGACGCAGGGGACAGCCCGCTGAACATCCTGACAGGGACAGAGAACAACGACTCCCTGACTCCGATTTTTGATCAGGGAAGTATCCTGTACGGAGGGGAAGGAAACGATACCCTGAACGGAAGATCCGGTGATGACTTCCTGTATGGGGGAGAAGGAGACGACACCCTCAACGGAGATGCAGGAGATGATGTGCTGGACGGAGGAACAGGAAACGACCGTCTCCGGGGAGGAGCCGGGGACGACACCTATATGTATGATCTGGGAGATGGACAAGACAGGATATATGATAATAAATCAGGGGAATTTGGAGATACCCTGCAATTTGGAGAAGGTATTACTGCAAAGGATATTTCTGTGAAGCGCTCGGGAAACGATCTTGTAATGAATATGAGCGATGGAGGAAATGTAACTGTTGAATCCTATTTTAGCGGTTCAGATTATAAAATAGAGAATTTTCAGTTTGCGGATGGCTGCCTGTTTCATTCCTCTGATCTTGATACCTATGGAATATCAGCTTCTGAAAGCACGCCATTGTATCATATTCTGGCACAGACCCTTGCCTCATATGACGACAGCAATGGCATGATGCAATTAGACAGCTGCTGTTTTTCAGCAGAAGAACTAAACAGGCAGAACGATAAGCTGATGGCTGCAAGAATGCCGGCTGGCATTCAGGCTTAGCACGACGCCGCCGTGGAGCTAACCCAATGGCAGGCTCAAATCCGCGCTGCGAAGCTTAACCCCAGCTCCCGCTTTTGTACTCCCGATATGCATAAGCCGCGGTCAGGAAAACCACTGCCCCGGTGAGGCACAGGCTGAGGGCCATATTCCGGATCACTCCCACCTGGGTTAAGTAGGTGGGCAGGTAGCCGGCGATATGGAGCAGGATGGCAGCCGGGACAAGAAAACGTTTCCGGACATTTTGAATAGCGGTAAAGATCAGGATCGTCAGCGCTGTCTGAAAGATCAGCGCCAGCAGCCGCTCGGATCCCGCCGCCACGTTTTCGGCTGGCGGGATTGCGATGAGCTCGCCGATGGCATTTCTGTAATCGGTAAGGGCATCTCCCTTCAGATCCAGTTTTGCCAGGTATTCTTCCATTCCCAGGGAGTTTACCATCAAGGCTAAGATAATATTTCCCATAAACAGGGAACTGCCGTATGCAATGGTCTCAAAACCACCGTGGCCGACGCCAAACATCAGGGCGTTGGCCTTTCCGGGGCGGTCTTTCATGAAATACCGGAGTCCGGCATATTTTCCCAGTTCCTCAAAAATACCGGCGGCGACGGCGCCGTAGAGTGCATACCATACCGGATGGATGGAGCGGTTCAAAACATCCTTGAGAGAGAACAGGTTGAACAGGAGGGCATTCAGAATTCCTTCCGCCACAAAGGCAAAAAGGACATAAAAGCCCATGCCGATAAAAAATGAAGAAAGTTTTGCCCCGGTCTTTGCGCGGAAATATCCAAGAAAAATAAAGGGAACCGCGGTGCAGAACAGTGCTACAATGATCATGCTGCTGAGAGCAGCGCCAGAGAATTTATCTGCTGCGAGTAAAGCGTTCATAATGTTATCCTTTCTGATGTGTAATTCTGTCATATATCATACCTCTCCTGCCCGAACTTGGCAAATGAATTTTCTGTGACATTTTTCTTTTGCAAAATCCCAGGAAACTTAGTATACTATAACAATAGGATATCAGGGCGTGTTTGAAAACTCATTCTTACATTCTGCACGCCCTAATTTGTAGTTTTCAGACACACCTCAAAATAAAAGGTTGTACAGTAAGATGCTGGGGGCAGCCGGAAAGTGAAATGCAGCGTACAGATGAAACAAGGACTTTATGAAACCCTGGCAGAATACTGTCAGGCGGATATACTGCCCATGCATATGCCGGGGCATAAACGCAATCACAAATTTCAGATGAAAAACCCCTATGAACTGGATGTGACAGAGGTGCCGGGACTGGATAACCTGCACCAGCCGGAGGGGGTGATCCGGGAGCTGATAGATCAGATCGCCGAAGAATACCGGTCGGAGGCTTCCTTTCTGCTGGTCAATGGCAGTACCTGTGGGATTCTGGCTGCCATCACTGCATGCTGCCGCCGCGGGGACAGGATCCTGGTGGCGCGAAATTGTCACAAGGCAGTGTACAACGCTATCCGTCTTCTGGAGCTTCGGCCGGTGTATGTATACCCTTCGGCGGAGGGGGGAGAGATGAAAACTCTTGGGATCGCCGGAATAATATCGACAGAAGATGTGGAAGGGATGTTGGAAGAATATACAGATATTTCCTGTGCCGTGATCACCTCTCCCACCTACGAAGGAATTGTTTCGCCAGTGTCAGCCATTGCAGATGTGGTGCATAAGAGGAGGATTCCTTTGATCGTGGATGAAGCCCATGGGGCTCATTTTCACTGGCATGAGACATTTCCTGACACAGCTCTGACAGAGGGAGCTGATATTGTGATAGAAAGCCTTCATAAGACGCTTCCGGCATTTACCCAGACGGGAGTGCTCCATGCCCGGTTCGGGCTGGTAAAGAAGGAATTTCTTACATGGAGCCTCCAGACGTATCAGTCCAGCAGCCCCTCCTATCTTCTCATGGCGGGGGCGGAACGGTGCTTTTCCTATCTTCTGGGGGAGGGAAAAGAAGAGATGCAGCGTTATGTGTCGGATCTGGAGTGGTTCCGGCAGGAGATGAAAGCGCTGAGAGCATTGAGGTTGTTTGAATCCCGGTGGAAAGAACCTTCTAAGCTGGTGATTGCCACCGACCGGGCATCAGTTCGGGGGCGTGAGCTGGCGGACAGACTGAGGGAAGCATATCGCATCGAAACAGAAATGAGCTGTGGTGACTATGTCATCGCCATGACAAGTGTAGCGGATGACAGGAAAAACTTTGAGAGGCTGGCTTCTGCACTGCGGGAGATCGATAGGGAGCTGGCAGGGGGAGCTGGCAGACAGGCATTAGGAAACGTGAAATCCACAGCTGGGAAAAAATCCTTTTGCTATGACTGGAAAAAAGCGGTGCCGGGGATGTACAGTTTTGAAGCGGCATATTTTCCCAAGCGCCGGGTGCCGCTTCATGAGGCTGCCGGAGAGCTGGCAGCGGAACCAGTCTATCCCTATCCGCCGGGGATACCGCTTTTGGTAGAAGGGGAGAAGATTTCAAAGGAAATGGCAGAGCTGCTGGAGCGGGCAGCCTGTCAGCAGATATCGGTTCACGGTGTGGCAGATGGATTCATAAATGTATTAGTGACAGAGTAATCATAAGAAAGAGAGAATTACATGGGCAGGTTATATGTGATCATGGGAAAAAGTGCTGTGGGAAAGGATTCCTTATACTGCAGCCTGATAGACAGGAATCCCGCGTTGAAGACAGTAGTACCTTACACAACAAGACCGATCCGTACCGGAGAGGTGGAAGGGAAAGAGTATCATTTTGTGACGGAGAGTGAGCTGGAAAAGATGCGGCAGCAGGGCAGGATCGTGGAGTGCCGGAGGTATTATACGGTACATGGTCCCTGGTATTATTTTACAGTAGATGACGGTCAGCTGGACTTTTCGGGAGACGGACAATATGTCATAATTTCTACGCTGGAAGGATTTGAAAAGCTGCGTGCTTTTTACGGGAAAGAACATGTAGTGCCGGTGTATATCGAGGTGGAGGAGTTTATGCGGCTGGAGCGGGCGCTGGAGCGGGAAAAGCAGCAGCCGGAGCCCTGTGTGGCAGAACTCTGCCGGCGTTTTTTGGCGGACGAGGAAGATTTTTCAGAAGAGAGGCTGCGTATAGCCGGAGTGGAGGAGCGGATCCAGAACCATGTTTTTGAAGAGGCGCTGAAAAAAATTGAGGAGCTTATTGGAAGAGGATAGGGCTGGAAAAATAATTAAAAAAATGATATAATGGAGTTTAGGAAGGAGAGGATGAGCGGTGGATATAAAGATAGATAACATTCAGCAGACACAGGCGGCCACGACCGCGAAGCAGACACAGAGTACCGGGGAAGATTTTAAATTCACCCTTATGAGCTCTCTGGAGGAAGACGGGCTTCAGGCGAGGCTTACCCTGATGATGGAGGATATCACCATGCAGGGGAAAAAGCTTGGGAAGCACGTGGATGTAAGGGATATGAGGCGGTATCGCAAGCTGATCCAGGAATTTATGAATGAGATCGTAAACCGGTCCCACAAATTCAGCCGGGAAAATTTTCTGGACAGACGGGGCAGGCACCGTGTATATGGGATGATCAAGCGGGTAAATGCCGCGCTGGATGAGCTGGCGCAGGAACTGATGAAGGATGAGAAAGATCATTTGCTGATCCTGGATAAGATTGATGAGATAAGAGGCCTGCTGTTGGATATTTTGACTTAATAATATGGCAGGCTTACAGGACACGATCATTGAGAGCCGGTGCAGCGGCACCGGACTACAGCGTTGATGTACGGCAAGGGAAAGGGACGGTGGTTGTTATGTTTTTATTTTCAGAGATCATGGGACATGAGGACATCAAAGAACATCTCCAGATGGCGATCCGCGGGGACAAGCCATTTCACGCCTATATTTTCCAGGGGGAAGTAGGGTGTGGCAAAGAGACCATGGCGCGCACCTTTGCGGCGGGGCTGCAGTGTATGTCGGAAGAGAGCGGCAGGCCCTGTGGAAGCTGTGCTTCCTGCCGTCAGATCGATTCCGGGAACCAGCCGGATGTGATCTGGGTGAACAGGGAATTGTCCAGTATTGGTGTGGATGACATACGGGAAAAGATCAATAGCTCCATTGCGATCCGGCCATTTTCCAGCCCCTATAAGATCTACATCGTGCCGGAGGCGGACCGCATGACAGAGGCGGCACAGAATGCCCTGTTAAAAACCATTGAGGAGCCGCCGGAATACGGTATCATTATATTGCTCACCAGCAATATTGATGCCCTGCTTCCTACGATACAGTCCAGGTGTCTCAAACTGGAATTCCGCCCTCTGTCAACGGCGACGGTGGAGAAGTATCTGATGGATAAATATAATGTCGTGGATTACCGGGCGAGAACCAGTGCGATCTTTGCCCAGGGGAATCTGGGTAAGGCGATACGGTACATAGAATCCGAAGACTTTGAGGAAAAGAAGGACAAGGTTATGCGGATTCTGAAAAATATACAGAATATGGATGTTTCTGAGATGCTGGAGATCATCCGTGAGATTGGAGAGGACAAAGATCATATTAAAGATTACATTGATCTTATGATCTTATGGTATCGGGATGTACTGGTGTTCAAAGCTACGAAAAATATGAACCAGCTTATATTCCAGAGCGAGTTCAGCGCGATCTCCTCCGAGGCAAATCAGAGAGATTATGAAAAAATAGAAGAAATTCTTATGGCATTTGATAAGGCAAAGCTGCGTCTGAAGGCAAACGTGAACTTCGAGGTTGCCATGGAGCTTATGCTGCTGGCCCTAAAACAATAGCAGGTGGACCGGCTTAGAAGAGAATGCCCAATAAAGACAGCGAAAGGCAGGATAATACATTGAAAACGATAATAGGCGTCAGGTTTCGCCAGGCAGGAAAAATTTATTACTTTGATCCCGGCGAAAATACAGATATAAAGCGGGATACCCACGTCATTGTGGAGACAGCAAAGGGAGTTGAATACGGAACCGTGGTGCTCCCTCCCACAGAGATGCCCGAAGAAAAGATTGTGGCACCCCTGAAGGGGATCATCCGCCTTGCGACGGCAGATGACGATGAGAGTGAGAGAAAAAACAGGGAGAAGGAAGAAGAAGCATTTGGGATCTGCCTCGAAAAAATCGCAAAGCACAAATTGGAGATGAAGCTGATCGCAGCAGAATTTACTTTCGATAAAAATAAACTACTTTTTTATTTTACAGCGGACGGAAGAATTGACTTTAGGGAACTTGTGAAAGATCTCGCCTCTGTATTCCGAACGAGGATCGAGCTGCGCCAGATCGGAGTGAGAGATGAGACAAAGCTGAGGGGTGGCATTGGCATCTGCGGCAGGGCATTGTGCTGTCACACTTATTTATCTGAGTTTGCGCCAGTTTCCATAAAGATGGCGAAGGAGCAGAATCTGTCCCTGAACCCGACAAAGATCTCTGGTGTGTGCGGCAGGCTTATGTGCTGCCTGAAAAATGAGGAAGAGGCCTATGAAGAGCTGAACAGCCGTCTGCCCAATGTGGGAAGCCACGTGAAGACACCGGAGGGACTTCCGGGAGAGGTTCAGAGTGTCAGTGTGCTCAAACAGAAGGTAAAGGTGGTCGTTACACTGGATAACGATGAAAAAGAGGTAAGGGAGTACCAGGTTTCTGATCTTAAGTTCAGGCGGGAGCGCAGGCGTGATAACCGCGGCGGTGAAAACGACCGGGAGCTGAAAGAACTGGAAGCGATGGAAAAAAAGGAAGGTAAGTCAAAGATCTAATGATGCATAATAAGGATATATCTTTTCACGATGAGGAAATTCTGCGGGAGGGGGAGCGGCTGGACGATCTGCAGCGGGACGGTCTGATGCTGATCCAGAATCCGGAATGGTTCTGTTTTGGCATGGATGCTGTGCTTCTCACAGGATTTGCCAGCATCGGTAAGGGATGCCGCACCATTGATCTGGGGAGTGGAAATGGTGTGATTCCCATTCTTCTCTCTGCGAAGACAGAAGGAGCATATTTTGAAGGACTGGAGATACAGGCGGATATTGCAGACATGGCGAGGCGCAGTATCCGCTTTAACGGCCTGGAAGACCGGGTGCATATAACTACTGGTGATATAAGGGAGGCATCTTCGTATTACGAAGCGGCTTCCTTTGATGTTGTTACTACAAATCCGCCCTATATGATCCATTCCCATGGACTGACCAATGAGGCTTCCCACAAGGCGGTAGCCAGGCATGAATTGAAGTGTTCCCTGGAGGACGTGGTCAGGGAGAGCACCAGGCTGTTAAAACCGGGAGGGCATTTTTTTATGGTGCACCGTCCTTTCCGGCTCAGCGAGATCATTACAGTGATGACGGCCCACAGATTGGAGCCCAAGAGGCTGCGGCTGGTTTATCCCTATGTTGACAGGGAACCGAATATGCTGCTGATAGAGGGAGTCCGGGGCGGAAATTCCGGTATGGTGGTGGAAAAGCCCCTTATCGTTTATGAGAGAGTAAATGTATATACGGAGGAAGTGCGGGCGCTGTATTGAAGTGTGACTAAAGTCGCGAGAGCGGCAGGGTCACACGCTTTTCACAAATTGTTTGTGCTGCCTGTGGCGGCATGGAGGGAAAATATGGGAACATTATATCTATGTGCTACCCCCATTGGTAATCTGGAAGATATTACCCTGCGGGTACTGCGGATACTGAAAGAGGCAGATCTGATCGCCGCAGAGGATACGAGACAGACGTTGAAGCTGCTGAACCACTTTGAGATAAAGACACCCATCGTAAGCTATCACGAGCACAATAAGTACCAGAAGACGCCGGTGCTGGTTAGGGAGCTTCTGGAGGGAAAAAATATCGCTCTGGTGACAGATGCAGGAACTCCAGCGATATCCGATCCGGGGGCTGAGCTTGCTCTGGCGGCATACGAAGCGGGGGCAGAAGTCACATCCCTGCCCGGGGCCTCAGCGGTTATCACCGCCCTTACCCTGTCTGGGCTCAACACCAGGAATTTTGCTTTCGAGGGTTTTCTGCCCCAGGAAAAAAAGGAGCGCGCCAGGGTGCTGGAACGGCTGAAGACCAGCACTTACACCACTGTGTTTTATGAAGCCCCCCACCGGCTCATAAAAACACTGGAACTGGTAGCACAGATAATTCCTCTGGAGAGGAAGATCGCGGTGTGCCGGGAACTCACCAAGCGCCACGAGACGGTGCTGCAGTGCAGTCTGGCCGAAGCGCTGCGGTATTTCCGGGAAAATGAACCGAGAGGGGAATTTGTATTTGTTCTGGAGGGGGCCGATGCGGCTGTGTTGGAACAGCAGGAGCAGAAAAAATGGGAGGAAATTCCTCTTGAAGAACATATGGAACAGTATCTATCCCAGGGGATGGATCGCAAAGAAGCTATGAAAGCAGTAGCCAAAGACCGGGGGATGACAAAAAACCAGGTCTATAAAGGTCTTTTAGGATAGACAGAAGGCGCCGGTTTGAGACACAAAGTTCAAATCGACGCCCTCTGCATATAAATAAAAAAATAATTTTTAGCAAAAGGAAAGGCAGGAGTCTAGGGGGGCTCCTGCCACACTAAAGGGATATATGATTAAATTAAACCAGCTAGCTTGGATAATTCTTTGATAGATTTTTTGGAAACAAGCTTTCCATGATATTCTATCAAATCTTCTTCTGCGCCTGTAAAAATATCAGCAGGTGCATATTTCGCTAAAATAATCTTGTTGTCTTCTGTATAAATTTCTAATGACTCCCGATCACCAATCCCGAGTGAACGTCGAAGTTCAATAGGAATCGTTATACGACCTAACTCATCTAATCGTCTTACAATTCCAGTGTTTTTCATAATACGCTCTCCTTTAAGTATGTATCTGGAAAATTTTATGTGTTCGCTTGTTGTGCCTTTATACTATCATTACTTTCGCTGATAGTCAATAAAAAGATTGTAAAAAATTATAAAATATGTATTAAAAAGTCTAAAAATGTTAGATAATGATCCTTGAAAGTGTATCAGTTCTTTATTCTATGTACCACCTGCCCGGCAACCCAGCCAATTAAAATTCCCGTAAAGAGACCGCTGAAATAAAGAACCGGAGCATACCAGAGGATAGAACGGAAACCTACAAAAAAGGAGGCAGACAAAAGCTGTCCCAGATTGTGGGAGATCCCCCCCAGGGCGCTGACAGACAATATGGACAGGTGCCTTTTAGAAAAGTGCAGGGCAAGAGCCATGACGGAGAGACTCAGAAGACTGCCCGCAGTACTGTAGAGCAGGCTGAACAGGCTTCCAAAAGTAAATGCATTCAAAAGGTTGCGTAGCATGGAAAGCCCCAGGGCATAGCCGGGATTTTTTTGATAGAGCACGATCAGTATGACCAGATTTGCCAGCCCCAGTTTCATGCCCGGAAAAGGAAGGGGCAGCGGGATCAGGCTTTCCAGATAGCTGAAAATAAAAGCAAGTGATGTGTAGATGGAAAATTCGCACAAAGATCGAATGCGGTTCATGGTGCACCTCCTGTAACAGCATCCAGCGGAGACGTCTCGCTTTCACCGCTTCTGATTTCCAATACAAGTTTGTGGGGAAGGCATACGATGGTCTCACCGGAACGGGAAATACGCCTCATGCTGACACAGACTTTGTCTGGACAGTCAGCAGCGGCCATGGATACGGCTCCGTCTTTTATGGTGATCGTATTTTCGCCGGAGGCAGTGTGCAGCGTTTCTCTGCGGTCTGCAGAAAGGGGATATGCAGCAGTCTTTTTTCCGTCTACCCGGATCTCCACATAGGTTCCGGCAGAGCTGCGGGGAAAATAGATCAATACTGTCAAAAGAAGACCAATAGTGATCAGTATGGCCAGAAAAATAATATCTGTTTTTGGTAAATTCATATGTTCCCCCGTTTCTGGTGTACACCAATGATCCCAGTCTTGACATCTTTGAATCAGTATATCATATCTGCATGTCAATTCAAAGTCAAAAGTTATCCTTCTTTTGTTGGAATAGTTAGTGGCATTTTGAAGTTAACTGTTTTATTTGATAATTTAGGATAAATTGTATAATTAGTAAAAACAGTTGAAACAAGCAGCTTTTTATGGTATGCTTTATGCATAGATTTTCTATTATCTTTATACATTTCGTATGTATTCCAGGCTTGACAAAATTTAATTGAATAGTATAATTAAAGATGGGAAGTGAATGTTTGGGGAAGAAAAATATTGTGTGGAACGATTACATATCACAGGAAGAGCGGTTTGCGGATTTTTTCAACGGGGTGGTATTCCAGGGAGAGCAAGTGGTTTTTCCGGAGGATCTGGTACCGCTGGATTCAAAGCTGTGGAGAAGACAGCCAGATAAGAACAGTTACAATGAATTCATCCGTGACACGGTAAAGCTCTGGCAGCACGAGGATGAGAAATATATCCTCAGCCTGGAACCAGAGGATTCGCCGCACCATGCCCTGCCGGTTAAATATATGAACTACGAGTCTGTCCAATACGACAGGCAGTATAAGGAGAACATGAAAGCGCACCGGAAGAACAGAGATCTGTGTTCAGATGAATATCTGGCTGGATTTTCTGTCTCAGACCGCCTGTTTCCTGTCGTGACCATCGGGATCTACCTCGGTGAAAAGAAATGGTCCGGCAGCAGCCGTCTAAGTGATATCACAGGAATCAGTGAGAAAACCGGAAAGATCAGCAGATACTTTGCTCCGCTCTGCAACGAGTTCCGGGTGAACCTGGTCAATATTTACGATCTGGAAACCTGCGATGTTTTGCAGAGTGATCTGCGGGAAGTATTTGGTTTCCTCAGACTTAGGGGAGACAAAGCACAGCTGAGGAACTATGTGGAAGAAAATGAAGGATTCCGGCACCTTCAGGAAGATGCCTTTGATGTGCTGAGTGTATATGGTACGATGGATCTTAAAATAGACAGGGAAGAATATCGGACAAAGGAGGGGATAGATATGTGTCTGGCATTACAGCAGTGGGAGGAAGAAGCGAGAGCAGAAGGAAGAGCGAAAGGAAAAGCAGAAGGAACTGCCCAGGGAATTGCAGCAATGAATGAGCTGATCTATGTCATGGTAAAAGAGGGGAGGGAGGAAGAGCTGCTGCGTTCTTCCAGGGATTACGATTTTCAGAGAAAACTGATGGAGGAGTGCGGGATCCAGATGTTGATGTGATTGTATAAAGGAATATGGGGGCAGCCCTCAAGTGGTGAAATGGCTTGAGGGCTGCCCCTGTTTTTTGTTTGGTCTTTTAGAAAGTAAAAGATCTGTGCATTTTGTATCAAAAACACGGTTATAAAAAGATACAAGTAATTATTGCTTTTTCTTTGAAAAAGCAATATAATTGATTTATATATCTATTCAATACTAAAAGGAGGGTTTAGGAGAATGAAATTAAGAAAAGCCATGGCGCTGGCACTGGCTGGTACTCTTGTTTTAACTACTGCCGTAACGGGTACTACTAGTGAAGCTGCCAAAAAGACGAAGCTGAAGACGAAAAAAGTCTCCATCTTTGTTAAGGGAAAAAAGAAAATTTCCATTACGGGTAAAAAGGCAAAGCACAAATACACCTTTACATCCAAAAAGAAAAAAATTGCCAAAGTATCCAAGAAAGGTGTGATCACCGGAGTAAAAGCCGGAAAGACTACCATCACGGTAAAAGACACCTGGAAACAGAAAGGCAAGAAGAAAACCAAGAAACTCGGTACGGTTAAGGTAACTGTAAAGAAGAAGGCACCAGTTAAGACAAAGGCACCAGTGCCAACACCGCCAGCTGTAGTACCTGGACCAAGCCAGGCACCGGCAGTGACTCCACCGAGTGGCGGCGGAAATCAGCCAGGTGTTTCAACACCACCAGAAACATCCAAAGCACCAGGAACATCTGCAGAGCCGGGAACATCCGCAGAGCCAGGAACATCCGCAGAGCCAGGAACATCTGCAGAGCCGGGAACATCCGCAGAGCCAGGAACATCCGCAAAACCGGGTACATCCGCAGAACCGGGTACATCCGCAGAGCCGGGAACGTCATCTGAACCTTCAGGTACACAGGCGCCTCCGCCGGCTGCACAGCAGACACCGACCGTATACAAACCGCTTGATCTGGCGGGTGTGGAAGAGGTAGATGGTGTAACATACAATGAAGGCACCAAGAGTATTTCTGTTAAAAATGTGGAGCAGTTTGCGATCCCACTCGGATACAAGGTTCAGAATGGCCATGCCATCTGGGTGAAGATCAAAGGAAAACTGAATGGTACGCAGGGCTTTAGAAGCTGGCTGGTTAAGAGTGCAGAGGATAAGGCGACTAGTTCCAATCAGTGGGAATCTAAGAATGAACCAGGGTTTAAAGCACCGGGTGAATTCGAGTATACGTTCCAGCTGGTTTCCCAGGGGGATGATGTATCTGCTCTGTTGATCAAAGGCGCAGCATATCAGGTCAATATTGACGATGTCGAGCTGACTTCTATTGAGACCTCTTATCCAATCAGAGATCCAGAAAAACCAGTAGAAAAGCCGACGGCGAGTCTTTCAATTGACAAGGTGAATATCAAAGCGGACGAGACATCTATTGCTACATTGACAGTAAGTGCTGGTGATGTAACAGAGGTAACATGGTCTGCAGAAAACACTGATGTTGCTTCGGTTGCTCCAGATAGTGCCGATAAGAAGAAAGCTACGATCACTGGTGTGGCAGCAGGTGATACAAAAATTGTGGCAGAAGCAAAAGTGACCGTAGAGGGAAAAGACTTTACGGTGAAAGCAGAGAGATCAATTCATGTCGCCGATCTGGTTGTAAATGCAACTGTTGAATCAGCTCCATCGGAGATTCAGATGGGAGAATCGGCTGTGATGTCCGTGAAAATTGATACAGCAGGAGATGTTGTTAGCATCGAAGATATTGTGTGGGCAGTCACAGGTGAAGCGGCAACGATCGATACTGAGTCACTTGAACAAGGAAAGGTACGTGTTACAGGCCAGAAAGAAGGAGATGTAACGATTTCTGTTACTGTAACCGTTAGGAAAGGTGAAAAAACAGCTACAGATACGAAAGAAGTTACCATTCATGTAACTCCGGTCGTATATGAGATTGGAAAAACATTTACCTTTGATTCGGCTGTGATAACCAGTAAGGACTGGATAGATTTAAAACTTGATGAGCCGCTTAGGATCAAGAAGACAGATAAAGTCGAGGTGGTATTCTCAGCCAAAGCAGGAGATGGTGCGGATGCAGCGGACGATGCAACTACAGTGTTTAAGATGGCTGTGGCACCAGGAATTGTCGAAGGCGTTACGACTGCATATAAGCTGCAGGAGAAGGCTGCGATGAGAAATGACTCGACGAAAGCTGGCAGGGCAGAATTAACGATCGATAAGGGTAATTTTGCAAGTAATTATTCTGAAATTAACAGTATTGTCGGTTCAGTCATTTCAACAACGTCTGAAAAGGTGGTTGTTACCGTAGAAAAAATCCTGATCACACCGTCTGAGAAGATTGCTCTCTCTTTACAGGCTCCGGGAACATTTGATTTAAAGGCGGAAGGTTCAGAAGGGAAAACAGAAATTCAGGCAGAGATTGATGAGAATGATTTCACTGAGATTAAGTGGACATCCAGTGATACGGAGATTGCAACGGTGACTGCGGATGAGAAGGATCCGAGAAAAGCAGTTGTTAATGGTATTAAAGAGGGTGACGTTACGATTACAGTAACTGCGAAAAAAGGTGATCAGACTTCTACAGAATCGGTTACAAGAAAAGTAATGAATAATTATAAGAATAAGCCTCTGAAAATTAAGAGCTTGCATGATTCATTAAGTTCCAATGCTAACCAATGTACAAAAAATGCCGATGGAAGTATTACCATAAACGGAGAATCGAACGGTGGCGCAGGAATAAAGCTTCCTTATACACTCTTTAAGGGCGATAAGTTTAGAGTGTCTATGAAGGGAAAATTTACAAAGGAGGGTGGATTCCGCTTATATCCGTCTGTAAACTTAATGACTGGGTCAGGAACATTTACATTTGGCCGTATGACAGATACAGGTTATCAAGCACACTATGATGTTAGTCCGGAAAACGCAAAGATACAAGCGGCGTGCTGTAAGATAAATGATGATAAAACCTTTGAGATTAATGATCTGGAGTTTGAAGCAGCTGCTGATGATGTTATCAACTTACTCTTCAGACAGCCTTCAGATGGTATTATGATTACAGAAATATATGTAACCTATCTTTAATCCTTATAATAACTATACGAAGGATGAACAGAGTAGTTTTCAAATGATAAACCATTTCAAAGAATCGTATACCAAATTTGTAAATGAGTAACTTTCATATGGGAGTGTCGCTGATAACTGATTTTAGTTATGGAGCGATGCTCCCATTTTCTGTGCCAGGATTAAAGTCGGTTTACAGTTATCTCAATGGTGCAGGGAAATACAGGAATCAAAATTGTGCCTTGGAGCTAAGCTGCCAATCGTGTTTTTGGGGCAGATACTATTCAGAAGAAGTGGAAGCGGAAATTTAAGGAAAAATAGTCTTGTATTCTAACATATTTTATGTTAGAATGTGCCGTATAAAGCTTGTCCACTGTACAAAATCCCATGGGGTCAGAGCGTAGTCCAGTAAGGGGGAGATTTTTATGCTTGCTTGCATAAATATAGGCACAAACGGATAAAATTATGAATAGAGCTTTAGGATCGGAGATGTAATAATGAACAAAGAAATGGAACGGATGATTTCTAAAGATTTGAAAATGAATGTGGACGAAATCAGGAAGTCTTCATGGGATGAATTGTCCCAAAGACCGTATGAACATAAAAAAGCTTTTCGGCCAGGTAATATGTTTTTGGTCAGGGGGAATATTAACCTTGCTCAAGATCGTATTATGGGTACCTGGTTATTAAATGTTCGAAATACCTATAGAAAGGCGTTGTATGAATTAAAATGCTTAATGAAACTCAGGAAAAAGCAGTAAAAGAACTATATCAGGATTATCAAAGAAATGTGAAACCGCTCATTTATTATGTTGAGAGGAAGTATCATCGTTTTCCAAAATCTCTTTTGAACGAAATTCGGGATGTGTTTGATCATTTATCAAGATGCTACTGCACTGATATTGAACTAGGTATTGAAAATACCGATAAGGAGAAGTACATAAATGATAATATAGATAAAGCTGAAAATCATTTTACAAGAATAAAACTGGATGCGTATAAATATGTGAATGATTTTAAAGAAAGAGATTTTAAAAAGTGGAAACGCAAATACAGCAAGTATGATTTGCAGAACATAGATAATGGGGTTTTTTGGGAGAATATTCTTCAATTAGAGGAGTTAGGTGAAGAACTGTTTTCACTGGCAAAAGCAAAAGAATCTAAAAATATTGAAGAGGCATATGAGTTATTTGTAAAGTCAACAGAAAAATATGATGAGATCGAAGATTTGATCAGGAAAAAACAGAAATTGATACTTAAAGCAAAGATGAAGTATCGAAGAATTTCGTTTGTTAATACTTTTTTCACATTTATCATTGGTATAGTCACAGGTGTCATTGCTAGTATTATCTATGCAGAGATGATACAGCCGCTATTAAGATAGAATAATTCTGATCCACACAACCTCCAGCTTATAAAACAGCTGGGGGTTTTTTGTCTTTAAATTTAACTTTTTGTCCAATGAATGCCATATTTCCCCCGTTTTGTAAAAGCTGATTTTTATACGGCACATGATTACTATTTTTGCAAAAGTGGTTCATATTAGTTATAGTTGTTAAGACAAAACTTATAAGGAGGGATTGGGCTGATGAAATTAAGGAAGGCCATGGCGGCAGCGCTGGCGGGTGCCCTTGTTTTAACAACGTTTGCGACAGGCACTACAAGCGAAGCTGCCAAAAAGACGAAGCTGAAGACAAAGAAAGTGTCTATTTTCGTCAAAGGGAAAAAGAAAATTTCCATTACGGGTAAAAAGGCAAAGCACAAATACACCTTTACATCCAAAAAGAAAAAAATTGCCAAAGTATCCAAGAAAGGTGTGATCACCGGAGTAAAAGCCGGAAAGACTACCATCACGGTAAAAGACACCTGGAAACAGAAAGGCAAGAAGAAAACCAAGAAACTTGGTACGGTTAAGGTAACTGTAAAGAAGAAAGTACCAGTTAAGACAAAGGCACCAGTGCCGACACCGCCAGCTGTAGTACCTGGACCAAGCCAGGCACCAGTAGTGACTCCACCGAGTGGCGGCGGAAATCAGCCAGGTGTTTCAACACCACCGGAAAAATCGACTGTACCGACTCCAAAGGCATCGGAGAAACCAAAAGCGTCAAAAGCGCCGACACCGACACCGACAATAGCACCTCCGTCACCAGCAGAGCAGACACCGACTACATATGCGCCGTTGGATATGTCACAACTTACAAAACCTTCTGATGCAGGTGACGATGCAGTATTGACTTATGATGCTGAGACAAATACCGTTACTGCTCAGAAGATCTTACAATTTGGTGTTCCCCTGGGTTACAAGGTGCAGAACGGTCACGCTGTCTGGGTAAGGATCAAAGGAGAGATCACAGGAGAATCCGGCTTTAGATGCTGGCTTCAGGATGAAGAAGTGACAAAAGACAGATGCAGCGAAGTATGGGAAGGACTGAAAGAACCAGACCTTACAGCGGGACGTACATTTGACGAAACATTCCAGCTGGTTTCTGAATCAGATACTGCGACCCATTTGTGGTTTAAAGGAATAGATTATCAGTCAGCAATCGACGGTATTAAAGTTACTTCCATCGAGGTTTCCTATCCATTAGGTGGAGGCAGTGGAGAACAGCCAGGACCGTCCGCAGCACCTGGAACGTCTGCAGCGCCGGGAACATCTGCAGCACCGGGAACGTCTGCAACACCAGGGACACCAGTACCTGGAGCACCAATACCTGTGCTTCACTTTAGTAATATTGCCGCAGGAGGTACAACGACAGCGACAGTGGCAGTAGATGGTGATGTGAAAGGTGTAACCTGGTCTGTAGAGGACGATACAATTGCTACAGTAACGAAAGATGCAGCTGATCCTAAAAAAGCTACAATTACTGGTGTAAAAGCTGGAACAACTACAGTTACTGCAGAAGTAGAAGTGACTGTAGATGGTAAGGACTTTACTGTAAAGGCAGAAAAAGAGCTTACAGTTGCAGAAGCAGGCGGATTGGTTGTAAATGCTTCCATTGATACTGCACCAGCAGAGGTGATCGTTGGTAACAGCGTTGACTTGATAGTGTCTCTAGATGTGGAGATAGAAGCGGTTGAGAGTGCTGTATGGAGTGTTAAAGGTGAAGGTGCAACCATTGAAACAGATTCTGCCGAGAAAGTGAAAGCGGTTCTTAAAACTACCAAGGTTGGAGCGGTAACTGTCTCTGTCACTGTAACAGTCAAAAAAGATGGTAAGAAAGCAACTGATACGGCATCAAAGACGATTAAGGTAAAGCCTGTTGACGATCTGGTTCTCACCCTTCCAGAAGGAGGAGTAGAAGTAAGCGTTGATAATGTCTCATGGAACGACGCGATCCAACTAGAATTGACAGAGTGTGGTCTTCCAGAAGATTACCTCAATCTGTACACTGCACTTGAAGCGACGTATTCCATTGAGGAAGACGGTATTTCTACAGCCATAAAACTGGACACCGACGTTGAAGATCCGGCGGGATTCGATCAATTTATACCAACCCGTTTTGCAGCCGGATCACCTGCTGATAAAGTAAAAGACTGCGTTGTGAAAATCAAACTGGACAAAGCTCCTAAAACCGCGAAGAAACTAAAACTTAACGTTTCGATTTTAGGAAATGCGTACACCGGAAAGATCACTTTGAAACAGGTTAAGATGATTGGGAAAAAATAAATAAAAGTTAAGTTTTGTATGAAAAGGGGCTGCCTCACTAAGAAATTAGTGCGCAGCCCCCGCTTTGCGCAAAAAATAACTGCCGAATCGTTGGAAACCGTTCTCTGCTTCCCTTTCTTTGGGTATTCTCTGCCTGAGAAAATTCCTGTCTTGTAAAAGTTGGTTTCTGTATGATACAAAAATTTATTGACTTTTTGTGAAGATTGGTTCATAATGATTATATTCCTAAAAACAAAACTCAAAGGAGGGATTAGGCTAATGAAATTAAGGAAGGCCATGGCGGTAGCACTGGCTGGTGCCCTTGTTTTAACGACGTTTGCGACAGGCACTACAAGTGAAGCTGCCAAAAAGACGAAGCTGAAGACAAAGAAAGTGTCTATTTTCGTCAAAGGGAAAAAGAAAATTTCCATTACGGGTAAAAAGGCAAAGCACAAATACACCTTTACATCCAAAAAGAAAAAAATTGCCAAAGTATCCAAGAAAGGTGTGATCACCGGAGTAAAAGCCGGAAAGACTACCATCACGGTAAAAGACACCTGGAAACAGAAAGGCAAGAAGAAAACCAAGAAACTTGGTACGGTTAAGGTAACTGTAAAGAAGAAAGTACCAGTTAAGACAAAGGCACCAGTGCCGACACCGCCAGCTGTAGTACCTGGACCAAGCCAGGCACCAGTAGTGACTCCACCGAGTGGCGGCGGAAATCAGCCAGGTGTTTCAACACCACCGGAAAAATCGACTGTACCGACTCCAAAGGCATCGGAGAAACCAAAAGCGTCAAAAGCGCCGACACCGACACCGACAGTAGCACCTCCGTCACCAGCAGAGCAGACACCGACTGTATACGAGCCGGCTAAAATGGCTGAGGTAGAGAGTGTAGATGGTGTTACATATGATGCTGCGACAGGTTCTATCTCCGCAAAGGATGTAGAGCAGTTCTGTATCCCGCTGGGATATACACTTCCGAACGGCCATGCCATCTGGGTGAAGATCAAAGGAAAAATGAATGGTGAGAACGGATTCAGAAGCTGGCTGGCTGACAATATGGAGAGTAAGAGAACGTCTTCTAACCAGTGGGAAGCTAAGAACGAAGAAGGCTTCGCAGCACCGGGTGACTTTGATTATACGTTCCAGCTGGTGGCTGATGGCAATGATGATGTAACCTGTCTTCTGATCAAAGGACCAGTTTGGGGAACAAATATTGATGATCTTACCATCGATTCCATCGAAATCTCCTATCCATTAGGTGGAGGCAGTGGAGAACAGCCAGGACCGTCTGCAGCACCTGGAACATCTGCAGCACCGGGAACGTCTGCAGCACCGGGAACGTCTGCAGCACCAGAGACACCAGTACCTGGAGCACCAGTACCTGTGCTTCACTGTAATAATGTTGCCGAAGGAGATACAACGACAGCGACAGTGGCTGTAGATGGTGATGTGAAAAAGGTAACCTGGTCTGTAGAGGACGATACAATTGCTACAGTAACGAAAGATGCAGCTGATCCTAAAAAAGCTACAATTACTGGTGTAAAAGCTGGAACAACTACAGTTACTGCAGAAGTAGAAGTGACTGTAGATGGTAAGGACTTTACTGTAAAGGCAGAAAAAGAGCTTACAGTTGGAGAAAAAGGCGGATTAATTGTAAACGTTGAAATCGAGACTGCTCCATCAGAGATTGGGGTAGGCGATGAGTTAACTTTAAAGGCGAAACCCGATATTGATACATCGTTTATTGAGGAAATCATCTGGGAGATCAGTAGTGATGCGGCAACGATCGAGACGGATTCATTAGAAGCTGCAGTTACTGGTGTGAAGCCAGGAAAAGTAACCGTGACCGTTACCATTAAGGCTAAAAAAGATGGTAAAAAAGCAGAAGCTTCGGCGTCAAAGGATATTTATGTGATTTATACACCACCTGAAGACTTTAATATGGTATTTTCGGCTGATACTTACGTTAAACAGAAACCATGGTTTTTTGTAGCAGAAAATGAGTGTCAGTATTCTGATGGAGGGGTTAGTTTTCCACTCGCCAAACAGGGCAATGCGGCAATTGGATTTGATTTAACTGAAACAGGAGAAAAATTTGATTTAAGCAACTACTCCAAAGCAGAGGTTACGCTTGTTTCATCTGAGGCGTTTGCATCGGTCCGTGTAGGGTTTACAGAAAAGGATGATCGGAATTTTGCAGATTCTGAGGTTCAAGGTTTTACTGGATATAAGATAGGAACCGAGGAAGTGAAGATTGAACTGGATTTATCTAAGTTTCCGCAAAATCCTTATGCCTTTGTAATACAGAACATGGGCTGGAGTAGTGAAAGTACTGCAGCAACTCCGACAGTCACAATAAAGTCCATAAAACTGATCGCAAAGAAATAAACATCAGATAACACTGTGAGCGATATCAGAAGATATGCTATATGTAAAAAGGTCATAGCTTCTGCCATATATCGCAAGACAATGGTTTATGAGAAAAATGGCACCTAAGGGTTATTCCCCTAGGTGTCATTTTTTATGTCAAAATTTAAATTAAGATGAAGATTTCTTCTTGAGCCTCCCCCCTCCCTGTTTGCCAGATCTGGTGAAAATTACCTGCTTTGTAAAAGTTGGATTTTAAATGATACAAAAAAATATTGACATTTGAAAAAGATTGGTCCATAATGGTGTGTGTTTCTAAAACAAAATTTATAAGGAGGATTCAGGCGAATGAAATTAAGAAAAGCTATGGCGGCAGCGCTGGCGGGCGCTCTTGTTTTGACAACAATAGCAACAGGAACTACCAGTGAAGCTGCTAAAAAGACGAAACTGAAAACGAAAAAAGTTTCCATCTTTGTCAAAGGAAAAAAGAAAATTTCTATCACAGGTAAAAAGGCAAAACATAAATACACCTTTACATCCAAGAAGAAAAAGATTGCCAAGGTATCCAAGAAGGGTGTGATCACCGGAGTAAAAGCCGGAAAGACTACCATCACGGTAAAAGACACCTGGAAACAGAAGGGCAAGAAAAAGACGAAGAAACTGGGAACCGTCAAAGTAACTGTTAAGGCAAAGGCACCAAAACAGACACAGACACCAGTGGTAACACCGCCGGCACAGACACCAGCGGTAACACCGGCGCAGACGCCAGTGGTAACACCACCAGCCCAGACACCGGATGGCGGATCACAGACACCAGTACCATCGGTTAAGCCATCGGTTAAGCCGTCGGCCAAGCCATCGGTTAAACCGTCGACAGCGCCTACAGAAAAACCAATTCCGACACCGGATGTTGAGATGAGTCTTGATAAGAATCAGATCAAGCCAGGGGACACAGCCACAGCTACAGTATCCGTAAGTGCCGGTGAGGTGAACGAGGTAACATGGTCTGTGGAGAAAGCGGATGTTGCTTCTGTAGTGAAGGATGCACAGGATGCTAAAAAAGCTGTGATCACAGGTAAAGCAGTAGGTGAGACGAAGATCACTGCTGAGGTGAAAGTGACGGTAGAGAAAAAACAATTTACTGTAAAAGCGGAGAGCAGCATAAAGGTTGCAACAGTTGTGGTAAACCCGGTCATTGAGTCAGATTCTGTCGAGGTCAATATCGGTGAGAAGGTAGATCTGGCAGTAAAAGTAGATGTTGAGACCAGTATGATCGAGAGCATTGTGTGGAAAGTGGAAGGCGATATTGCCACCGTTGAGACCGATGCGGTAGATATTACAAAGGTAACCCTTACAGGAGTTACAAGAGGTAAGGGAAAAGTTACCGTTACTGTTACGGTAAAACAGGGTGACGAGACTGCTGTGAATACTGCTACAGTAAATCTTGAAGTCATTCAGCCGATCATTGAGGTCGACCTTTCCAAAGGTGCTTCCACACCTTCCTGGTTCTCTGGAGTGTCAGGTGAAGCGCAGAAAGACGGTTCTTATAAGATTACCTGGGCGGCGGATGCGACTGACTACTCATCTGCGAAGTTTAACTTTGATGACGGTATGGATCTGACAGGATACTATTGTGTGATCGATGCAGAGGGATGTATCTCAACCGTGGAGATTCATGATAAGGAAAAACACGAGACAATATATAACAATCCATATTCTGTTACAAAGATCGAGTATGGTAAGGCATTCCCATTTGTAATTCAGCTGTCACCAGAAAATCTGAATACTGCTGAAGTTGTAGAAGGCGGCACGGCTGATTACACCAATGTCGGAGGTGTGCAGTTTGCGAAAGGCCAGGAAGGCGAAGAAATATCTCTTACAATAAAATCCATCAAATTCTATAAATATGAGAAAGATATTCCTGCAAACATGCTTCCTAAGTCTGCAAAATAAGAATATTGAATAAATGATTTAAAAATGAGCACAGCCGTGGCTGTGCTCATTTTTTTGTGCACCTTGCAGTGTATAACCCTGGTCTGGCCAACATCTGAAAGAGATGCATTAAAATGGATGTTAAATGATACAAAAAGATATTGACTTTTTAGTGAGAATGGTCCATAATGAGGTAAGTTCCTATAATAATATTTTTTTAAGGAGGGTTCAGGCTAATGAGGATAAGAAAAGCCATGGCGGTAGCGCTGGCTGGTGCTCTTGTTTTGACAACAATAGCAACAGGAACTGCCAGTGAAGCTGCCAAAAAGACGAAACTAAAAACAAAAAAAGTTTCCATTTTCGTCAAGGGGAAAAAGAAGATTTCTATTACGGGTAAAAAGGCAAAACATAAATACACCTTTACATCCAAGAAGAAAAAGATTGCCAAGGTATCCAAGAAGGGTGTGATCACCGGAGTAAAAGCCGGAAAGACTACCATCACGGTAAAAGACACCTGGAAACAGAAGGGCAAGAAAAAGACGAAGAAACTGGGAACCGTCAAAGTAACTGTTAAGGCAAAGGCACCAAAACAGACACAGACACCAGTGGTAACACCGCCGGCACAGACACCAGCGGTAACACCGGCGCAGACGCCAGTGGTAACACCACCAGCCCAGACACCGGATGGCGGATCACAGACACCGGTACCATCGGTCATGCCATCAGTTAAGCCGTCGGTCAAGCCATCGGTTAAACCGTCGACAGCGCCTACGGCATCGCCGACAGCTGCACCGACAGCGACTCCAAAAGCTCCTAAGGCAGAGCTTAAACTTGAGAAGAACAATATTAATGCAGGAAAAACAACGACTGCGGAAGTGTCTGTAAACAAAGGGGAAGTCAAAGACGTGACCTGGAAGACCGCGGACGAGAATACTGCTACAGCGAAGAAGGATGCTGATGATTGTAAAAAGGCAGTGATCACTGGAGTAGCAGCAGGCGAGACTAAGGTTATTGCAGAAGTAGTAGTGGACGTACAAGGCATGGACTTTACTGTCAAAGTGGAAAGTGAAACCCTTGTAGTGGCGGCCAGCGATGCTCTGGTTGTAAATGCCACTGTTGAGAGTGCGCCGACAGAGATGACAGTTGGCGATGAGTTTCCACTGGTTGTAAAGGTAGACACAGGTACGATTGAAAACATTGTCTGGACGCTGGAGGGCGATGCGGCAGTTAAGGCAGAGAGTGAGACGGGAGATGTGCTCAAAGCTGTAAAGGCTGGCGAAGTAACAGTCACTGGAGTAGTAACTGTTAAACAGGGCGATAAGACAGCGACGGATACGGTGGAGTTCACAGTCTATGTAATGGAAAAATACAATATACAGGACGGAGTGAATTTCTGGTCACAGTATGCGACGATAGAAAAGAATGATGATGGTTCGGTAACATATACCAAAGAACAGGGAGATCAGGATTGGCAGGCCGGTGAATTTGGTTTTGTCGTTCCGAGAGAAATGGTTGGTAAGTTTACAAAAGTCATCATAAAGTATAAAGATGCAACTCTGACTCCGGAAGGTGAAAGAGGCTGTGGTTACGTTATCCATTATGACGATGAGACACAGGTATCCTGGATATCAGGTGAAGATCATTGGGATGATGCACTCAGGATTTATGGAGATGGTGAGATTGTGCTGGAGAATAAGGACCCAGACAGGGCTCTTTCTACGGTACGAATTTATGATGGCGTTTTGAATGGTAAGATGACGATCGTGTCAGTAACATTCCAGATGTAATAAACGACCTCTTAGTAAAAAAGGCAGTGGTTTTTGGACCACTGCCTTTTTTGGGGCAGAGAGCATTGTACCGCCCGGCGCAATCTATGTAAAATAGTTCTTGACATGGGAGAATCCGTAGTATATGATATATGTAGTTTTAAAAACTACATGAAGTGAATTTCATTACAAGGAAAGGAAGTAAGTGTTATGGGATGTGAAGAAGGTAAAAAGTTTGGGCTGGTGGGGATCGCAGATCGGTATATTCAGACTACACTGGATGAAGACGGGGTTTTGGACTCGATCACCTATATGAATGATGAAAATTTTAACTTTGCCTATGATGTAGTAGATGTCATGGCAAAGAAATGTCCCGATAAACTTGCTATGCTTCATGTATCCAGAGAGGGGCGCGAACGCTATTTTTCCTTTCGTGATATGGCAAAGTATTCTAACAAGGCGGCGAATTATTTCAGCTATCTGGGAATTAAGAAGGGCGATAAGGTTATGCTTGTACTCAAACGTCATTTCCAGTTCTGGTTTTCCCTGCTTGCCCTGCACAAGATCGGGGCGGTGGCGATTCCTGCCACCAATCTTCTCACGAAAAAAGATTTTGAATACCGTTTTAAAGTGGGGGAAGTAGATGCAGTGATCTGTACCGCGGATGGTGATGTCTCCAGGGAAGTGGATAAGGCGGCGTGGGGCAATTCCCGGCTGAAGACGAAGATCATGGTGGGAGGTGCCAGAGAGTCATGGCATTGCTTCAATAAAGATATCCGCTTCTTTTCTGCGAATTTTGCCAGACCGGAAGAGGCGCCGGGCGGTGATGACACGATGCTGATGTTTTTTACCTCGGGAACGACCTCTTATCCGAAGATAACAGCACACAATTATAAATATCCTCTGGGGCACTACATTACAGCGAAATACTGGCATCAGGTGGATCCTGACGGAATCCATTTTGCCATATCGGATACGGGCTGGGGGAAGGCGCTCTGGGGAAAGATCTATGGACAGTGGCTCTGTGAAGCGCCTGTATTTACTTATGATTTCGATGATTTTGATGCCAAAGAAATATTGCAGATGATCGAAAAGCACAGGATCACGACTTTTTGTGCACCGCCTACGGTCTACCGGGTGATGGTGCATCTGAAACTGGAGAATTACGATCTGTCTTCCCTGCAGAATGTGACCACAGCGGGAGAGGCGCTGAATCCGAAGATCTATGAAAAGTTTAAGGAGAAGACCGGCTTTGACATTATGGAGGGTTTTGGGCAGACGGAGACGACGATGCTCATCGGAAATATCCAGGGTATGACACCGAGACCGGGATCCATGGGCAGGCCCAGTCCCCTTTATGACATCTCTGTGATGCTTCCTGATGGAACCGTGGCGGCTCCCGGTGAGGAGGGAGAGATCGTCGTAAAGACCTCTGATAATATTCCCAACGGATTGTTTAAGGGGTATTATGGTGATGAGGAAAAGACAGACCAGGTATGGTATGATGGTTATTATCACACCGGAGATACTGCCTATATGGACGAGGACGGATATCTCTGGTATGTGGGGCGGGTAGATGATGTGATCAAATCCGCTGGATACCGCATTGGACCCTTTGAGATCGAAAATGAGATCATGAAGCTTCCTTATGTGCTGGAGTGTGCTGTGACTTCTGTACCAGACCGGCTGCGGGGGCAGGCGATCAAAGCTACCATCGTGCTCGCTGACGGCAGTGACGGTGACGAACATATGAAAAATGATATTGTCAAATATCTGAAAAGCAATATAGCTTCCTATAAGTGGCCGAAGATTGTTGATTTTGCCAAAGAACTTCCCAAAACCATCAGTGGCAAGGTGAGAAGGGCGGAGATCAAGAAAAGTGACTGGTCCGGGGATGGTGCGGCGGAGAGTGCCGGTGCCAGGGAGGACGTGGAAGAAGCGGAAGTACAGGAAGAGAAGGAAGAGTAAAAGGATTATTTCTTGACGAAGCAGGACTATTATGATAGCATAAAATAAACTATCATAATAGTCCTTTAAGCTGGGTTGATTTATAGAAGGAGGGAGTTGCGATGGCAGATTCAAGTTATAAGCTGTTTGATTCGGAAAAAAAGGTGATGGAGGTCTTGTGGGAGCATGGGACGATGATCGCAGGCGACATTGTGAAGATCCTCAAGGACAGCATCGGATGGAACCGAAATACCACCTATACGGTGATCAAAAAATGTATTGCGAAGGGTGCGGTGGAGAGGACAGAACCCCATTTTACCTGTACTCCCCTGATCACCAGGGAGCAGGTTCAGGATTATGAGACCAACGAACTGGTGGACAAGATGTTTGATGGCTCCAGGGAAAAATTTTTTGCAGCTTTTCTAAATGGCAGTAAGCTGTCAGAGGAAGAGGTAAAGAGTTTGCGGGATATGGTGGACAAGTTAAAGTAGATACATAGGACCAGAAATAATGTTCTGGCAAGTCAGGTGGAGCAGCATGAAAATAATCTTAGAATACAATCTTTTATATATCAGTATTATTTCGACGGTTCTTATTTTTCTTCTGGTGGCAGCAAGATTCCTGCTGGGGCGCAGGATTCACCGGGTGTTTTTTTCTATGGCATGGATGATCGTACTGGTCAGGCTTCTTCTGCCTCTGTGCGTCACGATTCCGGGGGGATGGCCGGAGATCCTCGAGAGAGTCTGCGGATGGGTCCGCGTCATTCCGATGAGCCGGTATTTACTGATCTGGGCGGTGGGGGCAGTGGTGTCCATTACTTTTTTTGTGGTACGGTATGCGATGTGGGGAAGGATTCTCAGAGAGGCACTGCCCATCCAGAAAGTGCCGGATATCGACGAAGAAATGTTTACTTTCATGGGAATCCGGGTCTATGTTTCTGACCGGATCGTTTCCCCGGTAACCTATGGGATCTTTCAGCAGAAAGTTCTCCTTCCCAAATATTACATGGAGCTGACGAGGGAACAGCTGAAGTTTATTCTGATCCACGAGAAGGTGCATATCGATGGACATGATAATCTGAATAAATTTCTTGTCATACTGGCAGTGTGCCTCCATTGGTTTAATCCCTTTGCGTGGCTGATGTATGTGTGCTATAACCGGGATCTGGAGCTGGCATGCGATGAAAAGGTGATCCGCCAGGTGGGGGAGGACAGCCGGGAGGATTATGCGGGTGTTCTTATCAGCCTGGCACAGGGCTGTCCTGCTGTGAGGCCGGTATACAGCGGGTTTGCCCAGAATGCGGTAAAAGAGCGTATCCTTATGATCATGAGCTACCGCAGGGCAAGGAGCTGGAATTATATTTTGTGTGGAGTGCTGGCTCTTTTTTCCATGGTAGTATTTGCTGTGCCGGTGAAAACAGAGGAAAAAGTGGAGCCCGCTACGCATAGCAAACAGCCCATATCTGTTCCGGAAGAGGCGGAAGAGGAGACTTTAGAGGCAGTGGAAGTGACCAAAGTCATAGAGGAAGATGCCATCGGCACAAAGGCGGATGTTGTGGTGAAGACCAAAGAAAACGTACCCCTTTGCATCAAAATATATATCCGCAAGGAACTTGCCGTGACCAATGGAAGTTTTATTTCCTTTCAGGTAAAAGGTAAAGAGTGGGAAGCGGGGATTGATGATGAATACGATGGGACAGTGACGATTCCCGAGGCGGTCCGCTATAAGGGGAAGGTTTATCCCGTGACGGGGATTGGAAACTACACATTCTATCAGTGCAGGAAGCTTCGCAAGGTGGTGATCCCGGATACTGTTGTGGAGATCAAGGAAAAGGCCTTTGAATCCTGTGAATCCCTGAAGACACTGCGTATGCCGGAGAATCTCGAACTGGTGGAGGCAAATCCTTTTGTGGGCTGCCGTTCCCTGGTGAGTTTTCAGGCCCCTAAGGGCACCGGGATGAAGGGACAGTACCTGGTGAAAGAAGGGGTGCTCTATACGGATTATGGAAGGTTTTTAAAAGTTTTTCCCCAGGGTAAGAAGAAGAAAAAATTTGTTATCCAGGAGGGCGTGAGCCAGATCGCTGTCTGTGGATTTTACGGCGCACAGGTGGAGGAAGTCCACCTGCCGGAATCTATGCTGAGGGTAAAGAGCTGTGCCTTTCAGGACTGCCGAAACCTGAGAGTGATACGTGCACACCGGGATACTGTTTTTTCCGGGGATTCCCTGGCGGGGGCATGGAGGGCGCGGATCCAGCGTTACGAATAGCCGGATGGCTCGTTGAGATAACTCTTGACAGTTGCAAAGCAGGAGAGTAAACTTAAATCAGTGATG
Source organism: uncultured Eubacterium sp. (assembly GCA_910584645.1). Lineage (GTDB taxonomy): Bacteria > Bacillota > Clostridia > Lachnospirales > Lachnospiraceae > Eubacterium_F. The sequence continues at coordinate 33,742 of CAJUAU010000021.1, forward strand.
ATTTGGGCAGCGGCTCAAAAATAAATGGCAAAGGAAGTACGATACAATGGAAAAGAAGAATATTGACTGGGCAAATCTAGGATTCTCTTATCAGCAGACAGACAAGAGATATGTTGCGAATTATAAAGAAGGTGCGTGGGATGAGGGCGGCATGATCGAAGATCCCATGATCACTATGAGCGAGTGTGCCTGTGTGCTTCAGTATGCCCAGACTTGTTTTGAGGGATTGAAAGCTTATACGGCGAAGGACGGACATATCGTATGCTTCCGCCCGGATCTGAATGCAGAACGTATGGCAAATACGGCAAAGCGTCTTGAGATGCCCGTATTTCCGGAAGATAGATTTGTGGACGCTGTTGTGGAGACCGTCCGGGCAAACGAGGGCTATGTGCCTCCTTATGGTTCCGGGGCAACTTTGTACATCAGACCTTATATGTTTGGTATCGGTCCGGTGATCGGTGTGGCGCCGGCGACAGAATATCAGTTCCGTGTATTCTGTACACCAGTGGGACCATATTTTAAGGGCGGCGCGAAACCCATCACGATTCGTGTCAGTGATTTTGACCGGGCGGCGCCAAATGGTACAGGGCATATCAAGGCGGGACTCAACTATGCCATGAGCCTTCACGCCATCGTAGACGCCCATGAGAAGGGCTTTTCTGAAAATATGTATCTGGACCCAAAGACGAGGACAAAGGTTGAGGAGACCGGAGGAGCAAACTTCATCTTTGTGACGAAGGATGGAAAGGTTGTAACCCCAAAATCAAGCAGCATTCTTCCTTCCATCACAAGACGTTCTCTTGTGGCTATCGCCAGAGATCATCTGGGTATGGAAGTGGAGGAGAGAGAAGTATATCTGGATGAGGTAAAAGATTTTGCGGAGTGCGGGCTGTGTGGAACAGCGGCAGTGATCTCGCCGGTAGGAAAGATCGTGGACCACGGCAAAGAGATCTGTTTCCCCAGCGGTATGGAAGAGATGGGTGAAGTTACGAAAAAACTATATGATACATTGACCGGTATGCAGATGGGGACCATCGAGGCACCGGAGGGATGGATCAAAGTGATCAAATAAATGCATAAGCACGAACGCAGACTTTTCCAGAATGCTTATGCCAATATAAAAATTCAAAGAAAGTATATGTTTTGGAAAAGGCTGACATATACTTTCTTTTTCTTTTATGTTATACTATCTTAAAAAGAGGTGACATTTATTATGAAAACAATAACCAGCTTTACTGTAGATCATCTGAAACTGCTCCCTGGTGTATATGTATCCAGAAAGGACAGCACCGGGACAGATATCGTGACAACCTTTGACCTGCGTATGACCAGGCCGAATTTTGAACCGGTCATGAATACTGCGGAGATACACGCCATTGAACATCTGGGGGCGACATTTCTGCGGAATCATCCCCAGATGGGAGAAAAGGTCGTGTACTTTGGCCCGATGGGATGCCGCACCGGCTTTTATCTGATTCTGGCGGGGGATCATGAATCGGTGGATATCCTGCCGCTTCTGAAAGAAATGTTTGCCTTTATCCGGGATTTTGAGGGAAAGATCCCGGGAGCTTCGCCGGAGGAATGTGGAAATTATCTGGATCTGAACCTGCCGATGGCAAAGTATGTGGCAGAGCGCTATTTATCCGGTGTATTAGAAGGCATAACGGAGGAACGGCTTGTGTATTAGTTCATGATATATAGCTTGACGGCGCCGTAGAACCAGTTACTTAATATTCGTTGTACAGTCATGATTCCGGATCCCCTGCATATCTATAATAAAAAGGATACAATGCGGGAGCCGGGGGAAGGATGTTCAACTGGGAAGGGCGGATTTTGGACAACAAGAGCATAATGGCAGTAAAAGCAGCGCTTCCTTTTCTGGATATCCCCGTGGGAGAGGTTATTGATCTGGAAGGGCTGCTTCGGGCGGTCCGTTGTTTCTGCAGACAGCAGGAGCAGCGGATGATTGACATGCTGCTGCAGTTTTTTATGATGAAACGGATGATGTCGATGATGACGCTGTTTCAGGAGGCGCAGAATTCGGGCCGGGGCATGGAGGGGATCATTGATCTTCTGAAAAGCCAGGTGCCGAAGGAGCAGCAGGATATGTTTGATATGATGTCCATGATGATGTCTATGCAGGATCTGGGAGCCGGTATGGCAGGAGAGCCCGGCATGACAGAAGAGTCAGGCGGGCAGCCGGAAGCAGCCGGCGACAGCGATATGGACGCTATATTCCCTGATCCTGATCCAGAACCCCGGGCGGATGTGCAGAGCGCCGATATCGATGCGGCGGAGGAAGAACCTCTTCCTGAGATCTGGCAGCGCATTGCAGAAAATATCGACAAGGGGACAGAATATGACAGATCAGAAGGATATATTCAGGAACATGCACCCGGTAAAGGCACAGATCATCCGGGAACTGGAGCAGAAGACGAAAGGCAGGGAAATGAAGAATTCCGCACCGCTTATCATGGAGGCGATGCAGAAGTTAAAAGCCCACAATCTTTCTTTTTCCCAGGAGGAGGTAACGGTGCTTCTGGGGATTCTCACGAAGGATATGAGCGAAGAAGAAAAGCAGAGGGTGGAAATGATGAAACAGGTTATTAAAAATAAAGGAAAACGATAAGTATGAGGATAGGGGCAAAAGTTTTTTGCCCCTCATCTGCCATTGAGAGGCTTTCTGCCAGCACGACGAAGGTAAAGGGCTTTATTACAAAGTATTGGAGGCAACAGGATGAGAAAAGCAAATGAAATACAGGCGATCCAAAAATATATCGAAGTACGGATGAAAGGGAAGGAGATCCAGAGACCGGGGGTGAAAACCAGGGAAGCGGTGCAGCTCCTGGAGAAGATTGACCAGGCACTGGAGTTTCAGAAAATATCCGTTGGAGAGGCTAAACAGGTTATGCACATATCCAGCCAGATTTCCAGTTTTGACGTGGAGATGTCGCATATGTCAGAGTATCTTGCCGGCTTTGCCTCTAAACTATCAGACCTCTCCCAATCCAATCTGGCGATTGTGGAAGAGACCACAGCTACGATGGGACAGGTCCGGGACAATGTAGGTTTTACCTCCCAGCGGTTAAACCAGCTGTCAGAGGAGAGCAGAGAGCTCACGGAAAAGAACAATGAAGGAAAAAGACTTCTGGAGGAAGTTGAAACTCTCAAGGAGGGTGTCGTAGAGGACACCAGACAGATGGATGATCAGATCATGAAGCTGGTCAGACTTGTGGAGGAGATCGAGGGTATTGTTGACAGTGTTCAGGGGATCGCAGCCCAGACGAATCTACTGGCGCTGAATGCTTCCATCGAGGCTGCCAGGGCCGGGGAGCAGGGAAAGGGCTTCGCTGTGGTAGCGGGAGAGGTGGGAAAACTCGCTGAGAACACCCAGAAAGAGCTGGATGCGATGAAACGTTTTGTACAAAAGATCTATGAAGCATCCAAAGCGGGGCAGGAGAGTACCGAGCAGGCCTCCAGTTCTACCCAGGAGATGAGCGGAAAGCTGGATATTGTGTTCAGGACAGTGGGAGATAATATTAACATGCTGGAGCAGGTGGCAGGAGATGTGGCAGCCATCAATGATTATATGCGCATGGTGGAGCAGGCTTCCGGAGATGTGAATGCCGCGATGGAGCAGTGCAGCCAGGATGCGGAAGAAATCACAAATCTCACAATGACAGTTAGTGAGCTGGCAGATGAGACCAGCCAGGCGGCAGACCAGATCAGTGGCATTGAGACGAAGATCACAGAGAGTACCAGGCTGTTGTACAAGGGATTGAATACAGGGATCACCATGCTGACGAATCAGGAACTGATCGATGTTCTTGAATCTGCCAAGCAGGCGCACAGGGACTGGGCGGAAAAAGTTTCTGGCATGGCGGATCAGATGAAGGTACTTCCCCTACAGCTGGATTCCAATAAGTGCGCCTTTGGGCATTTTTATAATGCCATTACGATAAAGCATCCGCAGCTGGCGGGGGGATGGAGTAGTCTGAGCGAGGTACATAAAAGATTTCATACCCTGGGAAGACATGTGATCGATGCCATTAGCAGTAATGATATGGATAGGGCAGGGAGGGAGAGCAGGGAGGCAGAGAGTCTTTCCGGGGAGATTGTCAAGACGCTGGATGACATGATTCATCAGATCAAAGCCATGAGTGATCAGGGACAGGATGTATTTTGATATGAACTGCCCTGAGCTGGCTCAGCGGTGCCAATTTAATAAAGAGGAGCCGGTGTCAGGCTCCTCTTTTGTGTATGCCGGTTCATTTTGCTTTCAGTTTCATTGATTGTCTGAAGCCGGTTTTTTTCTTTAATAATTTCCTATATGCCGACAGCTTCTTTTTGCTGCATGTGATGACAGATTTGCTGTGAATGCCTTTGAAGGCATTTCTGCCGATGGTCCGGAGATTCCTGCCGAAGTAAATAGATTTCAATCTCTTGCATTTAGCAAAGGCGTTATTGCGGATGGCTGTCACGCGGAAGGCAGTTCTTTTTCCACCTATCGTTAGAAATACTTTATCAGGTACGGAAGCTCTTTTTATTGTCTTTTTCACAGGCTGTTTATAGGATACTTCTCTTTTATCCATATTTGTTATCTGGTATTTTGCCTGTCCTATCGTCACAACAGAACCTTTTTTCAGAGAAGAACTGGATCGCTTTGGTGCAGGTGTCATGGAGGGAGAAGCAGCTGGAGCGGCTGGACCAGGGGTAACTGCCGGTGAAGAAGGTACTGGTGTGGCGGGGGGTGAAGGCGGAGTAGTGGGGGCTGGTGGTTTCTCGTAGGCCCGTCCAAGGATGCCCACCAGATCCACTGAGAGAACGCCATCTATCACTTCAAGGGTTACAGTGTGTGTACCGTGATCAAGTCCTCTCAGGGAATAGATCATATTCATATCATCTGCCGCCTGGGTCACGGCATCCTCAGATATCACCGTATCATCCACGGTGACAAGGAGCGTGGCGGTCTTTTTTGTCCTGGCGAGGATTTCCAGACCGGTGCCTGAGAATGTGTAGGAAAGAGTGGCTCCTGGTCCTGTGCTGGTGGACATGCTGCGCTGATACACGTACATTCCCTGTCCGTTCTCATGTTTCCATTGGCCGTTGTATATGAGTTTGTCATTCCGCTCCGGTGTCAGGCCATAGGTTTCCATGTTGTCAAGCAGCTCGGTATAATAAGGGATCCGCCCCTCAATCTTAGTGACCGTGAGGTTGTCAAACTGGGTGAATGTATAGGCGCTTCCCAGGGCGATACGTCCTGCGGTGATGGGGTTTTCATCCTCGTAAGTTCCCACCAGGGTGTCATTTATGTAAGCTCGGATGACATGTTCGTCTCCCTCAAGGGCCAGCCGGTTCCATACTCCGGATCCGGTCTGGAAATAGTCTTCATCTGCCACTGTGCCAGATATGACGATCTTACTTTTGCGGTACAGGTTCCACTCGCCTGAGGCAGATACCTTCAACGTATAGCCGGAACTTTCCTCGATCTTATGGGAGGCCCCGGTCTGCCGGATGGAAACTGCCCCATATGGGGAATTTGCCTCTCCTTCAAAACATACATCTACAGCGGCAGTGTAGTTCAGCCAGCGGAAATCCCCGATGGCAGTCACCGGGTCTCCGGCATTCCACGCGCCTCCCACGCCGTATTCCTCTTTGTCCGCCTGCTGGCGCAGTACATAGTTGCCAGACTCCGTTTTGTAAGCCTCAAAGGCGCCGTTGATCGTATGGGTATAGCGGGCCATGGCCCCGGTGTCTCCGCCCCGGGAGGTGATGTAGTCTTCGGTTTCCCCGGTAAAGCCTCCTTTGCCATCCAGGACCGGTACGGTCTTGCCGGTGTAATCAAAATCGTCCGCATACAGGAAGGGGTCCGACACGTCAGGAGCATTTCCTGTGGGGTCTGTATCCAGTACGGGGCGCTCACCCTCTACCGGCAGCGCTGCGGTATGCTCTTCGCTTCCGGATACATCCAGCGTCGTCACTGTAACGATGGAATATGGTTTGACAGTTACAGCATAAATTCCATCTTCTGCCTCAACTGCACCAATGTATTTCATATAATTTTCATTGAAAGGGCCAGCTTCATCGGCAGCGCGTGTTTCCCAGACATGCAGACTGTTATTTTCACCCATATTTATATTTTTTACATTCACGTTGTACTGCATTCCGTACTCGCTGTCATTTACGATGACAGTGGTGAACTGGTCTTTTGCCGGAGAGGCCAGGGTCATATAATTTTCGCCGCCGTTCCGTCCATCTACAGGATTGGTTCCCGCCGCTGTGGATCTGCTTGCTTCGGGGATGGCACGCCAGATCCCCGCGGTGTTTTCCTCATTTTCCCAGCCGGTTTTAGCAAATTTGCTCAGATGGGCCAGCACGAGAAGGCCGGCATCATAGTGCATCCAGCCGGACCAGGGATCCCTGGCACTCACCAGTTCTTTGAAGGAGAACTGGCCCCCCTCGTAAAAGGAGCCGATGGCGGGCTGGTAGATGACATGGGAGCGCCGTGATTCTACAAATCCTTTAATGAAGGTATTTCCCATTTCCAGACAGCTGCCTGCTCCTCCTATGCCAGTTCCAGCGACAGAGGGGCTTTTCACATTATTTGAAGGCCGGAAGGCAGAATTTGAAAAAGTAGCCTGGGCCTCACTGTTCCAGACTTCCTTATCCATCTCTTCAGCCAGCCAGGTCATCCCGCCCTTTGCGTCGTCATGAGGGCTGTAGTGATATCCCACTACAGACACGGCATTGAAGAAATCTTTGTCAGCCTTTAATTGTTCTGACACAGTGGAAGACACAGTGCCCGCTTCGTCGGAGACGATGAGTTTGATCTTTTGGAATAAACTGCGGGCGGTATCGTCTGGTATCGTCTCCTTTGTTTCGGAAGCGATCCAGCCTGCAAATTTTTTCGTGAAGTTGATATCTGTCTTGCCCCGCCATCTCTCGTTTATATTTGGATTGATATAATCAACCATAAACCCATATCTCTCATAGGCTTGTAAAATGGTTTCTTTATACCATGTATAGATATCTTCATCCGTTTTTACCCAGACGGGCTGGTTCCAGCGCAGTATGCTTACTTTCACATCGGGATTGATCTTCCTGGCATCTGCTGCCAGCTGCCAGCCCGGGTTGCGGCTTACATTTGCCTGTTCCTCTCTGCTGCGTTTCGTGGCGGATTCGGGACCGGTAGAATTGTTGCAGTCATTTCCCATCTCCAGCTTCACATGATTCATGATCGGATATTCCCCGCCGAATAAATACTGCAGGAGCCTGGCATAGGCTTCGGGATTTTCCGCCTTGTAATCCATCAGGAGATCACTTGTGGAGTTGCCGCTCAGCAGACCGAAGCCCTTAAAAGTCAGGCCATTTACATTTTCAGTCCGGATCTGGTCTCCGTCCACGGTTATACTTCCCTTCCGTATAGCCGCTGCACTGTTTCCGGCAGGCTGTGCCAGAACAGCGTATCCCATCATAATTGATAACATGAATAATCCAAAACAAATTCGTTTTATATATGTATTCATTTTCATGCTCCCTCCTTTTTGATCTTTGTATCCTAATCATATTAGGAAAGGAGAAGGAAAACAAGCTGAAATTATTCACAAAACCCTAAAATATGAACATCAGAGGATTACGGAAGCCTTTGTTCTGCGGTACTGGCTTGGAGAGATTCCCTCATGCTTTTTAAAGACCATTCCAAAGTAGGCAGGGTCTTCATACCCTGTCTGCCTGCTGATTTCTGCTATGCTCTGGCTTGTATTGCAAAGCAGCACTTTTGCCTCCAGCATCCGTTTCTGTGTCAGGTATTCCATGGGCCTCATTCCGGTCTCTAAGCGGAACACCCGGCAAAAATGCTGGGGAGATATGTGGCACAGGCTGGCCAGTTCTCCCAGGCTGATATCCCTGTCGTAGTGTTCGTTCATAAAGATAAGTCCGGCATCGATCACAGAGTTTGGACAGGTATCTCCGGTATCGAAGAGCAGCACCCGCCGGACCGTCATGATATATTCATAGATGAGCAGGGAGCATTTTTCATTTCCACGGAGAGGATTGCCTGCAGAAGCGTATATATTTTCAAACAATCTGCTGATCTGCTGGATATCCGGAACTTCCCGGCATAAAAAAGAAGGAAATTCCAGATCCTGCATCAGCTGCTGCAGGCTGTTTCCCTGGAAGACAACCCAGCAGGTTGTCCACCTGCCATCCACCGGATAATATTCGTGGGGAATACCGGGCATGATATAAAATACAGATCCCTCTTTGAGCCGCAGGGACTGGCCGCCGGCCTGCAGCTGACCTTCTCCCTCCCGGGTAAATAGGATCTGGTGGGATCTCAGGCCGTTTTTGCGAATAATATGATTTTCAGGGGAAGAGATGCCGACCCCTGTCAGATAAAAAGGAAAGCTACGTTGATTTCCGATCACTGGGTAAATTGCATCCTGCATAAAAGCCTCATTTCTGTACATAGCCTGGAGATGTCCAGCCGCTTTGTAACTAGGTTTCTTATATTTATTATAATGAATACCATAGAAGATGGCAAATTTTTTATCATTATTAGCACTCGAGCTTGACGAGTGCTAATAATTGTGATATAACAAAGGTGACAGGTTAAATATATTGGAAAAAGAGAGGGTGATATGATGAACATTACGAAATTTACACAAAAGTCGGTGGAAATCCTGAACAGCCTGGAAAAAACCGCTTATGACTTTGGTGCCCAGGAGATTGTGCAGGAACATCTGCTCTACGGCATGCTGACGGTGGAAGACAGCCTGCTGAAAAAGCTGATCGAGAAAATGGAGATTGACAGTGATGTCTTTCTGGCACAGGTGGAGGGACTGGTCAGAAAACGTCCACAGGTGAGTGGTGGACAGGTTTATATTGGTGATGAATTGAATAAGGTTCTAGTATACGCAGAGAATGAGGCAAAGGCGCTGGGGGATGAATATGTTTCTGTGGAGCATTTATTCCTTAGCCTGCTGCGCAAGCCCTCCCGTCCAGTCAAACAGCTTCTTGGCGATTTTCGGATCGACAGGGAGAGATTTCTTCAGGCGCTGTCTAAAGTCCGTGGAAACCAGAAAGTCACTACAGATAATCCAGAGGCGGTGTATGACAGTCTGAACAAATATGGCTATGATCTGGTGGAGCGGGCAAGAGAGCAGAAGCTGGATCCGGTGATCGGCAGGGATTCAGAGATCCGGAATATGATCCGTATTCTTTCGAGAAAATCAAAGAATAATCCTGTGCTGATCGGTGAGCCCGGTGTGGGAAAAACTGCTGCTGTTGAGGGACTTGCCCAGAGGATCGTCCGGGGAGACGTGCCAGATGCCCTTCGGGATAAGCAGATTTTCGCACTGGATATGGGGTCCCTGGTAGCGGGAGCAAAATACCGGGGAGAATTTGAAGAGAGACTGAAAGCGGTTTTGGAAGAGGTCAAGGAAAGCGGCGGAAAGATCATATTATTTGTAGATGAGCTCCATACTATCGTGGGCGCCGGTAAGACGGAGGGCTCCATGGATGCCGGCAATATGCTGAAACCAATGCTGGCAAGAGGCGAACTTCATTGTATCGGCGCCACTACCCTGGATGAGTACCGGATGTATATCGAAAAGGACGCAGCGCTGGAGCGGAGGTTTCAGCCGGTGCTGGTGGATGAACCGACGGTGGAGGATACCGTTTCCATCCTGCGCGGCCTGAAAGACCGGTATGAGATCTTTCATGGAGTGAAGATCATGGATGCCGCCCTGGTGAGTGCGGCGGTGCTGTCAGACCGCTACATCTCCGACCGTTTTCTTCCGGATAAAGCCATCGATCTCGTGGATGAGGCGTGTGCCCTGATCAAGACCGAACTGGATTCCCTGCCTACGGAGCTGGACGATGTAAAGCGTCATATCATGCAGCTGGAGATCGAAGAGGCTGCCTTGAAAAAAGAAACTGACAATCTCAGCCGGGAGCGGCTTGCGGTTCTGCAGAAGGAACTGGCAGAGCTGAGGGAAGAATTTGCCGGGGCAAAGGCGAAATGGGATAATGAAAAGAATGTGGTGGAGCGGATCCACACCCTGAAAGCGGAGCTGGAAGAGGTCAACAACCAGATCGAGGTGGCAAAAAATAACTACAATCTGGAAAAGGCGGCAGAATTGCAGTACGGAGATGTGCCCCGTATCATGCGGCAGCTCAGTGAGGCGGAGGAGCGCGCCAGGGCAAACGATCAGTCTATGGTGCACGAGCGGGTAACAGAAGAAGAGATTGCTAAGATCGTGTCCCGCTGGACCGGCATACCAGTGGCTAAACTGACGGAGTCTGAGAGGAATAAGACCCTGCATCTGGCGGATGCCCTGCATGAAAGGGTAGTGGGCCAGGAAGAGGGTGTCACGAAGGTAACGGAGGCGATTCTGCGCTCCAAGGCAGGCATCAAAGATCCTGGCAAACCGATTGGTTCCTTTCTGTTTCTGGGGCCTACCGGCGTGGGCAAGACAGAACTGGCAAAAAGCCTGGCACAGAATCTTTTTGACAATGAGCAGAGTATCGTCCGCATAGATATGAGTGAATACATGGAGAAGCATTCAGTATCCCGCCTGATCGGGGCCCCTCCGGGATATGTTGGTTACGAAGAGGGCGGGCAGCTGACGGAGGCAGTCCGCAGAAAACCCTATTCTGTAGTTCTCTTTGACGAGATCGAAAAAGCACATCCCGATGTGTTCAATGTATTCCTGCAGATCTTGGATGACGGGCGTGTGACGGATTCCAAGGGAAGAACGGTGGACTTTAAAAATACGATCCTGATCATGACATCAAATTTGGGTGCTGAATATCTTTTAGAGGGCATCGATGAAGAGGGAAATGTCCAGCCGGAAGCGGAACAGATGGTAATGGAACGTCTCCGTAACAGTTTTAAGCCAGAGTTTCTGAACCGGTTAGATGAAGTCATCATGTTTAAGCCGCTGACCCGCGAGAATATCCGTGGGATCATTGATCTTCTGGTGGCAGAGCTGAACCACCGTCTTGCCGGCCGGGAACTCTCGGTGGAGCTGACGGAGGCAGCAAAACAGAAGGTGGTGGAAAATGCCTATGAACCGGCATATGGCGCCAGACCATTGCGGCGATACATTCAGAAAAATGTAGAAACCCTTCTGGCAAAAAAGATCCTGGCTGATGAGATCCATGCAGGGGAAACTTTTGTGATCGATGAAGAGATGCTGTAAAGAAAAAACACGGAGAATCAGGGAAAAATTTGTCCTTGATTCTTCGTGTTTTTTGGATAGGACGTTAGCGGATCATTTACAAAACTGTTTATCGAAATCCGGGTTGAAGGCGTAGAAGTTTTTGCTGTTCAGGCTGTCCTGAACCAGACGCAGGCTCTCACCGAAACGCTGATAGTGTACGACTTCACGCTCCCTCAGGTATTTGATGGGATCGCAGACTTCCGGATCTTTTACAAGACGAAGAATATTGTCGTAGGTCAATCGCGCTTTTTGCTCTGCTGCTGCCTGGTAAGGATAACGGGGGTCATCATAGGGTGTCCCGGTATTTTTTGCGTACTATAGGGAAATATTTTTTCATACTATGTAGAAAGAAGTACAGAGGCAGGAGGCCGGTGATGGACGGCAGGAATCAGGACTGTATCTGCAGATCCGTTTTCAAAAGTACCACAGAGGAGGAGATACGGACCAGGTACATACAGGTTTTGATAAAGTATATCACGCAGCAGGAAGAGAGTAAAAGGATGTGAGGGGGAGTATAAACTGTGGCAGGGCGGCCGATCGCAGCAATATATGCGAGATTATCCGAAGAGGACAGAGTAAAGACCAATGGAGAAGAAAACAGTAGAAGTATCATAAATCAGCTCATGCTATTGAGACAGTATGCGGAACAGATGGGCTGGGATGTGTATGAGTGTTACACGGATGATGACTGGGCGGGGGCAGACAGAAACCGGCCTGCATTTAACCGGCTGCTGAGGGATGCTGAACAGGGAAAATTCAATATTGTATTATGCAAGACCCAGAGCCGTTTTACCCGGGAACTGGAAATGGTTGAAAAATATATCCATGGACTGTTCCCCCTCTGGGGTATTCGCTTTGTGGGGGCTGTAGACCATGCAGATACCAGTGTCAAAGGGAATAAAAAATCCCGTCAGATCAACGGTCTTGTGAACGAGTGGTATCTGGAAGATATGTCGGAAAACATCAAGGCAGTTCTCAATACAAGACGCCAGGAAGGATGCTATATTGGTTCAACGCCTTTATATGGATACCGTAAGGATCCAGAGCGGAAAGGGCATCTGGTGGTAGATCCGGAAGCTGCCGGGATTGTGAAACTGATCTTCCATTCCTTTGCTAACGGCATGGGGAAAACAGCCATTGCCAGAATGCTCAACGAGAGGGGGATACCAAATCCAACGGAATATAAGAGACAAAAGGGGATCATTAAAAAAGCACCAAAGCATAAGGCAGGAACTATGTGGAAATATTTTGCCATTGCCGGTATACTGGGCAATGAGATGTATATTGGAAATTTGGTGCAGGGGAAATATGGAAGCATTTCTTATAAGACGAAGAAAAATAAGCCATTGCCAAGAGAACAATGGATCCGTGTAGAACACACCCATGAACCTATCATTGATAAGGAATTATGGGATACGGTCCAGAAGATGCTCCGGGAGCGGGCAAAGCCCTTTTCTACAGGGGAGATCGGCCTGTTTGCCAAAAAAGTAAGATGTAAGTATTGCGGTTACACTATGCGTTCCGGAAAAGGGCGTGGCAGACACTATCTGAACTGTAGCAGCAGGCATGTGGCAAAGGATGCCTGTATTGGCTCATTCATCTATGTGGATAAACTGGAGCAAATGGTTCTGGAGGAAATGGGGAAGATCAATCTTAAATTTTTGGATGAAAAGCGTCTTGAGGATGAAGTCGTCATCCAAGAAGATCCGGGTGAAGATATAGAAAAATGGAAACAGCAGTGCATTCGTCAGAGACAGAGAAGGGAGCAGATAGATGCCGCCATTAAAAATCTGTATCTGGATAAAGTGAAGGGCGATATAGATGGGGATCAGTTTCAGGTGCTGTACCACGGGCTGGATTCTGATAGAGAGAAGGCGAAAGTTTCGTTAAGGCAGCTGGAGCAGAAGATTGAACATGTTCAGTCCCGGAGTGGTGTTCAAAGAAGTAAGCATGATATTATAAGAAAATATGTGAATCCCTCTAAACTCAGCCGTCCAATGGTAGAGCAGCTCATTGATCATATAGAGGTTTCCAGGCGTGACCCGGAGACAAAGAGGATAAAAATAGAGATCCACTGGAACTTTTGAATGATCCGGTGGATCCCACTATTTTCAACAGCCCGCAGACGCTGCCAAGTAAAAAAATGAAAGATCTAATTACGTGCCGCATGCAGTATCTGCTCCAGATCGGCGATAAGTTCCTTAGAGTATTCCTCGGCCTCCCTGTAAATCTGTTCGGCTTCCGTATAGGAGCTGCTGTTTAGTGCCTCAATGATGGTGGCGCCAAACTGATGGAATTTTCTGTGCTTCATTTCCAGTGCTTCCCATACAGGCATAATGACAGGGATACGGGGTTTTACGGAATAGTAAAAATGACCAAATCCGCATTTTGTGGAATCCAGCTGCAATGGTGTGACATTATGGGTCTCAACCATATTTCTCAGATTATTGAGCCAGGTCCGGTGAGCGGTAATGGCATCTCTGACATATTTGGCAAATTCCGAATTCTCTAAGTGGTAGAAGGCATCCTGAGACAGGATCCCCATTTGTTTCGCAGTAGCATCCAGAGTCTTTTCAATGCCAACGACGGGTTCTACAGCTTTTCTCAGATCAGCACTGACCTGGTTCATAAAACTGGTGCTGTTCCTGAGCTGATTTTCCATTTCGTTCATGGAACTGCTGATGCTCTCACTTACTTCAGCGATGGAACGGATGGAATCATTTACCCTGGAAACACTCTGCTGGCTCTCCCTGTTCAGATCCCATACATAGTTAATCTTCTTTGACATCGCTTCCAATGATTCAACGGTATTTGAGGCACTTTGTACACTCTTTTCAGAAGCTTCTTTGATGGTTTCCACAAACTGTTCCATATTGCTGGTAAGTTTCTGTGTTTCTCCAGCTAATGTACCGATTTCTTCTGCCACAACAGCGAAACCTTTCCCCGCCTCCCCGGCTCTTGCCGCTTCGATAGAGGCATTTAATGATAACAGGTTCGTCTGCAGGGAGATGGCATTGATCCCGGCAATAACATCACTTATGTACTCCAGTATCTGCAGCAGTTTATCCATATCTTTCTGAAGTTCCAAAGAGATATCGATGGTCTGTCCGGAGAGGTCCCGAATGGTTGTCAGTTCATTTTGGCCTTCCTGAATTTTCTCAAATACATCATTGGTATCAGAAGATACCTTAACGATCGTACCTGTCAGCTGTTCATGCTGGTTATTGTTTCTCCCTCCGGCAGAATCCGCAGAACCGCCGAAAATGGTCTCTGTAGCATTTGCTACGCTGCGGGAGATATCAACTATTTTTTCTGTCTGATACTGCATGGTCAGGTCAAGTGAACTGATCTGCATAACGGCTTTGATATTTTTCTCAAAAATCTCTCCGAATTGTCTTCTTCCGCTTTGTAATCGCTCATAGATATCCTGCAGATCTGGATCTTTTGCATAATCTGCTTCTTTCATTTCGGAAATTGCTTTTACAAGCGCAGCCTTACTTGTTTTTAGTGCCATTGGTCATCTCCTTTTTTAAATTTATTCCCGTCAGCCTTTCCGAACGCAAAAGCCCGTATTTTCGTCCATTATATGCCACGGGGATTCTTCCCTGAGACAGTTCTTTGTACGCAGCTGCACACAAGAACTAAGTATATACTTTCATAATAAGGGATTCTGTATATTTTGCAAGCTTTTTTTGCATTTTTTTAATGGTATTTTTGTGAAATTTTAAATTTATGCTGTTCTTATAAAGCTGCACCCTCTGCTGCTGCCTGGTAAGGATAACGGGGGTCATCATAGGGTGTCCCGGTATTTTTTGCGTACTATAGGGAAATATTTTTTCATACTATGTAGAAAGAAGTACAGAGGCAGGAGGCCGGTGATGGACGGCAGGAATCAGGACTGTATCTGCAGATCCGTTTTCAAAAGTACCACAGAGGAGGAGATACGGACCAGGTACATACAGGTTTTGATAAAGTATATCACGCAGCAGGAAGAGAGTAAAAGGATGTGAGGGGGAGTATAAACTGTGGCAGGGCGGCCGATCGCAGCAATATATGCGAGATTATCCGAAGAGGACAGAGTAAAGACCAATGGAGAAGAAAACAGTAGAAGTATCATAAATCAGCTCATGCTATTGAGACAGTATGCGGAACAGATGGGCTGGGATGTGTATGAGTGTTACACGGATGATGACTGGGCGGGGGCAGACAGAAACCGGCCTGCATTTAACCGGCTGCTGAGGGATGCTGAACAGGGAAAATTCAATATTGTATTATGCAAGACCCAGAGCCGTTTTACCCGGGAACTGGAAATGGTTGAAAAATATATCCATGGACTGTTCCCCCTCTGGGGTATTCGCTTTGTGGGGGCTGTAGACCATGCAGATACCAGTGTCAAAGGGAATAAAAAATCCCGTCAGATCAACGGTCTTGTGAACGAGTGGTATCTGGAAGATATGTCGGAAAACATCAAGGCAGTTCTCAATACAAGACGCCAGGAAGGATGCTATATTGGTTCAACGCCTTTATATGGATACCGTAAGGATCCAGAGCGGAAAGGGCATCTGGTGGTAGATCCGGAAGCTGCCGGGATTGTGAAACTGATCTTCCATTCCTTTGCTAACGGCATGGGGAAAACAGCCATTGCCAGAATGCTCAACGAGAGGGGGATACCAAATCCAACGGAATATAAGAGACAAAAGGGGATCATTAAAAAAGCACCAAAGCATAAGGCAGGAACTATGTGGAAATATTTTGCCATTGCCGGTATACTGGGCAATGAGATGTATATTGGAAATTTGGTGCAGGGGAAATATGGAAGCATTTCTTATAAGACGAAGAAAAATAAGCCATTGCCAAGAGAACAATGGATCCGTGTAGAACACACCCATGAACCTATCATTGATAAGGAATTATGGGATACGGTCCAGAAGATGCTCCGGGAGCGGGCAAAGCCCTTTTCTACAGGGGAGATCGGCCTGTTTGCCAAAAAAGTAAGATGTAAGTATTGCGGTTACACTATGCGTTCCGGAAAAGGGCGTGGCAGACACTATCTGAACTGTAGCAGCAGGCATGTGGCAAAGGATGCCTGTATTGGCTCATTCATCTATGTGGATAAACTGGAGCAAATGGTTCTGGAGGAAATGGGGAAGATCAATCTTAAATTTTTGGATGAAAAGCGTCTTGAGGATGAAGTCGTCATCCAAGAAGATCCGGGTGAAGATATAGAAAAATGGAAACAGCAGTGCATTCGTCAGAGACAGAGAAGGGAGCAGATAGATGCCGCCATTAAAAATCTGTATCTGGATAAAGTGAAGGGCGATATAGATGGGGATCAGTTTCAGGTGCTGTACCACGGGCTGGATTCTGATAGAGAGAAGGCGAAAGTTTCGTTAAGGCAGCTGGAGCAGAAGATTGAACATGTTCAGTCCCGGAGTGGTGTTCAAAGAAGTAAGCATGATATTATAAGAAAATATGTGAATCCCTCTAAACTCAGCCGTCCAATGGTAGAGCAGCTCATTGATCATATAGAGGTTTCCAGGCGTGACCCGGAGACAAAGAGGATAAAAATAGAGATCCACTGGAACTTTTGAATGATCCGGTGGATCCCACTATTTTCAACAGCCCGCAGACGCTGCCAAGTAAAAAAATGAAAGATCTAATTACGTGCCGCATGCAGTATCTGCTCCAGATCGGCGATAAGTTCCTTAGAGTATTCCTCGGCCTCCCTGTAAATCTGTTCGGCTTCCGTATAGGAGCTGCTGTTTAGTGCCTCAATGATGGTGGCGCCAAACTGATGGAATTTTCTGTGCTTCATTTCCAGTGCTTCCCATACAGGCATAATGACAGGGATACGGGGTTTTACGGAATAGTAAAAATGACCAAATCCGCATTTTGTGGAATCCAGCTGCAATGGTGTGACATTATGGGTCTCAACCATATTTCTCAGATTATTGAGCCAGGTCCGGTGAGCGGTAATGGCATCTCTGACATATTTGGCAAATTCCGAATTCTCTAAGTGGTAGAAGGCATCCTGAGACAGGATCCCCATTTGTTTCGCAGTAGCATCCAGAGTCTTTTCAATGCCAACGACGGGTTCTACAGCTTTTCTCAGATCAGCACTGACCTGGTTCATAAAACTGGTGCTGTTCCTGAGCTGATTTTCCATTTCGTTCATGGAACTGCTGATGCTCTCACTTACTTCAGCGATGGAACGGATGGAATCATTTACCCTGGAAACACTCTGCTGGCTCTCCCTGTTCAGATCCCATACATAGTTAATCTTCTTTGACATCGCTTCCAATGATTCAACGGTATTTGAGGCACTTTGTACACTCTTTTCAGAAGCTTCTTTGATGGTTTCCACAAACTGTTCCATATTGCTGGTAAGTTTCTGTGTTTCTCCAGCTAATGTACCGATTTCTTCTGCCACAACAGCGAAACCTTTCCCCGCCTCCCCGGCTCTTGCCGCTTCGATAGAGGCATTTAATGATAACAGGTTCGTCTGCAGGGAGATGGCATTGATCCCGGCAATAACATCACTTATGTACTCCAGTATCTGCAGCAGTTTATCCATATCTTTCTGAAGTTCCAAAGAGATATCGATGGTCTGTCCGGAGAGGTCCCGAATGGTTGTCAGTTCATTTTGGCCTTCCTGAATTTTCTCAAATACATCATTGGTATCAGAAGATACCTTAACGATCGTACCTGTCAGCTGTTCATGCTGGTTATTGTTTCTCCCTCCGGCAGAATCCGCAGAACCGCCGAAAATGGTCTCTGTAGCATTTGCTACGCTGCGGGAGATATCAACTATTTTTTCTGTCTGATACTGCATGGTCAGGTCAAGTGAACTGATCTGCATAACGGCTTTGATATTTTTCTCAAAAATCTCTCCGAATTGTCTTCTTCCGCTTTGTAATCGCTCATAGATATCCTGCAGATCTGGATCTTTTGCATAATCTGCTTCTTTCATTTCGGAAATTGCTTTTACAAGCGCAGCCTTACTTGTTTTTAGTGCCATTGGTCATCTCCTTTTTTAAATTTATTCCCGTCAGCCTTTCCGAACGCAAAAGCCCGTATTTTCGTCCATTATATGCCACGGGGATTCTTCCCTGAGACAGTTCTTTGTACGCAGCTGCACACAAGAACTAAGTATATACTTTCATAATAAGGGATTCTGTATATTTTGCAAGCTTTTTTTGCATTTTTTTAATGGTATTTTTGTGAAATTTTAAATTTATGCTGTTCTTATAAAGCTGCACCCTCTGCTGCCATATCTTCGTGCAGGTCCGCAAGCGGATCTCCTGTAGACTGGATCATGGAAGCGCTCCATGGTTCACCGGAAGCTGCCTGAGGCCACAGACCGATGGTGTGATCAATATAGTAGGGAGCAAAGCCCTGTTCCTGAAGTTCCTCAGCAGTAAGGTTTTTCGTCAGCTGATGGACGATGGCGCATACGATCTCCATGTGAGCAAGTTCTTCTGTACC
>CAJUAU010000022.1 GCA_910584645.1 uncultured Eubacterium sp.
ATGCACTTATTTTTAATAGTTTACCACAAATCACGCATTCGCTCAAATAATTTTTTGCCCCCCTGGGCATACTAATAAAAAACAAAATCGAGGTGCTTATATGAACGCTGAAAATGATGATTCTATTAAATTACTCAAAGAATGTGATGCAGGAACAAAAATGGCTATTTCTTCCCTTGATGAGGTATTGGAAAAAGTTTGTGACCTCGATGTGAAACAGATCCTGACAGAAAGCAAGGGACACCATGAGAAATTACGGGATGAAATCTCTGATCAGCTGATGGTCAAAAACAGTGAAGAAAAAGAGCCAAATCCCCTGGCCAAAGGTATGTCATGGCTGAAAACAAATATGAAAATGGGAATGGATAACTGCGATGCCACAATTGCCGACCTGATCACAGACGGCTGCAATATGGGCATCAAGTCCCTTTACAGGTATTTAAATCAATACAAGGCAGCAGACGAAAAGGCAAAAAATTTGTGCCGCCGCCTGATCACCATAGAGGAACAGCTTCGGCAGTCACTCCAGCCATGTCTTTGATCTTAGTGGCGCTGGGACCCATTATCCTCCCAGCGTCACATCCTGTTTTTGATACCAGTTCAGGGCATACTCAAACTGCTCTTCCTTAAAATCCGGCCATAGTTCCGGAACAATGCAAAAATCCGAATACACGG
This sequence comes from uncultured Eubacterium sp., assembly GCA_910584645.1. Lineage (GTDB taxonomy): Bacteria > Bacillota > Clostridia > Lachnospirales > Lachnospiraceae > Eubacterium_F. The sequence continues at coordinate 676 of CAJUAU010000022.1, forward strand.
TCTGGAGGGGAAGGAAACCGGATAACCGGCACATGCCGCCCCAGCGTATCACCAGATCTATCCGCGGGATCATTTTAGAAACCCAGTCATGTTTCATATCCCATTCCCATCCATAATTCACCAAAAGGTTTACCCGCATCCCCTCCGGATCGCTGCCTGCCGACGTCTCCGGCTCCGTGAAGGGAATCAATTCTTTGGGAAAGCAGGAAGATTTTGTATTCCCCAGCACAAACGGTCTTACTCCTTCCGCTTCCATTAACTTCACCGCCTCCACGCAGGCGTGGGAAAAGGCTTGGAGCTGTTCCCTGGGACGTTTGCAGTTATCCACAGTAAATCCGTAATAGGTCAATTCACGGATACCGTATCGCTTTGCCGCCCGTAGAAGCGCCAGACCTGGTGCCAGCCCAAAGGCATACCCTTCTTCTTTTTTCAATCCACTTCTCTTCGCCCACCTTCTATTGCCGTCCGGGATAATTCCGATGTGTTTGGGAATACGAAACATGATGCCCTCCTCACTCCTTAATTTTCCTATTATTGTGGACGGTTCTCATATATATTATACCTTTTTCAGACTGTTTATCTTGTATTTCATGCCATTATCATGCATTAAAAAATAAAATAAATCAGTGAAAAAAATAAGCTACCCAGAAACAGGGACGGCTTTATCAGTCCATATTGATTACAAAAAGGAATTTGACTGAGTTGCGCTGGTGCAACTGACAACCGAATATACGATATGCTTACCAAGGCAGCTGGAGGCGGTCACTACCCGTTCCGAGTCTTGTGGAAGGAGTGGTGCCTTATGAGTACATATGAGGAATTCATGGTTTTACTGACTGTTGGTCTCTTGATCGTGGCAATTCTGAATTTGAAGAATAAGAAATAACCGCCCTGCTCCCGGCTAAAGGTAGGACGGTTATTTTGTAACTGAATACTTATTGTGCCGGAACGGGTAGCAAGCCCCTACCGTCCGGCTGTCTTGTTAAACAAATTATAGCATTCTCCCCCTCGTTCTGTCAAGGTTTTCCCAGTGGCAGCAGTCCGGGGAAACAACAGATCATCTTTCACTCATGCCTTGCCTCCCGGCTAGAATGAAAGGAAGATGATATATACAATCTTATGAAGTCCGAGCATTTCTGCTGCCTTTCCATGAGACATGACACCGCTTTTAATATAAGGATAGACCAGCATTGCATTTCTTGTTATTTGTGCAATGCCTTTACTTAAAAACAGCACATCGGATTCAAGCGTATCCATAATATAGCTACCAATCCACATCATGCGTGGCAGAGAGCGCAGCCACAGCTTCCCCCCCCCATAATCTTTTACATTGACTTCTTTAAAATTTCTGACAATCAGATTAACAATTTCTTCTGCACCTTCTTTTTGATAAGGCTTGGCAATAACCTCATTTCCATTTAATAATTTCATAATAACCTCTTTATTTAAACAAAAAAAACACACTAAACATACAATATGTCCAGTGCACTCCTAAAACTATCGGCTATACAAGCATTCTATAAAAAACCCGACTTACACCTACCGATTTGTATGCACAGACATATCAGACCTACCTGCGTACCTGTGCATCCAATCGAAACACAATTACATCTAAGTACGTCTGTAATACATGTACATATGATTTATTGTAAAATGTAAGTTCTGCATTTCCATGTTCTCCTAAACTTTTTTAAAAAACTACCATAACTCTTTTTATTTGTCAAGAAATATTTACGAGTATTCGGCAAAATTTTATCCGGTATTATCTTTGATTTCGTAAAAACGATATAGTTTCTCTTTATTATCGTTCAAATCTTTATACATTCTTTTTGCTTTTAGGATATACCCAGCCTTTTCAATCACTTTCCAAGAGGGCACATTTTCATTTCTCACTGTAGCAATTATTCCCTTCGCGATATAATGTTTTAGGAAATATTGTGTATATGCTTTTACCGCTTCAACAGCATATCCATTGTTTCTATACTGTGCCCCGACAAAATAGGTAATCCCTATTTTCCGGAGATCTTCATAAAAGGAACATCCGACAGAACCAACGACCACAGCCTCATCCTTTAAGGTTATTGCATAAGCCAGATAATCCAGATCAGGATCATCTCTAAGTGCAAAATCTTTTGCCTCAGCTATCCATTTTGTTATCCAACTGCCGCAGTCTTTGTCAAAACCACAATCATTTAAGCTTCCGTCTGACGCCATTATAGCAAATGGTATAGCATCTTCTTTTTTTACATCCCGGATCAACAATCTCTGTGTCTGAATCTGCATAAATAAAACCTCTCTAAATTTTTATTCCTAGCTATTGCGTCAGCGACTTGGTACAATCCATAAATTAATTTCCTTTTTCGGCTATGATAATCGTTGCGTTGCCATCCAATACTTTTTCAATTACAAATCCCACGTCTTGCAATAAATCTTTTTCATGTTCCAAAGTTAGGGGAATATCAAAATGTACATAACAATTCTCTTGTATTGCAAATCGTTTTCTTTTTTTCAGATATACGCTGCGTAAAAGTTTCTCTTCTTCGTCACAGCAGGCTATGTAATCTCCTAAGAAGCCATTGTTTTAAGCCCCGTAAGTATTCCTCAGATGACTGCATAAAATTTTCCTCCTCCTAACTCGATGGCGCTAAATAACTCTGTCGTAATATAAATAACTATCTCCCTTATGAAATAGCATAATATTTTTTAATCCCGCTTTCTACCTCATACATTTTTATAAAAAAACATGAGCCAATACAAAGGAACTATTGCAAAAAAACATTACAATGTCGTTTTGTGAAAGTCCTTTGGTATCAGCTCATATTTTTACAGACAATAGGCATTCCGGCTAAGGATATGCCTATTTATTGTTTGCCCATTTTTCAAGAATACTTTTGTATTCTCAGGATACGCTGTATGCTTTTCTCTGACAAATAGTATTTGCAGGCTAATTCTGCTGTATTGCTTCCTGCAAGATATTCCTCATAAATCTGTCTGTCACGCCTTAAAAGTTCCTGCTTAATTTGTGTGCCTGTTCCCCATGCTTGTCTATGTGATGACTTGCGTGGAATATAAATACTTTCTCCGTCAACATACTGCTGTATCAACTCTATTATTTCAATCGGCAGAATTTCCTCCGCTTTCCTATAGCCCATGTTTGCCTCCCTAAAATTTACTTCAAGGAATAGCATCGGCTATAACAATTATTTACTATTGCAATAGCCAGTGCTATGCAAACATAACATATCTTTTCATATACAGCCCCCCTTCCGGTTGTTCTCTTTTTGTAAAACACTGTAAGGTAAAATAAGTAAACCACCTTTATAAATAGTCCAGGAGATTTAACTGGACATACTGGCTTTTTTCCTCAAAGCTACATAAGTACTCAAATATCCTGTCATTGTCATGAAGGATTCCGTTGTCCTCACATAGCTGATGGAATATTTTCATTAACATATCATTCCTTGGACTGCTTATCTGGTACTGTGTCCCGTAAGTCCGGATATACTTTTCTTTCAGATGGGGAAACAAGCGGTCTAACTGGCTGTAAAAATACTCTCTGTTTCCCTCACGGAGAGTCAACCCCATTCCAAAGCATATAATGCCATAAACCTCGGCTTCGATGCAATATTCCAGGATCCCTCGGATATTTTCTTCCGTATCATTGATGAAGGGAAGAACAGGGCTGAGCCAGACAACCGTCGGAATGCCTGCATCACGCAGTTTTTGTAAGACCGCAGCCCGTTCTCTGGTCGTACTAACATTTGGTTCGATTTTTTTGCATAAGTCTTCGTCATAGGTAGTTAATGTCATCTGTACGACGCATTTCGTTTTATCATTGATCGCTTTCAGCAGGTCCAGGTCCCGCAGCACCCGGTCAGATTTCGTTATCAAAGTAAACCCGAAACCGTATTGATCTGCCAGGGATAATGCTTTTCGGACATTTCCGATCTCCTTTTCCAGAGGGATATAGGGATCTGTCATGGAACCTGTACCCAGCATACATTTTGAACGCTTTCGTTTAAGAGCATCTTCTAATAATTCAATAGCATTTTCCTTAACTTCGATATCCTCAAAAGCATGATCCATATGGTAGCACTTACTCCTTGAGTCGCAGTATATACACCCATGGGAGCAGCCACGATATAAATTCATTCCATTTTTAGCTGATAATATACTTTTCGCATTAACAAAGTGCATAGTTTTATCCCCGCCTAAAATTGATTACATAAAATCCTGCTATTTCCATTTATTTACCTAAATCCATAAACTGGAATTCATCTTAATCCATTCGCAAAAACCCATGAATAAAACATTTCTTTTGGAGGTTTTACGTATTCATAATATTAACTGTTATATTTTGTTATTAAAATCCCCGCCAACCCTTGAAAACACTAAGTTTATCGCAAGTGAGCTTTCCCTTATCGTTTCCCTTGTGTTATATCTTCCTACAGGGCATTACGAACCCTGATAAGGACAAAAATGAGGGAAACAAAATCACATAAAACATTATAACACAAAATATACGGGAATTGGCAAACTGATTGAAATGCTTTCAAAAAATCTACGAAAAGAGGATAAACAAAATGAATATAATTTACGCAACATACAATATCTACCACAACAGCATTGATGTATACACCTATGCAGGTTACTTTTTACGGATAGACTGCAATATAGCAGAAGAAGGATTGAAAACTACTCCCTGCTCTGAACGTGCCTTAAATGCGTTGGCAATAGATGAGCCGCTTGAATATGCAAAACTGTATCTTGAGGGAAATATGCAGATGTGGGTGAATGCAGAAGATTCCTGGGAATTTTTGTAAATTTAAAAAGGAAAATCTTAAAGTGTTTCCGACTTTTTCCTTTAAGATTTTCCTTTTCAAAAATGTATCTTATTCATTCATGCTAATATATGTTTGATAAGCTATTTGCATATAAGTGTATTAAAGCATCGATAGGCGATACTTTTTATCCTTCTTTTCATTTTTTCTATCTAATTCAGCATTTACAAAATTCATATGCCAACTAAATTTTTGATACAATTTCTCATCTATTTTTCTACCAGCTTCTTCTTGCATGATTTGAAATCCATTCATTAACATTTCGCCACAAAAATGACAATCATTCAGAAAGTTTAAAAAATATAAATTATCAAAATCTTTTCTTAAATATCCACATAGTACATTGTTTTGAATAATTTCGTTCACAATATCTTTATCAATAATTATTCTTGGATAATTTGCAATTTAACCTTCCAAATAATATGATTTCAAAAGCGCCTCACCCCAAACCATTACATCATCTATAAATAATTGTCCTATAGAAATGCCTCCACGTAAAAGCCACCCCACACTATCGCTGGCAGAAAGTTCTTGGAAGTGTCCAGCACACATTAGAAGGCTTCGAATCTCTTGGGTTCGTTGGGGTATCTGATTTGACAATTTTTTAGCTATTATAATATTATCCGAAAAGATTTTGAATTGTATGTCCTGATTTTCCTCAATTTGAACATCTCGTGTTAATTTTACCGAAAATGTATAAAGATTATGTAGTTTGTTCATTGCCAATTGGCTATCCTTTGATTGAATCTTATTTGTAACACCTAAAAGGTCAATGTACGCAACAATATATTCATCTGTTTTTCTGTCATAAGTATCTTTATTTTGATTTACTAACATAATAACTTTTCCATCCTCCCCTATCAATAGAAATGCGCTGTTTCTAAAATTTTTCCCAGATTCACTGGAACTGTGGTAATGTGTGTCAAGAGAGGTTCAGTTTGTGTCTTTCTTGATCTTTAAATTATATTTTTCACACTCTGCCTCTAATTTGGGAAAATTCAGGCAGCGATTCCTGCCTGCAAATGGCTCATTGGATAGATATTTCTTATACAGGACATTGGCTTTATTGCAGATTACCTCATTATTCGTCTGACACCATTCCAGTTCCAAAGTACATAACTTCTTATAATATCTGATATTTTCCCTATCTCTCTTAAAAATGGTGGTATCAACAAGCTGTAATTGTTCTTCTTCAATGGGTATCATCAGATTGAAATTTAAAACACCTAATAATTTTCCATTTACTTCAATCTTGGAAAAATCCATAGAGTTTTTCATATTCTTATGCTTTTCTTTCGGCGATGAAAGTGGTATGCAATATTTGTGAATGCCACAAATAACAACAATCCCGATGAAAACCCTGTTATCTTTTCCTGCCTGTGGCGAAACAGAAAGCACTTTATCATCTATATTATGTAGATTACGGATATATTTCATATCCACCTTGTATAATTTAAAATCCGTCTGCATATATCTCCTCGTTAAAAATGGCTATGCGTTTCCACATAGCCATTTGTGTAGTAACTCCATTAGAGTTGCTAACGCTTTTAGCAGTCCACTTTGCGGTAGGACTCACCACTGATATTATAATACCATATTTTCAAAAATAGTCAACATTTTCTGAAGATTTTTGGTATTCTGTAATAAAATCAGTTGTAATAAAATCAAATATTTCAACCTACAAGCGAAAATATTCGCCGTTTTATGTAAATACAAAATCCCTAGTTTTTGATATAATTATAAAAACAAGAGAAAACCTATAAAACATCTCGCAATGCTAGGAGGTTTTAGAGATGAATAAAATATTACTGCGTATTGCCGACTTGCGTAAAAAAGCAAAAGTAACACAACAGGAACTGGCAGACAGCATAGGTGTATCATATCAAACGATCAGCAAGTGGGAAACCGGAGTCAATATGCCGGATATAACCATTCTTCCATTACTGGCAGATTATTTTAAAGTATCGACAGATCAGTTATTAGGCATAAAACCACTTGACGGTGAGACGTATATTCCTGAAAAAACAGCAACAAAAGAGTTTTGGAACCAAAAGCTGGAATACCTTTTAAGGACGCGAAAAAGTTATTGGAACAATGACTATACGCGCTTTCTTATTTCACAGGTCTGGAAGATTGATAAACCGATTTCTGTATTGGACTGCGGCTGCGGATATGGATTTTTAGGACTGTTGCTACTTCCTTACCTGCCTGAGGGAAGCTCATATACCGGAATTGACTTTGCAGAAGATTTGATCAAAAAGGGAAAAGCTCTTTTTGAAAGTGAAAAATTGGAGGCAGATTTTCTCTGTGAAAATGTTTTTAACTATTCAGTCGAAAACCAGTATGATTTCGTAGTATGTCAGGCTGTTCTCAGGCATTTGGACAATCCGTCAGCCTTTATACAAAAGATGATTCAGTTTGCAAAACCGAATGGATATGTTGTATGCATAGACGCAAACAGAGAATTTGAGTGCTGCGGGCTTTATATTGACGGCATGGATTATCAGGAGTTATGCAGGCATGACGGGTTGGAGAAAAAGTGGCAGACTGAACTTACAATGCAGGGGCGTGATTATGCGGTTGCTATCAGAACTGCGCATATGATGCAAAAGCTGGGGCTTGTCGATGTTGACGTAAGAATGAACGATAAGGTAGAGTTTATTACTACACAATATGCAGATTATGAGGAAACAAAAAATGATTTTGTCGCATATAACGATTGGACCTCCAGTATTGGTGACGAGCAAAAGGAAAGGCTGATTCTCCATTTATTAACCCATGGTTTATCCCACAAAGAAGCCGAAGATTATTGCAGCCGAAATATTAAAATTGCGAATTACTTTGCAGAGAACCCGAGTGCCGGATACACGTTTGTGAAAGGAAATATGATTTCTTATGGAAAGAAGATTGGAAAAAAGACCGAAAAAAAAGCGAATACTTCTGCTTGATATGTATGGTGTAATCATAAAGGAAAGCAAAGGATATTTTATTCCATACACATTTGAGCATTTTGACAGGAAAGAACATGACAGACTTACAAGGGCATTCCGTGAGGAATATTTATTTACAAAAGCAGGAAACGGAGAACTAAGTTCTGATGAATTTCTCTCCCTGTTAGGATATCTGGATCCAACGGAAACAATGCGGGATTATCTGACGAATTTTTTAACATTTGATCAGGAGTTCTTATGGTTTGCCGAACGCAATTACCAGCAGTATGATTTTGTCCTGTTTTCGAATGATGTGAAAGAATGGAGTAAATATTTATTTGAATTATATGGACTTCAAAAATACTTTAAAGAAAGCATTATCAGCGGGGAAATCTGCATGCGCAAGCCTGAAAACCGAATTTTTACCTATACATTTAAACATCTTCAATGTATTCCGCAGAAGTGTATCTTTGTTGATAACAGCGTGCAAAATTTAACTGCGGCACAAGAGGCAGGAATCAATACGATTTTGTTCAACAGGGATAATGAGGTTTATTCCGGTGATATTGCAAATAATTTTCACGAACTTGACAGCTTGCTGCAAAATACGCTGTAACTCAAAATATTTATTCATTATTCAAAAATTATCTTCTGTGTGAGGATATAGAATATGTTATTTTTCCATATGGTTTTCACGGAGAACGAAAACAAATATTTGAACAAGTAGTTAGCAGGCTGAGAAAGCAGCAGAAAAAACAATAGAAATACTAAATATCAAATTGACAGGAAATGAGGGATAAATATGAATGATAATTATTGTTTTTCGGTAGGTTGTATTGTAAGAAGAAAAAAACAAGTTCTGCTTGTAAGACATACATACGGCGGAGCAAAGGGAAAACTGCTGATTCCCGGTGGATTTTGCCATGAAAATGAATTGCCGGAGGAAGCTGCTGTACGGGAGGTTTTTGAAGAAACGAGTATTACAGCAGAAGTTAAACGCATGTTGGGTATTCGTTGTGACAGAAAAACCTGGTATCTGTTATTTGAAATGGACTATATAGACGGCAATCCCACAAGTGATATGAGCGAAAACAGTGAAGTCTTATTTTGCGAAATATCAGATGCCTTAACACGAAACGATTGTACGGAAATGACAAAAGTTTCGCTAAGAAAAATATTTAATGACTCTGCGGATTATTTATATTCAAATCTTGAATATAAAGCTCATAAAGGATCCGATTATACGCTTTATATTTAAAATACTGTGTTTATTTCCGCATACTTTTAAAGAGTATTCCCAAAGCAACTGATTACGTTCAATCCAATGCAGTACATCAAGTTGAAACGAAAGGCGGAGGAAGTGGATCTGTTTTCGGAGGAAGATATGGGACAGTCAGGCACACAGCCTATTTCCCATGATGACTATGAGAAACTTATCGCTTATCTTGAAAAGAAAAATCCCCCTGCGGTTCTGCCGATACAGATAGCTTATTATGCTGGTCTTAGGATTGGCGAAGTATGCGGTCTGACTTGGCAGGACGTCAACCTTGAGGAACAGTATCTTACAGTAAAGCGCAGTGTCCGTTATGACGGTGTAAAGCACAAAACGATTATCGGACCGACAAAACGCAAAAAAGTACGGACTGTTGATTTTGGGGATACTCTTACCACTATTCTGAAAAAGGCAAGGAAAGAACAGCTTAAAAATCAGATGCAGTACGGGGAACTGTACCACCGCAACTACTACAAGGAAGTGCAGGATAAAAACAGGGTTTACTATGAGTATTACAGCTTGGAAAACACGCAGGATATTCCAGCGGATTACAACGAAATCTCATTTGTATGTTTAAGACCAGACGGCTGTCTTGAAACGCCGAGTACATTGAGTATCGTCTGCCAAACACTGGCAAAGAAACTGGACGGGTTTGAGGGCTTTCACTTCCACCAGCTTCGGCATACTTATACAAGCAATCTGCTGTCAAACGGTGCAGCACCGAAGGACGTGCTGGAACTCTTGGGACACTCTGACGTAAGTACCACCATGAATGTGTATGCCCATGCCACAAGAGAAACAAAGCGGACTTCCGCTAGGCTCTTGGATAAAGTGGCGGGCAACGATTAGGTACATTCAGAAAAACTTTCCCTTGTAAATTCCCCATAAGGGCAAAAACAAGGGAAAATACATAGCAATTCACTGTATGAGGCTTGAAAAGCCTTGAAAAATAAGGAAAGTCCAAGAAATTCATCTGCAAATCCCGATTTATACTAAATATGACATATCACTAATGCGTTTGATAAACCTCTTTCCATCGTCGCTCTCAAACATATAGGATACACCGCCTGGCAGCCCAAACATTTCACCATTGTTAATTGATTCCACTCCTAGATTTAAAAACATAGTGTTAAATACACTCAGTAAATCACCATGTGAAACAATAATAATGTTTTCTTCATCATTCGACATTATTTCATCAAAAAATGGTTGTAACCTGTTCCATTCATCCCTGCGGCTCTCTGCATCAGAAAACAATCTGTCATCAATAGTCCTTTCCTGCTGCTCCTGATTTTCGCGAAGCCACTGAACCGATCTTCCACAACATTTGCCAAGATTTCTTTCCCGCAGTTCTTTCCTTAACTCCGGGCTGATCCCTAGATGTCTGCCGACATTCTCAGCTGTTTGCCTAGCACGTAACAAATCTGAGGAATACATTACAAAATTTTTCTCCTGCAATTCATTCTTAAGTTTTTTTCCTATTTTGTCAGCTTGTTTTACACCCAATTCAGATAATTCCCAATCTGTCCAGGAACCAACCATTCCATTCGTATGATGTACTGATTGTGTGTGTTGAATTGTAATAATTGTTTTCATACCACCACTCCTCAATATATTTTTTCTGATCCTTCATCTTCTCTCTGATTATACCATCTTCCCCTCTTATTATCTACAAAGTTTTTCAAAAAACGTGCCATTTCACAATTATTTCATTAAAAACAGCGTATAAAAGAAGACAAATAGGGAATCGTATTGAAACCATAAAATTTTTAATATAAATAATAAAAAAATAAATGTCATATTTCAATACAATATGCTAAACTCAGTTTAGAACATTTGAGGTTCAAAAAGTGTGCGCGAAATGGAGGATAAACATGAATCGTGACGAGGTGGTAAAAGAACTTACACTGGGCAGCTTCGATGATGCCCTTATCCCATTATACGGGGACCATGAGGAAACACTGGCTGTACAGAGGGGACGTTATATCAAGGCCATCAGAAGTTTTGAGACAATATATCCGGAAAGTGAGGATATATCTATCTTCTCTGCTCCGGGAAGAAGCGAGATATGTGGAAATCATACGGACCATCAGCATGGCTGCGTACTGGCGGCGGCTATCGATCTAGATGCCATCGCCATCGTATCCTTTCATAATGACCATGTGATCCGTCTCCAGTCGGTGGGATATGAACAGGAATTTATAGAACTGGACCATCTGGGTATACAACCGGAAGAAAAAGGGACTTCCACGGCACTGGTACGGGGGATGGTTTCCCAGTTTCACGATATGGGGATAGAAGTGGGCGGTTTTAACGCATTTATCACTTCGGATGTCCTGTCCGGCAGCGGTTTATCTTCCTCTGCCGCCTTTGAGGTGCTGATCGGAAATATCATTGACCGGCATTATAACAAGGGCAGGGCTGGAGCTGTAAAGATCGCCAAAATGGGGCAGTTCGCAGAAAATAAATATTTTGGAAAAGAGAGCGGACTCATGGATCAGATGGTGTCTTCTGTGGGAGGATTTGTATTTATCGATTTTGAGGATACCACCGATCCTAAAATCGAAAAACACGAGTGTGACTTCGGCCGGGGTGGATTGAAGCTGATCATCACAGACACCAAGGGAAGCCATGCAGACCTGACAGATGACTATGTATCGGTGCCATCGGAAATGAAGCTGATCGCCGCACAGTTTGGAAAAGCAGTTCTGCGGGAGGTAGAAGAAGAACAGTTTTACCAGTCACTGCCTCACCTGCGGACCGTCTGCTCCGACCGGGCGATCTTAAGGGCAGCACATTTTTATGCCGACAATGCAAGGGTGGAAAAAGAAGTGGAAGCGCTGGACAAAAAAGATTTTGAGACATTTCTAAATCTGGTGCGGGAATCTGGAAGATCTTCTGCTGAATTACTGCAGAATCTCTATTCCACAAAAAAACCAGTGGAACAGGGGATCCCCCTGGCTTTGATGGTGAGCAGGAGACTGTTGGGAGATGACGGTGCATTCCGTGTGCATGGCGGCGGGTTTGCCGGAACAATACAGGCCTTTGTCCCGGTAGAACGGATCGAGGAATACAGGACAGCCATGGAAGCCTTGTTTGGGGATGACTGCTGCTATATATTAAACATCCGCCCTGAGGGTGGATATCAGGTTATTTGACCATACTATCTTATAAAACAGGAGGAATTTATCATGAGTCGCATTTTAGTGTTAGGAGGAGCTGGTTATATCGGTTCCCATACCGTTTATGAGTTGATCGATGCCGGAGAAAAGGTTGTTGTCGTGGACAATCTCCTGACCGGCTTTAAAGAAGCTGTCCATCCAGAGGCAGTATTTTATAAAGGGGATATTCGTGACCGTTCTTTTATGGATTCCATATTTGAAAAAGAGGATATCGACGGCGTCATTCATTTTGCCGCCTGTAGCCAGGTCGGTGAGAGCATGAAAGATCCCCTTAAATATTACAATAACAACCTGTGCGGTACAGAAGTTCTTTTGGAAAGCATGGTGGCCCATGGGATCGACAAGATCGTGTTTTCCTCCACGGCAGCTACCTATGGAGAACCGGAGAGTATCCCCATCCTGGAGTCTGACCGGACCCTTCCCACCAACTGCTATGGTGAAACTAAGCTTTCTATGGAAAAGATGTTCAAGTGGACTTCCCTGGCACATAACCTGCGATATGTGTCCCTGCGCTATTTCAATGCCTGCGGCGCCCATCCCAATGGAGTGATCGGAGAAGCCCATGATCCAGAGACCCATCTCATTCCTCTGATCCTGCAGGTACCCAATGATCAGAGAGACTATATTTCCATATTTGGAAATGACTACGACACAAAAGACGGAACCTGCATCCGGGACTATATTCACGTAAACGATCTGGCACAGGCTCATATTCTCGCCATGAAATACCTGAGTAATGGCGGGGAGAGCGATATCTTCAATCTGGGAAACGGCGTCGGCTTTACCGTGAAAGAAGTGGTGGAGACCGCGCGAAAGGTTACCGGACACCCCATCCCCGCGAAAGAAGAAGCACGTCGGGCGGGAGATCCTTCCACCCTGATCGCCTCCAGTGGCCGGGCAAAGGAAATACTTGGATGGGATCCAAAATATGACGATCTGGACACGATCATCGACACGGCATGGCAGTGGCACCGGACACACCCCCATGGATATCTGTCAAAATAAAGAAATTCACAGAAGGGAGGAACCAAAATGATCAATAGGTTAATAACTGAACTGGTATCCTATGGCATCACAGCAGGATTAGTTGCCGCAGAGGATCAGATATATGTCACTAACCAGCTGCTGGAACTGTTCGGTGTGATCGACTATAAACCGGTTGAAATCCCCGAAAAACGTGAACTGGTGGAAATACTGGAAGATCTTTTGGACTATGCCTGGGCACAGGGAATCCTAAAAGAAAATACCGTGACCATAAGGGATCTGTTTGACACGAAGATCATGGGTAAACTTACCCCTGCACCCTCTGTGGTCCGCAGACAGTTTGCTGACCTTTATAGTGTTGATCCAAAACTTGCGACGGATTTTTATTATAAATTCAGTCAGGCTGCCAACTATATACGCAAGGACCGGATCGCAAAGGATGAAAAATGGGTGACCGAGACAGAATATGGCCGCATCGACATTACGATCAATCTTTCCAAACCAGAAAAGGATCCCAGGGAGATCGCAAAGGCTGGACAGGCGAAAAAATCCGGCTATCCCAGCTGCCTGCTCTGTGTGGAAAATGAGGGATACGCCGGCCATTATTCCCATCCTGCCAGGCAGAACCACCGCCTCATTCCCATCCAGCTGGATGGGGAAGACTATTTCCTGCAGTATTCCCCTTATGTGTATTACAATGAGCACTGCATCATACTTAACAAGAATCATATCCCTATGAAGATCAACCGCAGTACCTTCCAAAAAATCCTGGAGTTTGTCAAGCTGTTCCCACACTATACCGCAGGTTCCAATGCGGACCTGCCCATCGTGGGCGGCTCGATCCTGAGCCATGACCACTTCCAGGGAGGCGGCTATACCTTTGCCATGGCGAGAGCTCCCTATGACAAAACTTTTTCCCTCAAAGGATATGAAGATCTCACAGCGGGCATCGTAAAATGGCCCATGTCTGTGATCCGTCTTCAGGGAACAGAGATGGACCGGCTGGCAGATGCTGCAGAACATATTCTGACATGCTGGCGGTCATACTCCGACGAAGGGGCCTTTATCTTTCATGAGACTGACGGCATCCCCCATAACACCATTACCCCCATCGCCCGCATGCGCGGTGAGCTGTTTGAACTGGATCTGGTGCTCCGCAATAATATCACCACCGACGAGAGCCCCTGGGGCGTCTATCACCCCTCGGCTGACCTCCATCATATCAAAAAGGAAAATATTGGGCTAATTGAGGTGATGGGACTGGCAGTGCTGCCAGCAAGATTGAAACAAGAGATGGAAGTGTTAGAAGATGCCATTTTAAACGGAAGGGATCTCCGCGCCGATGAGCGGATCTGCAAACACGCCGACTGGGCAGAGAGATGGATGGGAGACCATGAACTGAACCGGGATAATATTCACGGGATCATTCAGGATGAGATCAGCAGAGTCTTCGTCAAAGTATTGGAATGTTCTGGTGTATATAAACGGACGGAAGATGGCATGAAGGCATTTTCCCGTTTCATTTCTTCACTTTAGTATAGGGGAGGAAGATATACTTTTTATTTTGAAAGGGGATATCTTCCATCCCCTTTCCTGTGCCAATGGCTTTCGCCAGTTTTGCCATAGCTGCTGCCTGCCCTTCCTTATCATGGTATACAGTGCCGGACAGTTTTCCTTCCCTCACTGCTTCCAGTCCCACATCTGTACCATCGATGCCAAAAAATACGGGCAGTGCATTTTCGGCATAATTTAGCTTCTGATAAGCATCCAGGGCGCCAAGGGCCATATCGTCATTATTTGCCAGAACTAACTCGATATTGCCCTGGTGCTGGCTGATCAGCTGCATTGTACGGTTCTGCGCCTGGGCGCGGTTCCAGTTGGCGATGCCGCTGCCCAGTTTTTCAAGCTCTATGTCTTTATTTTTTAATGTATTCACGGCATTTTCCGTCCGGATGATGGTATCCTGATGACCGGGTTCTCCCTCCAATACCACGAACTGAATCTTACCATCTTTATTCCGGTCTATCTTTCGATTGTTCCGAATCGCTTCTGCCGCCAGCTCCCCCTGCAGCACACCGGATTGTTCTGAATCAGCCCCCACATAGTAAAGTCCATCCCACCGAAGCATATCTTCTTCTACCGGTTCTCTGTTAAAGAAAATAATTGGCGTGTTATTTTTTCTAGCCAGTTCTATAATGTCTGACGGATCGGTCCGGTCCACCAGATTGACACAGAGCACCTGACACCCCCCATAAATCATCTCCTCCACCAGATCATCCTGGATCTGCTGCGAGCCGGATGCCCCCCGTACTGTCATCGTGATATCCAGATCTTTTCCCCCCAGGCCTTCCATCTTCTCCCGGATACAGGCGATCAGCTCATTCATAAAAGTGTCGCTCTGATCATAATAGGTCACTCCCACATGCAGCTTTTCCCTTGTCTTCAGGCTATTTTTTTCACAGGCGCCAAGAAACAGCAGGCTCATGCAAAAAATGATCCCTGCCGCGTGCATCTTATTCTTGAACAAACTAAAACCTCCCCTACTGGCTCATTGTAAGAAGTATCTCCTGATTTTTCTTAGTAAATAGTTCTTTTCTCCGAAGTACGGTAAAAGTCAGGACCTTCCCTTTCCTATTGCGTGAGTATCGTCCCAGGTTCTTTGCCGCCTCCGTCAGACTCTGGTATCCCCTGCTAAATTCATCGGGCACGATCAGACACTCTGCCATACCTGTATCCAGATAATAGACTGCTTCTGTGGAGTTTCCGATTCCATAGACCAGCGCCCCGTGAAGATCCTTTGCCGCCGCACATTCTCCCGCCCTCGTCAGGCTGACATCGTCCAGCGCGGCCACCAGGTCTGTTTTGGACTGGTTTTCCAGAAAATTATGATCGGTCTCTTCACAGGAAACACAGACGGTCCAGCTGATCCGGGCACCCCTGCCCTGCAAAGCATCCTCAAATCCTTTTTTCCGTCTGAGAGCCTCCGCCGATTCCTCATTCTCTGTCACAATCCCCAGTGCTTTTCCCTCTATATTTCCATTAAAATCCCGCAATACCTCCTCCGCCAGTGCCATTCCCATACGATAATCATCGGGACTGGTGACCGGAAGCCGGGATTTTTCCCCATCCTCTGATGCCGGATCCCCTACAAGCATAATAGGAATCTTTTTAGAGGCCTCTTCTAATTTTCTTAAGGCATCTTCCCCCGGTACTGGCTGAAGGATCACCGCATCCACCCCATTATCGGTCTCATTCCTGATCATATTGATCTCTTTTTCCAGGGTCAGAACATCTCCCATACTGACAACAAATACCTCCACACCCTGATCTTCTGCCGCTATTTTCAAACCATACCGGAAAGCAGACCAGCGGCTGGCATCCGGGTCTGGAATGATCACTGAGATCCGGGGGCGGTTTTTTCCACTCTGCTCCCTGACCATGATGAACGCCAGCATAATAACCATAGAAGCCAGCGCGATTTCGATAATAATAAATAATCGTTTGCTGTTCAACATCACTATTTGTCCTGTATTCCTTTGTTATTGATCGCATCTGCGCCAAACATAAACCCTTTTTCAAGGATCTTTCGGTTCTCATCGGTATAGGGCACTGCTGGCATGCAGATGGAAACTGCCGTTCCCTCGTCCAGCTCACTTTCTATCACCAGACCATATTCTCTCCCAAAAAGCATCTGAATCCGGTTGTTGACATTGATAAGTCCCACGCCAGAACCACGTTTATGAATCCGGCTGCTATCCGTCAGTACCAATTCAGCCTCTTCTTCCGACATACCAAACCCATTATCCACCACAGAGAGAATGATCTTCTCCTCCTGCTTGCGCGCCACCACCCGGATCTCCCCTGGATCGTCCATGCCGCTCACCCCATAACTGATGGCATTTTCCAATAGTGGCTGCAGCACCAGCTTTACACTACAATAAGTATAAATGACCGGATCCACATCAAAGATGACAGTAAAAGCATTCTTATAGCGGATCTTCTGAATATTCATATAACTCTCCGCATGCTGCAGCTCATCCTGAACACAGATTACGGTCTGGCCTCTGGAGAGGCTGATACGAAAGAGCTTCGCCAGTTCTGAGATCATAAAAACTGCATCGTCGTTCCGCTCCCCCTCGATCATCCACGTGATGGAATCCAGCGCATTATAAAGAAAATGCGGATTGATCTGGCTCTGCAGTGCGTCCAGCTCACTCTTCCTTCTCTCATTCTGCTCCTTGACGATTTCCTGCATCAGCCTGTCAATCTGCTCATAAGACCGCTGGATCGAATTACCGAGGTGCTGGATCTCCTGAGAGCCGCCGATGTAGATCTCCGGCTTTTCTCCCGCTTCATATTCCCTGACGGAATCATTCAGCTTTAAGATCGGGCTGGAAATCCTCACGGAAACCACACGGTTGACCACAGCGAGCATCATCGCCATCAAAAGGATGATCATAATAATAAAATACCGGACATCAAACATACCCTGGGCAAATGTAGAATCCGGGATCACACCCACCAGCTTCCACCCCGTATAACTCACGGTCTTAATGATCAGCTTCCGCTGCTCTCCCCCGAATCTTTCCCCATAAACCCCATCCTTATATGCGGCAGCGGTTACATTATTTTCCCGGAAACTCCCGCTGCTGATCTGCATCTGTTTTTTATGGTAGATGATCTCGCCGCTGCTGTCACATAAATAATAATACTGCCCGTTATCCGAGGCATTGGAATTGATGCGCTGCAGCATCCGTGAGACACCTGAGAAATCCATATCCACCAGCAGCACCCCGGCCACAGGAGCCCCCTTGTCTGTGAGATCCACCACACGGCTCAAAGAGATCACCCAGTAATACCGCCGGGTAGCATCGTCAAACAAATTCTGGATATGAGGCGTGGAAAAGTGCATATTTTCTGCCGCCCCCATCGCCTTTTGAAACCAGGACTGATGGATCACATCCGGATCTTCCTTCTGGGAAGCCACCGGTTCCGCCGCCATCAGGCTTCCATAGTCATTATATACCGCGATGCTGCGCAGATGGCTCCGGTTTGCCTCATAGATGATATTCATCCCCTGCCGAATCTTATTGTCCTGAGCTGAGAGATCATTCTCCTTGATCACATTATAATAAACCGTATCGGATATCTGCCGCATGGCAATCAGATATTCCTCCAGCCTCTCCCTGGTCTGTTCCATGAGAGTATCCGTATCCTGTATCATCTCCTGCTGGGACAGGGCAGAAAATTTCATGTACATCACAACGCCCAGGATCAGCATGATGGAAACTGATATCAGGGAGAAGGCCAGCATGACCGTGGACTGCATTCCCTTTGGTTTTAATCTTCTCATATATTCCAAAAACTTAATCTTCACCCTCTATATGCTCCCTTCTGTATTTTGAAGGAGACACACCAAACTTACGCTTAAACACATAACTAAAATAATTCGGGTCTGCGTACCCGACATTTTTTGCAATGATATAACTTTTCTCATTTGTCCCGATCAACTGCTGCGACGCCCGCTCCATACGATAATCCGTCAGATACCGGATAAAAGAGTTCCCTGTCTCTTTTTTGAAAACACTGGAGAAATAAGAATTCGACACTCCCAGTATTTCACAGATACGATCCAGGGAAAGATCTTCATCCCCATAGTTGTGACGGACATACTCCTCCGCTTTTGACACAAAGGATCTGGTGGACTTGTTTCGTGCAGCAATCAAATTTTCACGAAAGGAAAGGCTGCAGTCTATAAGCCATTTCCTGAACTCATCCGGTTCCAGATCAAATATACTGCTGTACAATTTTCTGAAATCCTGTGAAAAATCCGCCGCCCAGATATCATTGTTTAATGCAAAACGATACAATGTGCTAACCAGCTCCATCATGTCAACATGGTGCTGCTGCAGAGACTTGTTGGGAAAAGAGGTATGTTTCAGATACTGGTCTGCCGCCTGGATCACCTCTTGTTCTGAACCAAACCGGATCATTTTAAAAAGATTTGATATCTCGGCATCCCTCGCCGGACCGGGCTGGAGAATCTCCCCGGGAACCACCTCCTGTATATTGATCGCCCTGGCGGCACCATAGATCACCCGGTATGATACAGCCTCCTTGGCACCGGTAAAAGATTGTGACAGCGCTAAGATCGAATCACAGACCGGCCCGATCCCGGCTGTGACAACCGCCCCTATGATGCTTTTGGCGTACTTACAGAACCGGTCACACTCATCTGTCAGCTCCGACACTTCATTTTCTGTCCTGAGCTGCGCGATCATAATCGTATTTCCAAGGTAAGAAAAACATTTGGCATGCCATTTTTCTGCCAGCCGTTCTTTTGCCTGCCTGTGTACCGAGGTGGCGAGCAGAAGAGGATTCATATCCGCGGGAACCTGGCTGGAAGAGGTATGGACCACAAGGCAGCAGAAAAATGGTCCGGGAAAAGAGAGCTGGTAATCGGAAAGATAACCAGAGATCTCCTCCTCCTGTATGCTGCCTTCGATAAGTGAGGTATAAAAGTTTGCCTGCAGAAGAGGAAGTGAATCCATATAATATTTCTGAAGGATTTCCACATTTCTCTTATCACTGATCTCCTGATCCAGTTTTATCTTCAGCTTCGTAAATACATTGGTCAATTCCACCGAATTCACCGGCTTTAGAATATATTCCTCCACCTCCAGGTGCACCGCCCCTTTGGCATATTCAAATTCATCGAATCCGGTAAAAAACAGGATTTTTGTGGCAGGATATTCTGCCTTGATGCGGCGGGCCAGTTCCATGCCGTCCATAAACGGCATTCGGATATCTGTCATCACCACATCTGGCTGGAATTCCTCAACCATCTCTAAAGCCTTTGCCCCGTTATTGGCATGTCCTGCCACAGAAAATCCCAGTCCCTCCCAATTGATCTTCCGCATTATCACATGGATCACTTCTTCTTCATCATCCACCAGAAGTACTGAATATTTATCCATACAGCCTCCCATTCAGCATTTTGTACACCAGCTGTTTCTATCCTGCTATTTTTTCTGTACATATTTCAGACAGTCCAGTGTAACTGCCACAAGGATAATGATGCCAGAGAATACAAACTGCAGATTCGTATCAATTCCAAGAATCGTCAGGGAATAGGTCAGCGCTGTAAATATGATCACACCTACCACAACGCCAGAGATCTTACCTATACCACCGGTAAAAGATACACCTCCTACCACGCAGGCGGCGATGGCATCCATTTCCCAGCCCTGGCCATAGGCGGCAGAACCGGATCCTACCATTCTCGCACATTCCAGCCAGGAACCAAAACCATACAGAATACCCGCCATAATGAAGGCGCCTATAGTCACTTTGAATACCGAAATACCAGAAACAGAAGCCGCTTCCGGGTTTCCACCCACCGCATACAGATTTTTACCAAAGGTGGTCTTATTCCAGATAAACCACACAATTACGACTGCTGCCGCCGCCCAGAGAATGATCGTTGGAAAACCATTTACCTTCGGGATGATCATATTCGGGATCACGGGTTCAATGGCTCCGAAAGAAACACCCTTGGTTGCATAGGTGACAAGTCCAAAGATCACCAGCATATTTGCCATCGTTGATATAAAGGGATGCATCTTGAATTTTGCCGTAAAGAAACCTGCGATGGCGGTAAAGACCGTACACAGAAGGATACAGACAACCAGCGCGAAGACCACCCTCAAAGCGATAGGCATCTGTGTAAAATCAAAAACATGTCCAAATACAGAACCGGTATTGATCCCCTGATGCATAATGATCGTCGCCGCGGTCATTCCCATACCCACCATACGGCCAATGGAAAGGTCGGTACCGGTAAGAAGGATCAATCCTGCCACACCCAGGGCGAGAAACATTCTGGGGGAAGCCTGCTGCAAAATATTCAGAACATTGTTGTAGGTCAGCAGCGGCGCATTTTTCACCATCGGTGTGATGATACACAGCATAATAAAGATCAGGGCGATGGCGATATACAATCCATTCTGCAGAAGAAAGCTTCTGCGGTTAAAGGTATATTTATAATTCTCCCATTTCTGCGCTATGGATTCCCCAATGGTAAACTTTGACATACGAAGAAGGTCGATCAGATGAAATTTGTATGTGTAGGCCGCATGTCTCCGGTCTTTGATCTGCTGAAGATCTTTGTCTCTCTTTATCTTTGCGTCAAACAGCCGGTTTTTATAGACATATTTTTCATCCTTGATCTCCTGGTGGTCCGTAAGCTTCTGCAGGATCTGTTCATGCTCCCTCTTCAGTTCTGCAATCTTACTGTCATAATTGCTCTTAACCTCCGCTTTTTCCAGCTCACAGCCCGCCTTTACTTTCTGGTAATATTCCGAGTCAAAATGCTCCTTAAGATAGCCTTCGGCATCCTGGATCAGCTTTGAAATCTCTCCCTTATTGGGTGATTCCTCTGCCCTGAGACCGTCAATCCTTTCCTGAATCCTGCCAACATAATCATCGATCGGCTTCCTCAGCTGCATCTCCTCTTCCGCTGTAAGAATCTTACTTTTTTCATTTGTCATATCTATTCATCTCCCTTATTATAGGTATTTTGCACTGAGTTTTAAAAGTTCTTCCTGATCTGTCTCATTGGTATTGACAATACCAGAAAGACGTCCGTTTGACATAACGCCAATACGGTTTGTGATCCCAAGGATCTCCGGCATTTCAGAGGAGACAACGATAATGGTCTTTCCCTGTTTTGCCATATTGATGATCAGTTCATAGATTTCATATTTCGCTCCCACATCAATTCCCCTGGTGGGTTCATCCATCATAAATACCTCTGGGCTTCGTTCAAGCCATTTTCCCATGATCACCTTCTGCTGGTTCCCTCCCGACAGACTGGAGATCATATCCTCCGGTCCCATACACTTCGTATGCATGATGTCGATCTGCCTTGTGGTAGCCCTGTTCATCTTCGGATTTGAAAGCGCCATCCCGGAGCGGTACTGTTTCAGGTTGGCAATGGTGGTATTGAAGATCAGATCACCTTTTAGAAAGAGTCCATTGGCTTTCCGTTCCTCTGTGATCATGGCAAAGCCGTGATCCATGGCATCTTTCGCACTACTGAAATTCATAAGGCGGTCCTTAAAGTAAACACGCCCTGCCGCCCTGGTACGGACACCAAAGATCGTCTCCAGAAGCTCCGTACGCCCGGCGCCCACCAGTCCATACAAACCAAATATCTCCCCCTCCCTTACGTCGAAGGAAATATCCTGCAGATTAGGTTCAAATTTTGTAGACAAATGCTGCACCGACAGAACAACATCTCCTGGCGTATTGTCAACCTGTGGAAAACGGTTTTCAAGAGAACGTCCCACCATCGCCGCGATCAGCTCATTCATATTCGTATCTTTGCTGTTTTTCGTCATAACAAGATTTCCATCCCGAAGAACCGAAATTTCATCACAAATCTCAAAAATCTCATCCATCTTGTGGGAAATATAGACAAGGGAGATCCCCTGTTTTTTCAGCATCCGCATCATCTCAAAGAGCTTATCCACTTCCTGTACGGTAAGAGAAGAAGTAGGTTCGTCCAGAACGATAACCCTGGAATGATAGGAGATGGCTTTGGCGATCTCGCACATCTGCCTCTGGGATACAGACATATTCCGCATGGGCTGGGTGAGATCAACGGTCATCCCCAGCTTTCTGAAAAGCTCAGAAGCCTCTCTTTTCATTTTTCCCTCATCCACTACCCCCATGGCATTCCTGGGATAGCGCCCCAGGAACAGATTGTCGACCACATTTCTTTCCAGGCATTGGTTCAGTTCCTGATGCACCATTGCGATGCCATTTTCAAGAGCGTCCTTCGGTCCGGAAAAATTTACTTCTTTCCCCTCCAGAAAGATCTTGCCCTCATCCTTTTGATATGTGCCGAAGAGACACTTCATCATCGTTGATTTGCCAGCGCCGTTTTCCCCCATCAGTCCCATAACCGTACCCGGCTTCACGTCCAGATTGATACGGTCCAGAACCCTGTTCCTTCCAAAGGACTTGCTCATACCCCTTATCGACAGGATGATATCATTTTTTTTATCTGCCATAATTATAACCGTGCCTTTCCGTAGCCTGCAAACCTTTGACCGCAGGCACAAATTTGCCTGTGAAAAGTAAAACTTTCACAAATTCACCCCTGTAACTGTAAGCTGATCTGACTCCATGACAATACAATTGGGGAGAATCTCTTCTCCCCAGATTGACAGCGGATCACTGATTCAATAACGCGGTATAAGAAGCTGCGTTATCCGTCTTAACCATATTGATGGCAAAGGCATCGTACTGACCCGGATTTCCAAGACGGTTTGTAATGTTTGACTCGGTCTGGCCGTCACCGCCAATATAATCAACCTCGAGATTGAGCAGATCGTCGTATTTCTGTAGAAGCGGCTGATAGGTCGAACTCAGGAAGTTATCGGAAGCATTGTAAATGTTCAGCCAGACTTTCTTCACTGCACTCTTACCTTTGTCAAGCTGCTTGGACACCGGTTCGTAAACCTTGGTAGAGTCTGTGTAATCCTGATAATTCTCAGCTGTCACTGCCACATTCAGCGCATAATAGGAACGTTCGTCCTCTTTGTAGGTGTATACCTCTTTTGTCAACACATTGCCTGCTTCATCTGCCGTACCGATCCCTGTATCTATATCTACCCCATCAAGTGCATTGCGGAGAACGCGAAGTGTCAGATATGCCTGTACATCTGCATGCTGGCTGATGGTTCCGCCATATCCTTCCGCGATAGCCGCAACAGCGTCATTATTCGCATCATATCCAAAAGTTGGAACTTTATTATCTTTAGACCATGCATTGAACATGGACATACCCATTCCATCGTTATTGGAAACTACTATATCGATCTCTTTCCCAAAAGAAGAAGACCAGGTTCCAATAGCATTTCCAGCTGTAGCGGCATCCCATGTTGCACCAGCCGAGTTCTTCATCTCCTGGGAAGCAAGTTCGCGGACTACATATTTCTTTCCGCCGATCTCCAGTGAACCATCCTTCACAGCGGAAGCTTTTCCGTCTACGTTAGTGCCCACCGGCTCACTATTGATATCGCCGTCTTTGTCTACCCCTGTGCCCAGTGCTTTACGAACACCCCGCGTACGTGCAATGGAATCATTGTGTCCGATATCACCGATGGCAAGTACATAACCGATCACCCCGTCGCCATTGCGGTCGATCTTATCGATATTTTTCTCGATAAAGTCTTTCACCATCGTTCCCTGGAGTTCGGCGCCCTGGTTGGCATCAAATCCCACATAATAGGTGTCCTTATTAAATGACATGGCTGTCTTGTCCAGTTCTCCTGTAGAGCTGTTGGAGGGCTGGCGGTTATACCATACTAACGGTTTGTCTTTGTTAGCCACCGTTGATGTCCCGCCTCCATCTGCTTCCGTACCTGAACCACCAGATGTGGTGTCACCGCCATTTGATCCACAGGCTGTGAGTGAAAGCCCAAGTACCACTGCCATTGTTAAACAAAGTAATTTTTTCTTCATTTTCTTTCTCCCTTCCGGCACACTGTGCGCGTGTCTTTTGTTGATATTGACAGTATATCCAATAAGGTAAAAAGAAAACATAGAATTTTTTTTGTTTCACATTAAAAATTTTTTGTAAATGTTCCGGTCACTGTCCTTAAAAACATTAAAAATAATCCGTTCCATACGGTCACTATGCTTATCTAAAAAGGCTGTGACCGTGTTCCAGGCAATTTCCGCCGCCTTATCTTTTGGAAAATGAAATTCTCCTGTTGAAATACAGCAAAATGCAACAGATCTGATATTATGTTCCAAACAGCATTTCAAAACATTTTCATAGCAGTTCCGCAGATCCTGGCACAGCCTTTCATTCAGTCTGCCATTTACGATGGACCCTACTGTATGGATCACGTATTTACTGGGAAGATTATAGCCTAAAGTCAACGTAGCAGTGCCGGTTGGTTCTGCATATTTTCTTCCATATTTTAACCGCCTGCGGCTCATGATACGGTTACATTCTTCACGAAGCTGCAGCCCTGCCGCACTGTGGATGGCATTATCAATACATCTGTGACACGGCACAAAACACCCCAGCAGCTGCGAATTGGCAGCATTTACGATAGCGCCAGTCTCCAGTCTTGTAATATCTCCCTGCCAGAGCGATATTTTTTCCGCGCAGAAAACTTTACTATTATAAGCTTCTTTTATGGTTGGGATATCCTCTATCTTTACGATTCCTTTTGTCATTAATTCTTCCTGCAGATAACTGTCCTGTGATTCCACTAATCCATCAGGAAGATCTCCCGGCATGCGGATATTCATAAGGGAACGAATTGCATTTTTTGTTTCCTCTAAATTATAGCTGCTGTTTTCAAGTTCTTTGTATTCTGCCGAATCTGCTTTTAATCTCTCCAGAAAAATATCTGCTTTTTCCCTTCCGTCCATTTTAACCATCCCCCCTTCCTCAAATACTGTCCCGGTCATATAGTTCAGATATGACCTGTGCCATATCGCCACCGATACCTACCGCCCTGCTTCCCAGATCTTCCGGAACAAATGACTCATCCTTGTTGAACCGGATCAAAGACAGGGCTTTGTTTTCCAAAACCATTTTTTCAAAAGGAAAACGGATGATCGTCGGGGTGTTAAACCCAACACCAAGCTCTAGCAGTACACTTTTCTTATTTTCTAATTTTTTCAAAAAATCCTTATACTTTCCGGCTGCTTTATACCAGTTTTCATCTTCTACAAAATACTGGTCGGAACGAAGATGCATTGTCATATTGCCACCACAGACCGGGCATTTCGGAACCATATAAGACGGCACCAGGCAGTCCTGTCTTGCCTGGTGCATCTGATAAAACAATTCTTCTGCGTCATAAATCTTTGGATGGCACCCCTTCTCACACTGGATATTGCCATAATCCCCCTGGGTAGCAAAAATACGATCCGCCGCAAATCCGGCTTTTTGAAACTGGTGGTCGACATTTGTCGTCAAGACAAAATAGTCTTTTTCCTTTACCATTTCATAAAGTTGTCTGTATAGCGGCATAGCAGGCGGGAGAAAACGGTTGATCATGCTGTGCATTGACCAATACCCCCATTTTGCCTCCTGTGTGGGAAACGGGTAAAAACCAGCAGTATACATATCTGTCATATACCTGGAACCGTATTTTTCTATGAACTCACCGAAATTACTGGTAAACCGTTTTCCACTGTAAGCAAGCCCGGCGGCAGCGGAAGCTCCCGCTCCCGCACCGATCAGTACTACCTCAGCTTCCTTTAGCAATAAGTATGCCCGAATTATCTGATTCTCCATAAGAATTCTCAACCTCTTTTCTAAATAACTGCATTCTTTCATGCATTCAGAATTTTCCGTTTACATTTTTCCAGCTTCCCTTGTCTGCGATCCTTTCCATCACATCCCAATGTTCGGCAATCTTATCGTTCTCGACTCTCCATAAGTCATAGTAGCTGGTAGGCGCTCCGCCAAAGGTTCCCTCGCTGACAGCCAGCACATAATTTCCCTCTGCCAGCACCTGGTGAACTCTGGTGTAGATCATCTGGATATTCTGCTCTGCCAGGGCAGAAAGGGCAGCACCTAAGCCGGACAAACCATCCGCAATTCCCGTATTGTGCTGGATATAAGTATCTCCGTCAAAATAGTCCGGTGTCTTTTCAGGATGGTTTCCCTGCATCACATCATACAAAAAATCTCTGATGAGCTGGCGGTTTTTTTCCGTTTTTTCTATGTCCTTAACCGGCGCCACATTGTCGGTCTGGGTCCGTCCCGAAGGATTCGGCTCCGCCTTATCCGCAAGATTATCCCAATGTTCTGCGATCTTTCCCTCACTGTCAAAACGAAAAATATCAAATGCTACCTGTTCACCTGCCCCGGCAAAATTGTAAACCGTCTGTAAAAACACTTTATCTCCGTCCTCATAAGCACGGATATTATTTACTGTTGTCTTAACCGCAGCAGAAGCAAGATACTTGACGCTTTCAATAAAAGCGTCACGTCCTGTACCGTATGCCAGGTTGTGCTGGATATATCCCTCCGCCAGGAGAGAGCCTGCTTTCTCCGCATCTCCTGTGGCAAATGTGTTGATGAGTTCCTTTGCTTTTTCAATCTGTGTCATAGTAGTGTACCTCCCTGTTCTTAGTTCGTTTTGTTGTAACTTCCTTTGTTACATCTTGTAGGTACACTATAACACCCTTTTGTTGTAATGTCAATAGTTACAACAAAATTTTTAAAAAAAAGGTATTTGGATGTTCTCCATAATACCTTGATCCTTCTGCAATTTTAGTTTATTTCTCAGCAGCGCTGACTCAGACACTTTTCCGTATCCCGCT
Organism: uncultured Eubacterium sp.; assembly: GCA_910584645.1. Taxonomy (GTDB): domain Bacteria; phylum Bacillota; class Clostridia; order Lachnospirales; family Lachnospiraceae; genus Eubacterium_F. Next base: position 28,250 of record CAJUAU010000022.1, read on the forward strand.
TTACATCTGCCAGCGTGATGGCGGCAAGTTCCTTCTCTAAAGCGTTCTGTACCTGTAATAGTTTGTCGTCTAAAATGTGATGAATGTTTCTCCCCACAGGACAGCTGGTGCTTGGATTTTCATGAAAATGAAATAGTTCCCCATTTTCAACACATTCCACGGCATTGTATATGTCTAAAAAAGTTATTTCGTCTAATGGCTTCGCAACCGTAGTACCTCCTGTTCCCCGCACCACCTCTATCAACCCTGCTCCTTTCAGCTGGCCTAAGATCTTCCGGATAATGACAGGATTCACATTGGTACTTCCCGCAAGAAAATCACTGGTTATTTTATACTCACTTCCAAACGTATCAATACAGGCAAAGATGTGAATGGCCAGCGTAAACCGGCTTGAGATCTGCATATCTATCTACCACCTTTCGATTCTATTTTACCCCGCAACCGTTGTAATGTCAACAATTACAATATTTACTGTGCTCCTGTTATATGTTATAATCTATATGTAAATCCAAAATTGATTTTTATCGATGGTTAATTAAAAGGAGGAAATTGTGATGGGGCTTTTTAACAGAACAAAGGAAGAACCGGAAGCAACGTTACCGATGAATGATGCGGAGCGCTGGATCGCCGGAACCTATGCCATATGGTCAGAATACTGCGGCGGCAGTTATAAATACCTCGGCGGTTATGAGAAAACAAAGTCAAATGCCAAGATGATCAGCCGGGTACTGCGGGGAGACTGGATGGTGAAGGACCATGACAGCGGTGTGGAGATGGTAGAGTATTTACTGAAGAATGCCGGTTCCAAAGACGGGACGGAAGATACTTCTGTGGATACAACTGCCTTTGACTATGCCTGCGCCTGCAATATGTGTGGCAGAATGTTTATAGCCGGATATTTTACCAGAGAGGAATCCATCCGCTATGCCACAGAGGCTGCCAGGAAAATCCAGGAAAAATACCATTCCTGGGAGGAATATTTTAAGGCTTACATAATCGGTGCGGCAGGCGGTTCTAATATTAAGGAAATTGCTCCTTTTGAAACTGCCTATAAGCAATTCCGGGAGAATCCCGACAGCCCGCTTCATCTGGCGTGGGATACGAGATTATAAGGATGAGAGGGTTGCAGCATGAGTGTAGACCCTAAAAATAATGAAAACCGACAGTATTTTGCGGGGGAATAATTATGGCAAAAAATAATGTTTTTTTAGGACAGCTTAATCGCATTGAGTTTGTCGTTATTTTTACAAAATATCAAAACAAATGGGTGTATTGCTGGCATAAAAAAAGAGAAAGCTATGAACATCCAGGCGGACACGTTGAACAAGGTGAAACACCTATGCAGGCTGCTAAAAGAGAATTGTATGAAGAAACAGGTATTACGGACTGTAAAATAATCCCACTATGGGATTATGAACAGATATGGGATGATGGAATAGGGAAAAATAATGGCAGGGTATATGTTGCAATAGCTAATTCTCTTGGCAGATTACCGGAGAGTGAAATGGATCGAATAGAGCTGTTTGATTCTGTTCCTGAAAACTACACTTACAACAGAGAAGAAGAAAAAAATGATTTAGAGAAAATCGAAAAAATGCTTAAGGCTTATGAGGAGTAATGGGTATGACCAAATTTTTATTTGTCAGGCATGGAGAGCCTGATTATTCAAGTGTAGCTGAATGGGCACATATACCGATGGGGAAAAACTTCGCTGGATTGTCGGAGAATGGCAAACAGCAGATTAGAAATAGCTGCGAGTTGTTAGCGAAATATGATGTTGATATTATAGTTTCTTCACCATTTACAAGAACAATGCAAGGCGCGGCTATAATGTCGAAACAATTGAATGCGGGCGTTGAGGTAGAACGCGATTTGTATGAGTGGCAAGCTGATCTGACATATTCTATAACTGACGATAAGAAATTACTCATGTTATGTCAGGAACATGACCACATGAATGGAGTTTATCCTAGTGGTGAAACTAAAATGTGGGAAAGCACTGAAATGGTTAGAGATAGAGTTTTAGCGTGCTTAAAGAAGTATTGCAAATTTAAATGTGTAGTAATATCAGGGCATGCAATGATGATGCAGGCCGTTTTGGGTATTACTACCCCGATAGATCATGGGCAGATTTTAACATTTGAAATGTAGAAAAATCTTCGTATCAGCAGTTTTATCCCATTTTACAGAAAAACCCAAAACCAGCTTCTCTTAGTTCTTCGGTTATTTTCTGACCGACTTCCTCAGCAGCTGGTTTTGCAGCACCCGTCTAACGCATTTTTCCACTCCATAAAATAATTCCTTACCGTCTTTTTTTGCAGCTTACCCCCTACTGCTTATCCGGATTGGGGCATGTAATGATCCATGTAAAACCAAAACGATCTCTTGTAATAGAACCGCAGCCACCATCATCCGGTTTCGGATGCGGCTGTAATGGTGAAAGTATGGTGCCGCCTTCCGCCAATACAGAAACTGTATGTAATGCCTCCTCCTTTGAATCCATATGGATCATCAGTTTTATGTCCGTATTCACTTCTAAACCATCAAAGGTATCCCCCGCCGCCATATGTGTCTTGCCCAGGGAAAACTCTACATGCATTACTTTCCCGATCTGATCCGGCGTCACATCATAGTTATCCTCAGTCCAGCGGGACATATAATGAATTTCGCCGCCAAATGCCTCAATATAAGTATTGAGCGCCTCTTCACAGCTCCCCTTAAATGATAAATATGGAATTACTTCAATATTGTTCTGCATAAAAATTCCCCCGTTTTTATTTTTCTCAATTATAACATTTTCTCCTTCGTTTTTCAATTATGACTCATATAACATATATCTCACTCCGCCCGGTCATTGTCCACATAATTGATATTATGGCCAAACACCTTATTCTTTTTCAAATAATAACCCCAGCTTTTTATTTCCCGTTCTCCATTTTCAGGCGCCATATGGGAAAATTCCTGCGCCCCCTTTTCTGGAAACAGGCATTTGTTTTCTACCTGAAAAAAAGCTGGTGTTTCCAAGATCACAAAACAACTGATGAACAGAGCGCTCCCGATCCCCCAGACACCTGCAAAAACTCCATTTTTTCTGCTTTGCCCTTTCAGAATATTGGCAAATCGTTCTTTCAGATTTTTAACATCCCTGGAAAATTCACTGGTACACAATGGAAGATGCCCGTTTTTACCAACTGCCACACAGGCTAACAAAGTTTCACTGTACCGCTTTTTTTCCTCCCTGGTAAAATACCGGACCACACGGCTGTCGCATAATAATTCCATATCCCTCCCTGCCCTCTTCTCCATAACTGCCACGACAGGGTTAAACCAATGAATCGTCTTTGCTGTTGCCAATAAAAATTTAATCCAAAGATCTTTTCTAATATAATGCGTAAATTCATGGGCTAAAATAAATGACAGCTGTTCATTCTCATAATCTTCTGAGGGAAGAATGATCTGCGGCCTGAAGATCCCTGTCAGTGCAGGGGAAACCACAACAGGAGAAACATATACCAAAAGGTTTCCCTCAGAAGTAATATATTTTTTTGTGCGGTTTAATTTCCGCACAAACCCTGCATAACATATCACCTGCCACAAAATGAGACATACAACTCCCGATACCCACAGATAAGCCATCCATGGAAGAACCGTATCCGCCATCAAAAAACTCTTCCTGACTCCCCCTGCCTGCATTCCTGTCCCCAAACTGTCTGGAACCGACACAACCACCCGTTGTCCCGGAATAGAGATGTCAAAAGGCAGAATCAGCCTTATAGCAAATACAATCCACAAAAGATATCTCCAGAAAACCGTATATTTCTTATCCAGCACAGGAGAAACAAATAGAATAAGAAGAATTACCCCGCTGGACAAAAAGGATATTTTCAATACCTCCAAAAACAAATGAAGTATGGCATCAGAGTTAAATATACCCATAAGTGTTCCTCCTATAAACTGTCCAGATAATCTTTCAACTCCTCAATCTGGTCTTTAGTAAGTCTGTCCCCATCATACAAAGAGGCCACAAATCTTTTAACAGAACTTCCATAAAGTTTTGTTAAAATGCTGCTTCCCTCCTGCTGGAGATAATCCCTTTTCTTCACGATCGGAAGATAGCAGTTATTACGCCCCTCTTTTCTTACTTGTACAAATCCCTTTTCTTCTAACCGGGACAGAAAAGACAATACGGTGGTCTTAGAAAGCTTCCTTTTTTTAGGCAGCCTCTCTTCTATTTCCATACGGGTCATCGACCGTTCTTCCTCCCATAGGATCATCATCAGCTCTAATTCTGAATTTGGTAATGTTTTATATTCCATAACAATTCCTTTCTACAAAGATACATATACCATACAAAAGTAACTATTCCACGGCTATGCTTCCCGCAGTTCTCCATCCCGCATCCTAAGTACCACGTCCGCAGCTTCGGCAACTTCCATATCGTGTGTTACAATGATGACACAATATCCTTTATCATGGGCAAGGCTGCACAAAATCTCTATGATGTTCTGGGTGTTCGCGCCGTCAAGATTTCCGGTGGGCTCATCTCCCAATATGACTTTAGCATTAGAGGCAAGACTTCTGGCAATCGCCACGCGCTGCCGCTCTCCCCCCGAGATCTTTGACGGATACCGCTCCATCTGCTCTTTCGTAATGCCTACACCCTCCAGCAAAATCTCTGCCCGCGCTCTGGCTTCTTTCGGATATATCCCACACAATTCCATGGGAAAAGAAACATTCTCTTTCAGCGTCAACAACGGGAACAGGTGGAACGCCTGAAATATCATGGAGACATTCTCGCGGCGGTAACGGTCAAGGTCTAAACCGGCTAAGCTGTTCCCGTCAAAGGAAACGGTCCCCTCAGCAGGAAGATCCAGTCCTGCCAGCAGGGAAAGCAGCGTAGATTTTCCAGAACCAGAAGGTCCTGCTATTGCATAAACCTTCCCCTCTTCAAAAGCACAAGAAATCTCTGAAACAGCGGCCTTTCCCGCATTTTTGTATGTATATGTTACATTCTCTAATGTTAATATCGGCATTTTTTTCTCCCTTCTACTCTTTTACATGCAACAATTCTAATATCTTATGGCGGGTCACCAGTATCGCTGCTGCAAATGCCCCGAAGACGCAGGACATAAAATACAGTAAAAAACACTTGATAAGCGTCTCCATACTCCTCGCAGACAATCCCGGACTGTACAAAAACAGTGCACATACAACGAGTGCAATTCCTGCCAGACACAAAAGAATCTGCTCCAACACCATCATGCACCAGGTTCGCTTCTTTGTAACGCCAAGAATACGTAAATATGCCGCTTCCCTGGCGGACTGCACAATAATCAGCCCCGGTCCCAGCAGACCAATGAGCAGCACCACAGCCACAGCGATCGGAAACATGGATTCCAGCAGCTTACAGATACGCTGAATGTTTTCAACTCCTACAGAATCAATGTAATAAGAGGCCAGCGGCGCCTGCTCCCAGCCACGTACTTTCTCCTCCTCCATCAGTTTTTCCAGTTCATCCAGCCTATCATTATCTGCCAGATTAAATTCACTGTAATCAACTGTAAAGTAATCACCAAAAGCATATTCCGCTGCACTGTTTATCTCTGCAAAAATCCCATTGTTCATCCCGGCGGCATCGGACTCTATAATACCTGCCACATGATATGGTTCCGTCTTTCTTTTCACTGCTGCCAGCAATTTTCCTTCATCCTCTTTAAAGGTCTCTGCTAAGGCGGAATACACTGCCTCTGGTATCAATTCGATCTGGCTGCCCGGACTTATGCCCAGCTGCTCCGCCGTTTCCTTTCCCACCAGACACAATCTGGCGCCACTGCTTATGCTTGAAATATCATACCCCTCTGCATAAGTAATCTCATGATCACCTGGAAGATAATGTTCTATGTCATTTGTCAGGATCATAGGAGTATTTAATTCCTTGTCGTTGATACGCACACCAAAACTGCAGTAGCTGTAAAAGTCCTTGATCAATTCAGAATTTGATAACTCTGATACGGAAGAAAAGGAAAACATCAGTGCCCTTCCCTTTACCTCCGTCTTATAAAATGCATCCTCATAGTTAAGCCTTGCCAGTACAAACATTCCCACACCGGCAGTCAGCACAGCTGTCAGGACAAGGGATACCGCCGTTTTTCCAATCCCACGCCTCATATGGCGCAGTATGTACTTAAACACATGATAATGAGCACGGTATTTTGATCGGCTCCTGTTTATTTCACTAACCACAGGTATCTTTGAAATATCAAACCCGGCAGAATCAGATGAAATCTCCATAACATCTGCTGCCCCTTTTGCAGGCCTCCCTGACGTATGATCCTGTAATAACTCCAGCGGAGAAATCTTCTTCATTCTCCAGAGAAAAAATAAGGTTGCAGCCAGTGCAAAGAAAAGTTCAAAAAGCAGACACAAAAGGATTACATTAACTGGAAGTGTCGTATCTGGAACATTGCCCTTTAGTGCCCCCATTCCCTCCAGCGTCTTATCTGCGGTCCCTGATGTATACAGAAGCCCTGCGGTCCCTCCAACAGACATAGCAAGAAGAGATAGGAGGGCAAAAGGAAATACGATCATATTCCGGGCCAGTCTGCCAGTAACCCCCAGAGTACGCATAATTGCATACGTCTTTTTATTCCTGCCAATATATAAATACACCGCTAAAAACAGAGCCAGCACGGATCCCACAAGGGATAAGGCAGCTGTCAGCAAAGAGGTCCGTAATCCCGCTGTAAAACTATCTTTCACGCTGAGCCAGCCACCATCAGAGAACCGCAGCGTCACACCACCAATCTCCTCGACAAGCGGTTCAGCAGCCTGAAGAAATGCTTCTATGTCATGGGCATCCTCAATTAAAACACTGAATTCGCGCATGTCCGGTGTATAATCGGCAGGAAGTCCCCTAGATAAAAGCGATTCCGGCACAAAAACCGTGTTCAGATTATAACTCCACTCCCCTTCATTGGAACGCATATCCGAATCTGTCATAAACTGATAGGATCCAACGATCTCCAGCTCTTTTTTATCAGAGGTTGAATCAGAACCTGACAGTCTGTCGAAAAGTTCTGCCTGGATTTTATCCCCGATAGACAGATGATATGTCTCCAGAAAAAGGTCATTTACCACACAGACATCGGTATCCCCTGATTTCAAAGGACGTCCCTTTGCTACCACCATATTGTGTTCATTAAAACTCGGAATGGAACGCATATCCGAAGTATACACAAACTGATACAGATCGCGGTTCAAATTAATTTTCTCAATCTTTTGTTTCTGATAAGCAAATGGCTCCGTTTCAAGATAATCATCATCCAATCCGTTTATCACACAAAAATTCTCTTTTCCTTCATAAGACAGCTCGACCTCATATTTATCACTGTATATTCCAATAACCAGACATCGGTCTCCCTTTTTCAATTTCTCAAATAATTCTTTAGGACATGGATGCTTTCTATATGTAAATTCTTTTTCCGGATTTATCGTGGTCACTTTGACCGGATGCCGGTCAAACAAGTCAAGTTTATCATCACTGCTGGCAAGTATCTTAACGTCGTCAAATAACAGATTAATAAAGCTTGTCCCATCCGGATCTGGTTTTGAACCCTGATATACAGCCTCCATAGCATACTCTCCCCTGTATGCCCAGGTACTTTCTTCATCAACCAGATTTCTGTAGTTTTTTATCCGCCCAACTGTAACATATCTTGTATCCGCCAGAGTAACACCGGGCAGTGACGAGAACTGCTCTATCTGCTGTTCCGTAGGCCAGCGTCTCTCCTCTGTCTCGATATTAAGGTAATCTCCCAGTTCCGGCGTCTGCCCCGATAGCGAAATATTCGGAACTGTGTTATCCAGAGCGGCAACACCATAATAAAAACTCTCCGCGTTCCTGATCTCCCGCATAGAAACGGCATAATCCGTGACACGTGAAAACAGGGCAAATGAAGCTGCCATTATAAGAAGAAATGTCAGTATGGCTTTCAACGGTGAACGCAGAAGCATCTTCCATGCAATCGTTTTTCTCATTATAACCTCCCGATAATTCATTCAATAAGTTATATTCGGCAGATGTCGAATATAACTATATTCTACATCTGCCAAACATAGATGTCAAGAAAATTTGTAACATAAAAGGCACTAACAAATCATCTTCGCTAATGCCCTTTGATTCCCCTCATATATTTTAGAATAAATAATAAACCTTTTTCCTTTATCAGCTCCCCGGCGGCGATTCTGTCCTCAAGGATCTGCCTGATATCACCCCTTAAAACAGATCATATAACCATGAACAATGTTCCCGCACCAATCAGCATACAGCCAGCCAGAGACTTTACCGTAAAATCTTCATGAAGGAAAACAAACGCCAAAACAAGGGTGATCACAACACTCAGCTTATCAACCGGAACCACTTTGGAGGCCTCCCCCATCTGCAATGCCCGGTAATAACACAGCCAGGATGCCCCGGTTGCCAGCCCGGAAAGGATCAGAAAAATCCAGCTTTTTTTACTAATATCAGTGATTCCACTCTGCGTGTTTGTCAAAAAAACCATTCCCCACGACATAACCACGACTACCATTGTCCGTATTGCTGTGGCAAGGTTTGAATTAACACCCGCTATACCGATTTTAGCCAAAATAGAGGTTAATGCCGCAAACAACGCAGACAGTATTGCAAACAGAAACCACATATCATCCACCTCCCATGGAATATTATTTATGTAATTATTTCAATCCACTCAATAACATCATTTCTCATAGTAAAAGGTTGGAATCCCTTTATACTCGATCCCTTCCATTTTGCACTGTTCGTAAAAACTGCCCACCCTGCCCTTCGCATGCCAGTCAAAATAAATATGATACAATTTTACATAATACTCAAATGAAGCCACAAGTTCCGGATCTACTCTTTTCTCGGAAAGGATCCGGTTCGCTGTACACACAGTGTGATGAAATGCCTCCTGCGTGATGATACAGCCTTCTGGAAAATGGTGTTGTCCCCACCACAGAAAATCAACCTGCTCACCGAAATAAAGATCCACTGTCTGCTGGTCGCAGTCCTTGTGCGCATAGGCGCGTTCTAAAATGTGATATGGATTATTCTCCCGTTTCGGATCATGGGGATTATAACTCCCGAAGATCTGGAACGCCCACCTCATCTGTGGCATTTTATCCTTCCCGCACTCACGGTTCAGATAATCATTTAACAGTTCTGTCATTTGAAATGGTAAATGACGCTGGGGCAGATGATCCCCAGGAAATTTCAACTCGTCAATATATTCTCTGCAAAATTGAAATAGGATCACATCGGCATCCGAAATAGAAACATGTTCTTTAAAATATTTGGTAAACGCGAACAGAAACTTATTGGCCTGCTTTTTCAGTCCCTTTTCACGCAAATCCCAATATTTCTGTATTTCTGTGATAAACTGCTCATAATGCATGCTAAGGCTCCTTATTTTTGGTACAAATACAAAACATAAGTATCACGAAAACTTATTTTATTTCCATGATTTAAAATGGCGGCATGGATACCATTAAAAAATGGATCTCGGTATTCTTCTTTTATTGTTATATGATCCGAATGTGTTTTGATATATTGGATGTATTCATCCGCCGTATAGTTTCTTTTTCCGTAAAAATCCTTTTTCCCCAAATAATGTAAACCATATTTCTCACCGGCCTCATAGTTAAACTTTTGATTATAAGGCATCTCTGATACAAAATAGGTATCATATATATGTTGTATGTCCTCAAACAGGGCAGGGTTATCTGACCTATAGTCCCCACGCATTAAAAACATCGCCAGGTATCCATTCTCCTTCAAAATAGAATAACACTTCTGATAAGCTGTTTCTTCATTGATCCACTGGATCGCCGCAGCAGAATATACCAGATCAAACTGCTCTGATCCAAAGGGATAAGTTTCAAAGTCTGCATTTATAACTTTAAAATTCTCAAACTTATCGAATTTCTCCTTCAAAAGATCCGCCAGATTCGCACCTAATTCAATAGCGCAGTAATCACAGCCTGTTTCCAGGGCAAAATCTGTCGCCTGTCCGGTTCCCGGCCCTATTTCCAGGCATTTCTTTTTGCTATTAAGACCGCACTTTTTTACAATATGATCAAATAACTCCTGAGAATACTTCACTCTCCATTTGTCAAACAATTCTGGAATCGTGTCAAATACAAGACGTTGATCAAACATTTTTTCCCTCCAAATAAATAATTTTCAGTTTGCTGTATCCAATTTATATTCCTCTCTGCCTTGTGATCTCATACATCAATATAGAAGCAGCACAGCTTACATTAAATGATGTGGCATAAGATTTTTCAGACATTGGGATTGTGCAGAGCAAGTCACAATATTCCTTAAATGCTTTGTTCAATCCTCTTGTTTCATTTCCCATCATCAGCATAAGCGGTGAAGTCAGTTCGGCGGAGTAAATAGGATTTTCATTGTGTGCCGTAGTTCCAATTGTAATAAAATTGGAATATTTTTCTTTCAATCTGCCGATATATTCAAACAATGTCTTGTTATCGGAAATCCTGATAACAGGCAAATTGAAAAACGAACCCATTGCCGACACGACCACGTCTGTATCATACAAGTCCACCGAATGGCCAGTAATGATAAGCATATCTGCTCCGAGCGCGTCACACGAGCGTATCATAGTACCAAGATTCCCCTTGTTTGATGGGCGGTCAAACAAAACAATAAAGGGATTATCAGAAAGCATAACATGATCAAGTTTATCCTCCCGCATTTCAATTACCGCCATCAATTCCGAGGTATCCTCTTTTCCACTCAACTCTTCCATAAGCTCAGAAGAAAGACAATAATTTATATCTGTTTTTACCTTATTTATCATTTCTTCTGCCCAACCAGAAAGATTGTTTCTATCATAAAGAAAGGATTTGATCTTCCAGTTATTCTTTACCGCCTCGTTGAGACTGCGGACACCCTCAACCAGAAATTCATTGTATCTATAGCGTTTATTTCGGTTTGTTTTTAGTACTACAAACTTTTGAAAGATATTATTTTTACTGAATATTTTTATTTCTTTCATTTTTTCCTCCATATGGGCACGCCTTTTGTCTATTTAAAACCCAGTACGATCCCCTTTAAAGCAAATTTACCGATTTAATTATACCACTTCCATCCGCCATTTACCATTTTTTTGATAGAATTTTTTCTTAATTCCTCACAGATTTCTGTCATTTTCCATCCTTCCGAGATTGTATACACTCCCTCCCCAAATAGTGATTTTAACTTTTCTGTGAATTTATTTTCTGTTTCTTTAATTCTCTGCTTACTAACACAACAGATAGTATAAATGCCAAAAAATCGGCAATAGGTCCCGCGTATAAAACTCCCATGATCCCAAACCAGAGCGGAAGCACCAGAATAAGCGGAATCAGAAAAAGCACCTGCCTTGTCAGCGCCAGCAAAGCCCCTTTCATCGCCTTTCCTATGGCAGTAAAAAAGCTGGAGGAAAGCAGCTGCACGCCATTTACCAACACCATAAAAAGAAAAATGCGCATAAACAGAACTGCAAACTCAAGATACAGCTTATCTCCATCTCCAAACAATGATATGATATATTGTGGAAAACATTGTAACAGGAAAAAGCCAATTGCCGAAACAATCATATTCCACTTTATCGCAAGCAGATAAGCTTCCCGCACACGGTTAAATTTCTTTGCTCCATAGTTAAAGCCTATAATTGGCTGAACCCCTTGTGATATTCCAACAACAATAGCGAGAATGATCGCATTCGTTTTCATTACAATTCCGCAGGCAGCTAAAGGAATATCAGAACCATAAATCGTCCTCGCCCCATAATATGTAAGTGAATTATACAGTATGATCTGCACAAAGGTAATCGCAATCTGATTCGCACTGCTGCTGATCCCCATACTGCAGGTTTTCAAATTCTCTTTCACATTCAACCGAAAACTATTCTTTTTCAATTGAATGGTCTTGAAGTGCCATAAATAACGCATTGCAAATATAAAAGACAAAATTTGTCCCAGAATTGTTGCCAGAGCTGCTCCAAAAATGCCCCAGTGAAAGAGAAAAATGAAAATCGGGTCAAGAATGGTATTGGCAACGGCGCCTATGACCATACAGATCATAGAGTACCCGGGACTCCCATCTGCACGGATCAAATTGCTCATACCATTTGTTATAATTAAAAATGGCATTCCCAATAAGATAACACCAGTATATTGCTGTGCATACGGAAATACCTCTGCAGTTGCTCCAAACAATTTCAAAAGCTGGGATAACCAAATCTCACCTATTACCAAATAAGCAAGTCCAGAAATCACCATTAGGATCACACCATTTCCTGCCACCTTAGCCGCCGCACCATTTTCTTTTTTTCCAAGATAAAGCGAAAAGCGAGAAGCACTGCCGATTCCTATCAACAAAGAAATAGCAAGACAAATTGTAGAGAATGGATAAGCAACATTGGTTGCGGCGTTTCCAAGATATCCCACACCCTGACCAATAAAAATCTGATCCACAATATTGTAAAGAGAACCTATCAAAGCTGCCGTAATACTTGGAATAGCAAAGTCTTTCAACAGTTTTGGAATTTTTTCATGCCCCAGAGGATTCTCACTCATCAAATTCCTCCTCCTTTCTCTCAATATGAAGTTCTGCCGTAATATTTTTACCAGCTTGCATAAGCATCTCTATAAAAAGACTCTTTTCTTCTTCGCTTAATCCCTGCAGCAAAAGAGTCTCCGTATTTTGGCAGACTGTCCGTATTTCTTCAAATATAGCCAACGCACAATCAGTGGGATATAGCTTCCATGTCCTCTTGTCCTGATCATTTGGAGAACGGGTAATCATTCCCTGTTTTTCTAATGCCGCAATTGTCCGTACGATATTGCTCGGATGGACATAAAACATATCCATCAGTAAATCCTGTGATATACCCGGAAAATCACATATCTTTATCAAAAACATATATTGGCTGCTGTTGATTCCAAAAGGCGCAAGCTGCTTATCCAAATAAATCTTGTAAAAACGATCGGCAACCGAAAGCCATTTTAATATTTTCATAGATTACTTACCTCCAATCTTATATAGCATAGCACAACTTGCTTGCGCACGCAACTTCTTTATTTACAAAAGCCGGAAATGGAGAATTAAGCTCTATTGAATTTCTCTCCCTGTTAGGATATTCAACTCCAATAGAAACAATGCGGGATTATCTAGCTCATTTTTTAACCTTGGATCAGGATTTTTTTGATAACAATGTTGAAAACCTTAAGGTTGCACAAGAGACGGGAACGAATACTATATTGTTTAACAGAGATAATGAAGTTTTTTCAGGTAATATTGTAAACAATTTTCAAGAGCTGAACTGTTTTCTTGAAGATTTTGATGTATAAAAAGGAGTATACGGATATGAATGATAATCACAATTTGTCAGTAGGATGTATCGTTAATAAGAAAAATCAAATTCTGCTATTCTTGATGACTCTTCAAACTATTTTTATTCAGATATTAAATATAAAGCGCACAAGGGCGATAATTATACACAATATATTTGAGAAAAAATTCCGAACGGCACCATCTGCATCCGGAGGTGCCTGTACGAATGCAAAATCGGCATTCCTACATTCCACACATTGTTTCATAAAAACCTGGAACAGCCGATGTTGCTAAAATCTGTAACGCTGTTGCCACATCAATAATTGCATGACCTATCATTATAGGTAATGGATTTCTTTTCTTATAATAATACCAACACAAAATGAGTGTCAGGGGTAAAAAAGAAATAAAACGGTAAATAATATACCTCAAATCGAACAGCGTTGGAATAAAACTATGCTGTAAGGCAAAAAAGAAAGCGGGAATAATTATTGCCAAAATCTTACTTTTTATCTGATTGACACCACACCCCAAATATAATCCATCTTCTGCAAATGCAGTTGTTATCGGCAGTATCACAACATTCATAACAGCCAGCCACACTGGTATTGGTGCAACCATCATTGGCGCTGCGTATGGGATAATTCCGTAGCAAAAATATCCTGCCACATACATTCCTGTCATGCCAAACACCATAATTAAAACCGACATAGCTACTATTTGTTTCGTCTTTGTTCTACCTTTTTGATAATTAATCAATTCCCAAAAACTACTTTTCTTTTTCTTTGTAAAAAAATAGAGAATCAATATTACAACAATATTTACTATACTGGCTGCAATGGACCACCAATTGCTTACATCCTCTACTTTTTGTTTTGTAATAACTGCTCCGATCACAAATATCAAAATAAAAATCACACAACGGATTGGAAGTAAATAAACCAAGTTTTTATTAACATTCATCAATTAACACCTCGATACCCCTCTATAAATCTCTGGTTAAAAGCTCTTACAGTTTCCCACTTTTTACTCTAATCACAAATGGTTCCCTGATGATAAAACATAACCCAGTCACATCCCTGCTTTTTCCAAATAGATGAGCGCCATGATATTTTATCTGTATCCTTTTGATTTGCTTTATAACGTACTAAAGCAATACTATCATCCAGCATATCCACTTCAAAGTCAATTATCGCAATTTTTCTATCTTCTGAAAGTTCAGATAATGCATGCATAACCTCCAGCATACAACTTTGATTTTTGTTATTAATTTGCCTTATACTCACTTTGTTTACTTTAAATGTCTTTAAGTGCACTATGACTTGTTAATTCCTTTACTATTTTCCAGCCTTCATAACTGTGTTCCAAATTTTCTTTTATCGGCAAAAATCCTAAATCCAAATAAACCTTGCATGCCAGCCATGTATTTGTTTGTGTCGGTATTTTCGCATGTAAATATCCAAGATTCCTCATAACATTTAAAACATATGTAATCAACGGTTTTGAAAGCCCTTTTCCTTGATACTCCTGCTTAACTGCTACCCAATGAAGCCATCCGGCTCCTGAAGTATCTCTACCGTGAATGTCATAAAAAGCTGTAGCTGTAGCAATTTTTTCCCCTTTCTCATTTTCGATAAAAAACATTCTGTCAGGAAGTATATCAAGGCTATTTGCGAAATAACGATTCCAAGCTTCCAATCCCTGTTCATAATCTGCAAACTCTTTTGCCAACATCTCAATATCAATCCATCGTTCCCTATCCCCATCAGAATAGGGCACAAATCTATATCCTGCCGGAAGACTGTAATCTGTCATGTCAGATAACTCTCGTTCAAGTAATAATTCGTAAAAACAGATTTTTTCATCGTGATCATCATACTGCGTTACATCTATTTTCCGCAGACGAACATCCAACGCCTCCTTGATCTGAGGTACTGTTTTCTGAATATACTTCATCCTATCCATCGTATTGCGCACCTCGGAAATGCCCATTTGTCTTTCTGCTTCGTCCATACAGTTTCCCAAAGCTCTTTGGATATTATATTCCAGCCACTCAACCCAGGTATATACTACACCAACGACATCACTGTATCCCCGAAAACAATTATCATATGCTTTCAAATAGCCGTCAAAGAAGGCGATCATCTTATCAACATCCATCTTGCCGCTTATGATCCCTGACCATTGCAATGCCAACTGCATGACATGGGATATGGGATTACCATAGTCCAGACATTCCAGATCGATCATCCATGGACTTCCATTATCCCACATAATATTCTTTGGATCCATATCTTCATTGGACAAACACAACACAGCCGGCAATGACGCCCTGGCTTTGTTTAATTCATTTTCAGCGTAAATAAGAAATTCTTCATTATCTTCCAATAACGAAGCGATCGCAGAGTTTTCCTCCTTTGCCTTCAGCACATAACCCCGCCAATCTATATGACTTTTTTCCGGAGCTTGATATGCAATATTCTTTGGTTCGATCGCATGGACTCTACCAAGAATATTTCCTGCTTTATAACACATCTCATTTGAAATATGATCCCAATCGGCAATGCTTCCCTCCTGCCACCTAAATAAATAGAAAAACTGGTCATCTATCTTTTGCATCTTTTTGCCGCCAAATACCATAGCCGGCACGATAGGAATATCATTATTCTCCAGTATCCCTTCTATTTTTTCTGCCCTTGCATAATTCTCATGTACCCCCGGTCTTTTCATTATTTCTGCATTTAAATGTTTTACTGCGTATATGCCGCTGTCGGTTATTACTTTGTACATCCTGTGCATTAAACCGCCAGATACAGATTCAACATCTGCAATTATTTTACCCAAATCACACATGTGTACTAATTTCTCTAATAAATTTTCTATCCTCTTTTCTTTCATCCCATTTCTCCCTTTATTATCCAGTATGTTTTTCATGTAATCTCACTAGAGCGTGTTTGAAAAATTCCGAACAGTCATTTTATTATACCACTTCCTCTCTCCGTTTACCACAAAAATATAGGGCATAGCAACCGCCACGCCCCACATTTCTTATTTATTTTATCAAGTATTCCTCTGTAATGTATTTGTCTGTCCAAAGCTGCGCTTCTACATAATGCCTTCCTATTGCTTCCATAAAAGTATCAAAATTATTACCATACTTCAGTAATTGCTCTTTTATATTCTCCATTGTAAGTAATTTTATATTTCCGTATTTCTTGTAATCAGCCCCACTATCCCCTATTGTGAAACTAATATGACAAGGCAAAATATCCTGCAAACGTAATCTTGATTCTATTCCTTTTCCAAACCAATCAAGAAGATAATCGCTTCCTTCTATTACAAAAGAGAGTGGATGTTTTTCTTCCGGCATACCACCTAATTCAATGAATCGTGAATATAAATATTCATCTTGGTTTTTTCGTAATGCATAATACAATTAGTTCATCAAATGTCTTCACTCATATCCTCCATAAAATACCGGTTTTTTTATTTGATTGTACCACTTCCATGCAAGCATGAAAGTAGTTCTTTGTTTCATCTTTTATGCGCTTTGCTCAAAGCTTTCGTGCAAATTACTCAATATCGTAGCAACACGACCAGAACCTACTGTACGTCCACCCTCACAGTATATTAATAGCGTTTTTTGTGGTATTTTCTATGCTTTTTATTGCGGAAAACAGCGCGAAATCGTTGTTTTTGTGTGGCGTATTTTTATTTACATGATTTCTTGGTACCGTTTTGGCGCCAAAATGATTTTCTCCTTATCCACCTTTATTGCATGGTGCTAGCACCATGTATAAATAACACTTATCTCCATATAATCCTCCAAATCCCGATTGTGATTTGATCATTTTTAAGGGAAATATTAGCTGCTATATTTTGTTATTAAAACTCCCACTAACCCTTGAAAACACTAAGTTTATCATAGGTGAACTCTCCCTTATAGTTTCCCTTGTGTTATATCTTCCCACAGTGTATCACAAACCCTGACAAGGGAAAAAATGAGGGCACAGAGCAGGAGCAACAAAATCACATATAATTATACAATGATATCAATAATTTCCTTAGCGATATCCTCTGTACTCATTGTACCATCTATTACATAATCGGAAGATGGTAATATATCTTTTTGCATTTGGACAAATGCAATTCTTGCATATTTTATATATCCCATTAAGTCATTTCTTATGTCATTAACGGATGCATTACCCATATCTCTTAGAATTCTTCTTGCTAACGCTATATCCAAAGGTGTATCTATAAAAAAAACCACATCTATATACTTTCTAATTTGCTCATTATAATAGGCAAAAGGATAATCAAGAATTAAATAATCACAATTTCCACTATTTTTAACCCTTAATATATCCTTCGCCAAGGGTTCAAGATTCCAGACATTATAATCAGCGCCATCAAGTACCCATTGATAAAAATTATCAACTTCCCCCTCAAATACATAGTCATCGAAATGTAAAGTCTGCACATTGGATAATTGCTTTTTTATTTCATTTACTGTTGTTGTTTTCCCACCTGCTGTTACGGCGGCTATCGCAATCACTTTCATAAAATCACCCTCCTATCACCTATGCACAAAGTTTAAGTTTGTGCATAGGGTGTATTTCGCTCTCAAACGCCGAGGGCTTATTGTTGATGCTCAATAATCAATTGTAAAATTTCCTTTTCACCAATATCACCGGATGCCAATGCAAGAATGACATCACTTAACTCCTTTTGGCAGTATGACAATTCATATCCATTCAATGCAAGAAAAACTAACATAGCATGCGCGCCAAGTCTTTTGTTTCCGTACAACATTGCATGGTTTTTTACCAATCCAAAACAAAGCCGTGCCGCCTTTTCCTGAATGCTTATAAAGCTCTTTTCCATCAAATAACTGAAACGGATTATTTAACGCTAAATCCAACATTCCTTCATCACGAATACCGTCAATTCCTCCAG
>CAJUAU010000023.1 GCA_910584645.1 uncultured Eubacterium sp.
ACATAGGTTGGGGGATAACTCATTTTGATTTGTACTATTTATATACTAACACCAAGAGTACAGAAGTTATATCAAGGAATCCACATTTGCCACCTATTCAGTGGCAATTGAAAACCATATCCTTCCTTATTTTGGAAAGAAAAGGCTGGGGAGTATTGATCATGATGACAATCAGAACTTTATCCTGTTCTTATCCCAAAAAGGAAAGAAAAACGGTTCCGGAACTTTATCTCATAAATCCGTAAAAGATATTATGGCTTTGTGGCTGGGAATTCTGGAAAAGGCAGAAAAAAAGGGCTATATCTGTCTCGGGAAAATGCAGTATCAGTATCCAAAAACCAACGCTGTCATGGCAGCCGAAGCCAATGGAAACTGCTTGACTTTGCAGGAGGAATATGAGATAATGAAGTGCTTGAAAAAACAGAGATCTTTGAAGAGTTTAGGGGTTTCTCTGGCACTGGCAACAGGGATGCGGATTGGTGAGGTTTGTGCCCTGCAATGGGGGTGCATTGACCTCTCTGAAGGATTGGTTCATGTAAAGCAGACGTTACAGCGTATTTATACTAAGGAAAATGGTATAGGGAAAAGCAAAATCATTGTAACGGCTCCTAAATCTTTTCATTCCAACCGGTATATTCCTTTGCCGGGAAATTACCTTCCCATATTAAAAAAACACCAGGCGGGGCCATTCGCTTACCTGCTGACCGGAAACGAGGATAAATTTATAGAGCCCCGCACACTGCGGGAATACTATAACCGGCTTATGGAAAGCAATGGAACAAAATATGTGACTTTTCATGGTCTGCGGCACACTTTTGCCACCCGTTTAGTGGAAGCAGGATGTGATTATAAGACGATCAGCGAGCTTTTGGGACATGCAGATGTTCATACCACCTTTCGGACTTATGTCCATAGTGATATGGATAAAAAAAGACAGTTTGTGGAAAAGGCTGGGGATCTGACCAGGATAGGTTAAGAAAAGACAAGTTCTGTCCGATATACAAAACGGATGTATCCTTAAGTTTCCATCTTAAGGATACATTTATGCATGGATTGCATTACAATGCTGCATGGAGGCACGGAATATAGATCATGAAAGCTGTGCCAGGAGAGTGGGACAGTTTTTTTATATTTTGGGGTAGAATAAAGAAAGGTAAAGGGCAGAAGGAGACGCTTGTATGGGAAAGTTTGCTGGTAAGACATTTTTAGTTACAGGAGCTTCATCGGGGATAGGGAAGGCCCTTTCCAAAAATATAGCAGCCCAGGATGGACGTGTGGTAATGGTTGCAAGGGACAGGGAGAAGTTAGAAGTAACTGCTTCCTGTATGGGAAATTCACAAAACCACATAATTGTGGATTATGACCTGACAGATTTCGACCACTATAAAGAGATATTTGCCCGGATCAAAAAGGAGGGGCTCTGCCTGGATGGCCTGGTGCATTGTGCGGGGATTGCAAAGGTTCTGCCATTGCGGGTGATGAACCGAAAAGAAGCGATGAAGTTATTTGACATTCATTATTTTGCATTTATAGAACTGGTAAAACATTATGCCCGGAAAGGAGAGGCGAATGGCGGCAGTATCGTCGGCGTGTCTGCCATGAATGCCCACACCCCCCAAAAGTGTATGACAGCATATGCGGCGGCAAAATCTGCCGTGGAATCTGCCTGCAGGACGCTGGCACTGGAATTAACAGAAAAGGGGATTCGGATCAATTCTGTTGTTGTAGGTGGTGTCTCTACCGAAATGGCAAAAAAAATGGGAGGTTCTTCTATAGTGGCTGGATCCACCTATGAAAATCCTGTACAGCGCCAGCTGTTAGGACTGGAACAGCCGGAGCAGATCGCTGACGTGATCTCCTTTTTGTTGAGTAAGGATTCATCCTGTATCACAGGCCGGGCAATATATGCTGATGCCGGTCTGTTGTGACAAAATGATTTTGAACCAAATAACTTAAAAAGGAAGAGAAACAGTATGGTTACAAGAATAGAGAATATTGAAGTAAGTGGTATTGTTGCAGCGCTGCCCACAGAGATTGAAGATGACAGCCGTTATATAGAGCTTCTTGGTGAACAGCGGGTGAAGAAGCAGAGACGTATAACCGGGGTGAAAGAACGGCGGATCGACGACGGAAAGCATACAGCAGCAGATTATTGTATCAGTGCGGCAAAACAACTATTGCGGCAGTTGGACTGGGAAACGGACCAGATAAAGGTTATGGTTTTTGTCACGCAGCATCCATCTCTGATTATGCCTTCGACTGCTTTTGTGATTCAGAATTATCTGGGACTTCCGAAAGAGTGTATGGTGTTTGATGTTAATCTGGGATGTTCTGGTTTTGTGTCTGGGCTTCATATTGTTGCTTCTCTTTTGCAGCAATATGGTATTGGAAGTAAGGGGATGCTTTTGGCGGGAGATATACAGAGAAATCCCAATTATATATTGCCGCATACGGTGGATGAAACCGCAGATTCTATGTTGTTTGGAACTTGTGGTACAGCGGCAGCTCTTGAATTCACAAAGGACGCAGATTCTATTTATTCAGAGGAAATAGCAGATGGGAGCCGGTATGAAGCAATTCATATGCGCTATGGGGAAGCTTCCCAGATGAATGGGGAAGAGGTCTTTGAGTACGGAATTACGGATGTGGTAAATTACGTCAATGCGTTTCAGAAGACAGTAAATGAATTTGAAAAAAAAGAAATAGACTATTACATTTTTCATCAGGCCCAGAAATTTTTATTGCAGAACATTGCCTCCATCTGTGGAATTGGCATGGATCAGATGCTGATGTCCTTAGAGAAGTATGGAAATACATCCAGTGGTTCCATTCCGTTGACGATATGTTTACATAAAGAAGAATTACTGCAAAAGGAAAAAACGAGTTTATTTCTATGTGGTTTTGGGATTGGCCTAAGCTGTGCACTGTTGCGTATGTCCATTCGGCCGGATATGGTATTAGACCTGATTGAAAGCGATGAAAAATATTTATATTAAAATAAATAATAAGAATAGGAGATAAAAAAATGGAATACAAAAAAATAGTTGAAGCTCTTGAGGAAGATATTTTGGAAATGGATGAGGGAACTCTGCAGATAGATACAAAATTGTCGGAGTTAGACGAATGGGATTCCCTGGCAAAGTTAGCGCTGATGGCCTGGGCCAGGAAAGAGTATGACAAAGTACTGACAGCGCAGCAGATACGTGAATTTGTTATTGTTGAAGATATCTGTAAGGCTGTATTGTGAAAATATTTTTGTGTAAATGAGGTGCAGCAATGCGGGGAAAAAATATTCTGATAACAGGTGCTTCCCAGGGAATTGGCCGCGGTGTGGCAGAGTATCTTCTGCAGGGGGGAGCAAATGTTATTCTGATCGCACGCAATAGGGAAAAATTGGAGGAGCTCAAACGCAAATATCCGAACTCAGCTTTTCCTTATTTGTATGATCTCTGTAAAACGAGTGGTATTGAAGATATTTTTTTGTTTTGCAAAGAGCATGGTTTAAAGTTACATGGTATGCTCCATGCGGCAGGTATTAGCATTGACCGCCCTGTAAAAGCGTTAGAGTTTGAGGAGATGGAGCGGGTTTTCCGGATAAATTATTTCTCTTATGTGGCTTTAACAAAATATTTTTTAAACAGAAAGTATTCAGAAAATGGAGCCAGTATCATAGGTATGTCTTCCATGGCTTCTTTAGAGTGCGCGAAAGCCATGTCGCAATATGCTGCTTCCAAAAATGCGGTGAATGCTTATACAAAGGTACTGGCAAGAGAAGCCGAGAAAAGAAAGATCCGGGTTAATGCCATCGCACCAGCCCTTGTCGATACAGATATGACACATCAATTATGTGATGTATTGGAAGATTTTGAAGAAACTATAATTACACGGCAGCCCTTTGGTATTATTCCAGTAGAGCAGATCGCTTATCTGGCAGAATTTTTGTTGTCTGACCGGTCTGCCTATATAACTGGTACAATTATTCCCGTTCACGGCGGAGCATTTTGATGACAGAGGGAAGGGAAAGCGATGTATAGTGAATTTGACAATATACAGATAGCAGGAGTGGCGACGACGCTTCCAGAGCATGAAACGGACAACATGTCTTTTGCGGAATTGTTTGAAGAGGAAGTAGTGCGCAAACAGATAAAAGTGACAGGAATCAAAAAACGCAGGACGGTAACCGGTCAGCAGGATACGCTGGATCTGATGCTCCACTCAGCGGATGCGGTTTTGGAGCATACCGGCTGGAAACCCGACAGCATCGATGTACTGATCTTGGCGACAGGGTATACAAGATGTAAAATCCCATCAACGGCATTTCTGGCTCAAAAATATCTTGCCATAAAAGAAGACTGTATTGTACTGGATCTAAATCTGGCATGTACAGGAACCGTCGATGGACTGCTGACAATGGCTTCACTGCTGCAGCAATGCGGGGAGAATGCACGGGGGCTGCTGCTGGTGGGGGAAACACCGACCATTGGCGGCGCTGGAAATGACAAGACCACCAGTATGCTCTCTAGTGACTGTGGCGCGGCGGTGGCAGTGCAGGCTGTGCCGGAAAGTAAGACAGTCCGTTTTGCCCAGCGTACAGATGGAAGCCGTTATGAGGTATTGGTGAGGGATGATATAGAGGATCATATTCACATGGATGGAATGGAGGTATTCCATTTCGCTATTACGGATGTAGTACATACAATAGCTGAGTTTTTGGATCATTTTGCGATAGAAAAAAAATCTCTGGATTATATTGTCATACATCAGGCGCAGAAGTTTATTGTAGATAAGGTTGCCATGTTTGCCGAATTTGACAAAGAGCGGGTGATCAACTCCTATCAGAAATATGGAAATAGTGGCGGGGCTTCTGACCTGTGTACTCTGTGTGAAAATCTTGGCGGTGAGGAAACAGATAGAGAGGTTTCGGTATTTATGACTGGATTTGGAGCGGGACTTTCCTGGGCGATGGTCACACTTATACTCCAGACGAGGGATATACTTCCGGTAAGATTTACAGATCAGCATTATGAGATTTAGAGGTGTGTAGATATGATAAAAGAATACAGTGGGATCCGGATCGCCGGGCTCCGCAGCCGGAGGGCAGAGTGTGAAGAACGGGCGGCGGATGTAGCAGCTGGGTTAGCAGAAGAGTTACTATTGAGCCGGCATGCAGCAAAAGAAGATATCAAGATACTGGTCTATGTGACCCAGTCACCTCTGTTTATGACACCCTCCACATCTTTTTATATTGCTAAGAAGCTGCAGGTCGGGCAGGATTGTTTTCAATATGATATCAACCAGGGGGCTGGCGGGATGTTAACAGGTATACAGCTTGCAGCTTCACTGATGCTCTCACTGGATGGCGCAGAAAAAGGTCTTCTTCTGATGGCGGATGACGGATTGAAAAGCGATACAGGTAAGCAGGCAGCAGCTTCCGCCATACTTCTTGAGAAATGTAAGGAAAAAGAAAGTAAGATATATGTAAAGAATATGTCTCTGGGAAGTTCTTTTGCCTACTGCTATCAAGGATATGGGGATAAGTCTGTACATCTGGATGAGCGTTTCCTCCCAACAGGCGAAAAATTACTGGAGAAGGAAATAGAAGAAATGTCTGCGCAGTGTCTGGACCGAGGGATCACCCCAGAGCATAAGATCCGCAGTCCGCAATATGATAGTGGGGTAAGGCTCCCCATATATCTTGAGGAGAAGGAGATCACAGGATGTTCCCTGCTGGCTGGGTTAGGGGCCGGGATCTCTGTCACCACGCTGATATGTGACCTGAAGAAGGACATATATAAAATCTAAAAAGGAGAATGAAAATGACGAATTTAGAAAAATATAATCAGGCATTTGCCCAGGCACTTGATCTGGCTGAGGCGGATGTAAATGAGAGTCTGGAATACCAGGGAATCCCATCCTGGGATTCTATCGGGCATATGGAGCTGATCTCGCAGCTGGAGGATATTTTTGGGATCATGATGGATACCGATGATATTGTAGATCTGAGCTCCTACAATGTAGGAAAACAGATCCTTGCAAAGTATGATATTGTGATCGAATAGGAGAGGGTGCATATGGAAGGTTTCTGTCTGGATTCAGAGGAGATCAGGAAGTATGAACAGATTCGTGAACCACTGCTTATGCTTGATCATGTAACCAATGTCATACCAGGAAAAAGTGCTTCCGGGTATAAGGTGTTTCAGGAGGATGAATGGTTTTTTAAAATACATTTTCCTGGAGAGCCGAATGTCCCAGGCGCTTTTCAATTAGAGGCGCTGGCACAGCTTTTGACAGTGGCAGTCACAACTTTGCCGGGGCTTGCAGGAAAGACGACGCGGTTTATCTCATTTGAAATGAAATGTAAAAGAGAAATTCTTCCGGGAGAGAAGATGGATATGGAAGTGGAGCTGCTGTCGTGGCGGCGGGGGATCGCCAAAGGAACAGGCCGTGGGATGGTAAATGGTGAGATTGCCTGCGAGGCAGAGATGGTGATCACGATCCCTGACATACTCAATCAGTTTCTGCCGGGAAAGAGAGGACAACAGTGATTCGTGTAGCTGATTATGTGATTCAGTTTTTGAATGAAAAGGGAATCGGGCATATTTTCACCGTTACGGGCAGAGGAATACTTTATTTAACGGATGCACTTGCAAAGTCTGGGATGGAAAGTATATCTGTCCACCACGAGCAGGCGGCTGCCTATGCTGCCTATGGATATGCACAGGCTAAAAATGACCTGGGAGCGTGTCTTGTATCTACGGGCTGCGCGGCGACAAATGCCATCACCGGTGTATTATGTGCCTGGCAGGATGGGGTACCCTGTATTTTTATTTCGGGACAGAACAGCCTGCAGGAGACGAGCCGCTATACCGGGATTCCCATCCGTACCTATGGTTCCCAGGAAGCAGACCTGATACCGATTGTTGAGTCCATTACAAAATATGCGGTAATGATCACGGACCCACAGGACATCGCCTGTGAACTGGAAAAAGCGGTATGGCTGGCAATGTCCGGGCGGAGAGGTCCTGTATGGATCGATATACCATTTGATGTCCAGAATATGCGGATCGAGCCGGAGCTGCTTAAGCATTTTGAGCCAGAACAGGGTGAAATGCCTTGTGCTTCCGAAGAAGAGATAACATATACGGGGGAACTTCTGGAGAAGGCGGCCAGACCGGTGCTGCTGGTGGGAAGTGGAGTCCGTTCTGCCGGCGCAGAGATGGTGCTGAGAGCGTTTTTAAATAAATACCCAATGCCCGTTGTATTTGCTCCGTCAGCTGTTGACATCTATGGCGCAGGGGAATGTTATGGGATAGGCGCTGTCGGCAGCATGGGGGGAAGCCGTGCCGGGAACTTTGCTGTTCAGAATTCGGATCTGGTTCTCGTGCTGGGGCACCGCCTTTCTTCCATGACCACGGGGAACCAGTTTGAAAAGTTTGCCCGGGAGGCGAAAGTGCTTGTGGTTGACCTAGATCCAGTGGAACATTCTAAAAAAATGATACCGATTGACAGGTTGATCCTTTCAGATGTTAAAGTTGTTCTGCAGCAGCTGATGGACAGGGAGCTGGAAGTGGAATGCAAAGAGTGGATGGACAAGTGCCTGCATTGGAAAAAGGTGTTTCCGAAGTGTGAGGACAGGCATAGGGAAAAGGAGCAGGTGGATCTGCATAATCTGGCGGATGCCATCGGAAAGATCATGGACAAGAAGGCTAAGATTGTGACAGATGCGGGCTTTGAGGAACTGATTGTTCCATCTGTGCTGGAGCTTTCGGAGGGACAGCGCTGTATCCATCCGGTCTCCCAGGGAGCCATGGGTTTTTCTTTATCTGCCGCCATGGGAGCCTGTATTGCCACTGGTGATCAGACGATCTCAGTCAACGGGGATGGTTCGATTATGATGAACCTGCAGGAACTGTGGACTATACATCATGCCCGTATCCCGGTAAAGGTGATCGTGGCGAATAATAATTGCTATGCGGTGATCCGCAAACGCCAGAAAGACCTGTTCCGCACACGCACGATTGGGACAGATGGTTCTAACGGGGTATGTTGTCCTTCCTTCCAGAAGGTGGCAGATTCCTTTGAAATCCCTTATGTGAGAGTGAATTCCAGTGAAGAGCTGGAGGAAAAGATTTCCACGGTGCTGCAGATGGAGGGACCAGTTATCTGTGAGGTAATGTGTGTGGAGGAGCAGGAGTACCTGCATAGTTCTTTTACAAGGGGACAGGCGGGGCGGATCGTGCGGCCGCCGCTGGAAGACCAGTCACCTTTTATGGACAGGGAGCTGTTCCTGAAAGAAATGTTGATAGAACCTATTGACCTGTAACTAGTATAACGTGTGTGAAGGGAGAACAGGATGTCACAGATTATTTTGGCAAATGGAAAACAAGTAGGTGATTACAAACGTCCCTACATAGTAGCGGAGGTCAATTCCAGCCATAATGGGGATGTTGAGACCGCAAAGAGGATGATCGACGAAGCAAAGCGCATCGGCTGTGACTGTGTTAAATTCCAGTCCTGGTCCGCGGGGTCTTTATATTCTGCCAGCTACTATCAGGAGAATCCCATCGCGAAGAGGATTGTTGGTAAATTTGCGCTGCCAGAAGAGGCATTGGCGGAACTGGCGCAATACTGCCATGAAATAGGAATCGCGTTTTCTTCCACCCCTTATTGTAAGAGAGAAGTAGATTTTCTGGTGGATACCTGTAAAGTGCCCTTTGTAAAGATAGCTTCCATGGATATTAATAATTATCCTTACATCCGTTATATTGCAGAGAAGGGAATTCCCATCGTACTGGCAACCGGTATGGCAGATCTGGCGGAGATACAGAAGGCGGTGGAAGCGGTTGAGAGCACCGGAAATAAAAATCTGTGCCTGCTGCATTGTATCTCTTTATATCCGGCGGAGACGCAGACGATGCAGCTAAATAATATACCGGGCCTCCGGGAGAAGTTTCCTTCCTACCCCATTGGTTTTTCCGATCATTCCCTGGGGATTGAGATGCCGGTGGCGGCGACTGCTCTTGGTGCCGCCTATATCGAAAAACATTTTACCTTGGATAAAAAGAAGATGGGGATGGACAACAATATGGCGATGGAGCCGGATGAGTTTCAGAGTATGGTGGAGTGCTGCAGCCGTGTGTATGAAGCCATGGGAGGATATGAGCGGTCTGTAAGTGAGGCAGAGCTGGCGCAGCGGGATAAGATGAGAAGGAGTGTAGTAGTTACTGCTGACTTGAAAAAGGGCAGCGTTCTTTCGGAGAAAGATCTGGATGTAAAGCGTCCGGGAACAGGGATCCCACCGGAAAAAATGCCAGAGCTCACCGGAAAAGTCCTGGCAGAAGATGTCACGGCAGACCAGATTCTGACAGAAAAAATGGTGAAATAAGAAAGTATATGCAGAATTAGATTTTAATTTTGAGACAGGGGTGACGGAACTTTGGATACAGGGATATGCAGAGAACATGAGCTTTTTTCCTATAAACCTTACGAATTGGATTCCAATCTTAAGGGGAAGTTATTGCTCAGCCGTCTGAATGATCTGACGGGAAACAGTTATGACAATTGTGAGGAATACCGCCGATTGATTTCTTTGCTGTTTCCTGGAGGCCGGAGTGCGGGGAATCTGGCAGAGGTTCCTTTTCTTCCAGTATCTCTTTTTAAGACGAAAAAACTGTGCAATGTCCCAGAAGATCAGATCATTAAGAGGATGACCTCTTCCGGTACCACCGGGCAGCAGGTGTCACAGATCTTTCTGGATAAGGCTACGGCAAATAACCAGCAGAAGATACTGGTAAAGATCGTATCGGATTTTACGGGGAATGCCAGAATGCCCATGATCATTCTGGACTGTCCTTCTGTCATCCGTGACCGACGGATGTTTTCTGCCAGAGGCGCCGGGATACTGGGATTTTCTATATTTGCAAGAAAAAAAATATTTGCCTTTGATAACCAGATGAATCTTGATATAGAGGGAATAAGAGAATTTCTTGCCCAATATGAGGGACAGACCGTTTTTCTTTTTGGATTTACTTATATGATCTGGGAATATTTTTATAAGGTATTAAAACATTCGGGAGAAAAACTGCCACTGGAACATGCCGTTCTGATCCATGGGGGAGGATGGAAAAAGCTGGAAAGCGAGGCGGTTTCCAAAGAAGAATTTAAAAGATCCCTGCAGGATGTTTGTGGTATTAACAGGGTCCATGATTATTATGGAATGGTGGAACAGACGGGATGTGTCTACATGGAATGTGAATATGGACATCTTCACGTAAGTGCCTATTCGGATGTGCTGATCCGTAATATGCGGGATTTTTCTTTATGTGAGACCGGGCAGGAGGGGGTCATCCAGGTTTTGTCCGCGATTCCGGAATCTTATCCCGGGCATTCTTTACTGACGGAAGATGTTGGCTGTATCTTAGGAGAGGATGACTGTCCCTGTGGGCGGAAAGGGAAGTATATCGAAGTGCATGGAAGGATGAAGAATGCAGAGATCCGTGGTTGCAGTGATACATTTGAAAGGAAATGAGAGGCATTCTTTATGGAAAAGATTAAGATATTGTGTGGCAGGGATCCGGTCGCCAAGGCTCCCCTGCGGCCCTATAATGATATGGTTTGCCAGTTTTTAGATGCTTGGTCGAAGGAACTCAGAAAAGATAATGAGGCAGTGAAATATCCGGATCTTCAGGCCTTTGCTTTCTGGATCAGGAAATCATCTGTTCAGAAAAGGAAACGGGATCATGAAGCCAGGAACAGGGATCGTATCCTGCTTGGCAGAGGGACCGTATTTCATATAGCCCCCTCTAATGTTCCAGTGAACTGCCTGTATACCTATGTATTTGGCTTACTTGCAGGAAATTCTAATATTGTCAGGGTACCTTCAAAGCAGTTTCCCCAGGTGGAATGTGCCTGCCGGATACTGCGGGATCTCCTGGGAGTGGAAGAATTCTGCATGCTGGCGGAGCGGACCTGTTTTGTCCGGTATGAGAGGGATGAGGAGATCACAGCAGAATTCACCTTGCGATGTAACAGCCGGGTGATCTGGGGAGGGGACCGTACTATATGTGAGGTGCGGAAAGCAGTACTGCCGCCACGAAGTAATGAGCTTACTTTTGCTGATCGCTATTCTATCGGAATTCTGTCCCTGGAGGCATTAAAAGAGATTACCCCGGAGTCGTTAAAGAGACTGGCTATGGATTTTTATAATGATACCTATCTCATGGATCAGAATGCCTGTTCTTCTCCTCATATGATCTTATGGATGCGCGCGAAAGACATGACAGATGCGACCGCAGCCAAAGTGCAGAAAAGATTCTGGGATGCGGTGGCAGAGACTGCGGAAAAGTATGATCTGGAAGATATAAAAGCAAGTGGTAAATACAGCTTGTTATGTGATTCCATTATTGATTTCAAATGTTTATCTGCCTGTCAGCGATATGGAAATCTGCTCTATGTGTGCACATTGGATGAACTGCCGGAAAAGCTGACGGGTTACAGGGGAAAGTATGGGATGTTTTTTCAGACGCAGGTCTGTGACTGGAACTGGCTGGAAAAAATGTCGGAGGAGAAGATCCAGACATGTGCCTGTTATGGGCTGGATCAGGAACAGATCCGGCGGCAGATTGTGGAGAAACAGGTTTGTGGCATAGATCGGATCGTCCCCTTTGGAAAGACACTGGATATGGATGTTATCTGGGATGGTTATGATATCATAGAACAGCTGAGCCGGGTTATTGCATAGAACCGTTGTAAGAAAGGAATGGTGGCGCTATGTTTTTGTCAATAGATAAAGTAAAGAAGGAAAAATTAGCTGCATTGCAGGAGGACGGTTCTTCTCTTACTTATGGAGAGCTGGCAGAATTTTGTGGGCAGCTGGCCGGGATCGTGAAACCTTCTTCTCTTGTCTTTTCCCTGTGCCGTAACACGATAGGGGCGCTGGCTGGATATGTGGCTTTTCTGTCCGCCAGGGTGGTGCCGCTTTTATTGAGTGACCGCCTGGATCAGGAACTTATGGCTTATCTTTTGGAAACGTATCAGCCGGATTATCTGTGGATTCCAGCTGGACAGAAACAGCAGTTTGAGGGAAAAAGTGTCTGCGAAAGATACGGTTACGTTCTGCTTTCCTTTGACAGAGAGAGGAAAGAGATACATGAAGAGCTGGCGCTTCTTCTTACCACCTCTGGTTCTACAGGAAGTCCGAAGCTTGTGCGCCAGTCCTATAGGAACCTGGAGGAAAATGCCAGATCTATTGCGGCCTATCTGGAACTAGATGAGACTGAGAGACCGATTACCATGCTTCCTATGAATTATACCTATGGTTTGTCTGTGATCAACAGCCATCTGCTGATGGGTGCAACCATCCTTATGACGGAAACCAGTTATGCCCAGAGGGGCTTCTGGGATTTTTTCAGAAAAGAAAGAGCGACATCGGTGGTGGGGGTTCCCTATACTTATGAGATGTTGAAAAAACTGCGTTTTTTTCAGATGGATCTGCCCTCTCTTCGCTATATGACACAGGCTGGAGGAAAGCTGCTGCCAGAACTTCATAAAGAATTTGCTGAGTATGCTCAGGAGAAGGGAAAACGGTTTTATGTCATGTACGGGCAGACCGAGGCGACTGCCCGGATGTCCTATCTTCCTTATCAGAAATCTCTCGAAAAATACGGGAGCATGGGAATCGCCATTCCCAAGGGCAGATTTTATCTGATCGATGTGGATGGAACGAGGGTAAAAACCCCCCATATAACCGGGGAACTTGTTTATGAGGGACCCAATGTAACTCTGGGATATGCGGAATGCCCTGCCGACCTGGCAAAAGGGGATGAGCGTCATGGTGTACTGGTGACAGGAGATATGGCGGAGTTTGATGATGATGGCTACTACTATATTGTAGGACGGAAGAAGAGATTTTTAAAAATATATGGAAACCGTGTGAATCTGGATGAGTGCGAGAGAATGATACAGGGAGAGTTTCAGCCCCTGGAGTGCGCCTGTGTCGGATCGGACGACCATATGCAGATTTACGTGACAGATCAATCCCGCTTAGAGGATGTGAACCAGTTTATTTCGGTGAAGACGAAGCTGAATCCCCATGCTTTTGAAGTAAAGTATATAAAAGAGATTCCGAAAAACGAGGCGGGAAAGAAACAGTATCATCTGTTACATAAAGATATTTGATGGTATGTAAGTGACAATTGCCATTTGAATAAATATTATTTAAGGAAGACCTGAAAGGAGATTTTACTATGTCGAATGAGGAAAAAATGGAATGTATTGCAGAGAGTCTGGAGATGGAAGTTGAAGAACTGACGCCAGAAACCGTTTTGGAGGATCTGGAAAATTGGGATTCCGTAGCAGTGCTCGCTGTTATTTCCATAATCAATGAAAAGTTTGACCGTTACCCTAAAGCGGAAGAGATATCGGGTTATAAGACAGTGGGTGATTTGATGGCCGCTTTCGAGGAACGTAATGAATGATCCAGTATTGCTGAAAAATGGTAAATTGCTCCCTGTTCTAACAGTAGAGAGCATAAGGGAGGAAAATGGAGGTAGATAGTTGTGAAATTCGATCGTAATTTAGAACTTTTTTATCATGAGGATGGAAAGGTTACATATGGAGATATTCTGGAGGCTCTGCTGGCAGTAGATGCAGATAAGTGCGAAGTTCTTTTGCTGCATACGGCGATGAATTTTGGAACGTTAGCGAAAGGGATGAAACGCAGAGAATTGTGTGAGGCCATGTATGATCTTATTTGCCAGCTGGAAGTTAAGACTCTTGTTTTTCCTACCTTTACTTTTAGTTTTGCCAATAACGAAGATTATGATGTGCAGAATTCCAGGTCATCTATGGGAATACTGAATGAATATGTAAGAAAGAGAGAGGATTCCCTTCGCTCGTTGGACCCACTTTTGTCGGTATGCGTAGTCGGAGAAAATAAAGCTCTGGCGGAAGTGAGCGGAGACAGCTCTCTGGGTAAAGGAAGTTTTTATGACCGTCTTCATAATACAGATAATGTACGGATTGCCTTTTTAGGGGCGGATGAATTGGTTTGTAATACACATCTTCATTATGTGGAAGAATGCGTCAGGGTTCCCTACCGGTACCACTTGTCTATGACAGGGAATATTATTGATTCTGAGGGTGTGGTGAGAACAGATACCCATAAACTGTTTGTGACATACAGAGATGTGGTCACAGGTGGGCAAAGGGAATTTTATGATGAATTGATCCGTGAAAATAAGATGAAGAAGGTGAAGGTAGGGGATAGTTCTGTATCTTGTTTTAAGGAACCAGATATTTATGAACATGAGAAAAAGTATCTGGAAAAAGATATCAGCTATTTTCTGGGTGAACCATATGATAGCCATCCATTAGTCAAGGAATTTGAATATGGTGGAGTTGTTACGGTCAAGTGAGTATGGTGGTGCCGCTGAAAACGGCATGTCAGTTTAGGAGGAGAAAATAAAATGGAAGAGAAGATTTTCAGTATTTTGAAAGAGATACGGCCGGAATTTAATTTTGAAGAAAGTGATAATTTTGTCGAAGACGGCTACCTGGATTCATTTGATATTGTCACTTTGGTTTCTGAGCTGGAAGCGGCATTTGGTGTGGTGATTGACGGACTGGATGTACTTCCGGAAAATTTTGAAACAGTTCAGGATATTTGCAATCTGATAAGCAAATATAAGGAGGAAAAATGATTCTGGATTTTGAAGGTAAAAGAATATCAGGTGTGCTGTCAATACTTCCTGAGAATGAATACCTTTTTGAAGACGAAGCAGCAGATCCGAAAGATGTGAAGAACCGCAGGCTGAAAAGGATAATTGGCTTTGGTGCACGGCGCAGGGCAAAAGGAACAACAACCTTGTCAGACATGCTGTTATATGGGCTCAACTATCTTACAGAACATGAAAAAATAAAAAAGGAAGAGATTGGGGCGATTGTTGTATCCACTCTCTCGCCAGATTATTTTTTGCCTCAGGTCAGTAATATTATTCAGGGGGAAATGGGTCTGGGGCAAGATGTGTATTGTGTAGATATCATGCAGGCATGTGCAGGATATGTGATCGGCCTCATCCAGGCTTTTATGTTATTGGAGCATCTTGGTGATAAAAAGGTACTTGTATGTACGGGAGAAATTTTTAATCGAAAATCTGACGAGAATGAGCCTAAATTTGAACACCCGTCTTTTGGCGGTGATATTGCGAATATATCAATCGTAGAAAACACAGGGGATGAAAAAAAGATATATGCCAGTATTTATAATGACGGATCTCAAAGAGAGGCACTTATCATACATGAAGGTGGATTCAGGAACCCCATGACACCAGAGCATTTTGCCCGGCAGACGAATAATATTCCATGTCTTGGGGTTTCTATGGATGGGACAGGCGTATTTAATTTTGTGCAGAAGGAAGTTCCACCGGCTGTTTCTGAATTATTAGAAAAAGCTGGTATGACAAAGGATGACATAGACTATTTCCTGTTTCATCAGCCGAATAAATTTATGTTACAAAAGTTAGCTGAAAAAATGGGAGTCCCTTATGGCAAGCTGCCGATGGATATCACGGAAAAATTGGGGAATTCGGATTCAGGAACGATCCCGGCTGTTATGACGACAGATGTGGCAGAAGATCTGCTTTCAAAGAATAACTGTTGCTGTCTGTCCGGTTTTGGAGGGGGGCTTACCTGGGCTTCTCTTATCATGGAGGTTGGCTGCCTGGATTTTTGTGAAAATATAGTGTCCAATCTGTGAGGAGACAGAAAAGATGAAAACGTATATGATTGTAGATGTAAAGAAGAAGATAAATGTCTTGAAACAAAGCCATGGCAAACTTATTACAAATTATTATTTTGGATCCATAGATGATATGCAGAAGGCAGAGTGCCTGGAAAATGATAAGGCGCTTGTTTTTGTTGTTCAGGAACCTTTCCGCAAGAGGGTTTACTTTGCTGCGGCAGACCCTGATGCATGTGCTGTGCTTTTGTCACAATTGCCAGAAAATTCTGTATTGGAATACATTTGCCAGGACGATGTAAATCCTTTAGAGCCGATATTTATAAACGGGGGTATGGAAAGATATACAAGTTATATCCGGGCAACAATAACCTATTCCGAAAATCCTTATAAGGTTCCCGAAGCGGGCAGACGGAAATTATTACAAGAGATGTATGATCCAGAGTTTGGTGAATATGCGGGTGAGGAACATGCTGTACAGTTGTATCAGATAACCAGAGAGGTTTTTGATGAGTTATGTGACGATATTTTTACCCTGGAGAAGTGGAAGCAAATTATTGCCGATAAAGAATGCTTGCTATACTGTGAAAACGGAGAGATCATTGCTTATTTTGTGTATCGGCTGGAAGGAAAGAAGTTTTATAGCAACCTCTCTGTCAACAAGGGAACAGCTGATTACCTGTACAATTTAGAAAGGCGGGTATTTGAAGAAATGTGGAACAAGGGGATTCGTACCTTTTATTCCTGGGTCAATGAAGATAATGCAAAAGCTCTGCGGCGTGAGAATGAAATGGCAAAAAAGTATATAAAATCACGTCATGATATCTATAATTTTATCTATATAAAAAAATAATAGCCAGGAGGGAAGAAACCTATGATGAATTCAGTTCTTTGTTATCTGGAGGAGACGGCAAAGCGGCTTCCGGATAAGGTTGCCTTTTTCGATCTGGAGCGTGAGATTACATTTATGGACCTGCGGAAACAGGCGATTGCTCTGGCTTTTGCCATTCAGTCCAGGCTGTCTGGCAGGCGTAATCCAATTTTGACTTATCTGCCCAAATCAGTGGAAAATATTGTGGCATTTATGGGGATCCTGTATAGCGGCAATTTTTATACACCCACGGATATCCGTTTTCCGGAGGAAAAAGTCAAAAGCATTATTCATACTCTGCAGCCGTCTGCGGTTCTCGTTGATACAAAAACAAAAGATAAATTAAGCAGGATGGAGGGGATAGGGGATATTGTCCTGATCAATATGGATGAGATTCCAGACTGCCAGTGCGATGAGGAAGGGGAACGGCTTGTCAGTGAGATTCTGGATGTAGATCCTGTCTATACATTTTTTACATCAGGTTCCACAGGGACGCCAAAGGGTGTTATCATCAACAATCACAATGTGATTGATTATACAGACTGGGCAGTAAGAACTTTTCATATTAATGAAGAGACAATAATGGGAAACCAGTCACCCTTTTATTTTGATATTTCTACCCAGGATATCTATGCCACGTTGAAATCAGGCGCCACCCTGGGGATCATACCACCGACATATTTTGCGTTTCCGGCTAAAGCTCTGCAGTTTATCAATGAACGCAAGATTAATTTCCTCTACTGGGTGCCTTCGGCTTTTGTCAACATTGCAAACTTTGATCTGCTAAAATCCATTCCCCTGAATCATGTGGAACTGATGATGTTTGGCGGTGAGGTTATGCCGGTGAAACAGCTCAATTACTGGAGAAAGTATCTTCCAAAACTGAAGACCATTGCCAATGTATATGGTCCTACCGAGGCGACGGTGAATTGTACATATTATATCGTGGACAGAGAGTTTACGGACTCTGAGGTGCTGCCTCTTGGAAAGGCATGTGAGAATACCGGACTGCTGGTTCTGGATGACGAGGATCAGGTGATCGGTAAGGAGCGGGTCAATCAGCTTGGTGAACTGTGCGTCTATGGAAGCTCCTTGTCAGCTGGTTATTGGGATGATGAAGAGAAAACAAAGGAAAAGTATATTGACAATCCAATAAATAAGTTTTATCGGGAGAAGATCTATCTGACCGGAGATCTGGTGTATTATAATGAGCGGGGAGAACTGGTATTTGCCGGCCGCAAGGACTTTCAGATCAAACACTCCGGTTACCGGATCGAGCTGGGAGAGATCGAGTCAGCTGCAATGGGAAAGGAAGAAGTATCTGTTGTCTGTGCATCCTACCATAAGGAAAAGAAACAGATCGTCCTGTTTTACCAGGGAGAGATCCCGGAAGAAGAATTGAAGGATTATCTGCTGACGATCATTCCGAAGTATATGGTGCCCACCATATATTATCCGTTGAAGCGTTTTCCCTATAACGACAATGGGAAGATTGACAGGAAGAAGCTGGAGGAAAAATATTTAAAGTAAGAGTATTAGCGGGAACGACTTTATCAGTAATCTCAAGGGATAAAACTGCCACCGGCAAAGATAATTCTGCAGTGGCGGTTTTTTTGCGTGTTGACCGAAGGTTCTGCCTGCGGGGCATTCAGGGGGCTGGTCCCAGACCGCAATATTTTTTCCAGTAACAGCACAAAATGTTGACTTCTTTCGATCATGTGAGTACAATGGTATACATAGAAGAATATATAATAAAAGGATGATTCATGAGATGAAAAAGAGAAAGAAAAGAAATCGAACAAGAAGAGGCATTCATTTAATTATCCCCATTATATTGTTTTTTTCTATTATGGGTGTGGCAGTGTATTTGGCGGCGGATAAAATTTCGACAAAGATGTCAGCCTCTGCGGTAGAAAACCTAAGTGAAAATCTGGACCTGATACGGGGGACGATAGAGGTGATGCTCAAAAGGGAGGCAGAGTTTCAAAAGCTGCTGGCTCAGGAGATCGCCACTATGGAGGATCCCGAAGAGTTTATCCGGTCTTATAATAGAAATGATACCATGGTCAAGATATCCATGGTATCATCTGGACATTCTGAGGGGATTTCCAATTCCGGGAGCTCATTTTCGCCTAAGGAATTAGATTTTTCATCAGGGAAGACAGTCCAGGGACTGGCGATGTCCCAGTCCTATTTAAATGGTATGGGAACCTGGGCATATACAATGAGATGTCCGATCAAAAAGAAAGACAAGGAGATTGCAACCCTTTACATAGAGTATGTCTATGATTCTTTTGAGGATGCGCTGCCAAATAAATTTTATAATAACAGTGCCATTCTTTATATTATGGATGTAAAGAGCCAGAGGCTGGTGTTAAAGCCGAAAGGAATGGGAGAACGGGCGGCAGGGCACATAAATTTGTTAGATTTTTACCGTGCCAATAAAATAAATGAAGAGAAAATTAAAACAAAGGTTTCAGACCATATTAAAGCGGGAAAAAATATTATGTTCTACCATGATATACAGGAGAAAGAATCCTTGATTTATATGTGGTCGGTCAACGGCGGAGTTACATATCTGATAGGGTATGTGCCGGTAGAGGCGATTCAGCGGGAAGGAACGGCGGTAAACCACAATATTTATTTTGTGGTGATGGTCATGCTGCTGACCTTTTTTATCTGCTGTGGGTTGTTCTTTTTCAGCCAGAGACAGCAGAATAAGAGCAGAAAAGAGCGGGAGAGAGAACGGGAGATCCATAATAAACAGCTGGCAGAGGCATTGCAGGTGGCGCAGATTGCGAATCAATCAAAAACCACTTTTCTTTCCAATATGTCACATGATATCCGGACGCCGATGAATGCGATCCTGGGATTTACCTCTCTGCTGGCAAAGGAAGCGGATAATGCTGCAAAGGTAAAGGAATATACGAAAAAGATCACCGCGTCCGGGCAGCATTTGCTCAGCCTGATCAATGATGTTTTAGATGTATCCAAGATTGAGAGCGGCAAAGTCGTGTTGACCATTGGGGAGTTTACCTTGAGCAGCATGATATCATCGGTGGACGCCATTATCCGCCCGGCTGCTGAAGACAGGGGACAGACCTTTGAAGTTACGGTAACCGGTGTGAAGCATGAGTATCTCATAGGAGATGAGACAAGGATCAACCAGATATTGATCAACCTTCTGTCCAATGCAGTGAAGTATACCCAGGAAGGCGGGAAGATCTGGCTGCGCATCATTGGGCTGGAGCAGCGTTCCAGCCAGTATGAGCATATACGGATCGAGGTTGAGGATAATGGCTATGGTATGACGCCGGAATATCTCGAGGTTATATTTGACGCATTTACCAGAGCCGAGAACAGCACTACCAACAAGGTGCAGGGAACAGGGCTGGGTATGGCGATCACAAAAAATATTGTTAAACTTATGGGAGGAACGATTGAGGTCGCCAGCGAGGTAGATAAGGGAAGCTGCTTTACGGTGGATCTGGAGCTTCGTATTCCTGAAGAGGTAATAGATGAACAGTTCTGGAAGGAGCATGGCATTTCCAGAATGCTTGT
This sequence comes from uncultured Eubacterium sp., assembly GCA_910584645.1. Lineage (GTDB taxonomy): Bacteria > Bacillota > Clostridia > Lachnospirales > Lachnospiraceae > Eubacterium_F. The sequence continues at coordinate 20,169 of CAJUAU010000023.1, forward strand.
TGTGGACGACGAAGAAGATATTCTCGACAATGTGCAAATGCTTATGGAGGATACGACCGTTTCTGTGGATGTATCCCGCAGTGGTGAGGAGGGGATCCAGAAGGTGTGGGAAGCCTGTGAGCAGAAGAATCCTTATCATATGATCCTGCTGGACTGGAATATGCCTAAAATGAATGGTATTGAGGCTGCCAGACAGATCCGGGAAAAATTGTCTCAACACGTTTCCATTCTTCTTTTGACATCCTATGACTGGGATGAATTAGAGGAAGAGGCAGAACAGGCTGGCATTGATGGGTTTCTTTCCAAACCATTTTTTGTGTCTGCGCTAAAAGAGAAAGTGAGGGAGCTTCATTTAGGAATTTCCAGCGAGGACAAGAAAGAAGATGAGGCGCAGGACTACAGTCTGGAAGGGCGGAACTTCCTGGTGGCAGAGGACAATGAGATCAATTCGGAAATTTTGTCAGAAGTATTAAGCGGAGAAGGTGCTGCCTGTGAGATCACAGAGAACGGTGAGCTGGCGCTGGAGCGGTTCTCCCGTGCAGAAAGGGATGAATTTGATGCTATCCTGATGGATGTACAGATGCCGGTAATGAACGGATATGAGGCAACCAGGGCAATCCGGGCACTGGAGCGGGAGGATGCAAAAACAATACCTATCATTGCAATGACGGCAAACGCCTTTGCAGAAGATGTAAAAGACGCTTTGGCTGCGGGGATGAATGCGCATATCGCCAAGCCGATTGACATGGAATCAATCAAGAAAACACTGGCGAAGTATCTAGTATGAAAGGAAGAGTGGGATGATAATTTTTTTAAAGAAGAAGTTTAAAAGATTAACTGCTATATCCCTTGTGGGAGTTATGGTATTTACGATGGCTGCCTGTACAAAGAATGGGGATTCCGATGAAAATCTGGTAAGCGGCAGGGAGAATGGTATTAAGACGGTAAATCTCTTTGGCCCTATGGAAAAAACGGATCCGGATGCGGACAATATTGCGAGAACGGCATTTGATATCACCGTCTGCGAGGCGGAAAAGAAACTTGGCCTTACGGTGGAATATAGAACCTATACTGCTGAGAATTATAAGGAGAAGACCTATGATGATGTTACCCTGGACCGGGCACGCAATAATATGGATGATCTGTACCTGTTAAATCCTGACACGATCCAGGTGTTGGGAAATGAGGGGAGACTGGCAGATTTATCGGTGCTGGACAGTGCCAAAAATCTGAGAGATGTGGTGAAGATTGCCAACACTGTAAATGGGAAACTGGTGGCGATCCCTCAGGAGGTGGTAGTCCATGGTCTGTTTGTCAACAAAGATATGTTTGACAAATATGGTCTGGAACTGCCTGATACACCAGAGGAACTGCTGGAGTGCTGCCGGGTATTTAAGGAGAAAGGGATTGAGACACCCATTGGGGCGAACCGCTGGTGGCTGGAATGTTTTGTTCTGGCACAGGCTTATGCAGACCTGTATAATGGAGAACATACGAGTGAGGAGATTGAAGCGATCAACAGCGGTAAAAAGAAACTAAGTGATTATATGCGCCCTGGTTTCGAGTATCTGAAAAAACTGATGGAGGCGGGATATATTGATGCAGACAAAGCCTATACCTACGAAGCCATTGACGGTGAGGGACCAGATTTCAGAGCCCAGAAGACGCCGATTGTCATGGCATACTGGGGAGCTGCCAATGCAGAGACTGCTTATGGGAAAGTGGACTTTAATCTGCAGGTGATCGGGTTTCCCAGCCAGCGCGGTCAGATGCCGGTGATCTCTATGACAGGATATGGTGTCCTTACAGAAGCCCAGAATCTGAAAGCTACGAAAGAGGTTCTGAATATTATCCTTTCTGATGAGCAGCTCAAGACATATTCAGAGACCAATAAAGTGATATCTCCTTCCAAGAATGTGGAAGTAGATTGCGTCGATGCATTAAAGCCCCTTAAGGATAAGGTGGATGAGGGCATTTATGTACTTGGCTCCAATGCCAGTATGAAGGTGGAACAGTGGGGAAATATATGTAATATCGTGAGGGATCTGTTAAAGGGTTCTTCCGTGGAGGAATGTATGGAAAAGTTTGATAAGCTTCAGGAGGATTCGCTGGGATGACCGGAACTATATTTTCTGTTCTGGCCTATTCGTAAGATATTTGTAAGGATTTTATAGACTATAATTAAAGATTTCTTAGATAAGCTATATCTAAAGCAGGTTCCATGGCGCCATGGCGCCATGGAGCTATGCAGATCAAAGCAGATAAGGAGGTATGGCTTATGAAGAAAAGAATTATTTTATTCTGTATCATTTGTCTGGGCGTATTTTTGTGTGGTTGTGAAGGAGAGCTGAAAACTGTCAAAAAAGAGGAAAGCCCTCCGGCAGAAAGTTCTGATGCCGGTCAATTCGGTGTTAAATACTGTGCTGTTTCAGAACTAAAGAAGACAAAGATGTCTGATATAACGTATAAGGCGGATAATCTGAGACTTCCTGATATGGTTGATTTTTCTTGCATTGGCGAGGTGGCAGTTCTCGACATGGAGACAGAGCAGATCGATGTAAACAAGAAAAAGAAAGTTTACGAAAAATTGTTTGGGCTGGATGGTAAAGACATCTGGAAAAAAGAAGATGATCTTTTGGTTTATGACGACAAGAAGGAAAAAAAGTACTGTCTTATAGGAGAAACGGGATTTTTATCTTATTCCAATACTGGAAAAAAGGAGTATACGATGAAAAAACGTTATGACTTGAGAAAGGAGGATATTTCTGAGGTAAGAGTAGGGCTGAAAAACGGCACCCAGCCGTTAACACTTATATGTACCCGTGCCAGAAAATGGCTTGAGGATAATATGGAAATAAAGGGATTTTATCATAAAATAGCGGGTGCCTATATCATGGGGCAGGGGGGAGAGGATTCGTCAGATTCTCCGGAAATGATTGAATTAAATGTTGAATATGAATATAAGGGGATACCTGTCTGCAACTTAAGTACTCCTCTTTCTAATCTTAGGGGAGTGTCAAATACAGAAGATGGTGGTCATGATGATGACCAGCCAATGATAGAGACAGAGCCGTCAGTATTCCCCTTTGGAGTTCAGCTTCAATACGCTGACTCAGATGAGCTGGCATTTTGTTCAAACCTGAATGGGTGTCTGAAGCTGAAAGACGCAGAGCGGGTGGATCAGGTCGTGGATCTTGAAAGCGCTATCAGGGTCGTACATAAAAATCTGTCTGGATTGACATATCGTTTTAATGATATTGTACCCTTATATATTCTGGACCCCAGCGAAATTCAAAGTGGACAGAGCGGTTTTAAGCCGGGAATCAGAGTGGAAGGAACCCCGGTTTATGCTTTTATTTTAAACAGAAAGACGGGCAGCAGTATGAAAGAACCGAACTGCGGTGAGTTTTATTGTCTTGTGGATATGATAAGCGGCAATTTTCGGACAAATTTTGATGGGTCTTTCTAAAAACGATGAAAAACACACTTTGCGGGCAAGCTTGCAGGTATCTTCACTTTACCTTCGCGCAAATAAAAGGGATATCCCTTAAGTCATGTAATGGCTTTTGGGATATCCCTTTTATTGTTTCGTGAGAATGAAGATTATTTTTTGATCTTAACTTTCTTCTTTCCACTCCAGCTGCTGTAGTACTTCTTACCATTTACTGTCTTATAAGCTCTCGCCTGAACATAATAGGTTTTGGCTTTCTTAAGTTTGCTGATGGTAGCTGTCAAAGTATTTGCTTTTTTGATGGTTACTTTCTTTGCGGACTTCATTGTCTTCTTCAAAGAATAACGGATCTCGTATCCATTTGCACCTTTGATCTTTTTCTTCAATGTGACTTTGGCTTTTTTGCCTTTCACATTCTTTACGTTCTTGATCGCAGGTTTTGCTACGGAAACTTTGTCCTCAGAAGGAGTAACCGTAGGTGCTGGAGTTGCTGTCGGAGCCGGAGTGCCTGGAGCCGGAGTAACACCCGGAGCTGGGGTTCCTGGAGCTGGCGTTCCTGGAGCCGGAGAAACATCTGGCGCTGCACCTTTTTCTGTAAATGTCCAGGAAGCTACGCGGTAATCCGTTCCACGGAATACAAAGTATACATCATGTACACCGGTTATGTTGTCCAGATCTGCGGATAATGTTTCATAATTATCTGCTCCAGTATCTTTCAACTGAAGTGTTGCGATTTTGGTTCCTGTCAATGCTTCGTCCAGATATACTTCAATGGATCCCTGGGTTGTAGCGGAAGCAACGGAAGCCTCTAATTTAGCTGCACCGTTAGAACCAAAGTCAACGCCGTCGATCCTGGTCCAGTCACCGGTATCAATCTTGTCAACTACAACTCTGCCATCCTCCAGCTGCGCTGTGGAGATACCACCCAGGTGGCTCTGTGTCGTTGCATTGATCGTCTGGTATGGATTGAAGGTTCCAACCTGCTCCGGACCAGCATAAGATGGTTTTACATCAATGGTAGGTTCGTCGCTCTCAACATCTACCTGGATCTCGTCAATGTGCAGATTCCGGTAGGAATAAGATTTTACATTATTTTCTGCATAAAAATCTTTGTATAAGAACTGATCCAGGGCGGTTGTATGATAGAGCATGTAGTACTTATCTTTGAACTGGAACATATGGTGGTGGTTGTTGTAGTACTCATTGAACAATTCGCTTCCTGGGTTTTTCAGGATCTTACCAATGAATTTCGGATCACCCTCCTGCCAGTTCTCTGGATCACAGGTTACATTGAGGGGATCATCGGAAACATATCCTACGATGGAAACGCTGCCGTCTTTAATGTATTGGTTATTGTTAGGTACGTTCCAGTTTGCGCAGTAGGTATAGACATATTTGTCTCCGAACTGGTTGATTTCGTTGTCTTCAAAATGATAGTAGGAATCCAGTACTGTGATCGTGTTCTCATCCAGCTCTACCTTGTCTGCGCTGATCTTCAGCTTGCAGGAGCGGGATGTCTTCGGATGTTTTTTCAGTTCTGCTGTATCGCCGGTTCCGCCGCCCCAGTAAATATAGACGTCGCCTTTGTTATCGACCAGTACTGCCGGGTCAAAGTTCCAGGTGATACTGTCGCCAGTCGGGATTTGCTTTTTATCGATCAATAATTTGCCAAGTTCATCTTTCCAGGGTCCAGTCGGTGTCTCACCTTTTACATATCCTACATCTCCGCCGTTGGTAAAGAAGATATAGTACTCGTCTTTGCCATCGCCGTCACAATCGTATTTCAATGCAGTTGGTGCCCAGGAATTCCATGCCCATGCAGAACTTGCAGGTTTTCCACTGTCAGAACACACTTTTTCCATGTCGATAAAACCTTCATCGGTCCAGTTCACCAGATCGGAGCTGGAGAAGATGGACAATTTCTTGGTCTGGTATTTGTTTGCGATAATAGGTCCGTCTTCTTTATTGTTTGTTGTTACTTTAGGGGTTCCGTCTGCGTTCGTTTCTTTCACATAAGATCTCTGGTCTGTAGTTCCGTACACGTAAATCTTTCCGTCTACTTCCATACAGGTGGGATCTGCACAGAAACTCTGTGTGTCAATTGCTCCGGTTACTTCGATCTCTTTTCCATCCTTTACGTATGTAAGACCTGGTGTCAATGTCAGATCTGCCGTATCATATGGCTGTGCATCCTCTTCGGAGATCACGTAGGGATCTTTTTCAACGACGAAGTCATCGGCACCCTCTGCTGTTTTCGCTGGACCCAGTGTAAAAATAGAGGTCAGGGCTACAGCAGACGCAGTGAGCACCGCTCCCACTTTTCTAAAATTCTTTTTCATTATTTGTCCTCCTGTCTTTGATAAAATATCTGGATTTATTGTTGTGCAAATACAACAAATAAACACCTGCTAATATTTGATTATTATAGCATATTAACAAGAAACCGTCAATAAACCAAAAAGAAAAAAATCAATGAAATAATTCCCTTCTGTCACAAAAAGACTTAAGAAAATAGAGAAAAAAGGAGAACTATCTTTTGGGCAGGCTGGTATAAATATTGATAAATATGGAAAAAACATACAGGTTGTATGGGATGGGACAGTTTCATAAAAAAACAGTTAAATACCAGGTGTTTTTCGCAGTCAGAAATGCTGCAGCTGGTATATATAATAAGGAAAGTCTCGATTTTATAAAAAATCGGGGCTTTTATCTTTTATTATTCAGTATTTTGTGGTAGAATACAATATAAATGTGAAAAGATTGGAGTTCATATGCTTAGCGAAGAAAAAATAAGGATCATGATACGCTTATCGGATTATGAACAGAATATAGGTAAGACAGATTTTGAGCGGACCAGGTATTTTAAACTGGATTATATCCGGATGCAGATACTTAAGACACTGGTTTCTGTATCTGCTGCGGTTTTTCTTGTGGTGCTTCTGATCGGGCTGTATCACATGGAATACATAATCACCAACGCCCTGGTGATCGATTATGCAGGGATAGCCAGGTATTTTATTGTCCTGTATATTCTGCTTCTTTTGTTATTTACCTTTGTGACGGTCAGCGTCTCTTCGGTGCAGTATGAAGCCTCCAAAAGCAGGGTGAAAGAATATTACGCGGCTTTGCAGGAACTGATTGGTTATTATGACCGCGAAGAACAGGAGAGCGGTGCCGGGGATGGCCCGAAGGAGGAAACAGCTTTATGATGATGGGACTGCTGGTTTTTAAGGCAAAATGTAAGGAGATATTTGAAAAACATTATAAAGTGCTGAGGGCGATGCTGAAGATCCTGGTATCAGCAGGTGTTTTTAGTGTTATCCTGTACCAGCTGCCATTTCAGGAGGGACTGAATTATTATGCTGTGCCGGTTGTGATCCTTCTCGCCTTGTTTTGCGGTTTTATCCCGGATATCGCCGTGATGTGTGTGGCGGCGCTTCTGGTGCTGGCAGAGACAGCGGCAGTTTCCATGGTTTGTGCCTTTGCCATATTTGCTGCCCTGGCGGTATATTTTCTTCTGTTTGGCAGATATACCAGGGTACAGAGTTACCTTGTTCTTTTGATCCCCATACTTTGGGGAATAAATCTATCCTATGCGGTTCCGGTGATCGCGGCGCTGTTTCTGACGCCGGCGATGATACCCGCCTGCGGGATGGGGATCCTTCTCCGTTATTTATTGCTGGGAGTCCGGGAATACCATATGATTTCCCAGAATGCAGTAGACACAGGCAATACCATGGAGGGACTTCAGTATATGATCGATCATGTGCTGAATAACAGGGAGATGATCGTCTATCTCTGTACCTTTTCTGTGGCCTATCTGCTGGTATTTATCATCCGGAAGGGAAGATATAACCACGCATCCCAGATCGGGATCTTTGTGGGGATCATCGCCTGCATGGCAGGAATTCTGGCGGGAGACATATTCTGGCAGGTGAGTGCGGACGTCAACCAGCTGCTGACTGGACTGTCCATCACTGCTGTGGCAGCATATGTGGTACAGTTTTTCCGCATGAGCCTGGATTACACCGGAGTGAGAAAACTTCAGTTTGAAGATGATGAATATTTTTATTATGTAAAAGCAGTTCCCAAATTGAAAGTAGCTGTAGTGGATAAAACCGTTACGAAGATCGACGACCGGGATGAGGCGGTTATTGATCTGAAAAATGAGATTGAAAAAGTTTTGGGAGAGGATATTAATCCGGATAAAAAGTAATAGGAGTTGAACGGATATGGAGACTATACGTACATTTTTCAGAGATTATGTCGCGTGGCTGTCGATGCCCAGCATCAATGTGATCGATATCATTGAGATCATCATCATTGCCTTTGCTGTGTACCAGATCGTGATATGGATCAAAGATACCCGCGCCTGGGTGCTGATGAAAGGTATCATAGTGCTTTTTCTGGTGTGGATCATTGCGATGATCCTGGGGATGAATGTACTTTTATGGATATTCCAGAATGCAATGGTGATCGGGATCACGGCCATCGTGATCATATTCCAGCCAGAGTTCCGGAATGCCCTGGAGCAGCTGGGGCGCAAGTCCTTTTCCTCAATATCCCCTTTTGAGGACAGCAGGAATAAGACAGAGAGATATTCCGACCGGAGCATTCAGGGGATCGTGAAGGCGGTTTATGAGATGGCAAAAGTAAAGACAGGGGCGTTGATCGTCGTGGAGAGGGAGATCCAGTGCCGGGAATTTGAGAGGACCGGAATTCCCATTGATGCGGAGATCAGCAGCCAGCTTCTGATCAATATATTTGAGCACAATACGCCGCTGCACGACGGAGCTGTTATACTGCGGGATAACCGTGTGGTCTCAGCGACCTGTTATCTTCCGCTCTCTGATAATCTGGAACTGAGCAAGGATCTGGGGACCAGACACCGCGCCAGCATCGGCGTCAGTGAGGTATCGGATTCACTGACTATTGTTGTCTCGGAGGAGACAGGGGTTGTATCCGTCGCCGCTGAGGGAAAACTGACAAGGCATGTGGATGCAGAGGCGATGACGGAGCTGCTGCGGAGGGTGTCCAGAAAATCCTCCGACAGTTCACGCAGAAGATGGTGGAGGGGGAAAAAGCATGAAAAATAGAATTATGAAAAATCTCTGGCTTAAACTCCTGGCGCTGGTGGTAGCGTTTATTGTATGGCTGGTCATCATTAATATAACAGACCCCACTATTTCAAGGCAGTTTACAGCAATTCCCGTGGATATACTGAATGAGAATGTGATCACCTCAGCCAACCAGGTATATGAGGTGGAGAGCGGGAAAACCGTGGACGTGACGGTCAAGGGAAAGCGAAGTTTTATCGAAGAACTGGAGGAAGAGGATTTTTATGCCAGCGCAGATCTCAGTAAGCTTTCTACGGTGAACACGGCAGGGATCCAGGTGAAATTAAATAAAACAACAAAAGATAATGTAGAACTTGACTGGAACAATGAGGTGCTCCGGGTTTCTCTGGAGAAAAGGGACAGCAGGCAATTTAAAATACAGATCGCCACAGAGGGAGAGCTGGCGGAATCTTATGTGCTGGGAGAAATTGTTACACAACCAAATATGATCGATATATCCGGCGGGGCTTCAAAAGTGAAGAGGGTTGCCAGCGTGGGCGCCATGCTTCACCTCAATGGCCAGAGCCAGGATTTTGAGGCGGAGGTCACGCCGATCCTTTATGATGATGATAAGGACGTGATCGATGGCAGTAATGTGACCTTTAGTAAAGATAAAATCCGTGTGAAGATACAGGTAGTGCCTACGAAGAGGATTCCTGTTTTCGTAGATGTAACAGGAACTCCGGCAGAGGGATACCGTCATATACAGACAGATTTCAAACCGGAGAACGTTATGGTGTCGGGGACGAAAGCGGATCTTGACAAACTTAAATCCATTACCATTCCGGTAGACATCAGCGATGCAAAAAAGGATGTGGAGCAGGAAGTAGATCTTGCAAAATATATCCAGCCTTCCGGCTGCAAACTGGAGGATGAATTCAATGCGGTTTCCATCCGGTGTGTGATCGAAAAAAATGGAAAGAGGACATTTTCCTTTGTCAATACAGATATAAATGTAAAGAATCTTCCAAAAGATCTGAATTTTAGTTATTTGGATGAGAACCAGCGCCATACGATCCATATCAGCGGCAGTGAAGAGGATCTGCAGGGAATCACCCTTACCAGTCTTGGGGCCGCCATTGATGTGGAGGGACTGGGGGCAGGCAGGCATCGGGTAGAGATTTTATTCGATCTGCCGCCGGCTCTGAAACTAAGATCCAGAGTGTGGGTGGAAGTCCTACTTACGCAGTCGGGGGAGAAACCACAGGAATCCATTGTGCCGCCGGCTGCCGCGCCAGAAGTTGAATGATAATATAATAAAAATGGAAAGAGGTTAGAGTAATGTTAAATTATAAGAGATACCGCCGGGTACCTGTGGTGGATTTTCCACAGCGGACCTGGCCAAATAAAGAGATTGAAAAAGCACCAGTGTGGTGCAGTGTTGACTTGAGGGACGGAAATCAGGCATTGATCGAGCCCATGGTGGTAGAGGAAAAAATAGAATTTTTTAATCTTTTAGTTAAATTAGGATTTAAGGAAATAGAGATCGGGTTTCCCAGTGCTTCCCAGATCGAGTATGATTTTCTGCGCCAGCTGGTAGACCGCAGGCTGATCCCGGATGATGTAACGGTTCAGGTGCTGTCCCAGTGCCGGGAGCACTTGATCGAGAAAACTTTTGAATCCCTGAAAGGCATCAAGAGGGCGGTGGTGCACATTTATAACTCCACCTCTACTCTTCAGAGGGATGTGGTATTCCATATGTCAAAGGATGAGATCAAGCAGATCGCTGTAGACGGAACGAAGATGGTAAAAAAATATATGAAGGATTATGACGGTGAAGTTATTCTTGAATATTCACCGGAGAGTTTTACCGGTACGGAGCTTCCCTATGCGCTGGAGGTCTGCGAGGCGGTCCTGGATGAATGGGGAGCCAGTAAAGAAAAACCGGTGATCATCAATCTGCCCTCCACGGTGGAGATGAATACGCCGAATGTCTATGCTGACCAGATTGAGTGGATGTCCACACATTTTACGGACCGTGAACGGGTGATCCTGAGCATTCACCCCCATAATGACCGGGGAACTGCAGTGGCTTCTGCCGAGCTTGCCCTGCTGGCTGGTGCGGACCGCATCGAGGGTACCCTGTTTGGAAACGGTGAGAGAACCGGTAATGTGGATGTGCTGAACATCGCGTACAATATGTTTTCCCAGGGCATCGATCCGGAGCTGGAGATCGAAAATGTCAATGAGATCATCGATGTATATGAGCGCTGCAATAAAATGGATATGGATATGCGGCATCCCTATGCCGGAAAGCTGGTATTTACCGCTTTTTCCGGGTCGCATCAGGATGCTATCAACAAGGGTGTCCAGGCGATGCATGAGAGAAATCAGGAGCATTGGGAAGTTCCTTATCTGCCCATAGATCCCAGCGACCTTGGCAGAGAGTATGAACCCATCGTCCGTATTAACAGCCAGTCTGGCAAAGGAGGGGTGGCATTTGTTATGGATACATACTTTGGCTTTAAGCTGCCGAAGAGTATGCATAAAGAATTTGCCGATGTGATCCAGGAAATTTCCGAGCGCCAGGGCGAGGTGGCACCGGAGCAGATCATGAGTGAGTTTAAGAATCATTACATTGACAGAAAAGAACCTTATCACTTCCGCAGACTGAAGGTAGAGGATTTAGGTGACGATATAGATAATATAGAGTTTGATACAAAAGTATATCTGACCTATACTTACAAAGGACAGGAAAAGACCATTGAAGCACTGGGCAACGGTCCTATCGATGCAGTTCAGCGCGGGCTGCAGGGAGAACTCAGTATGCCGGTCAAGGTGCTGGACTATACGGAGCATGCACTGCAGATGGGTTCTAATGCCCAGGCAGCGGCATATATTCATCTGATGGATGAGGAAAAGGGGATCGTGACCCATGGCGTGGGCATCAGTTCCAATATCACAAGAGCTTCGATCCGGGCAGTATTTAGTGCGATCAATCGTTTTCTGGCAAATGAGGGAACGAAGGAAGAATGATGGTTAAACGTGAAAGCTCGAAGCAATCGGCTTTTCATTATGGTACTGCTGAAAGAGGCATGTCAGTTTAGAAAGAGGGTGTCAGGGATGACAGGAATTAAAACAGGTACAGGAGGTACTGTGGCGGGACGGGAGGTTTTCTGGTCCGCAATGCCAGTGAAGTCTGCAAAGCCAGAAAAGACGGTAAGGGTTAAGGGCGACCAGATTTCGGTAAAAGCGGACCGGCAGGAGACAGTTCTGGATCAATACCGGGTACAGGGAGTGGATCTGGAGTTGTCGGGTGATCAGCCGGAGAGCATTTATACGGAAGAAGACCTGGAGAAGATGAGAGCGGATGCAGAGATGAAAAATCTTCAGGAGATGTACCAGGAGAACCTCGAGGCGGCGAAGGAGGCTGCGGAAGCTGCCGGAGAGGGATTTGAGGACCTGGGGCGTGCCCTGGAGATTGCCAGAAGGATGATGCATGGAGATATCGTTCCGGCTTCGGACGAAAAGTTTCTTATGGATTTTAACAGGGACATCTATATGGGAGCCAAGAACATGCAGGCATTGGCGAAGAACGATGATCCGGAAAAATATGACAGCATTCTCGAGGATGAAGAGGGTGAGGGAGCCGGGGTGACGGCCGATGGCCCGGATATTACCGTGGATGCCACAGGATTGAATCTCTGTCAGCCGAATATGGGGTGATTCGAGTGCTGCCAAGCTGGACTGGCGGCGTGAATCACCATATGCAAATGCAGAACGACAATTATTAGATGAAGAAAGAGAGGATGCCCATTGCTATGTTTTTCATTAGACATAGTTTGGGGATCCTCTCTTTTTCCTGGCCCGCATTTTTCAGCCGGGCTTTTTCTGATTTAGATTTTCATTGGCGGTGGCAAGCATCAGTTTGATGCGGTTCAGCTGGTTTACCTCGCTGGCACCGGGATCGTAGTCCACTGCCACGATATTGGCGTCCGGAAAGGCACGGCGCAGCTGTTTGATCACGCCTTTTCCTACCACGTGGTTCGGAAGACAGCCAAAAGGCTGGGTACAGACAATATTCGGCACGCCGCTGTGGATCAGTTCGATCATCTCGCCGGTGAGGAACCATCCTTCCCCGGTCTGGTTACCGGTGGACACAAAGGGTTTTGCATAGTCTACCAGGGTGTATATTCCCGGAGGTGCGTCAAAGCGGCGGCTCTTTGTCAGTTCTTCCCGGAGGACTCTGCGGTAGCGCTCCAGGAACCAGATCGCAAGTTTGCCCATCATCTTGCCGGTCTTAGGCTTACCGAGATGGTCTGCTTTAAATACGCTGTCATAGGCGCTGTACATAAAGAAATCAAGCATATCCGGGCAGACGGCCTCGGCGCCTTCAGCTTCCAGCAGATCCACAATATGGTTGTTGGCAGCGGGCAGGTATTTCACCAGGATCTCGCCGACAATGCCTACCTTGGGCTTCTGAATGCTCTCGTCCAGTTCGATCTGGTCAAAATCCCGGATGATGCCCTGGATGTTTTTGTGGAACTCTGATCTTTTTGGATGTTTTACTGCCTCCACACAGATCTTTTTCCATTTGTCATGCAGGGCGTTGACGGAGCCGGGTACCTTTTCATAAGGTCTTGTTTTATATACCACCCGCATAAACAGATCTCCGTAAACCAGTGCCTGGATGGCACCATTGATAAGAGAGTAGTTGATCTTAAAGCCGGGATTTGTCTCTACGCCGGCGCTAAGGGAAATGACAGGGATCTGTTCCATTCCCGCTTTTTTCAGGGCGCGGCGGATAAAACCGATATAGTTGGTGGCACGGCAGCCGCCGCCGGTCTGGGAAATGATGACGGCAGTGCGGTCCAGGTCATATTCACCGGACAACAGGGCTTTCATGATCTGTCCTACTACGATCAAAGAGGGGTAGCAGGCGTCGTTGTTTACGAATTTCAGCCCGTAATCCAGTTCGTCACCGCCGGTAGGAAGCTGGACCATCTGGTAGCCGTTGGCGGCCAGCGCCGGGATAAGCACGTCGAAATGGATCGGTGACATCTGCGGCGTGAGAATGGTGTAGTTTTTGCGCATCTCCTCGGTAAATACCACCCGTTTGTAAGAAGCGTCCTCCACATGTGGTTTTACGCCTTTTCTGGCGCGGTCTTTCACCGCTGAGATCAGGGAGCGGATGCGGATCCTGGCTGCCCCTAAGTTGTTTACTTCGTCTATTTTCAAGACCGTACAGATCTTTCCGGAACCGGTCAGGATATCGTTGACCTGGTCTGTGGTGACGGCGTCCAGACCGCAGCCGAAGGAGTTCAGCTGGATCATCTCCAGATCCTCCTGGGTGCGCACATAAGTAGCGGCGGCATAGAGCCTGGAATGGTACATCCACTGGTCCATGGCGATGGTCGGCCGCTCAATGGGGGCCAGGTGGGAAATGCTGTCTTCGGAGAGAACGGCTATATCATAGGAAGTGATCAGTTCCGGAATGCCGTGGTTGATTTCCGGATCGATATGGTAGGGGCGTCCGGCAAGAACGATCCCCCGCTTATGATTATCCTTCATCCACCGAAGAACTTCTTCTCCTTTTTTCTTAATATCTTCCCGGACAGCAGTGAGCTCATCGTATGCCTTATGGGCGGCATTGCGGATCTCGCTCTCGGGGATGCCATTTTCCCTGCCGAGGTATTTTACCAGTTCGTTTGCCAGGATCTTCTCGCTCTCAAAGGAGAGGAAAGGATTTTGGAAAATGATATCGTTCTCTGACAGTTCTTCTACATTGTTTTTGATGTTTTCACCGTAGGAAGTGACGATGGGGCAGTTATAGTGGTTGCCGGCGCCGTCGAATTCCTTCCGCTCATAGGGCACGCAGGGATAAAAGATATATTTTACATCCTGTTTCAGAAGCCACATGATATGTCCATGGGCCAGTTTGGCAGGATAGCATTCCGATTCGCTGGGGATGGACTCGATGCCCAGCGAATAGATATTACGGCTGGATTTTGGTGAGACTACCACCTCGTACCCCAGTTCCGTGAAAAATGTAAACCAGAAGGGGTAGTTCTCATACATGTTTAGTACCCGGGGAATGCCTACTTTGCCCCGGTATGCCTGATCTGCCGGCAGAGGTCTGTAGTGCTCAAAGAGGCGGTGGTTTTTATATTCGTAGAGGTTCGGCACATCTTTGTTCTGCTTCTCCATGCCGAGACCGCGCTCACAGCGGTTGCCGGATATAAACTGTCTGCCGCCGGTAAATTTGTTGATAGTCAGGAGACAGTGATTGGTGCAGCCCTTGCAGCGGGCCATGGAACTTTCAAATTTCAGGGAAATGATGTCTTCCAGAGGAAGCATGGAGGTTTCCATCCCCTCTTCATAGTGCTCCCTGGCGATGAGCGCGGCACCGAAGGCCCCCATGATCCCGGCGATATCCGGGCGGACGGCCTCACAGCCGGATACTCTCTCAAAACTGCGGAGTACGGCGTCGTTGTAAAAGGTTCCTCCCTGGACCACTACGTTTTTGCCCAGATCTTTGGGATCGGTGAGCTTAATTACTTTTAACAGTGCATTTTTAATGACTGAGATGGCGAGGCCGGCAGAGATATCCGCCACAGTAGCACCCTCTTTTTGTGCCTGCTTCACCTTGGAATTCATAAATACGGTACAGCGGGAACCCAGGTCGATCGGATTTTCAGCAAAGAGCGCCAGTTTTGCAAAATCTTTTACTTCATAATTTAAAGACCGGGCAAAAGTCTCGATAAAGGAGCCGCATCCGGAAGAGCAGGCCTCGTTGAGCTGTACGCTGTCAACGGAGTGGTTTTTGATCTTGATACATTTCATGTCCTGGCCGCCGATGTCCAGGATACAATCTACTTCCGGCTCGAAGAAAGAAGCGGCATAGTAATGGGATACAGTCTCAACTTCCCCCTCGTCTAACAGCAGGGCAGACTGGATCAGTGCTTCACCGTAACCAGTGGAGCAGGAGCGGACGATGTTGGCGCTGTCCGGCAGCAGCTCGTAGATTTCTTTTATGGCTTTTATGGTGGTCTTCAACGGACTTCCGTTGTTATTGTCGTAAAAGGAATACAAAAGGGAACCGTCTTCCCCCACCAGCGCCACTTTTGTTGTTGTGGAACCGGCATCGATGCCGAGATACACATTGCCCTCGTATTCTGATAAGGACTCTTTTTTCACGGAATGACGGCTGTGCCTTGTGAGAAAGCTGTCATATTCTTCTTCTGAGGCGAACAGCGGCTCCATACGGGTTACTTCAAATTCCATGTTGATCTCACTGCTCAGTTTTCGCAGCAGGGTGCCGAGAGTGGTGGCACCCTCACCTTTGGAGTTCATGGCTGCGCCGCTGGCAGCAAAGAGATGGGAGTGTTCCGGTGCGATCACTGCGTCTTCTGACAGATTAAGAGTCCGGATAAAAGCGGCCTTTAACTCTGTAAGAAAGTGAAGGGGTCCCCCTAAAAAGGCTACGTTGCCCCGGATCGGCTTACCACAGGCAAGACCGCTGATGGTCTGGTTTACTACCGCCTGAAATATGGAGGCGGCCAGATCTGGTTTGGATGCTCCTTCATTAATTAAGGGCTGGATGTCGGATTTTGCGAACACGCCGCAGCGCGCCGCAATGGGATAGACGGCTTTGTAGTCCCTGGCATACTCGTTCAGCCCCGCAGCGTCTGTTTTCAGCAGTGTTGCCATCTGGTCAATAAAGGAACCGGTACCGCCGGCACAGATCCCGTTCATTCTCTGTTCAATGCCGCCGGTAAAATATATGATCTTGGCATCTTCTCCGCCCAGCTCGATGGCGACATCGGTCTGGGGAGCAAAATCTTTTAAAGAGGTTGCCACACTGACAACTTCCTGGACAAAGGGAATGTCCAGATGCCTCGAAATGGTCAGTCCTCCCGAACCTGTGATCACCGGAGCGATCTGGATATCTCCCAGAGCTTCATTTGCCTGGCTGATTATGTTTTTTAAGGTTTCCTGTATATTAGCAAAATGTCTTTCATAAGCAGAAAATACGATGGTGCCTGATTCATCCAGAATGGCTGTCTTCACCGTGGTAGAACCAATATCAATACCTACTCTGTTCATGATTTCCTCCCATTTTATCTGATCCGAAGCGGCTGGAAACGGATCAGAAACATTTTCTTTCTTATTTATAATAGATTTTAACCACACTATAGTATACGACAAATTTCGTCATTTGTAAATAAAATAAAATTTAACAATAAATGTATGCCCGGTACCTTTTTTTTATGACGGAATATATTGGTAGAGATGAAAATAAATTTGCTGCGCCGCTGTGAATGGTGCAAAGATGGAGGGAAAATATGAATAAGCGTTACTGTAATGGCATGGTGCATGTTATAAAACAGGGAGAAACCCTGTATCAGCTCAGCAGAAGATACCGGGTGCCTCTGGCACTGATCCTTCGGGCAAACCCTTATGTGGATGTCTACAATCTCCAGCCAGGACAGGAGATCTGTATCCCGGTAGTAAGGCCCTATAACGGGATGATCTGTATGCCGGTACAGGCGATGCCGAGAGAAAGCGAAGATATGCAGGGAGAACCAGAGAGGATGCCGGCGGATACGGAACGCAGCATGGAGAGAAATATGGACCGTGGGATGGACCAGGAGATGGGTCAGGGCATGAACCAGAATATGAACCAGGAAGAGTTCGTGGAGAGAAATGGAAATCCAGTCCGTATGGAAAGCGAAAGCAGACCGGAGGATTCCCGGATGGGGATCGGAGGGTTCCGGGAGGGAAGCTGTCCGGTATGCCAGGAAGAAGAGTTGGAAAAACTGGATCAGGATGACCGAGATGACAGGGATGACGATGATGTGGAGATCTATATCACCACGGGAGGGCGCAGCCTTGGGGACATATTGAAAGAATATGGAGTAAACTGGGAAGATTTTATTAAGAATAATAATCTGGACCAGATCGTCCTTGGAGATGATGTGGTACTGTATCTTCCGAAAAAAACAACGAGATAAGAGGTTAATGTTTGACAAAGAGAGGGCGAAAACGTATAATATTAATATCTGTGCGAAGAGAATCCGGCGGCAGTGAAGACCTGGCTGCCGCCAGAATAAAAATACCGGTAAAGGAGGAGAGGACATGCTGCAGATTTTTCAGACCGTGGAGGACGAGCTCCAGGAAAATGAACAATTTTCTGAAGGGTGCTGGGCAGCACTTACCAAACCTACCAACGAAGAGCTCCAGCAGGTGGTGCAGGAGACGGGGATCGACATTGATGACCTGAGGGCGCCGCTGGATGATGAGGAGCGGTCACGTATCGAACAGGAGGATGATTATGTAGTCGTGCTGGTAGATATTCCGTCCCTGGACGAAAAGGACAGGTACGTCACGATCCCTCTTGGCATCTATATGACCAAACAGCTGATCGTGACGGTGTGCCTGGAGGAGACGCCGGTACTTAAGGCATTTATGAATAACCGGGTGAAAGAATTTTTCACCTTTAAGCGGACAAGATTTGTATTCCAGATCCTGTACCGCAATGCCACCTCCTATCTGCGCTACCTGCGGATCATTGACCGCAAGAGCGAGCAGATCGAGGAAAAGCTGCATATTTCCCAGAAGAATAAAGAATTGATAGAGCTTCTGGAGCTGGAAAAGAGCCTGGTGTACTTTACCACCTCCCTGCGGTCTAATGAGACGGTGCTGGAAAAACTGCTGCGGACGGAAAAAGTAAAAAAATATCCTGAGGACGAGGAGCTGCTGGAGGACGTCATCGTCGAAAACAAGCAGGCCATCGAGATGGCGAACATATACAGCGGGATTCTCAGCGGTATGATGGATGCCTTTGCTTCCGTTATTTCCAACAATCTGAATGTAGTAATGAAATTTTTGTCTACGGTGACCATTGTGATGTCGATACCTACGATGATCGCCAGCTTTTACGGGATGAATTTTGATAATATTCCTCTGGGGCACAGTCCTTATGGTTTTTTTATCATTACGGCATGCACTCTTGTGATCACATCCCTGGTGGTACTTTTCTTTAAGAAGAAGAATCTGTTTTAATGTGAAGAAATGAGGTATAAAACATGAAATGGTTTGCAAAAATGGAACGAAAGTTTGGAAGGTATGCCATTCGCGGCCTCATGCGGTATGTGGTGGGGATCAGTATTCTTGGAACCTTTCTGGGGCTTTTTGACCAGGGGATCTATCTGAACTATCTGAGCCTGGATATTTACCAGATCCTGCATGGCCAGGTGTGGCGTCTGGTGACCTTTGTACTCTATCCCTCGGTAAGCCTGCAGGGGGGAGGGGTGGCTTTTTTCAATATAATATTGTATGCCATCAGCCTCTATGTCTATTTCAGCATCGGAAGTGTGCTGGAACGGATCTGGGGAAGTTTCCGGTTTAATGCGTTTTACTTTACCGGGATCCTGCTGACGGTACTGGCTGTCTTTGGCTACTATCTGGTGCTGATCAATGCCAACAGCAGTGTGTTTGCTTTTGCGATCAGCAGGGAGCTTGCCAAGGTGATCAGCCTGGACAACCTGAATCTGTCCCTGTTTCTCGTATTTGCCTTTTTGTTTCCGGAGACGAGGTTTTATTTCAATTTTATCATTCCGGTGAAGGCGAAGTGGCTGGGATATCTCTATCTTGGATTTAATGCCATACAGATCTTGAATTGCATCCAGATAGGAGATTTCAGGAGTATTATGAGTATGCTGCTGATCGTGGCGGCGCTGGTTGATTTCGTGATCTTTTATGTGATCGCCAGAAATCCCCAGGGCTTCGGGGCAGCTATGAGGCAGAAAAAGCGGCGGGTGGTATATCGTAATACGGCGCAGCAGCAGGCTTCTGGACCGAGGCACCGGTGTGCTGTATGCGGACGGACGGAGAAGGATTCTCCTGCTCTGGAGTTCCGTTTCTGCTCCAAATGTGAAGGGAATTATGAATACTGTTCCGACCATCTCTTTACCCATGAACATGTGAGGCGGGGAGATGCTGGAAAGAACAATACCAATGAGTGAAAGGAATAGAAATCATGTATGATATGTTTACAGTTGTAGTGATCATGGTAACCGTTTTGGCGGTACTGTATCTACTATGGTTTGAGAATGAAGTTAAGGGAAAGATCGTGCTTGGCAGAAAGAGCATGCGTCCCCAGTGGTTCAATCTTTTGCTGCTGTTGGGGGCAGCGCTGGTGATCAAGTCGATCTTTGCTGTCAAATTTGATGCGTACAGCGTGGATATGAGTTGTTTCCGGATTTGGTCGGATATGATCTATGACAATGGTATATCCAAATTTTATTATGTGGATGAAGGAAACGGATATCCGCCGGGGTATATGTTTGTTCTCTGGCTGATGGCAGTTGTCCGGCATATTTTTGGTGTTGACACCGGATCCCAGACGGCAGAGTACCTCATCAAGCTGTTTCCGATGCTCTGTGACCTCGGCGCCGGCGCGGTGCTTTATCTGCTGGCAAAAAAACGTTTCTCCGAGGGAATGTCACTGATGATCTGCGCCATTTATGTACTGAATCCGATGGTGGTGGCAGATTCCTCCATGTGGGGGCAGGTAGACAGTGTGTTTACCCTCACGATTCTCCTGACCTGCTGGCTCTGTATGGAAGAAAAACGGATTCCCGCATATTTTGTGTTCTGTCTGGGGGCTCTTTTGAAATTCCAGACCATTATGTTTACGCCGATCCTGATATTTACGATCATTGAACAGGTATTTCTCCGGGATTTTACCGTGAAGAAAATGCTCCGGGACCTGGCGGGGGGACTGGGTGCCATTGCTTCCATGTTTTTGTTTGCTGTGCCCTTCGGGCTGGATGTGGTAGTACCGAAATATGTAAACAGTCTCGGCCTGTTTGAGTACTGTACCGTGAATGCCTATAATTTCTGGGCGATCCTCGGAAAGAACTGGGTGGAACAGACCAATAAGTTCTTGTTTTTAAAATGTCAGACCTGGGGAAGCATCGCCATAGTGGCCTCGGTGCTTCTGAGCGGTTTTGTTTTTTACAAAATGAAAGAGGACAAGTCAAAATATTTTCTCAGTATGGCGGTTTTGATCTCTTTCGTGTTCCTGTTTTCTGTGCGGATGCACGAGAGATATCTCTTTCCTGCTATCGTGCTGGTGCTGGCGGGATTCATTCTTCGTCCCTGCATAGAGCTGTTCTGGGTATATGTGGGACTTTCTGTCGCCCAGTTTGTGAATATCGTACACGTATATCATTATTTCATGGAACTGGGGACTACGGGACCGGAAGGGTATACCATTGGAGCCACGGCGATGCTTACAGTCTTTATGGCAGGTTATCTTCTGTACGCAACGCTGCACAAAGGGAAAATCGTCTATGAACCGGAGCTTCATCAGGGAAAGGCGAACAAGAGAAAAATTGTGAATGTAAATGCAGGAAAAGATGAGAAATGGTATAAATTTTCCATTACACCCTCCCGGAAAGCAGATAAGATGGGAAAAGTGGATTTTATCGTGTTGTTTGCGATCATGATCCTGTACTCCTGCTTTGCCCTGTACGATCTTGGCCGGATGAGTGCGCCGGAGACATCCTGGGTGGGTGAGCAGACTGGCAGCCAGATCCTGCTGGATTTCGGAGAAACAAAAAGTATTTCTAATCTGTACTCCTTTACGGGTACCTATGAGGGGCGGAATTTCCAGGTGGAGGTGTCCGAGGACGGTACGAACTACACTCCGGCTGGGACCATGAGCGCCGGGGATGTGTTTAAATGGAACGATGTGGAGTTTGTCGGAGAAACGGAAGAAGCAGAGAAACAGCCATTCCAGGTGAATGCCCGTTATCTTCGGATGACCCTGCTTCACAATGAGGCCATGCTCAATGAACTGGTCTTTAAGGATACTTCCGGGGAGTACATTGTTCCGGAAAATGCCTCCCAGTATCCGGAACTCTTTGATGAACAGGATGAGTTTGATCCGGAGCTTGGATTCCGCAGCGGAACTTATTTTGATGAAGTGTACCATGCCAGAACCGCGTATGAGATGATCCACGGGATCCGCTCCTATGAAAATACCCATCCTCCTCTCGGTAAGATCTTCATCTCCCTGGGTGTGAGGGCATTTGGCATGAATCCTTTCGGATGGCGAATAGTAGGAACCCTTTTTGGCATTGGCATGATTCCTTTTATGTATCTGTTTGGAAAGAGGCTGTTTCGGAGAACCTGGGTGGCAGGTGTGGTGACGGCATTGTTTTCTTTCGACTTTATGCACTTTACCCAGACCAGGATCGCTACCATTGACGTATATGGAACCTTTTTTATCATAGCGATGTTTTATTTTATGTACTGCTATGCCCAGACAAGCTTTTATGATACGGATTTCAAAAAGACTCTGATCCCCCTGGGACTGAGTGGGCTGATGATGGGGCTTGGCTGTGCCAGCAAGTGGACCGCGATCTATGCGGGAGCCGGTCTCGCTGTATTTTTCTTTGCGATCCTGTTCAAGCGGTATATGGAGTTCCGGATCGCCAGAGATAATCCGAGAGGTGAGACTGCCGGCATTTCCCACAGCCATATCGTTGAGGTATTCCAGAAAAATATGTGGAAGACGCTGGCCTTCTGTGTCCTGTTTTTTGTGGTGATCCCGGGAGTGATCTATCTGTTGTCCTACATCCCATTCCGTGGAGATGATCCTAAACTGGGGCTCTGGAGCCGGATGATCTTGAACCAGAAGTCCATGTTTGATTATCATTCCTCTCTGACAGAAGGGCATGTATATTCCTCTACCTGGTATGAATGGCCGACGATGATCCGTCCGATGTTCTACTATTGTAACACTGTAGCTGGTGAGCTGAAGGAGGGAATTAGTGCTTTTGGGAATCCACTGGTCTGGTGGGCAGGAATATTTGCTTTTATTTATATGATCTACCGCTGTGTGGCAAAGAAGGACAGCATTTCCCTGTTTTTGATCTTTGCCTATCTGGTGCAGTATCTTCCATGGGTGCTGGTGCCGAGATGTACCTTTTCTTATCACTATTTCCCGAGCGTTCCCTTTGTGGCGCTTATGCTTGGGTATACTATGTACTGCTTTATCGGGGAAAATAAAAAGAAGCGCTGGCTGGCCTTCGCATACTGTGCCGCGGCCTTCGCCCTGTTCCTGATGTTTTATCCGGTATTATCGGGACAGCCGGTCAGTGCAGCTTATGTCACTGACGGGTTGAAGTGGATGAGGGACTGGGCATTGATATACTAAAGGAAGAATAGGAACCGGGGAAAGGATTGTTAAAATGAGCGATGTGCGAAGATTGATCCGGGACATTGACCGGGGGAAGAATTTACGGAAGAATCTGCCGGTTTACCGAAATCTGCTGGCGGACACATATCTGGATTATTCGGCTGTGGAACTGGTTTTTTCCAGCTATCTGCTGGTGGATTCCCTGCCGGAATACCATGGTATCACCCAGGATGAAAAAGAACTTTGTGAGGAAGTGATATCCCAGCTGCAGAGGCTGACGGGAATATCCAGGGAAGAGATCCCGGAGATGCTGGAGGGACTTCAGGAGATCCGCGGCCGCATCACGAAAACAATGGAACAGTATACCTTTTATACGGATCGGCTGATCTGTTATGAATATGTGCTGGATCGCATGAAAATGTGTTTTACGGAAGACAAAGAGCTGGAAAACCGGCTGAGCGGGATTCAGGAGGAAGAATTTGTAAAGCGGCTTATGGTTTTTGTCGCTGCCCATGAGGATCAGAGCATCATCAGAGACCGGCTGCAGCTGCTGATGGGAATTCTTCCCGTCCACATGACAAAAAATAAGCTGCTGGAAAAAATAGAACAAACGGTAACACTTTATAAAGGAAGCGATGCAGCTTCCCTGGAGGGATTTGCCTATATGATCCGCTCTGCGGCGATGCTCCATCCTCTGGAAGAGAGTACAGAGGATGAGATCTATTCATTTTTGTCAGAACTGGAGGGGATGGATTTCAGGGAACTGGATGCCGATACCTATGAGGGGCTTTGTGGCAGATTGGAGCAGGTCAGTAAAAAGATCAGAGAGATTACGGATTTTTATTATTCCCTCCAGAAGGTGGTCAATGGATGTTATGCTTTTGGTCTCGCAAAACTGCATAATGACAAAAATACAGAGACGCAGAAGATTAGCCGCCGGATCCTCTCTGCTGTTGTAAAAGGCGAACTTCAGGAAGAGGAACTGGAAAAGCTGGAAGGCAGGATTGAGGCATGTGTGGAACAATCCAGTTATCTGGAAGCGGTGCTTTTTGAGGTGAAAAGTTCATGTCAGGAAGTTCTGAAAGAACTGGATCTGGAACAGGAATTTGAAGAATATACCCGAATCGCAAATCTGTTATCGGACAGCCTGTTTGTGGATCTGGATGAGGGAGATCAAGAAGAAACAGTAGATGAACAAAAGGCAGCCCAGGTAGCGGCAGAGCTGGCAGAAGAGATTTCCAGGAAGCTGGCGGAATGTAATCGACCGGTAAAAAAAGCAGTCATGGCAGCAGTTCTGGAGAAGCTTCCCGTCGGTTTCCCGGGAACCAGGGAGGTGGAGGAATATATCCGTACAAATTTATTCGGGTGCCAGGATGTTTCGGAAAAAGCGGCGGTAATTCTGGAGCTGGAGCAGATGATGAATGAGGAAGAGCGCTGGTAAAGACCAGATGATTTGTGACAGTGATGGAGGAAAAAATGATATATTGGTACGATGATCTTTACATGGATCAGCCTGTCAGAAGAGAAGAAGAAAAGTGCAGAAAAACCATTGAGAAAAGAAGTTTCTGGCAGAAGCTGCCTTGGAAAAAGAGCTATTATATCATAATGCTTGCCAATAACAGGGAAAATTTATTTGAAATCATGAGTACAAGTGAGATGTTTTTCCGGTATTATGGGTATACTGACATATATATCATTGGCGTCTCCAGGCATTACAAGGGAGCTGTAGAGATGCTTCGCCGGATCATGACAGAAGGTTACAGAAAGGATATTGGATTCGATCCCAGGCAGTTATTCCGGCGGGAGCGTTTTCAGCCAGGTAAGACAGTCCGGAGGTGAATGGATTGGCAATTATACTTGCGATATTGAAATTTTTGGGGATTCTGCTGCTGGTGGTACTGTTCCTGGTGTTGTTTGCCAGCGGGTCCCTGCTCTTTATCCCAGTGCGTTATGCAGTGGAGTTCAGAGAGGGAAAACCTGTCCGGCTGGGATTCCGGGTTTCCTGGTTTCTCCGGGCGGTCCAGATCTGCAAATCCCTGTCGGGAGACCAGATCAGGATCAAACTGTTTGGGATGGATGTCCGGAACCTAAAGTATTTGTTCCGTCGGGAAAAAAAACAAAAGAGAGAATATAAGGAACACCATGGGACCAGAAGCCGTGTGGAGCTGGTGGACGACCTCTGTGACGAGGCAGAAAAGCAGGAGAATTCCTACAGGGAAGGACAAGATGCCCGGAAAGTAGATGTGGAGACGGATTATGAGGATCATGTGGCAGGGGAAAACCAAAATAAAGGGAAGGCTGCCAGAGGGAATAAAAAGTCCTTTTCATTTGATAAGATATCTAGTATAATTACATTTATCCGGAGTTATGAACATCGATCCGGTCTCAAAAAGATAAAGAAAGAGCTGGCAGCACTGATCCGCTATCTGATGCCGGACAGGGTTCAGGGAAAGATTTCTTTTGGGACAGGGGATCCCTGTACCACAGGCTGGATCCTGGGAGCTGTGAGTATGTGCCCGGCAGCTTACACCGAGGGCCTGAAGATCCTGCCGGATTTTGAGGAAAAGATATTTGTGGCGGAGGGATATGCCAAGGGAAAGGTTCGTGCTGTTTATTTTCTCAGGTTATTCATGAGGGGATACATGGATGATGACATAAAACGATGTGTTCGTAAGATTTTAAAATTGATTTAAGAGGGATCAGAAAGAGAGGTTATGATAATGAAAGAGAATAGTTTTAACGATACGGTAGAATCTCTGTTTAAGGGGATGGATAATTTTATTACCACAAAAACGGTGATCGGTGATGCGGTACGCTTTGAGGATGGAACCATCGTGCTTCCCCTGGTGGATGTTAGTTTCGGAGTGGCTGCCGGCGCCTTTACCGATGATACCGCGAAGAAAAATAATGGAGGAGGCGGTATGGGTGGAAAAATCCAGCCAAGCGCCGTACTTGTCATCAAGGATGGCAATTCTAAACTGGTAAATGTGAAGAACCAGGATGGTATCACCAAGCTGCTGGATATGGTTCCGGAATTTGTGGAAAAATTCAAGAAGAAAGACGATGCAGAGGGAGACAAAGAAGAGAAGTAGAGTGTTCACGGACGTCATGATTAAAAAACATTGTAAAATATTAATTTTTTTCTTGCATTATGCTGCAAATTTTGGTAAAATAGTCATGTTGTGTGTGAATGAACAAAGTTTATAAGTTAAGTTGAAGATAGAAGGAGGTGCTTTTCATGGCAAGGTGTGCAGTTTGTGATAAGAGCGTACATTTCGGAAATGCAGTGAGCCATTCTCACAGAAGAAGCAATAAAATGTGGAAATCGAATCTCAAATCGGTAAGAGTAAAGGTAAATGGCGGAACAAAAAAAATGTATGTTTGTACTTCCTGCCTTCGTTCGGGCAAAGTAGAGCGCGCGTAGGCCGCAATGTGAAAAGAACATAATAACAGATCCTTTATCCTGGAAGATATAATTCCGGAGCAGGGATCTGTTTTTTTTATTTGATAGGATGATGTCAGGGTCAAATAAATAAAAATATTTTGCCCATCTTTGGTCAGCACCTT
>CAJUAU010000024.1 GCA_910584645.1 uncultured Eubacterium sp.
TTATTTAACGCTAAATCCAACATTCCTTCATCACGAATACCGTCAATTCCTCCAGTAGCTTTTATTAAACTTGCATGAAGTTTTAGCACCTGTTCTTTGCTTAAAATATTCATCTTGCAAGAACCTCATATGCTTCCGTATTCTGTTTTATTAACCTTTCAGATATTGCAAATACATCTTCATTACCGGCAACTTTTTCTTTTTCCGCTTTACTGAAATCAATAACCAAATATCTGGGTACATTATTTTTTAGAATAACTGCCGTTCCATGTTCGTCAACTACCTTGGTTACTTTTGAAAAATTTTGATTTGCTTCTGTAATTGAAATCATTGTGTTTGTATCTATTGTCATTTTATATGCACCTCACTTTCACTTATATTATATGTAAATTCTAGCTAGAAAACAACCTATTTTGCATTTTTGATCGTCGTATAATTAAAATCTGCCCTTGTAAGTTGCCCATAAGGGCAAAAACGAGGGCAAGTACATAGCAATTCACTGTATGAAGCTTGAAAAGCCTTGAAAAATAAGGAAAGTTCAAGAAATTCATCTGCAAATCCCGATTTGTTCATTTAATTATATCACTTCCGTTCCTCATTTACCACAAAAATATAGGACGCAGCAACCACCGCACCCCACATTTATTATCGTTTTAACGATTTTTCTATTTTCCACTTCTGGCCTTTCAAGTCGTTCTGTTTCTCATAAAGATTATTGCGCTCTTTGCAGAGTTCTTTCATGCGATCCAACTGCGCCCGCACTCCCTCCCGGCAATCCGGCTCTATCTTCTTATATTCCCCGGTCAGATTGCGGATTGTATTGTTGTTTTCCTTTATCTGCTCCGACAGACATACCCAGTCTATCAGATTTTGCACTTCCTTGTCTGTTTCGTAAAGGTCTGTATCTGCCACGATTTTAGCACACAGCCGCAACATAACTTGCTTTTCCATATCTGTCATTTAAATTACATTGATGTTCCTTATACGCATTAATTGCTGTCATGTCTAAAATTGTCTCTTCCTTAAACGACAGAACATTTTTTAACATAAACTGTACTAACATATCACATCACTTCCTAGATAATATATGATATAGCTTTTTTGAATTCTATGTCAGTAATTTTGTGCGTTTTTCACGTTTTTATGCATGTAATATTTGTTTTCTTTAGAAAAAGCCTATTGTATTTAACATCAAACAAGCATAACTAAACATCTTTTCCTCTTTTCAGCACCGCTCACACTCATTTTAATTATTTAACACATAAAAAGGCTCCCAAGGAAAACCCTGGAAGCCTTGATTTTACTGAATAAATTCTAATTACTCAATGATCGTAGCCACACGACCTGATCCTACTGTACGTCCACCCTCACGGATAGCGAATGTAAGACCCTGATCCATAGCGATTGGGTGGATCAGTTCGATGGTCATCTCTACGTTATCACCAGGCATACACATCTCTGTGCCAGCTGGAAGCTCGATCACACCAGTTACGTCCGTTGTACGGAAATAGAACTGTGGACGGTAGTTGTTGAAGAATGGAGTATGACGTCCACCCTCGTCCTTAGTCAGTACGTAAACCTGTGCTGTGAACTTTGTATGGCAGGTAAGGGAACCTGGCTGAGAAAGAACCTGTCCTCTCTCGATCTCGTTCTTCTGAACACCACGAAGAAGTACACCAGCATTGTCTCCAGCCTGAGCCTCATCCAGCTCTTTGTGGAACATCTCGATACCGGTTACAACAACCTTACGTGTTTCCTCTTTGATACCAACGATCTCTACTTCATCATTGAGGTGAAGTGTACCAGCCTCTACACGTCCTGTAGCAACTGTACCACGTCCTGTAATAGAGAATACATCCTCGACAGGCATTACAAATGGCTTATCTGTGTCACGCTCTGGATCCGGAATATACTCATCAACTGTTTTCATGAGCTCCATGATAGCGTCGCCCCATTTGCTGCTTGGGTCTTCCAGTGCACCAAGTGCAGAACCTTTGATGATCGGGCAATCTGTAAACTCGTACTCTTCAAGGATCTCTGTGATCTCCATCTCTACCAGCTCAAGAAGCTCTTCGTCATCAACCATATCACATTTGTTCATGAATACGATGATATAAGGTACACCTACCTGACGGGAAAGAAGGATGTGCTCTTTTGTCTGAGCCATAACACCGTCAGTAGCAGCAACAACGAGGATCGCACCATCCATCTGTGCCGCACCAGTGATCATGTTCTTAACGTAGTCAGCATGTCCCGGGCAGTCAACGTGTGCATAATGTCTGTTCTCTGTCTCATACTCAACGTGAGCTGTGGAAATTGTGATACCTCTTTCACGCTCTTCTGGAGCTTTATCAATATTTGCGAAATCTACAGCTGCATTACCCTCTACTCTTGCAGCAAGTGTAGCAGTGATAGCTGCTGTCAATGTTGTCTTACCATGGTCTACGTGACCAATTGTACCAATGTTACAATGTGGTTTCGATCTTACATACTTTTCCTTAGCCATTTCTAAACGTCCTCCTAACATATTTTTTATTTTGTTTTAGAAATTTTGCTCTGATTGCCAATATGTCTCTATTATATGGGATATTTCCAAAAAAATCAATCCCTAATTCATAAAAGTTATCGGCTTTCCTTTGTTAAATCTGCCTGATTCAACAAAATATATTCATGCACACAGTTCTGTGTTAACTGTCTGCTTTTTCGTTATTGCTATTTGTCTGACTTCTGTGCAAGAACTTTGTCCTGAACATTTTTCGGACACTGTGCGTATTTCTCAAAGAACATGGAGTAATTACCGCGTCCCTGAGTTGCTGAACGCAGCTCCGTGGAGTAGCCAAACATCTCTGCCAGAGGTACAAATGCACGAACCAGCTTACCACCGCCGATATCATCCATACCTTCGATCTGACCGCGTTTTGCATTCAGGCTTCCGATTACATCACCCATATATTCTTCCGGCATTGTAACTTCTACCTTCATGATCGGCTCAAGGAGAACAGGATTACCTTTCTTCATTGCGTCCTTGAATGCCATAGAACCAGCAATATGGAATGCCATCTCACTGGAATCGACTTCATGATAGGAACCATCCCATACATTTGCATATACACCAAGTACGGGGAATCCACCAAGAATACCAGCCTGTGCTGCTTCTTCAATACCCTCGCCGACAGCAGGGATGTATTCCTTCGGAATCGCACCACCGACTACCGTAGACTCAAACTTGAATGTTTCTTCGCCGTTTGGATCCATAGGCTCGAATTTAACTTTACAGTGACCATACTGTCCACGGCCACCAGACTGTTTCGCATATTTGCTGTCAACGTCAACCGGTGTGGTAAAGGTTTCTTTGTAAGCAACCTGTGGAGCACCTACATTTGCTTCTACATTGAACTCACGGAGCAGACGGTCAACGATAACCTCCAGATGAAGCTCACCCATACCGGCGATGATCGTCTGACCAGTTTCTGAATCCGTATGAGCACGGAAGGTAGGATCTTCTTCTGCAAGTTTTGCAAGAGCTTCACCCATTTTACCCTGGTCGTTCTTTGTCTTTGGCTCGATCGCAAGCTCGATTACCGGCTCTGGGAATTCCATGGACTCCAGAATAACCGGATGCTGCTCGTCGCAGATCGTATCACCAGTAGTCGTCATCTTAAAGCCAACTGCTGCCGCAATATCACCAGCATATACTTTATCAATCTCATTACGCTTGTTGGCATGCATCTGAACGATACGTCCAACACGCTCTTTCTTTCCTTTAGTAGCATTCAATACGTAGGAACCGGAATTTAATGTACCGGAATACACGCGGAAGAATGCCAGTTTACCAACAAATGGGTCAGCCATGATCTTGAATGCCAGAGCAGAAAATGGCTCGTCGTCAGATGATTTACGGGTAATCTCATTGCCCTCTTCATCTGTTCCCGTAATATCAGGAATATCTGTAGGAGCCGGCATGTACTCAATAACACCGTCCAGCATCTTCTGAACACCCTTATTTTTGTAAGCGGAACCACAGTATACAGGAACTGCCTCACATGCGATCGTTCCTTTACGAAGAGCCTTTTTAAGATCTTCAACAGATGGTTCCTGGTCTTCCAGATACTGCATCATCAGATCATCATCCAGCTCACAGATCTTCTCTACAAGATTGCTGTGCCACTCGTCAGCAAGATCCTTCAGATCATCCGGAATCTCCGTGATCTCGATATCTTCACCTTTATCGTCTTTGTAATAATATGCTTCCATCTCAAATAGATCGATCAGACCAATAAAATCGTCTTCTTTTCCGATCGGAATCTGAACAGGAATGGCATTTTTGCCCAGACGGTCAATGATCGTCTGAACCGAATAGAAAAAGTCTGCGCCCATTTTATCCATCTTATTGATGAATGCCATACGCGGTACATTGTATGTGTCAGCCTGACGCCATACATTTTCAGACTGAGGCTCAACGCCAGCTTTTGCATCAAACACACCGACAGCACCATCCAAAACACGAAGGGAACGCTCTACTTCTACCGTAAAGTCAACGTGTCCAGGGGTGTCAATAATGTTGACACGATGCTCTAAAGCACCTGGTTTTGCCTTGTGGTGATCTTCCAGTGTCCAGTGGCAGGTAGTAGCTGCAGAAGTAATGGTAATACCTCTTTCCTGCTCCTGCTCCATCCAGTCCATTGTGGAAGCACCATCATGAGTCTCACCGATTTTATAATTGACACCAGTATAATACAGAATACGCTCTGTAAGCGTAGTCTTACCAGCATCGATATGAGCCATGATACCAATATTTCTGGTACGCTCTAATGGATATTCTCTTCCAGCCAAGGTTCTTTCCTCCTAATTTATTTTCGTCTAATGCACAATTTTCCTCGTTCTTCAGGCAAAAGTCTGCGTCAGAAAACTTTCTAAGAAAAGCAACTCGTTGCTTTTCTTTACCATCTGTAATGAGCGAAGGCTGAAGCGTTTGCTTCAAGCAGCCTCTCTCTTTACCAACGATAGTGTGCAAAGGCGGAAGCCTTCGCGGCTTCAAACTCTGCCTTTTACCATCTGTAATGAGCGAAGGCTTTATTTGCCTCTGCCATCTTGTGCATATCTTCTTTCTTCTTTACAGATGCCCCAGTATTGTTAGCTGCATCCATGATCTCACTGGCAAGTCTTTCTTTCATTGTCTTTTCTCCACGGTTACGTGAATAAAGGGTCAGCCAGCGAAGTGCCAGGGCCTGTCTGCGGTCTGGTTTTACTTCGATCGGAACCTGGTATGTGGAACCACCGATACGTCTCGCCTTTACCTCAAGTTCAGGCATTACGTTGTTCATCGCCTCTTCAAATACGTCCAGTGCATCTTTTCCGGTCTTCTCTGCGATTTCCTCGAAAGCACCATAAACGATCCTCTGAGCCACACCCTTTTTACCGTCCAACATAATGTTGTTGATCAGCTTTGTTACAACTTTGTTTTTGTAAACTGGATCTGCCAGCACATCTCTTTTTGGAATATGTCCTTTACGTGGCACGTTACTTCCCTCCTTAATAATAATATTAATTCACAGGTACTCACTACTAGTGTCCGCACCAGCTTAAGTCTTGCTTCGTTTCGTTTACAGCCCGCACCATCACGGACTGTCTCTATAAAATAATGATGCAAAAATTAATCCGGTACTTTTAAATTAGTAATTACAGTAACTCTGTAATCCGGAGATACGCCATGATCATGCGCATTCCCCGTCTTGAAAATCTTACCGCCATTTTTTATAACGGAAATTTTCTTTTCAGGAAAGGTTTATTTTCCTGCTTTCGGTCTCTTCGCACCATATTTGGAACGAGCCTGCTTTCTGTTAGCAACACCAGCAGTATCAAGGGTTCCACGGATGATATGATATCTGGTACCTGGAAGGTCTTTTACTCTTCCACCACGGATCATAACAACACTATGCTCCTGAAGGTTATGGCCTTCGCCCGGAATATAGCTGGTTACCTCAATACCGTTAGAAAGACGAACTCTGGCAATCTTACGAAGTGCTGAGTTAGGCTTTTTCGGCGTAGCAGTACGAACAACAGTACATACACCGCGCTTCTGTGGCGAAGCACTCTCTGTAGATTTCTTTTTCAGTGAGTTGTAGGTGTACTGAAGTGCTGGAGAATTTGACTTCTTAGCAACCGATTTTCTACCCTGCTTTACTAATTGGTTAAAAGTTGGCATTAATTTTCACCTCCTGTAATTGATTTTAGCCCGGATTTCCCAAAAGAATCCGTTTTTTATTACATCCGGCGGAATTTTTTGTATACAAAAAGACCACAAGAACGCATGCTAAATTATTATAGCCTGTGTGATCCTTTTTGTCAAGAAAAAAATCAATGTAGGTGAGCGTACAGATAAACGTGGGTAAACTAAGCCAAAAACAGCTGTACCCAGTAGTGCTTATATACTCCGTCAGTCTCCACATAACCGACTCCTAGTTTTTCAAAATCCGCTGATAAGATATTAGCGCGGTGGCCGTCGGAATTCATCCAGCTATTCACCACCTCTTCCGGCGTCTGCTGGCCAGCTGCGATATTTTCTCCTGCGGCCCGGTAAGAGATTCCTATTTCTTTCAAAATGCTGAAACAGCTGCTTCCATTTGGACGGTCATGGGAAAACACCTTTGTGATCTCTTTGGCACGTACCATGGCAGTACGATTCAGCAAAGCATCCAGCTTTAGCGCTTTCCTTCCTGCCTTAGCGCGTTCTTTATTCACCAGTTTTAAAACCCTTTCGGCATAAGAGCTCTTTGTTTTCGCCACCACCTTAATACGGCATAAGTATTTCTTTCCGCCAGCTTTTGCTGTTATACGGGCACCGCCCGTTATTTTCGCTGTCACCAGACCACGGCTTGAAACCTTTGCCACTTTCTGGTTTGAACTGCTCCAACGGATCTTTTTTGTATTATTTTTCAATCTTAACTGCAGTTTTGCACCAACTGTCATAGTTGCATTTTTCTTATTCAAAACAGGCCTGGCCTTTGCTTCCGCCACAGCTCCCTGGCATAAAAAAACATTCCCCAGAAGAGCAAACACAACTGCTATGGAACAAATTCGTTTCATGATATCCCTCCTTCACTGCCTGACGGTGCCAACTCAAACTCGCCATGAATATGAATAGCGTATTTTGGCATCATCAAGCTAATCTTTCTACACAATTTACCCTTTTTACAACACTGGTTTTACAAAACCACCCTCCACCTATTGCAAACAAGCATAGATCTCCTGCACTTCATTCGATCCTGCCCTGGCAGCCGCCAGTAAAATCCGCTCAATCATCACCTCTTCCTCCTCCAGCGCATCGGCAATTCCTTCCACTGTTATTTTCCTGTCACGTTTTTTG
Source organism: uncultured Eubacterium sp. (assembly GCA_910584645.1). Classification (GTDB taxonomy): domain Bacteria; phylum Bacillota; class Clostridia; order Lachnospirales; family Lachnospiraceae; genus Eubacterium_F. Next base: position 7,367 of record CAJUAU010000024.1, read on the forward strand.
ACCACCTGATCGATCAGATGAAACAGTTCCCCTTCTTTACGCCCTTCTTCCCGGCCATTATTCCATTCTCTCTCCATCAATTCACACATATATCCTGCACCCCCTGTCTCATTTTTCAAATATTCCACGCGGGCTGACAGGTTTTGAAAACCATCCCGTGAAATCTCGGGATTATTTGTGTCCCCAATAAACTGCAGCAGTCTTGTAACCTCCTCATCTTCCGCCGGATATTCAAGATTTGCATAAATCTCATGGGTATGGAGCTGCCGATAATTCAGTATCCCTGTTGTTTTTCCCAACACACCCTCCTCTTTCATGCAGGAATGCAAGAAAAAACACTGCCCCAACAACACTGGATATCTGCATTCCGCCGCATCATATAATTAAAAACTTCTTGTGGTCTGCAGCGGAATCATAAACACCCTTTTGTTTATATTTATATACTATCACAGATATATAGAAAGTTCAAGAAAATTATGAATTCTTGTGATTTCCGTCTGCAAGGATAGAATAACATACTTATGAGGAAATGTAAACAACAATTTCCCGCCAGATGTTATCAGCAGACCACAAAAGCACCCTTTCCCATGAAACTAACTTTTACTTTTACAGAGAAAGAGTGCTTATGTCTAAATCAATTTATTTTTCTGAGACAATTTATAATCAGCTAAGTGCAGCTACCAGTTTCTTTACTGCCTGGAGTGCCTCGTCCGGAAGTTTGTCATATCCGTCTTTTGCTGTAGCAAAATTCTCTACAGCACTTACACGATGCTCCATAGCGCTCTTCAGGGCAGCTTTATAGTCATTGTCGTTCAGATCCGGAATAAATCCTTCCCAATCCATGATCTCGATATCTTCAAATGGTCCCCACTGCTTGAACTGGGCTTTTCCTTCTACGATAGACTCAAGGATCCCAAGAGTATCTTTTGGCTGTACCTTTTTGCCCATGAAGTCACCGGTATTTACGATGTAACAATCTACGTTCTTTTCCTCTACCAGCTTTTTGAATTTCTCATAGTCATTTACCAGCGGATAGGTTCTGAACGGGTTTGCATATGGTACGATACGAAGTGCATTCAGGTCTGTTCCGGCTGCCACACGCTCAGCAGTAGAAGTCTTTGTGGCAAGGGTTGCACCCATTACGGAAGCCAAGGCAGATCCTTTGAGTTTTACTACCGGCGGGATAGCAGGATCTTTCATGATCCAGATAATGGAGTTTACAGGCTCACCAATCTTGTCAACACGGTTTGGTGACCAGAGTTTGGACTTGATCGCACGTCCATTGCCGTTACGGATGTCTTCTGTTACGAGCTGGATCTTTCCATCCTCGTCCATTGTAGCAGAACAGTTCTGGGCAGTGAGCAGATACTTGTTGTCTGGGCATCCTGTCGGATAATCTGCTGTCTTGTCAAAATAAGTAGGCTCCAAAGCTACAGAAGAACAGGTATCGGTATTGATGATGAAAGCGTCATCATGAAGAACCGTAACACCATATTTTCCGCCATGCTTTGCATGAGTCAGTGTAGATTTACCGGATCCTGAAAGACCGAATACGGAAGCTACATATTTTGAACCGTCAGAAAGGGTATATTCTTTCTGTCCACCGTGACAGGAAGCATAACCGTTGCGGTTTGCGATCGCCCACGCCATGGTAAGAGTTCCCTTTTTGTGCTCACCAAAATATTTCATACCAAGGATGGCTGCACAGTTCTCATTTGTATCGAAATAGCAGAGTGTCCTGTCATCGCTCAGGCAGCTGTAATCCACATCCGGGCTCGGTGTCGGCTCCCACTGGGGATCGGAGAAGATATAGATATCTGCCTCTTTACCGCCGCCTACCGGCTGTGACTCTTTATACATTTTTACATATTCATCTGACATGTACTGGAAGTTCAGCATCCAGTTGTACATCAGGTTCTCCTCCCCTTCCGGGATCAGAAGGTGTGCCTTTACCATAAACTCCGGATCCAGACCTACAAATACGGTGGCATGATAGAGCTTTTTGAAACGGGTCTTGTACATTGCGTCCATAACTACTTTATCCAGCTTTGGAGCATCTACGCCCGGCTCTCCCTTGATACGGCGTGCTGCCGCATAACGTCCTGTTACGGCGCCATCATTAAAAAGCAGTACTTTCGCGTCTGCATCGAGACCGAACTCTTCTCCTCTGTATACAGGCATATCTGTAACGATCGTTCCCGGTGAATTTTTAGCCAGATTATATGCCTCCTTCAATGTGTTTACCTTTACTACATTGTTACCATAAAATCCAGCTTCGATGATGGCACGGGTCTTGGAAAAACCAACTTTGCCAGCACCAATTTCGTCAAGTTTGTAATTAGCCTTTGTTGCCATGAGAAATTTACCTCCTAAGTAGTTTTTATTTGGTTTCGCGATGTACTCTCGCGGAATCTATAAAATCAAATCGTTTCCCAAGTATAATTATAACCAAAAGAAGGCAAAAGTCAACCTAAAAGATATTTTTTCAATACGAGCCCTCCCGGATCAGGCTATGATCTGGGCTTTGATCATATTGGTAGTTCCAGAAATGCCAATGGGAACTCCCGAAGTGAATACCACCACATCTCCCTTGTGGACCAGTCCTCTTTGGAGACACGCTTCTGTCGCATAGTCGAAGAGCTCAAATACCTTATTCTTTTCTTCCAACAGTATTGGTGTCACCCCCCAGGACATGTTCAGCTGCCTTGTCACCTTTTCCGACATGGCACATCCAATGATGTCACAGTCCGGACGGTATCTGGAGATCATCCGGGCAGAACGCCCGGATTTCGTCACAGTAACGATCCCTCTGGCATTCAGATCATGGGCAGTGGTACAGGTGGCATGGCAGATGGCATCCGTAATATCCGGATTTGCTTTTCTTTCATGCTGGAAAAAACGCTTCCGATAATCTACGTCCCTTTCCGTGCGCTCAGCGATACGAACCATCGTCTTCAACGCCTCCACCGGATGGTTTCCTGCCGCCGTCTCTCCAGAGAGCATGATGGCACTGGTTCCATCATAGATGGCGTTTGCCACATCGGCAGTCTCCGCCCTGGTAGGTCTCGGGTTCTTTATCATGGAATCCAGCATCTGAGTTGCTGTGATCACCTGTTTGCCCGCCTCGTATACTTTTTTGATGATCATCTTCTGTATGACCGGCACCTCTTCATCCGGCACCTCCACCCCCATATCGCCTCTGGCGATCATAATACCGTCTGCCGCCTGTATGATCTCATCGATCCGCTCCACCCCTTCCGCATTTTCGATCTTGGCAATGATATTAATGTCCTCTCCGCCATTTTCATCCAGCAGCTGACGGATCTGCTTCACATCCTCCGCGGTTCTGGTAAAGGATGCTGCCACAAAATCCACATCCTGCTGGATCCCAAACAGGATGTCTTCTCTATCTTTTTCGCTCATGTAGGGAAGGCGGATGTGGACATTTGGCACATTGACTCCTTTATGGTCAGAAACTACGCCTCCATTCACCACCTGACAGATAATATCCTCACCCCGGACCTCTTTCACCACCATCTCAATCAGCCCGTCATCAATCAGAATACGGTTTCCCGGTTTTTCATCTTCATATAGTTTGGGATACGTCACAGAAACCCTGGTAGAATTTCCCAGAGTCTCGCGGCAGGTAAGGATAAACTGCTGCCCCTGCTCCAGCACCGCCTTTCCTCCCTCAAAAACCCCAGTGCGGATCTCTGGTCCTTTTGTATCCAGAAGCATCGCTACCGGCTTATCACATCTCTGCCTAAACTCCCTTACCATCTCCATCCGGCGTCTCTGTTCTTCATGGCTACCATGGGAAAAATTGAACCTCGCCACATTCATCCCCTCATGGATCAGTGCCTCAAGCACCCCCTCTTTATCTGTTGCCGGTCCCATGGTACAGATAATCTTGGTCTTTCGCATCACATATGCCTCCTTTTCATCCATTTTTTCTCAATTAATATTATACCAAATATATAAAGTAAATTATGTATCCTGTCAAGAGAAGTGCTCCTCCTGCCCTGGTCAGTTTTTTCTTCCGCACACAGATTAAGAGAAGAAGCCCTGACGCTGCCGCAATGAGGGTATCTGGAATGAAGGCCTCCAGAAAAGGCACAGGGGTGATACAGGCAGTGATCCCTACAATGAACAAAACATTAAATATATTACTTCCTACAATGTTTCCAATCGCGATATCCGCTTTTCCTTTTGCCGCCGCCGATACCGAAGTAACCAGCTCTGGCAGCGACGTCCCCACAGCAACTATCGTGAGGCCGATCACTCTTTCACTTACCCCCATCTCTCCTGCGATTTTCACCGCCGCATCCACGGATATATCACTTCCCATTATGATCAGCAAAAGCCCAACGCCCCCCATCGCCGCCAGCTTAGCCATTCCATAGTTCTCTCTTTCGTTTTCCAAAGACTCACCGTAGCCCTTCTCTCTCTCCTGTATCGCCATTCGGAACAAGCATGCCAGATAGATAACAAAACCAGCCAGCAGCAGCATACTCTCCCAGAATGTGATCTTTTCCCCCGTCAGACCGATCCCCAGCAGAAGCGCGGTAGCTCCCAGCATACATGGCAGATCAAATCGCAGGGTAGTCCCCGCTACTGTCAATGGCACAATACATGCTGTAATACCCAGTATAGCCAAGGTATTAAATGTGTTGCTCCCAATCACATTTCCAACCGTTATCCCCGCACTCCCCTTCAACGCAGCTGTCATACTGACAGCCGCCTCTGGCGCACTGGTTCCCATCGCCACAATCGTAAGCCCGATAACCAGCTGTGGTATTCCAAAGCGGTCTGCGATTCCTGCCGCGCCCTCCACAAAATAATCAGCCCCTTTTACCAATAGAAAAAAGCCCGCCCCCAGTAGTATAATCTGTACTGCCATATTTCCTCCGTTTCTCCGGATCATATTCCGGTCTCATAATTGTGCAACAAAAAAACGAGATTTTTGCTGCAATCTGTATTTCAAAATTACAACAAAAGTCTCGCTGCTTCGTTACGGACCGGATCACTCATAGCAGCCCGATGATTCCATCCAGCTGAGCATGGCTCTCGTACTGACGGCGCCGCAAACACTTTCGTGCCAGCTACTCCCTTTTATTTCCTTAATAATATAATATTTTTTCTCCTATGTCAATATAAAACAATATCAAACAAGTTATCCTTTTTTCTTGCAATATTTGGGATAAAAAGGTATAATATGATTACTTAAAATTATAATACAAATTAATTTTATTTAAAGGGGGAACATTTTTATGAAAGAAAAAAAGGGAATTCGGCTGGCATTAAAACTCAGCCTGACTGTAGCGATACCGATCCTGCTTATCACGGTCATCGGTATTGTGCTCGGCGCCGTAAAGCAAAATGACCTGTCGGACAACCTGGTGGAACGGGAAGTCAGCGGAATCGCAAGAAGCATCCGCCAGACCTACTCGGAACTGGGCGACGGTGGTGAATTTGCCATGAACGGCGATACCCTTACCAAAGGCACAAAGACACTGAGTGGGGATTACGACCTGATCGATCGCATAAAGGAGGAGCAGGATGTAGAATTATCGCTCTTTTATGGAGATACCCGTATCCTCACCACCCTTACGGATGAGACTGGAAAACGGGAGATCAACACTAAGATCTCCGCTGAAATTTATGAAAAGCTTCAGAAAGGCGAGGACTATTTCTCCACTGATATCAAGCTTTTTGGCAAACCTTATTCCGGTTATTATGTACCTCTGTACCAGCCAGGCACGAAAGATGTCATTGGCAGCATCTTCTGCGGCCGGAGCCGGGATCAGGTCATTAAGGGAATGAGAAGCACAATCCTTTCAATGTCTTTGGCAATGTTTGGCATGTTTATTGTAACCTTTATCATCGTTCTCTTTATGGTGATCCGCATTGTGAAGAGTCTGGATGGCGCTGTCCGTAATCTTGGGAATGTCGCCAGGGGTGTGCTGAATTTTGAAATGAGACCTCAGCTTCTGGACCGCGGAGATGAAGTGGGGGATATCGCAAGGGCCATACAGAGCCTGATCAATTCTCTGCATGAAATCATCACCAGTATCACCGATTCTTCCAAGGCACTGGAGGAATTTTCCGAAAAGTTTGCCTCTTCCTTTAAATTGATCTCAACCTCTATCAGCAATGTCAATATAGCTGTAGATGAGATCGCCGGCGGCGCTACCAGCCAGGCTCACGAGACGATGTCCGCCAATCAGAGGGTAAACGAAATGGGACAGGCGCTGGAAGAAACCTCCCTGAATGTAGAGACATTGAACAGCAGCTCGGAAAAAATGAAGGAATACAATAAGACGGCCGGCAGAAATCTGGAAGAACTGACAGAGATCAGTGAGAAGACAAAAGATTCTGTCAAAGAAGTGCAGAAACAAACCAACCTTACCAATCAATCCGCCCAGCAGATCCGGGAAGCAACGGAACTGATCACAGATATTGCTGCCCAGACCAATCTTCTTTCCCTGAACGCCAGCATTGAGGCTGCAAGGGCAGGAGAAAACGGCAGGGGCTTTGCTGTGGTAGCGGATCAGATCCGGAATCTTTCGGAGCAGTCACGCCAGTCTGCAGAGCGCATTGTAGAGATCGTCAATGATCTCCTTGAGAATTCGGATACCAGCGTTAAAACCATGAATGAAGTGACAGATAATATTAAGGTTCAGAATGACAAACTCTGCGAGACGGAGCAGATGTTTAAATCACTGAATACGGAGATCCATGAAGTAACCGATGCCATTACCCAGATCAGCGAGCAGACAACAGCACTGAACTCGCATAAACAGACTGTTACCGGCATCGTGGATAATCTTGCTTCCATCGCAGAAGAAAATGCTGCGAGCACAGAGGAAACCTCTGCTTCCATGATGGAACTCAACGATATTGTCACTGAATGCCATGAAGCCATCGGCGAGCTCACAAGACTTGCTGTCCAGCTTGCTGAGAATACGAAGCATTTTGAAATGTAATGTTACCGTCAATAATCGTATAAAGGGTCCTGGTAAATAGTTCCATCGGGTTGCCGGAAAATACTGCAATATCTGCATCCTTTTCCGGTTCCAGTGAACCAACGCGGTCTGCGGTTCCGCAGATCTCTGCCGCATGGAGGGTGACTGCCCGCAGACCACCCTCCATGGAGAGGCCCTGTTTCACACTGAGACCAGCGCAGAGTGGAAGATACTGGATCAGAGACACCGGATGGTCCGTCATGATCGCCGTTTTCACTCCTGCCCGCTCCAATACCCCTGCGGTTTTAAAACTCATGTTTTTTACCTCGATCTTTGACCGGGAGGTAAGATCCGGTCCTACGATGGCCGGAAATCCGGATTCTGCAATTTCTTCTGCAATAAGGTGCCCCTCGGTACAGTGATCCAATGTCATATCCAGATTAAATTCTTTTGCAATACGGACTGCAGTCAGAATATCATCTGCCCTGTGGACATGGGCTTTTAAGGGGATTTCCCTGCGAAGCACCGGCATCCAGCACTCCATTCGGAAGTCTTCTTCTCCTGGCTCAATATTTCCTTTCCTTTTCTGTTCCCCATACTGGCACGCCCGATACAATTCTTCCCGGAGCATTCCCGCAATCGCCATCCGGCTTCCCGGCATTTTATCTTTATCTCCATAATTTACTTTCGGATTTTCCCCAAAGGCTATTTTCATAGCGGCAGGCGCCTTTACCACCATTTCGTCCAGGCACCGCCCCTGCACTTTCATAAACACAGACTGTCCGCCTACCACATTCGAGCTGCCAGGTCCCGTCATCAGTGATGTGATACCTGCCTGAATGGCATCGTGAAACGCCGGATCCATGGGATTGATACCATCCAGAGCACGGATCTGAGGTGTTACCGGCGTCGTCATCTCATTGCAGTCATCTCCGATGGCTCCCCATTTTTCCTCGGCAATTCCTACATGGCAGTGGGCATCGATCAGCCCTGGCATCACCCAGGCGCCTTGAACATCCAGCACCTGGTCCTGTTCTTTTTGGCATTTTTCTCTTATGGATTCCGGGAATTCTTTCATCTTCCCCACCTTTTTTATTATTTTCCCCTGACAATATAAATATCCATGTTCGTAATCCGTTCCCGTCATGGTAAGTATTCTGCCATTGATTATCAGCATATTATCATCTCCATTTTTTAAGTACTCTGGATTTCTGCACTCTCTATTCTTTACAACGGAAAAGATTTTATGTATAACCTCTGTCCCAAACACAAATAATAAGAAAAAAATAACAATAAAGGAGAGTGCAAGATGAATAATCGAAAAAAATACGGGCTGATCGGTCTGATCATCGTCGTTGTGCTGATCATTTTGTTCGTGTGGGGATTTGCCAGCGGCGTAGGCACTGATCATGACTCTGCCCCCGAACGGGCCGATGCAAATGCCACAACCGGAGATTCCGTTCAGGCAACCTCTTCTCCAGCAGATAAGGATAAATACCTGAATCAGTTTCTGCGGGAACAGGATGATATCATGGAGGATATGATGGAGGAAATGGAGGAAGATTACAATGATCCGGAAGGAAATGCTTCCGAGGATTATCTTGAGGGTATGATCCCCCACCATGAAGCCGCGTTGGATATGGCAAAAGAATATCTCCGACTAAGCGCCAACGAAGAATTGAAACTACTGGCTGAGACGATCTATAAAACACAGAAAGAAGAAATTCAGCTGATGGAACGCCTGAAAGATGAAATAGATGATTCCGGAAAAAAAGATACCAAAAAAGAACAGGACTTCCTGACAAAATATGGGGAGCTGCTGTCCCAGCATAAAACCACGCACCAGACTGCTACAACTGCCCAAAATGTGGAGCAGGCATTCATCGACGGAATGATCCCTCATCACCAGATGGCAATAGACATGTCCCGTGCCATCTTGGACAACACGGACAACGACGAAGTCCGCCGTCTTGCCGAAAATATAATCACCACCCAGGAGGATGAGATCAAGCATATGCAGGAAATCAGAAAAGCTGCCGGCGTTGCCAGCAGCTGATCTTATACCTGTTTCCGCAGCAGAAATCGTTGTACTAAAATCCCAGATCCTGCAGGATCAGTTGCGGGGTAAGATGATTGTCCCGCAGCACATCCTCTACTGCATAGCGGTCAAGAAACTCCTTTTTCAACCCATAATTAAACACTTTCATGTTGGAGGGACCGTAAAATCTGGCAATTTTTTCTCCAAAACCACCATTTAGTATCCCATCCTCCAGAGTAACTACAAAGGCATGATCCTCTGTCAGCTGCTTTAACAGCACTTCATCCAGTCCTGTGATATAGCGGGGGTTGATCAGGGTGGGAGTAATCCCCGTCTTTTCCTCGATCGCCGCTGCCACCTCTTCTCCCAGCTGGAAGAAGTCCCCCAGTGCTACAACCGCGGTCCCACTTCCTTTCTGCACCACCTGATAACGGTTCAGCACACTATAGTCAGCAGCCACGGTCTCTTTTGCATGGATGACGCCATTGCAGGGAATACGGATCGCTACCGGATGCTCTGTCTGCTCGATGCTCCACTCCAGCATGGCAAAATATTCCTCGCTGTTTGTCGGCGCCAGATAGACCAGATTCGGAATATTTGACATCATGGCAATATCGTATATTCCCAGATGGGTAACGTCATTCATACCATAAACGGAAGCGGTATTGACAAGGATCGTGGCCGGATTGCGGTTGACGCACAGGTCCTGTGAGAGCTGGTCATAAGTTCTCTGCATAAAACTGGAGTGGGTGGCAAATACCGGCTTGCCCCCGTTTTTTGCAATGCCGGAACAAAACGCAATTCCATGCTCCTCGGCAATCCCCACATCCACAAACTGCCGGCCGGCTTCTTTTCTTTTTTCTTCTGTAAAACCAATATTCGTAGGGACTGCTGCCACCACCGTAGTGACCATAGGATCCCTTTTCATCTTCTCCATCAGGAACTCACAGGTCAGATCAGCATAATCCTCCCCCTCAAAGACATCTGCAGGCGCTCCTGTATTTATATCAAAAGGCATGCACCAATGCCAGTCTTCTTTATTTTTCTCTGCAGGAACATACCCCTTACCCTTTATCGTGTTGATATGGACGACAATTGGGTGATCAATATCCTTCACACTCTGGAACAACTCAATCAGCTTTCCGATATCATTGCCCTCCCCAAAATAGACATAGTCCAGCCCCATAGCGCGGAACAGATTGCACTCGCAGGTGCCGCCACTCTCCCGCAGCTCCCTGAGATTTTTGTACAGTCCTCCGTGGTTCTCCGCGATGGACATGTCATTGTCATTCACCAGAATAATAAAATTGCTTTCCAGCTCCGATGCAAAATCAATGCCTTCCAGTGCTTCTCCGCCGCTGAGAGATCCGTCGCCGATAATGGCAATGATATTTTCCTTCTCACCTTTCAGATCTCTTGCCTTGGCAAGACCGCCGGCGAGACTCACTGAAGTAGAGGTATGGCCTATATTGAAAAAGTCATGCTGGCTCTCCCCCGGATCAGAATATCCAGATACATCATCATAATGTTCTTTTTCCAGATACGCCTCCTTTCTTCCGGTAAGCATCTTATGGCAGTAGCTCTGGTGGGACACGTCAAAGACAAATTTATCCCTGGGCGAATCAAACACATAGTGCAGGGCGATGGTCGCCTCCACTATCCCAAAATTGGGGCCAAAATGCCCTCCATGAATGCTCAGCCGTTTCAGAAGCGCCTCCCGCATTTCCCCGGCAAGCTCTTCCATCTGCCTGATATCCAGTTTCTTTACATCCTCAGGTCCATTTATGGTTTTTAAATACATGATCTTCCTCCTTTTCTATTCCCATGTCAGTTTTCCTGTTTTTAATGCCTCTTCATATCTGCTGATCTTATAATTAAGACGGTTTAATGTATCGTCGATCTGGGCTCTCTGCTCCAGCAGCACCTCCCGCTGGACCGCCAGCAGCTGGTGACGCGCCGGGATCGTGGAGTCTCCTTCCTGATACAGCTTTACATATTCGATCATCGCCTCCACTGGCAGCCCCGCACTTCTCATACACACCGCCAGCTCTACCCATGCCAGATCAGTCTCCTGATAATCCCGCATGCCGCCGGCAGTTCTTGTCACCGGCGGGATCATCCCCACCCGTTCATAATAACGCAGGGTATCCTGGGTGATGTGAAATTTCTCACTCACTTCTTTTATTGTCATCACAGCCTCCTTTCCGGTCTGTACCTTCTGTTTAGTATCATACAACCTGGAGTGGGCTCTAAGTCAAGTAAAATTTATATTTTTTATTTTGTATAAAAGTAAAGCCAAGCCCCAGAACGCATATTATGTAAAATTTCAAATATATTGTTATATAAAAAAAATGGAGACTTTTAAAAATGGAAGAAAACGCAACCCAACTCGTCAATAACTGCAGCTTCGCTGGTATAAGACCAATCATGGTTGATTTACCTTATCCCCCCATACAAGCCGAAAAAAGAAACCCGGTCTATGCCAACCTTCTGAGCATCGATTACTGTGGATCCGTGTCAGAAATGTCTGCCATTACCCAGTACATCAACAATGAAAACCGGATTTCCGGCGAAAAATGTGTTCTGGCAAAATCTCTCCTGGGAATTGCCATGGCAGAAATGATGCACCTGCAGAAACTTGGTGAGCTGATCCAGCTTCTGGGCGGAACAGTAGATTTTACGGCAAGACACCAGAACGGAAGACAATCCATGTGGACACCGGAATACCTCGTCCTTCCAGAGATCACCGGAAAGATGCTGCTGGCTGATATTGAATCCGAAAAGTCTGCTATCAACCAGTACAAAATACATATCAATATGATCCAGGACCGTTCTGTCAATGCCGTTCTGGCCCGGATCATTAAAGATGAAGAATACCACATTATGCTGCTCCGGGCACTGATGCAGGAGCATGCCTGACAAAAGGGGCAGTCCCGCAGGTGATCCATACCTGCAGGGCTGCCCCTGATTATTTTTCAAACAACTTTATCTCTGTTTCATGTACATTAGTCGTTACATACTTTGCCCAAAACCTCAAATAGTACTTCAATGTCGATAGGCTTCGCTATATGATCGTTCATCCCAGCCTCCAGCGCTGCCTTTTTATCTTCTTCAAAGGCATTCGCCGTCATGGCGATGATCACCATAGACGCCAGCTCCTTATTTTCTAGGGAGCGGATCGCTCTGGTTGCCTCATATCCGTTCATGATCGGCATCTGTACATCCATGAGGACCAGATCATAATATCCAGGCTCCGATCCTTCAACCATTTCCACCGCGATAGATCCATCTTCTGCAGTCTCCACCTCAAATCCCGCCTGAGTCAGTATCTCATCGGCAATCTCGCGGTTTAATTCATTGTCCTCTACAAGAAGAATTCTCTTACCTGAAAAATCAACTGTCTCCGCCGGCTCTTCTGACGATTCTGGTATCTTCACCTGCTGGCCGATCGCTTTTGACAACGTTGCCTGCAGATCCGACATAAACATTGGCTTGCTGCAAAAGGCATTAACCCCTGCCGCCCTCGCCTCATCTTCAATATTGGCCCAGTCATATGCCGTCATGATAAGAATTGGCACCGAATCACCCACGATGGCCCGGATCTGTCTCGCAACCTCAACACCGCCCAGATCAGGCAGACGCCAGTCAATAATATAAACACCAAAAGCATCATTTAGGCTGACAGACTGTTTGGTACGAAGCACAGCTTCCTTTCCCGATAAGGTCCACTCCGACTGCATTCCTAATTTCAACAACATTCTGGTGGCGGCGTCGCAGGCGTCAAAATCGTCGTCTACCACTAGCGCCTTCACACCGGTCAGCTCCGCGATCGGTGTATATTCACTCTGTGTTTCCTGGAGCCTGAAGTTCACGTGAATGATAAATTCCGTCCCCTGCTCCGGAGCCGTCTTTACTTCGATCCTTCCATCCATCAGATCAACTATGCTCTTCGTGATCGCCATCCCAAGGCCGGTTCCCTGAATACCGCTGACTGTGGACGTTCTTTCCCGCTCGAAAGGATTGAATACTTTATCCGCAAATTCCTGCGTCATTCCAATCCCGCTGTCCTTTACACGGAGCTCATAGGCGCCATATCCCTCTGGAGCCTCTTCCTTTTGTTTAAACTGTACAGAAATCTTGCCGCCGGAAGGAGTGAATTTGATAGCATTGCTGAGTAGATTCAGCAGGATCTGATTCAGCCGCAGCTTGTCACAGTACACATCCTCATTGACCACATCCACTGCGTCCATCAGAAGTTCCTGTTGTTTTCCCTCGATCTGCCCAATGATGATCGTATTCAGATCATGGAGGATTTCAGAAAGATTACACTCCGTCTCATCCAGATAGATCTTCCCGCTCTCAATCCTGCTCATCTCCAGAACATCATTGATCAGCGTCAGCAGATGGTTACTGGAAGCCAGGATCTTAGCAAGATAGCCCTGCACACGCTCCATGTTCTCTTTGCTCTGGATCGCAAGATTGGTAAAGCCAATGATGGCATTCATCGGAGTACGGATATCATGAGACATATTGGACAGAAACGTGCTTTTGGCCCGATTGCTTTCCTCCGCCTGGATCCTCTGATAATTAAGCTTCTCATTTTTCCTTCGCACCGAGAGATAAATACCGAATACGGTGATCAGGATCAAAACCACCAGACCAAGCTGAACCAGACTGTTACGGGTCATCGTCAGCCGGACCGCATCGATCTTGCTGCTGACCAGATCATAGTGTATCGTCGTCTTCATATACCAGTTTGTTCCCTCAATCGGAGCGTAATATGTATAGTGAAGGATATCCTGCAGATAGTAGGAAGCGACACCGGATCTGCCTGCTTTCATGTCATTTTTTAATTGATCTATTGAAAAGTCCTCTCCAAAAGCGGCCTCCCTGCCCAAACCAGAAAAGAGATTATTTTTTTCCTTTAAATGTTCGTGATTCGTCTTTATAACAAAAGATCCATCTGCCTTGACCACTTCACAAAAAATACGCCCAAAATCATACTGGGTGAAAACTTTTTCAGAAAAGGTCTCCGTATTAACGCCGGCCGCTGCCCCAATTATTTTCCTTCCCTCAAAGGAACCGTTTTCCAGCGGTACCACGACCATGATCATATTATTTCCATTCACTTTTTCCAGAGAAACTTCTGATTTTTCCAGTTCTTTTTTTACAAATGGATATTGGGAAGCATCGTGGATAACATCATCCTCAGTATACAGGGTGCCGTCTTCATCGAACAAAGCAAAGAACTCAAAGTCATTTACCCGGTTTGTCTCTTTTATACAATTTTTTAATTTTTCCTTACTGCCAGTATCTTCTGCATTGAGAGTGGCAATCGCGATCTTAAGCTGTCTTTCCTGGTTTTCCAGATTGATCTGAAACTGGTTCACCTTCTGTTTGGTCAATTCCTGCAAATAGACTTCGCTTACATCATAAACGGAGTTTTCAGTGGCTTTCTGAGCAGTTGTGAGGAACCAGAAGCTGGAAATCATCAGAACAACAATCAAAATCAACAGCCCCAGTACAACCCAAAAAACGGAGCGTCCCCTGGAATTTTTAATTCTATTCTGCAGTTCCTTCACCATGATTTTCTGAACCTCCTATCATGAAATCCTTTCCTCTGACAAAAGTTAAACACACAGTATCATTATATCAAATGGCATGTTGACTGGCAATATAAAAATATTATTCCTCAGCTAGTATTATTCCTCAGCTAGTTTTTGGGACGCAGTAGTGTACAATTAGACTAATGAAAATATTGGTTATACACATCATAGGTTCTTGTGTCAAAGCAGGACAGGACCACAGTTATTTCATAATCTTCATTGGCCCCAAACCACCGGATGATCGTATCCAGGGCAGCCGGTGCCGCCTTCTCCAATGGATAGCCATACACTCCAGTTGATATCGCGGGAAAGGCAATTCTGCGTATCCCATATTCTTTCGCTAATTCCAATGAATTCCAATAACAGTCCGACAGCAGCTTTTCATCGGTGGGACTGCCAGAATAGACAGGACCCACTGTGTGGATCACATACTCTGCTTTCAGATCATATCCTTTTGTGATCTTTGCCTTCCCAGTATTGCAGCCATGCAAGGTTCTACATTCTTCAAGCAGCCCTTTCCCCGCAGCGCGGTGGATGGCGCCGTCTACTCCGCCTCCGCCAAGAAGGCTGCAGTTCGCGGCATTGACGATACACTGGCAGTCCAGCTGTGTAATATCACCCATTTCGATCAAAATTTTGTTTTTTGATGTCTCGTATATATTTTGCATATAGCACCTCACTCTATCTCCAATAATGCTTTACTTGACATATTTATCCAGAATCCGCCGCACCGATGAGAGATAGCTCCGTCCAAACAGATTCAGATGATTTAGCAGCTGATACAGATTATACAGGTCACGCCGTCCCTCATAATCCGGCTGCAGAAGACCCGTCTCCCGGTACGCCGAATAAAATCCCTGGGGAAATCCTCCAAAAAGCTCTGTCATTGCAATATCTGCTTCCGCATGTCCCACATAAACTGCCGGATCGATCAGCCACGCCCTCCCATCGTTTCCCTCAATGACATTTCCCGACCAAAGGTCACCATGCAGCAGAGATGGATTTTCCGGTTCCACCAGAAAATCACCAAGATGATCCAGCAGCCAGCCAATCCTCTTCAAGTCTCCATTCCCCCAATAATGCTCTGCAGACCGGAACTGCGGCTCCAGACGGCAGTCGCGGAAAAATGCCACCCAACTGTCATTTGCCGTATTCGTCTGCGGCCGGGCACCAATATAATTATTCTGATCAAAACCATATGTGCCCCCCGAGACAAAATTCTGCGTCGGCGCACGGTGCATGGCGGCCAGCTGATGTGCGAATGTCTCCCAGTAATTCGAGATGCGCCTCTCTCCCTGGATCCATTCCATAAGCAGAAAGGAAAATCCACCCCGGTCCTCGTCTGTCCCATAGCAGAGCAGCTCTGGCGTCCCGATCACCCCGGTGCGCGAAACCGCCTCTAATCCGGCTGCTTCGGCGGTAAAAAATGATAAATTATCCTTCCTGTTTGCTTTCATAAAAACCCGGGTGCCATCAGTTAATTCTAGACGGCAGGCTTCATTGATATCTCCCCCGGCGACAGGGCTGGTATGCAGGATACGGTTATTATTCCCAAAGATTGAAGCTATGGCAGAATCCAGGGAAGGGAAAATGGGAAGTGATAGAATTGGCATAAGATTGTTCCTCATATTGTTATTTGTATCAGAAAAATTAGGATTAATAAAATAATCCATATTATTTTGTTACTTTATTTTAAATTCAGTTTTTAATTTCAATTCATCTATCAATTTATTATTGGCATTCTTAAAATCATCTTTATATATCAAATAATCAGTCATACGCATTTGAAACCACAATTCAGGACTTACAGAAATTTCTGTTACATCATATTTAATTTGAGTTGCCAATAGTACATATGATGTGATCATTCTATACTTATCAGCACAATTACTATTTTGACTTGAAGCATAATTTTCTTTTTGTATCAAAGATATTATTTTTATGGCCGCCTCAGAACCATAGGAGTATATTGTGTTCATAATCTCCTTAAAATGTTTCAAATTTTGTTCTCTATCTCGCTTTTTTATTGTCTCATTTTGAATCCTATCAGATTCTATCAATTCATCCATTAATGCAAGTACTTCATATGGCATTGTTGACATTTTTTCTAATACTATGCTATCTCGTTGCCTTTTAAGTTCATTCTTAAAGTTTCTTTTCATTGAAGTATTTGTTACGACAAAACCGATTATCGAAATCAATCCTGTTACCAACGCGGTGATAATTGCTCCTTTTAGATCATCACTCATACCATTACTACCAACATTCGCCGAATTAATAATAGTACTTAATAGAAATATATTTTTCATAATTTTCTCCAATCGCACACACCTTTTTCGCATTAACCTTTATATATTTTAACCTGAACCTTACCTAGCCTTTTCTTAACGCTCCTCCAACGTTACCATTATCTCATCCCCAAAAGTCTTGCCGATCTTTTGGCGTATGTCTTTCCTTACGCCGATAATGTAACCTGGTGTTCCCATTTTTACTACTTGTCCATCATATGGTTCCCCGTCAAAAGTAGCATGAACCAACAGCCGTCCCTTTCCATATGCCTTCTTTATATCAATCGGCACTTCTACATACGCCGCATCCATATCTCCCTTTTGTAAAATAACTGCTTTAAACTCAAGCAAAACCTCTGCCATCAAAACACTCCCTTTACCAAATCTAATTATGCCAGTCTGAGCCAGTTTGATCAATCGTCAAACAAAGTCATCTGCCTGTCAGCAAATGATCCCACACTTCGTTCTTTCACAATATCTTTTTCATCAAGTCTTCCAAATAATAATGGTGATTTACGATCATGCTGTTTGCAATTATTATTTACCCTTGACTTGCTGCTATTCGCATAACAATATAAACAGCCATTGGGGCACGAATCATAGGCTCCAATATCGATGCTTTCTATACAGCCACACTCGCTTCTTTGATTTTTATCTTTTCCAACATGCAATCTACATTTTCCTATTTTCTCAAAACGCGCTTTATCAATACAATGGGCAGGAAAAACTCCGATATCAGTAAAATCACAAACCTCTGCACAGGTATCTATATAAATATTATATTTTTTAGCCGTCTCAACAAATCTTTGCAGCAGTTCTAACTGCTGATCTGATGTAACTTTCTGCATATTATACAACTTCATATTTTGTTCGATTTTTTTATACGTGTCAATAAAACTTACGGTACATTTCTCTGTATAAGGTGCAAGTTTGGATGCCAGAACTTCAAAATATCTGCAATGATATTCTACTGTATACCTGTCACTGACAAATATGGGATCATATCTCCAGACCACCCTTTCTTTTCCAATCTCGCTTGACAGTTGTTGAAACACTGGTATGATCACTTGATTTTTAGATGGTAAGTTTTTTTCTATATCTGGTCCATAGGCAGTTAATGTGAATTGAAAATAGTAGTTATAATTTTCAAGCTGCTTCAATCTCTTTAACATAGGAGCAGGATTTTTTGTCCAGAATACAATTCCATCAACGACCTCCGGCGACAAAGCAACCCTGCTTATTTGATGGGTATTCATTGGATTCCGGACCAGAACATATCCTTCTTTTAGCCGGTTGCAAAACCATTCCGAATAATATGCCGGAATATCTGTTCTTCTGCTTGCACTTATAATCATTGCATCACCTCAAAATAAGCCTCCTCTTCTGGTAATATGGACACTTCCAGGATATCCTCTGTATCATCATATCCAAATCCCACGTCATCTTTTGACATTAGAACCGAAAGGTATTCCATATATAGACCATTATAATAACACTCGTAAAGAATAGGATCCTGACGGTTATATTCTGAAAAATGATCAGCCGCCGGTTCATAACATGCCCAATGTCTTTTATTTTCCTTATCGTGAAAACAAAAATGCACTTTCCCATTTATCACATTACTACATCGCGCGGGATTTATAATACTGCTCTCTTTTACTACCTTGTTCTCTTTCCTTTTCTTCACATACCAGGCTCCCCCATACTCTTTTTCATGGGATCTCATGCATTCTGTCATATCTTTTTCATATCTGACCTGGTTATCATCCACTGACTTGCTCAGCATCAGATAACCCGTATGATAAATGCCGTCATGCGTTCCAGTATATTCAATCTGAATATAACATTTGCTGTCATCACAGAATAATTCATCAATCTCCCATTCCCCCAGATCTTCTTTCGTAAAATCATCCAAAGACCACGTAGCATTTTCCACCGCCTCCTGCAACTCATTACGTGTTACAAATCCCTGGTCCTCTCTTCCATCATACATACGGATCGTATCTTTTTTCATATGATCTGGTCCTGGTGTATATTCACACTCGTCCTCTTCTGCCGGAAAACATTCGTAGAAAAAGAAACGGTTATTATGTGTTTCTTTTCCATCCCTCATATATCCGCCGTCCAAAACGCTTTTCCATTCCACCATCTCAGGCAGCGTGACGAACAGATCCCTTTCTGTAAGGACGGCATATTGATCTTCCATCCGCCAGATTTCTTCCACATTATCATACTGATTCGATTTCCCTTCCCCAAAATCTATTTCTTCCTTTTTCTTCAGGTCATACATAACAATTTCTGTATCAAAATCCTCTAACTCCCGTATATATACTAAATAATCTTCATCCACTAAAATATAATTTTTATCATAAGAGTTATAAAATTTATCTTCCAACACTTTCTGCCGTTTTTCTGTCTCTACCTGATCATAACCATCTGCCCCCTTCTTGATGGGAATACGATATATCTGGGAAGTATTTTTATCTTGAGATATTTCCTCTTGGGTTAAATAATATAACCAGCCACCAGAGACACTGATTAAAGAACGAAACTGCTCCCCCATATCTACCTCCTTTTTAAAGGAACCATCCAGCCGTGTCTGTACCACCCCCGGAACATCTGTATTATAATCATATTCACCTGACTCCACATCCGGCTGCTTGTCTTCTTTCAAAACATTGATATATATATTGGTATCAGTACAGAAATTTCCTCTGACTGGAAGATCTTTTCCCTTCCATACCGATGCCCCGGACACTACACTGTCTCCTGTCCTGGAACCACTTCCATTATTAATAACATTACCACCGCATCCCATTACTCCGCTCCCTGTTAGAGCCAACAGAACTGCCAGCATAAAAAAAATGCAGCCATTTTTCTTCATATATAGCCTCCATTCCAAAACACTTTCATGCAAAAAATCACAAAAAGCGGCCAGAATTTTATTTCTCCCATTAATCTATATTGATGGAGTTATTTAAAATTTTCTTACTTTCAACCTCTCTCAATCCCTCTAAGGGGGTTCCATCCACGCCCCTATATGGGGAGCGCGACAATATTTTCTGTTTATCGTTACATCCTCTGAAATAAGTACAGAGTCCAGTCTTCTTCCACATACATATTCTTCTTCTGCCCATTTTATAATTTTTCTCTCACATTTTTCACCTTCTGGCTGTTTAGCCGCCTTTCTATAATTTATTTGATTTATTTCCTATTAAATGCTATAATCTTTTTTGGATCGGGCGGCTTGTGTGTCTGCCGCCCTTTCTGTTTTCCTTTGGCTTAGTCCTCTAAGCCTTTGTTGATTCTGTCCTTGACTCTCTTGATTTTCTTTAAGGCTTCCTCAACCTTGCCGGACTGTAAGAGTTCCTCGACATCTTCCCAGTTTTCGAGCTGTCCTCTTAGATTGTCCTTCCACTGATTATCTGTCATTCCCATATCGTCCATCTGTTCTCCTTTCTCCCTTTTGGGTTATTAGCCCTTTATCTCTTGGACTAATTATAGTATAATCTATTATCGTGTATTTGTCAATAGTCTATTTTCATGTATTTTCATTTTCTTTGATTTTCTTTTTATACTCCATGATTTCCCATGTCTGGCAGTTTAATAGATTGCACAAGTTGGCGAGAACCTCACAAGTCACATTCTCATTTTTTGCCAACTTCGCCACTGTGTTGGAATGTATTCCATTATTTTTAAGCCATTGTTTATTATGCCCTTTTCGCTCCAACAGTTCCCACAATCGGGAGAAGTCTATAACTCCATTTGTACCATATGGCATTTTATTTATAGTTCCACTCATGGTTTCACCACCTTTCTTTATAGTATATGATAATAGATTTGCTTTTGTTTGTCAACGTCTATTTTCGTGTAGCAAACTGCACAATAACCATTATTTTTTAATCGTCTATTTTTGTGTATTATTACATATTGCATTTTCATCTATTATCGTGTATTATATAGCCATAACAAGAAAACAACCACCAAGCAGGAGGAAGCGGATATGATAAAAATAACGGTCGAAGATATTAAAAATGCAGTGAAAGGTACAGATTTTGATTTTTACGGGGTCAGAGTTGATGGAAGCATCCTCTATCATGTTGGTGATACTGCCAACAATTCCCGCCAGCTTTTCCAGGATCCGGATTTTGATGATGGCGAGTTAATTTATCCATATATTGAGGATGGTGTAAATAAGGGATTGTATGACGCAGGGGAACTTGATGGTACTTGTACGATCGGCTTTTGTCCCGATGATGATATACCGATCGCGGCAGCAATAAAACAACTAAAAATGTATCCTAGCGATTTTATCCATGTTTTGGGCAGGGACTATGCTGAGGGTAGAAATGACAGAATTTCAATCCACGCTCCCACACACGGGGAGCGACTTTTTAGGAGGCGATTTTATTTGTTATAAAGATATTTCAATCCACACCCCCCACACGGGGAGCGACACTTCCGCTTCTATTTTGTAGTTTATATACTCCGATTTCAATCCACACCCCCACACGGGGAGCGACGATGTATGGAGATACATGGACCAAAGAGCAGAAGGAGATTTCAATCCACGCCCCCACACGGGGAGCGACCAGAAGGAAGTATTCTGGACGCAAGCCCATTGAATATTTCAATCCACGCCCCCCACACGGGGAGCGACTTTGACGAAAATTTAGTGACTTATACTGAATATATTTCAATCCACGCCCCCCACACGGGGAGCGACGGTAAATTTTGATGATTACGATTTAGTTTACAAAAATTTCAATCCACGCCCCCCACACGGGGAGCGACAGCAAAAATCACATATTTACAGAGAAATATGGATTAATACTTGTGCAATATCACCAAAAAGTTAAATTATTTTATCTCTTTTCTGGCGCATGCACTTAATTTTAACACAATTTCATGGTGCGAACCCCCTGGGGATCTCATGTTCACTTTAATCTCGCACCCACATATTATGATGTTCATGAACAATATTTTGACCGTTGTACTGGCATCATATGATCAATGTTCCCTCTGCTTCATAGGAAGCTTTCGCACCAAAATGTTCAACTTTTCTTTGGTATTTATTACCCAGATTATAAAACCGCAAACTATCTGTCCTGGGATCAATTATCGACAACAGCTTGTCCTTCACTATTAAGAGCTGGGAAGAATCCAGGACACATTCAAACACTGAATTCTGCACCCGCTGTCCATAATTAACACATTCCTTTGCCACTTTTCTCAGCCGTTTACGTCCTGCCGCATCCTGTGTGGAAACATCATAAGTAATTAGAATTAATATAAGAATCACCTACTTCCATAAAAATGGCGGATATTCATCCAGGTCGCCCCGGATCGTCCGCGCCAGCAGAAGCGCCTGTATATAGGGAACCAGCCCCCACTCCATCTTTTCTTTCAGAAAAGGGTGGGTGATCGTCTCCTTTTTGCGGTTCTGCCACGCATTGAAAAAGACTTTTCGTCCCTCTTCATTCAGAAGAACTGCATGATCCTGCTGGGTCTCAAAATGAGATGCCCGGAGCGCCTTTGTATTGATTAATGTCAGAATAAACCGGTCGGCCATGATCGGGCGCAGTTCCTCCATCAGATCAAGTGCCAGCGAAGTTCTTCCCGGTCTGTCGCCATGCATGAATCCCACATAGGGATCAAGACCAACACTGTACAGAGAATTTGCGCACTCGCCCGCCAAAATTGTATAAGCAAAGGATAACACTGCATTTACATTGTCAAGAGGCGGTCTTCGATTTCTCGTTGTAAATGTAAAATCCTCTTTTTGATTTAAAATAAGATCATCGAATATCGAGAAATATTGTTCTGCTGCCTTTCCCTCGATCCCCCGCAGCTCATCCAGCGCGGAAACCTTTTCAACCTTTTGCAGGGTATCATACAACACACCTGAGATCCGGCGCAGTTTGTCTTCGTCAACACGATAGGCATGATCCCGCAGAGTGCGTTCCACACTCCATCTGCTATTAAAGACTTTACCTAATATCATATTCCTGGCATAGGATACACCTTTTTCGTGGCCGTCCGAAATACGATACTGTTCTTTTCTTAAAAGTACATTGCCATACTCTCTCCCCACCGTCCTAACAAGAAACCTGCCTCTGGGAGAAAAGAAACTCATTCCGATCTTCCTTTCCTCACATGCGCCCATAAGCGCCGGCGTTGCCCCTTTATAGGTGAAGCATACTACATTCTCCAGCGTATGAAGGGGAAACCTGGCGAGAATCTTTTCACCGTCCTGTATCACAATATTTTCCCCGTCTAATGTCAGATAGCAGCTTTCTGTCATCACATATAACGTATTTAATAATTTTCGCATTTTGCTCTCCTGTATTCCGCTCTATGGCACAGATTTAAACCCTGAGATTTATACCCTGTCTGGTCCTGCGACAGCCAGACGCCATCTAAAGTTAATCTCCAGTGTAAATATTCTGTCTGATATACTGTCCGACATTCATATTCTTTTGCAGTTTCGGCAGACACAGATTCGCCAGAGAGCACGATTTACACTGCTTTGAGGTCTTTACATTGGGGGTATGTCCCCTCCGGAACATTTCGTGCATCTTTCTCGCTGTTTCTTTCGTCGCACTCCGCAGATTTTCTGTAAACTCCACCCGGCTTCTCCTGCGGTTCTCACCATAATATAAAGAACCCCGGGATATGCTCGTCTGAAACATTTCTTCCAGGCAGATCGCCTGGGCACAAAGCTGCAATTCATCCGCATTATTTTCTTTGGGCGTGCCATGTTTATATTCGATGGGCACCGGGATCCATTTTCCATCATAGCCAAATAAGCCGATGCCCTCCCCGCTTTGATGAAACTCAACTACGTCACACTGTCCACTCAGTCCCAGTTCATGGGAAGCAATGCGCAGTCCCCTGACGATCAGCAGGTCTCCTCTCTTTTCAAAAGATCCCTCGTCATGGGCCTTTTTGTGCATCAGTTCCCCAGCCGTTGTCTTGTAGTTCTCCGCCCATTGCTGCTCGATATGTATCAATGCCCATTGCCGCTGGCAGAAAGCAAAATGCTGGATACCTGAAAGCATTAGATAATCCTCTTCGGAATACATAACTAAATCCCTTCTATTTCTTCCAGCTCCAGATCAGGCAGCGACTCAATGATAATCTCATAATCCTCAAAGGTCTTTGGATCTTCCACTTTGGGTTTCACATTTACCAGCCTGTGCACCTTTGCAGATGAATACTGTCCCATCGGGCAGTTGTGCTTCCACCAGTATACCCTGCACACTTCCATGCTGCCATCCGGTCTCGCCGAAGAGCTGTCATTTACGAACAACGTCCGAAGTGCCTCTTTTATTTTTTCCGCATCCTCATCACTGAATCCTGTTTTTTCAGCCAGCTGGTGATTAATGCTCCCCTTTACGACATACAATGCAGAATGAACTTTGTGTTTCATTCCCATCGTGTCCGATGACTTTTTATTTTTATCCTTTGTCTCACTGTTGACACTTTTCGTGATCTGCATACTGTCGACCGAGACGGGCAGCACGCTAAAAGCAGAGTGTACTGACACCGGTCCCCGGACGCCGACGGATACATTGCCATCCTTAAATGCAAAAACCTGTCCAAAACTGCGCACATCGATCCAGGTCCTGCATGCCGCTTTCGCATATGTATCCCGGTCCTTATCCTTCTGTGCTTTCTGCATCTCCTCATTGCTCTTTGCCCGGTCCGAGAGACTCTCACATTCATCCAGAGAACGATCCTCACTCTGCACAAATATATTCTCGCCCATATCCTGCAGCCGGTTTCTGATCTTGCGCTTAATGCACACGTCGGAGATCTCTCCATAGCCGTCATAGGTCTCCCGGGGACGGTTGCCGTTCAACGGATCTCCATTCGGATTTGCATTTTGTACCATCACTAAAACTTCAAAATCAATTTTATTTGTAAATTCACCCATTTTATCTCTCCTTTTCTGCACTTATTGTTTTTCCTGTTCTTTTTTCTGAAATGCCTGTTTCATGTACTCTGTCTGCAGGTAATATGCAGGCAGGTACATCTCCGACAAAGGCTTATTGTCAAAGCCGGCTCCTGCAAGATGCACCATAATCTCTTCCGTCCACTCTTCAAATTTTTTTAATTGAAAACCATTTAACTTCTTCTCATACGGGATCATATTCTGTTTTATGGTTTGAAAGGTTTTAGCGGGTCTGCTGCTGAAGGCATTCCAGTAACGTCTTGCATTCGTTGTACGCCCTTCTTTTACTTTACCATTTTCGTCCCGCTCAAACATAGCGCGCTGCTCCATAAGATCATATACTGCTAACAGCCTCCCAAACAAAACATTTCGGTCCTTTACATTATCCTCCAGAAATTTATCCATAGTCTTGCCTCCCTTCTCGTAATAAAATCGGATCATTGCACACGCAACACATAACACATCGTTATACCATACAAACGGATTCATTGATTGCGGCATGGACGCTCTCCTCACCGCCGCCCTGACAATGTCTGAGGGGATCTTTCTGCCCTTCCCAGTAATGAATGGAAGCAGCCGGTTTGTGACAGCCCGGATCAGTTTACTATCTGCTTCCAGCCAGTTTGACCTCTGTGTGCCAAAGGCAGCCAGCGCCATGTCACGGGGTGACGGTGAACACTCGCATAGGATATTCTTTTTACCGCCATCCGTTTTTTCCACTGTTATATAACGGCGCCATTTACAATGTTCCTGCCAATATAACAGAGCATCCATATACTGCTTACCGCCCATTTCATCATAATAGCAGATCGACATCCTTCCCGTCGTCGCCGCATCCAGCGCGATGACTGCAATACGGTCATCCACTTTGATCTTACCGGCATATCCCCGCACTGCAAGGTTAAATTGTTCCGCAAAATATTTTCCGGTATCCTGTTTATTTTTGTTCTCTGCCTCCATGTCAGCCAGTATATTGAAATCAAACTCGAAATCATCCAGATCCCCATAGGCATGTATGGAATCTTTCATCATGTCGGGAACTGACATATCCCGGTTTGACATCCAGCAGACCACCGCTGAACCATCCCGCGTGTATCCCTGTTTCTGGATCAGCCATTTCAGGGCATTATGAGCCTTTTGTGACACCACATATCCGACAGAAACCGCCTGGTCTTTCGAGGCAAATCTGCCCCGGTAAGTAAATCCCTCTTTATCATTTCCTGAGATCAGTTTTGCCTTATCACCGCTGTTGCGTATCTTGGAAGGATGTTTTTCCGAACAGGCGCCCATCTCTCCAGATACATAGCATAGCTCCATCTGTCCCGCCTTCTTCTGGTAATACCTGTCGAATATCTCATACAATTCCCGGTTTTTCCATACCTGGGGCGTGTCATTTCCGTAGACGATAAACCTCACATTGGCGCCGGTCTGCCCGGAACCCTGCAATTTTACATTGTCCGTAAGCCTTCCGCTTTCATTCAGCTCCAGTGTATGATCCTGAATCAGATCATGGATCAGCGATTTTTTCTGTAGATATTTGCATATCGTCTGCACCATAGGGTGCGTGTCCTCAGATTCCGCCCAGTCCTGCAGCTGTTCCATATACGCCTCGTAATATTCTTTTTTCTTCTCATCTCCTGTATATAACGCGTAGTCCCCCGCCACATAACAAAGCTTGTCACACAGCGGGTGTGGCGCAATTCCACTGCTTCTCGCTGCGGAATCCTCTGTCACCGGGATTATTGTGACGACATCCGGCCCCTTATCGAGTTTTTTCGAGCCTAGGAAATTCCCCTCCTCATCCAGCGTCACTTCGATCTGGGCGTTAAAGGTAGAATGGGAAAGGGGCAGCAGCACAGGCTGGTCATTTTTTATCACCCCCGCCAGTTCTGAATAGACATCATATGTATCAGCCAAGGTCTTTAACCATGCCAAAAGCACCACCTCCCTCAAATTCATCTAACCCCGAAAAATTTTTTCCAGGCACAAAGGGTTTCTGCTTTTCACTGCGCAGGATACGCCGGATCTCACATTCTTCGGGCCGGGGAAAATGAATGATGCCCTTTTCCATCTGTGCATTCCACAGACGCACCGTCATTTTTCCCTTCTCTTCTTCCCGTACAGCTTCATCAGGATAGGTAATACCATGAACCATAATACCAAAAGAGAGGTTTGTCTCATCATATTCCCCTTTCCCCTCATCCAGGGGACAGGGCTCTACATATCCCTGGCACTCCCTGGCTCCCAGAAAGATATCCCTTCTTCCGCCCCGCTCAAGCATTCTCCTGGCGATGTCATAATGTTTATTCTCGTTCCTGTCATGGGCCAAGTCCGGCCGGTTCTCATTCCATTCAAAATGTGCCCTTACCCGGTACTCCACATCCCGCAGATAGGTATAAAGAGACAGGTCATTTCCGCCACTGTATTTGATGGGCCGGATCCCTTTGGACTCTGTCTGGATCCATTTCATGATCCGGCATTCGTCAATGACCCACGTGATCGTTGGCTTCCAATAAATGGACTCCGTAATTCCCTTGAGCGCCTGATAGGTGGGTATCTGGTAACTGCATTTTTCCCCGCCTGTCTTGGACAGGGGATCTGTAAACAAGGCATATCTTCCAAATACGGTGTACTCGATGATATTCGGTTTTTCCACTCTGTACTCCTCCTCTCGTAAAATTTTTAATTGACTTGATGCTGGGCAAAATCCCTTTTGGCCCTGGCAACATTTATATATTAGAAAATAAGTGGTTCCCATTCTGCGGTGATCCCACGCTCTTCTGTGTAAGCTCCGGGAGCTGCCACCATATATAATCCGGGGATATGCTCACTGACACGCTGAATGAGCCCATCAAATTTCTTAAACTGATTTTCTCTCACATTTACCGTATACCTCTGCGCCTTTCGTATGCACTCTTTTATTTCTGCCAGGTCCGATGCCTGCCGGATGTCCTCCAGGATGTTATTCCCTTCTTTGTATGGCACGATCACGCCAAAGGAATGATCGTCAATCACCCGGTATTCCCGGCCGGCTGTTTTGTACGCCTGGTTCATACAGTTCTTTTTCTCCGTACAAAGAAAACCATTAGATAAAAGTTCCATAATACTTGTATCCATTTGCCTTATCGGGAAGTTCATTTTATCTTCGGAATTCAAATACAACTTTTTAAAATATTGATGCATCCATGTTGGCGTCAGCAGACTCTCGCCACTGCCGCTTTTCTGGTAATCATAAAGAATCTGATCCGTTACACCGATATTACGCAGTAATTCTTCCATATTCCCGGTATTCTCGCCTTCAAGCTGGATCAGTTTCAGGACCCCATATTTCATCTCACCATTTCTGTTACACCGCCCGGCGCTCTGGGCCAGGCTGTCAAGTCCGGTCATGGAGCGGTATACACATTCAAAGGAAATATCCACTCCCGCCTCTATGAGATTCGTACTGACAACGACAACTCTCTCCTGTCCCTCCCTAAGCTTTTTCTTTACCCCTTCGATCTTGTCGCTCCG
The DNA here is from genome assembly GCA_910584645.1 of uncultured Eubacterium sp. Taxonomy (GTDB): domain Bacteria; phylum Bacillota; class Clostridia; order Lachnospirales; family Lachnospiraceae; genus Eubacterium_F. Next base: position 35,734 of record CAJUAU010000024.1, read on the forward strand.
GTGCTCCGCACATAGATTTGTCGTGAGATATTCCACATGTACAGGCAGCTCTTTCAATATATCATACAATTTTCCTACCGCTGATTTTGTATTTAATATCACCAGGATGGAGCGGTACTTGTCTAACTGACATTTGATCTCATTCCCAAGACTGTCAAATGTATATTTCTGCCCAAGCTCAGGAACATGTATTTTCACCCGTTCAAACCGGGTAAACCAGGCCGCCGCATTCTTTATCATATACTTAGGTTCACTATAACACACAGGGTACACCGCATCTCCCAGCGCTGGCTGTGTCGCTGTGCATAAGATAATATCTGCGTTGCACACCGCATTCAGGAAATTCATCATCTGATTAAATGTGTGGACACATTTGACGGGCATAGACTGAACCTCATCAATAATAATAACCGAATTTACCAGCCTGTGCATACGGCGAACAGACTTGCCCTGGTCAGAAAAAAGTGTGTTCATAAACTGCACAAAGGTGGTGCAGATAAAAGGCTCCTCCCAATTTATATCCTGTTGTGCAAACCGGTTTTTCCGGTAATCTTCCTGCTGGTAATCCCTATCCTCATTGGCCGTATCTTTGATAACAGAAGAATGATGTTCCAGGATCCACTCCTCCTGGCCGATGGCCTCCCGGAACACTTTGGCATTCTGTTCCGTGATACTAATATAAGGCGACACATATATAATACGCTCTGTCTCAGGATGCTGCCTGCAGTACTCCAGGGCATATGCCAGGCTGCTCAGCGTTTTTCCTCCCCCTGTCGGGATTGGCAGACAATAGATCCCCGCCGGGTGCTTCGCAAACTCTCTGCACTCCTCCTGCAGCCGGTCTCTTGCCTCCATGATCGCTCTTTCTCTGTCCGTCAGGTCAGAATGGCAGATAGAACAACGCTTCTCCTTCATATAGGCCTCGAAGTTCTCCCCAGCTTTCGCAAATATTTTTTTATGATCCACATCTATGTCCTTAGACAGCGTGTCCACATCATTCATGAAATCCGTAGTAGCTTCCCAATCCGCATCGATTAATACAGACAACAATAACCGCTGCAGAGAGGCGAACAAAAAAGACCGGCAGTCGGATAATATTTTTCTTTTCTTTCGTTTATCCTCAACTAATATTAGAGGTGTTATCATCTCAACTACTTTTTTCATTTTATCCCAGATCAGATCAAATTCCTGTTCCGCCTTTACAAAAACCTTGTCTGGTTCATACTGTAGGAGATAATCATGCTCGGCATTACGGCAGGCTTCCTCATAATCTTCCACTTCGCTTAATCTTTTAGAAAATAAATCTGTCCGCTCTTCATTTACACAGTCAAATAATCCATGATGGGCAGCCACCGCGTAGGTACCCAGCTCGGTAAAAACCTTTGCTTTCAAAGAGTTCTCATGGTTTCTATCATATATATATTTTGCCCCGGTGGAAGCATGTCCGATCTTTCCCCGCAGTTTTTTTCTCTCCCGCTCATCCGCATGAATATAATCATCAAATTTCTGTTTATTTTTTCCCATATCATGGAATATTCCACATAAAGACATGATCTGGGAGATCCCACATCTCTTTCCCTTTTCCCTGCACAGATACGCGGTTTTTTCCGTGTGCTCCGCTACGGACTCCTCCCTGCCGGACCCATCATCTGAAATATGTGCTATCAATTATTTTCCTTCTCCCTGGCTCATTTTACATACCAAATATTCCCTTAAAATATAACACAATTTCTATATATTTTAAAGCACATTTTTTCGACAAAATTCGACATAACACATGAGAATCAGTAACTCATCCATGGAAAAACGGAGCAGAAAAATCATTCAATCCATCAGGACAGCATTCTTTGCAGCATCGGTATCTCTTATATGCCCATTCATCTGAAATATCATAGGTGGCATAGTCTCTTTTTCCCTGCACAAATAAGCAGTCCTTCCTGGAATGATAATAGCCCTTTCTCACATAGACCGGCTTCTCAGCTAAAATGTAATCTACTGGTCCCAGGCACTCCTTGTTCAATTCCCTAAACCATGTCTTAAAATCCTCACGAGTGAATTTTGTTTTTTCTTCTTCACAGATTCCATTTTCGTTCATGCTCTTCACCGAAATAAGTAAAACCTGATCCTCAAACCTTGTCCCCTTTTTGGCATAATTTACTAAGTACAAGGAACCACGCAGGTCCAGAGCCGCCCTCCACAATGACAAAAATTTTCTTTTGTTTTTTACCCAGTATCTGTTAGGATGGCTTGTAAATGGTGTAGTGTTATGCTTTTCCATCTGGTCTTCTTCACAGAGAAGATATTCCATAATGATAAATCCCTTCTGTGGATGTTTCATAAACCTGTCAAAGTTTATTGCAGCAGTCACATCCCCATCCAGCATCTCTTTCGCAAATATAAATCCGGACTCATCATCATGCCCTAATGCTTTACTTTCTTCCATAAATAGTATTCTCCTTTTCATTTTGTTTATGATATCACCTTTGTATTTTCATTTTCCATTCTTGGCATAACCTATTTTCCTGACGTGAACCTTCCCTCTTATAAGTGAATGTTATTTTCTTCTAATATCCGAGCCATTTCAAACATTAGTCCTAACTCATAAACGAAAGGCTCTGAACCATTTTTCAGAGATCTACTATTTATTGGCTTATTGGTTCCAATTTCCATATATTCTTTTCCTGTAAATCTAAACTTTTCCAATAATGGTTTTATATCTTTAATTTCATTTACAATAATCTCACCTTCACCATGAACTATTGCTGAATTTACAGAATGATTTCCATTAGTAACGATAACAAGACCTGTTGGCTTCACCATACATGCTATGATATTTTGTGAATGAACATTACCGTCAAAAGGATTTCCAGCTAAATGATTAATCTTGCTTAGCGCACCCATTAATCTTGAATTATTCCATACGCATGATATTATCGGAGTCGTTGATATATTTATTTTTTCATTATGTATTGCGTCATGGTCTAGAAGGTCTAATAACAGGCTGTTTTTCACTTGATTAATATAATCAGCATAATTCCTATCATTATAAAAACATTTAGTTAACAGCTGCCCTTGTATAGAACTAGCCACAAATTTAATAAGTTTTTTAATAGTTAAAGGATCTGAATCTTTTACAAATTCTTTAAAATATTGTATAAATTCCTCTGTACTCTCTTCTATACTGACCTTCTCCGCTATGTCATTTTTTCTTTTTAACCATTTCATCATCATGATCACTCCTCCTTCTTAACTACTAAAGATACCAAAAACTTATAAGTTGTTCCAACAACATGTTTAAAACAAAACTTCATTTCACCACTTTTATTTTAATATCAATAGACCATTATACTATGAAAAATATTTACACATCGGCAAACGTTTCAAAACTAAGGCAGCTCATTGTGATCAGCAAAGCGAAGCCAGGATTCCAGCAGACTGTCTTTTATCATATCATAACCTGGTTTTATCATTCCGGTGCTGCTGGTATAGATATTATATGTCTGCCATGACTCTTCTGGTATTTTATCAGTATAATCCGTAATTTTCTTGTCTTTCGTGTTCCACTTTCGCTCTTCAAAATCATCTTCCTCACAGACACACTCATAGATACACCATTTTTTCGTTTTTCTATTTTCAATGATCACTTCGGCCAGCTGATCATTGTCCAGATCCGTAACGGCATATCGGATCTCATCCTCTGTCTCCGCCTTATCCCTTTCGCCAAGACCAGCCACATATTCATCCATGGAAATACTGATTGAAGAAAACTGCTGAAGAAACTCATCTGTCAGTCCTTTCTCCCGGTCGGACTGGTAATCATCGCGAAGGATAAAACTTTTCCAGACAGCGCGTTCCAGATTCCAACCCCATAGTTCTCCAGCTTCTTTTTTGGAAATAGGCATTTTGGAAAAATACATTGTCTTTTTCTGCATACTGGAAAAATCTTTTGTGATATCATTTTCCTGGCATTCTTCACCAGCTGCATTATAATAGTGGAATTCATTATCTTTGCTGGCATCAAAAGTATGCCTGCCAATTTTTCTGAATGAGACCCCTGATCCTTCTGGTACCATATCCAGCCAGTTTGCATCCGCATCATCCTGGGACACAAACAATGTGTCCTTTACGATATAATGGTACTGGCCATGGGAGGGATCATAATAACAGTCTGCTTTACCTGTACCTTCAAAAATTTCCCAGAAGGATTCTTTTCTGGGGAGATCCCCCTCTGCTGTCCATTTCTGCAGTTTCTCATTCTCTGTTACTTCGTAAATAAAAGGACCATTTTGTTTTTCTTCACCGGATACCACAATCTCAAGATAACCATCCTGGTCCAGATCCATCACAGAATAGTAAGGTCCATTTATTGTAACGCCGTCGTCATTCTTCTCAACATGGGTATCCTCCCTGAGCCAGATCTCCTCATTCCGTACGATGGTACAGATCTGGTCATGGATCGGAGGCGCTGCTTTTTTCTCAGCCACTGCCGCGCTGCTGGCACTTCGGGTTTTGTCATTCACAGCCGCACCACTGGCGCTCCGGTTTACTGCTGTTGGCTGCGAATAACCCCCACACGCCGTCAGCAGTGAAAGAATAATAAAACAAGTAAAAAAATAAGTAGGTTTTTGTTTATTGAAAGTCATGTCATTGTACCTCCATATCGGCTGACTTATATTAGTCCCCTGTTTTACAAATTGTACCATATTATTTTTCTAATGACAATGAATTCCGAACCCGCATGACAATAACAACCTGTTCTGTGCCAGCATACTTTAGGACTTCCTCCACAAAAAAAGACAGGATACCTCATGCTAAAGTTCCTGTCTTTTTTACATCTGACTGCGATCCTATGATATGCCCAATAAACATCTGGCCGGTTTCCATCTATATCACTTTACCGTGACCTTTATCTTTTTCGCAAAACCGTTTCTGGCATAGACATATATGGTACACTTACCTTTTCCCACTGCTTTTATTTTTCCTTTTGCAGATACTTCTGCCACCTTTTTATCGGTACTCGCATAACGGAACTCCTTTGCATGGGCGTCAGTAAGCTTTTTCTTCCCCTTTTCCACCAAAACAGTACTTGCGGAAATTTTAGCCGTTTTACCTTTCCTCAGTCTATAAGAATTTTTCTTTACCTTAACCGCTTTGGCATTTGTGTAGGTTTTATTGTTTTTGCCAACGATGTGGGCTGTTATGGTTTTTGCAAGGGTTACTTTTCTGCCATCTGCCAGCTTATAGGCAAGGATAAATAATTTATAATTCTTTTTGAGATCTAAAATCTTTCCATTTACTTTTTTAAGGGTAATCTGGGTCGTCTTCCCACTCTTTACGGCTGTGATGGATCTTTCCGTATATTTCTTTCCACAATACTGAACATAGACGTCGTATCCATCTGCTTCCGAAATTTTCCCCCATGAAACATTAATGTTTTTACCAGCCTGGCTCACTTTTAGTCTGGCATTGAGAGACAGCTCATATTTCTCTTGTTCCTTTTTGGGAACGATTGCCGGTACCGGACTCGGTGTAACTGCCGGGACTACTGTTGGTGTGGTTGTCAGCGAAGCCGGCGTACCCGTTGGGGCGGCCGTTGGTGGTACTGGTGTCGCTGTCGGCGAAGCCGGCATACTCGTTGGTGTGGTTATCGGTGAAACCGGCGTACCCGTTGGGGCGGCCGTTGGTGGAACCGGTGTCGCTGTGGGCGCTGCTGTTGGCAAAACCGGCGTACTCGTTGGGGCGGCCGTTGGTGGAACCGGTGTCGCTGTCGGGGCTGCTGTTGGCAAAACCGGCGTACTCGTTGGGGCGGCCGTTGGTGGTACTGGTGTCTCTGTCGGGGCTGCTGTCGGCGTTGGGGCTGGCAGCTTCTCCAGCACCTTATTCATCGTAATGCTGTCTCTTACGGTTCCGCACTCAAATGAGATAACTGCCTCAATCCTTCCTTCGGCACTTGTGGTGGGCTCCGTTTTAGTTAAGTCCCCAACCGTTACAGTCACACCCGCAATTCCTGCCTGATCCAGGGCTTCATCCAGCGTATCCTGAATGTCCTTCTTTGTAGTATCATTATCCACGGTAATGCCACCCAGCACTCCCTGCATTACTTCTTTGGCAGCTGTCAATTTAGTATTATATATATATTCTGCCGTTATCCCATTCTCAATATAGGTATTTGCAAATACAACACTGTGAACGGTATGGCTTGCAGCTGAAGGAGCCGAAATAGAAGAAACAAAGCCAATACTTACATCCTTGTTTGCAAACTTCTTTGCAAGGTAACCCCCTTCCAATGCAATCTGAGGATTCTCAGGCCTTTTTGCCTCGGAAAAGTTTCCATTTGCATACCGGACAAATAAGTTCTCCCCGTCATACTCCACCCAGACTGTAAAAAGCCTGTTATCCACTCCTTCTCCTGTTACATTAATATCACCTTCATCAGTAAAACGTGTCGCACATTCCGAGGAAGTACTTGGGGTGCTGGCTGATGGATCCTTAACATTCACATATTTTCCATCCTCCACTTCATCCGGCTGCAGGCCATTCAGGTAGGAGATTCCATGATGCTTTCTGGTCTCACCATCCAGCATAACCCCCACATGGTCAAATCTTCTATCCCGGGAAGCAGGCAGTTGTGCATAACCCTGATTGTTTAAATACGTCCAATAATTCGGACCATTCTTGCCCCAATCATACTCAAGTCCTTTATTTCTTGTATCGTCGGCAAGAGCCTGCAGATACCCATTACCTGTATTTCCAAACACCTGATTATCATATCCCCAGTTCACATAATCAGTATTTGATTCAAAGGTACAATACGCACCATTAAAATAAGGATCCAATTCAATCGCCAGGCTATCCTTTATACCATAATAGCCCATACCACCGGTACCAATACTCCCTTCTATTGTACTGGCAGGAGTTATAATAAATGCAATTCCGTCACCACCACTTTCACGTACAAATTGGGGACCGCCAGCCATCGTTTCATTTATACAGGCATCGGGCATGGATATTGTGAATTTTGCCGAGAATTCACTGCTCTCCTTTAGAGAAACCTGGTCGCCAACAATTGCCGTACTCACACGATACCAGGCAGATGGGTCGAACGAATTAAGGTCAAGGGACCGTGCGTTGATTAATCTTATAATTTTCTCTTGTTTTCCCGAATGTTCATTTTCCACAATCCCAGCCTGATTATTGGGATTCTCTGTGATACTTGATGACGCCCCTTCCATGAAAGCGGTTTTCATTTCCCAGCTATCCTCCGAAAAATCTGCTCCTGTTCCAAAACCTTCTGCAAAATAATTTAAGGTTTCTCTATCAGAGGACTGTGCTTGTACATTATATTTGTGACCTCCATGCCAGCTGCCAAAAACAGTTGATAATAACGTTGTAACCAAAAGCAGTAAAGCCAGCTTTCTCTTTTTTCTCTGTTTACCCATAATGATTTTCCTCCTTTTTTCTATCTTTTCTTATACCTGCACCATCACATCCAGCAGAAAGTATCCCTTTTCTGTTTAACACCGCAACATGGATAGATCCCAGGATATCGTCATCTTGCCAATTCATCTCCCCAAACAGGATTTTACTCTTTTTATCTTCTACCTCTGCATGAAGGAATCTTTATTTTTATGAGACTTCCATATTGATACATCATAACATATCATCCCTAATCTGTATATCAATTTTTAAAATGTTAAAAGCAAAGTACAGAAAAAGGAGCTGCACACCAGCCAAATTTAATCTGCTGGTGTGCAGCTCCTTTATAAATATATGGTATTCTACCTCCCTCTCTCATTTTTATGAACTACTATCCCATTGTCTCAATCTCCACCCACATCGGGTAAAACCCGCTGCCGAGTGCCACCTTCCAGGAACCTATGTTAGACAAACTGGTTCCATAAAATGGAATCGCACCCCGTCGTAAGACTTCATTTTTCAATAACTTCACAAGAGTCGAGGCAATGCCCTTTCCTCTCCAATCCGGTAACACATCAATTCCGATTTGCCAGAACAACTTTGTATCTGCCGAGCATCCCGCCAAACCGACAATCTGCCCTTTATGCATTGCCCCCACCGCCAGCACGTCCGGCCGCTCCGGTTTGAAGCAGTCACACAGTGCATTGGGAAACTCTTCCCGTCCGTACAGGGTCTGAATATCCCCCTGCTCAAACCACTGCATATCAAAGGGAACATCAACCTCCTCCATCCGTGCCTTCGGTAGAAACATATGGTGACTCTGCCACAACCGTTGTCCATACTTTGAAAGCTCCTCTTCCAATTCCATCAGATTATTATGCTCAAAGAGCCAAATGCCTTCCTTTCCCTTGCTCCAGTCCGCCAACCACTCGTGAATCTCTTCGTGCGCATTGATAACCGTATTCTTTCCTATGGTGGCCATGGAGAAAAATGCTTTCTTCGGCGTATAGATACGCCGTCCCGGATGTTCCTTCGGAACCACAATGATATTTTCCTTTCTATCAAAATCGTCTGCATTGCAATTAAATTCAATGGCAAGAAGTTTTTTCAGCTCGAATTCAATCATAGCTTTATCTACCATACTATCTCTCCTTTGCACAAATTCAGATCTCTTCATCAATATCATTTAAATATTACTTCTGCATTCTTATAGCACTTACTATTCATCCAATAAATTCTGTGGTGAATCATCCGGGAATAACAAATACACCTTCGCGCCCTTGAATAACATCTAAATCAGTAAAGTCAATCAAATTGATATTAAGTAACCTCAAAATAGTTCAAAGCGTCCTTTATCGCTTCCACTTTCTTCGCTATCGGCTTTTTTGCAGGAAAGCATTACAACCGTTTCAACATGTGTCGGAGCTACTATGTAAACACAATTTTTCGGCCTCTTCACTCGTATAGAAACACAATTCTGTACTATTACTTCTTCGCTTTTTCCTTTGCTGTACTATGTATGTTTTTAATACTTTCTAAATATTCTTCTTCAACTGGCGACAAATTCTGAACTTGGTATTTTTTATATTCTTCCGTTGCTTTTTCGATTGCCTGCGAATGGCTAACTGTCCCTGCTCCCTGCAATAGTTTCTCACCAGTAGTTTTCAATACATTATCAAGATGCTCTACATAATCGGACATATACATGGGATTATGGCGCATGGCCTGAATTTCTGCAAAATCAAAATATCCAGACACAATGTTATTTAAAATCTTCAATTCATCCTCACTTAAATAATTCTTTGCAATACCAATATCTTTTAATGTTGGAAAATCACCAGAAAAACTTTTTAGCCCCATAAATGGCTGTTCTGCATCTGCACGTTCATATATTACTTCTGCTGCCGTATGCCCATGCGCCGCATGATGCAGCTTATTTTGAACCATTTTAAAAAATGCGATAGATTCACTGCTTTTGGGATTATAATCCACACTGGTAGCATAAAGGTCAAGCACCTGCCGGTACATCACTT
>CAJUAU010000025.1 GCA_910584645.1 uncultured Eubacterium sp.
CTTTCAAAATGTGAAAGTCGATTACAAAACGGGAAGGTCGGTTTGCATTCGAGCAATCTTCTAAATCTGGGCTGTATTTCGTGCAAAAAACCTGTACCTGGTGCAAATATACTTTGTTTATGATAAAAATGGTACGATATTATAAACGTAACAAAAGAAACACTTTTTATAATTATTTACAGGGAGGATCTGACTATGAATGTAACGAATGACAGTTATGGCGTTTCTCAATACTATAATAATACTGTTCAGCGCAGTAACACCAGTACCAGCCGGTCGAAGCTTTCCAACAGAGCCCAGGCATTTTTGGAAAAATTAAAGAAAACATACAGCAATATGGATTTTATGGTGGCTGATTTTGATAAAGGGGATAATGCAAAAGAAATTCTCTCCCGCTGCACTAAAGAAATCTCTGTTATGTTTTCGAGTGAAGAACTTGAAAAGATGGCTTCTGACGAAAAATATGCAAAGGAGTATATGGATCGTGTACAGGGTGCGCTTCGTATGTCGGAACAAATTAATCAGCAGTTCGGCTTTGAATCCGCTTTCGGAAATAAATCTGATAAAGGGGAGATAACAAAAATAGGCTTTTCTTTTAACAAAGATGGCACAATGTCCATATTTGCTGAATTAGAAAAGGCGATGAAGAAAACTACGATTCAGGCATCATCTGTGGGTGATCTTCTCAAAAAGATAAGTGAGACTGCCTGGAGCCATGTAGGAGAAGATAAAAAGTCTGAAAGCAACCGAGTTGATATATCAATATAGGGGATCATTGGATGCATGCAGGCCGTTAATTGGAAGGAGATGACAAGGATGTCAACAAATATCAGTGGAAATATGGAGATTGGAGGATTATTGTCTATCGAGCACCTGCAGGAAAAAAATAAGAACAAACCTGTGAAGGGACAAAAATTAAGTGCTCTGAAAGACGCTGTTACGCTTAAAAAGAAATCAGCAGACGGAACGTCGGATGCGGGGGAGGTTAAGCTTCTGAGAAGAACTGAGGAAGCATCCGAGGTACAAAGGGAGAACATGATAAATAAAGCCCGGGCACAGACTGCAAATACGGAAATGATCACGAAAGAGGCGGGCAGAGAAGAGCTGTATGCCAGTCTGACGAAAAAGGAGTCACCGGGCAATGCGGCCTACAAGGTTGACGGCGTCCTGTTTTCTGCGGAGGAAATGGCTTCGATGCGCGAAGCACTGGGGGATGTGTTTGCATCGGTTGCACGGCCGGGTTCTACTCTTGTTTACAGCGAATATGCTAAGATGGGGATTGCGGAAAATGTGGTTCGCTCCTATGCAGAGAAGAACATGAGTAAAGATCAGGCAGAAGTCATTATGAAAGCAGTTTCAGAGCATATGGATCAGGTGATTGCCGGGGAGCCGGAAGCAGAAATTATGGACGAAAACCTATATTACGGAAAGCGGATTGTGGATGAACAGTATCAGAGAGCGTATCGGATGATTCTTCAGGCGAGCAAGGAGTTTGTTGCTAATTCGGATTTTTATTCAGATGAGAAAAAGAAGAGGCATGCAGAGTATGTAGATATGAAGCTGAATACTAATACTCATACCGGAATCACGATGTCCGCCTCCAATACAAAGCTGGCAAATTCCCTCCGCAGTGGCTTTGCCACCCTGGATTTTGGCAACGAAGATGAACTTCAGTCGTTCTTTGAGCAGTATCAGGACTGGGTGAGACCGGCATACCTGGAAGTGCATGGCGGTTCTGGGAAATTTGCGGAAGAACATCTGGCAGAAGACATAGCATTATATCAAAAGCAATACAAAGATCTGACGAATCGTATGCTGGCGGCAAGTGTCAAACATGTTAATCTGCAAATATGAACAGGGGTAAAACAAAGTTTTCCAGGTGTAATGGGGGCTGAACTGAATGATATTTTTTACCTTCCAGTGGTAATAAAGTGTTTCCGGTAAGATGAAGGAGTTTCCTTCATGATCCGCAAAAAGATACGATTGTAATAGCTGATGTTGTTGAAACCGCATAATACGGCAACTTCAGCTATTTTTTTGTTGGTTTTTGATAAATATTCACAGCTTTTGGTGATGCGTATGCGGTTGATATACTGAAATGGAGTAAATCCAGTGAACTCCTTAAAGAGACGGCAGAAATGTCCCTCGCTCAGCCCGGCATCTTTGGCAAGGGTTTTGAGAGAAATCGTGTCTGTAAAATGGCTGGATATGAAATCAACGCTTTTCGTTAGCTGTGGGAACATAGGGGAACTGGAATACTGGCTGCTTATATGAGACAGATGTTCATTATAAAGGAGCTGCCAGATAATAAGCAGACTGCCCCGCAGCAAAAGCTCGCAGTTTTCTATTTTTGTTTGAAATTGAGAAAATATTTCCTTTAACCGTGTAAGAATGCTGCATTTCCATTCCGCATCGGGCTTGATGGAAAGTGAGCAGTTCGCGGCGCTGTACAAAACCGGCTCAAAATAGTGTTCACAATAGGACGGCGCACAATCCATGATCATTTCCCTGGAGAAAACAATGGCATAGAAGGAACACTCATCCAGCAGGCCGCAGGCGCGCCAGGAGCTGTGGAGCATATTTGGCGGAATAAAAACAGCGTCGCCTTCCTGCAGGAAATAGTCCTTGTCTTCCACCTGCAGTGTTACCTTTCCTTTTTCTAAATAAAAAAATTCCATTTCCGAATGGCAGTGAAGGTATAAGGCGCACGGTACATTCGGATGTACCACCGTGTGATGTATCGAAAAGGGACGGTGCTGTGTCTGATGGGTTATGTTCTCGATGTAACTGGTGGTGCCCGATGCTGCCATGGAGTTCCCTCCTTTCTTTCAATGACATGATGTTGACCTTTTGACCCTGGCATCATGATATCATATTCTTTGTCCGAGTTCAATCCAACCGATCAAAATCGTATTAGTTTTCAATAAAATAGTTCAAGAAAAACAGGAAAGAATGAAATATAATGATGTTGGGTCAAAAGGGTATTTTGCCCCCAACAAATGATGCGGATTGCTTCGTTGTTTCACAACTTCCGCAATCCTTCAAACATTCGAAATCCGCTGATTTACGGTGTAAATCGCTCCTTTCTCATGTTTGGCGGGTCTCAAGGTCGCATGCCTTATCATGCAAGCATGAACGGCATTTTGACCTTTTGACCCTGGCATCATATAACAAGAATAAATGAGGAGGTAGTAATATGAAACAGATGTTAAAGAGAGTTTTGGCGTATACGCTCACGATAGCTATGGTATTGCCAGTGATCGGAATCAGGCCGCAGACGGTGGCAGCAGAAGATGCATATGCCCCCACGATGAATGTAGATATGACAGATGAGCTGGGTGAAATCATGCATGGCGCTTCAGGATTTCTTTACGGAATAAGCAGTGAAGATGTTCCTACCATGAACCTGATAACGCCGTTGAAGCCTAAAGTGCTCGCTACAAAGGGGGCGCTTGGCACGGAACATCCCTATGCGGATGCTCTTGACGTGGCAGAAACATTTCTTGAATCAGGCGGACAGATGGTCCAGATGTACAACAGCAACTATTATGCTATTTTCGGGCCTAAGCAGTTTTATCAGGATTATGTTGTGCAGCTGAAAAAGGTTATTGTTCCATATGTTACGGAATGGAAAAACAACTGGAAGAAAAAACACCATCATAACCCGGAAACGGGACTTGACGATCTGGGACTTAATATTGATAAAGCGCTTGTCTATCTTCCTATTAATGAGGGAGACTCAAGAAGAAGCAAGGTTGACGGCGAAGATTTCAGACAGGTGTTTGAGGCATACTATAAAGCCATAAAGGAGGTTGATCCGCTTGCAACGGTCGGCGGCATGAACCCGGCAGAGTATTCATGGACACATGTTCCGCCGGAGTGGCAGTGGGACGGCTGGCACACATGGCTGAGTTATCTCTATGACAATCATGCGATGCCCGATGTAATTACATGGCATCAGCTGGAGAGAAATGAAAACAGATACAAAAATGATATTGATGAATTTACCCATCTCAGAAATATATTTGCCGGCGAGGGAAATGAAGACGAGCCATATGGAAAAGTAAATAATGTTAATGTCAATAAAATTCCGGCTGACGTCCCTCCTATTGTAATAAATGAAATCGCACAATCCGACGAGTGCGGAGTTCCGGGAGCGCTTGTAAGCTGGCTGGGACGCTTTGAGGATGCACAGGCTTACGGCTGTCTGCCGTTTTGGCATCAGGCAGATAACCTGAATGACCTTGCCGCCGATGCAAACGAAGCAAACAGCGCATGGTGGCTTTATAAATGGTATGCGGACATGGAGGGCCAGAGGGTAAAGATCACGACTGACGATAAGTATTCCGGGTTATACGGAGTTTCCACAATAGATAAAAAACAAAAAAAAGCAACCACTTTATTCGGTCTCGGAAGTGAAGACGGAGATGCAAAAGTTGTTTTGAAGGATCTTGATAAAACAGATACGTTTTCTGGAGCCAAAAAGGTTCATGTAAAAATAGATGCCGCCTATTTCAAGGGCTTTAACAGCGCAAGCGAGCCGGAAACCGTGCTCGAAGGCGCAGTTGCCCTTACTGACGGAGATCTTGTTATTGAAATGAAAGATATGCTGCGCTCAACAGGATACAGGCTGACGGTAACCCCTGCACAGGAAAATGAAGAAACGGGAAAGTTAAAGAGCGGTCCGTTTCATGCAATCTATGAGGCAGAGGAAGCCGGGAGAATCGGAACAGGACAGCTTGGAGTAGTGACAAGTACGAAATATTTTCTGTCAGGAGCCCGTGTGAGTAAAGCGACAGACGATAAAAATCAAATTGGCGGCAGCGGACTTAACAATTTTAGCCAGAACAGAGGAATAGAGTATCAGGTGGAGGTTCCCCAAACCGGAAGATATAAGCTTGAATTTATATACGGAAACCAGGTTGGAATGGACCGGGGAAATGAAACGAAGCATAAGCCTGTAAACCGGAAACAGCAGCTGACCATTGACGGCGAAGCTTCTGATATGATACTTAAAAATACAATGGAAAAAGAGTGGACAGCAATATATACCCGGTATGTTGACTGGGAAAAAGGAGAGCACAGCATAACAATTATGGGGGATACGCCGACAGCAGAAGGTAATATTATGCAGGATGCCCTGCACGTTACGGCTGTCTCGGAATCTGGAGAAGAACCCACCTTGTATAATAAAGTATTTGAGGCAGAAGAAGGCGACTTTTCATTTAACGCCCTTCACCCAGGAGTAAATCCTGCGCAGATTAAAAAGGATATCGCAGGATATACAGGCAGCGGTTATGTCAGCGGGCTTGATAAAAAAAGTGTGAAAGACGGTGGGGGAGTCCGGTTTGATGTCGTTGTAGAAAAAAGCGGACTTTATCATATTGATTTGAGATACCGCTCGGAGCTTTCAGGAAAAGCAACCATATATACCGGTAATGCAGCAAGGGTATTTAACGGAAATAAAAAGGAGATTGGTGTTACAAATACCAATGGTACATGGATGAACAGCGAAGTTGCCGTGTATTTACAAAAAGGAGTTAATATTCTTGATGTTGACGCCGCGGTGGATATACAGCTTGACAGCCTGAATGTGAAAGAGTGGAGCGAGGGGGAAAATTATTCTCAGGAATTTGATGCCGTTGATGCCATTCCTGCGAGTGCAAAAGAGACAGATATCGAATATGATGTCTGGTCTGTAAGATGGAATGAAGATTATACGGATACGGTGTATGCCGGATTGCTTAATGGCGCAGAACCATATGCAACCCAAAATACGGTTGACAAAATTTCAGATTCCGGACTTACTCCCGATGGCGAACAGGTTTCTTATGTTGTGGGACGAAGCCTTTCCGGGGATGAAAATGCGGAAAACGATGTTGACAAATACCTTGAGTTTGAAGTTTCTGTACCAAATGCCGGCATCTACGCCATGCAGTTATTCCATTCCAATGATGAGATTTTCGGAACACACGGCTACAATACGAAAATCATTGATAAATTTGCCAATATTAAAGTAAATGACGAGGCGGCCAAAAGGTACTTTTTCATTAACACAATTTCCCGTGATACATTTAAGGAAAAAACGGTATATATCGATCTGAAGGCGGGAAAAAATAAAATCAAGATATTCAATGATAACAGTTGGAAGGTTATGAAGGGGCTTGATGACGGACAGGCAAAGAAGGCGGGACTTCCTGACTGGAGGGTTGCGGATCCGAAAGAAGAGCCAGACAAAAGTTACAGCAGCTTTTATTATGATAAACCGGGGAACATACCGATTGTAAATTCACTGCCTAATTTCAGCAAATTTGTAATAACACCTGTTTTTGTAGGAGGTACAGCCATAGAAGAAGTTCCTAAAACGGATGATGACAAACCGGTGGAAACTTCTAAACCGGTAGTAACTTCAAATCCGGTGCCCTCCTCTGCTCCGGTTATGGATCTGAAAAAAGGAAGTTCGTTTACGACGCAGAACATTTCCTATAACGTTGTATCAGTCAGCGCTAAGAAGAAAACAGGAACCGTAAAAGTTAAGAAGGTATCCACAAACAGCAAATTAAAGAAAATAACGATACCGGATACGGTTTCTAAAGACGGCTGTACTTTTAAAGTTGAAAAGATTACGAAGAATGCATTCAGGAATAATAAAAAAGTTACTAAAGTTAAGATCGGAAAAAATGTTAAAGTAATCGAAGACGGCGCATTTAGCGGCTGTAAAAAACTCAATTCGGTGGTTACAGGTGCGTCGCTTTCTAAGATCGGAAAAAATGTATTTGCAAATGATAAAAATCTGAAAAAAATAGACTTAAGGAACAGTAAGAAAATAAAGTCTGTTGGCTCGGGAACATTTAGAGGTATCTCAAAAAAAGCTATCATAAAGGTGCCAAAAAGAAAAATGAAGGCATATAAAAAGCTTTTGAAAACGGGGTCATTAGCAAAATCAGTTAAACTAAAATAGCACAAGGTCAAGATACAGTACACTGGTACAATATGATATGGGGCTTCAATAAGAAGACCATAGAAAAAAGAAGAATGCCAGAATCGGTAAGGAACAAATAAATGTTTCTTACTGATTTTGGCGTTCTTCATTTTCTACCAAAATGCACTGTTTGTCCTGAATCCGGTATATCCGGCTGCAGATCTTAAGGACAGCCTGCCGGTGGGTGGTGACGATACAGGTTCTTGGGTAGCGGTCTTCCTGAATATGCTGCAGGATCTGGCGCTCTACTTCGATATCCAGGGCGGAGGTGGCTTCGTCCAGAAGCAGGAAAGCAGATCTGCGCAGCAGCGCCCTGGCGATGGAGAGCCGCTGGGCCTGGCCTTCTGAAAATCCGCCGCCCCGTTCCTTGATCTTACTGTGGATGCCCTCTGGCAGGGCGGACACGAATTTCCATGCACATGCCATCTTCAGGGCATGGATAATTTCATCGTCAGAAGCATCGGGTTTGACATTTCTCATGTTTTCTGCGATGGTGCCGGAAAACATAGTATTTCCCTGAGGGACATAGGAAAAAAGTTTGCGGCAGGATGGAGATAGTGACAGGGATTCCGGGGATCCCGGAGCTGCGCCCTGCAGTGTGATGGAACCCTCCTGGGGAGTCAGCAGTGCCAGGATCAGACGGAGCATGGTGGTCTTTCCCTCTCCGGAGGGGCCTACCAGGGCAATGATCTCATGGGGACAGGCGTGGAGACTGGCATTTTCAAATACTTTTGTTCCCGCCTGATAAGAATAATTTATATGAGAAACATCCAGGCGGATGCCCTGCTCCCGGTGACGTTCGTAAAAGGAAATTACGGTGTCGTCCTGACTAAAATCTTCCTTGGGCATTTCCAGAATGTCCATCAGGCGGCCGGCAGAGGTGGTCAGGCTGATGGCGTTTGGAACCAGGCCGATCAGGGCATTCAGTGTCCCGGTCAGTGTGCCGGACAGGGAGAGGAACATGGTCATGGTACCATAGCTGATGACGCCGTCCCAGACCCGGTATATTCCCCAGCCGTAAGAACTGTAGCTGACGATCAGACCTACGATGGACATGAGGATGGAAGAGAGCATGGACATTTTCTGGAAATCCAGCCGCATGGCCAGATATTCTGACTGCAGGCTCTTTAAGTATTTAATATAGACCGGGATCAGATCAAAGGCTTTTATGGTCTGGATGTTGGAAAATGCCTCCTGATGAAAGCCGGACATACGGGCATTCAGGGCGGCGCTTTTCTGGTTGTTGTGGATCATCCGCTTCATCAGTGTCCGGGACATCAGCAGTGTCACAGGAATACCGATAAAGGAGAACACAGCAAAAGAAGCATCGTAATAGATAACGATGGCAAAGGCACTGATGAACTTAAAGGTGTTGATGATCAGACTGGGGATCCAGTTCAGGATGCCATTGGAGATATTGGAGGCATCGGAACTCCAGCGGGTCAGCAGGTCTCCGGTATGGTAATTGGAGATAGACTCCCAGTCGGTTACCAGCATTTTAGAAAAAATATCCGCTTTGATCTCGTTGTCCACTCTTATGCTGATCCAGTTTGACATGTAGCTGGAGAACTGGTTCATCACAGTACTGCCCAGTGCCAGGCCGATCATGGCGCAAAAGGCCTTTAACAGCTCGCCGGTCTGGTGTCCGGTGATGATATCGATCAGATCTTTGGAAACCAGGCTGCTTCCCAGGGAAACAACGGTACCGATGAGTCCGATCAGGGTATAAAATACGATCGCCAGCCAGTAACGTCTGGCATACTGGTAGATCCATTTTGTCTGGGAAAGCATATCTGTGAGGATTCCCTCCTGAATGCGCTTTCTCATATGTTTCAGAGTATCAAGCATAATATTCCTCATTTCTGTGGGATTTATCGCGAGGGCGCTCCTTAAACGGATATGACGCTTTCAGCGGCACCGCCAAGTTGGCGCAGATGGTCATCGATGCGGGCTTTCATATACTCCGCCGCCTCCCGTTCCCTGTTACAGAACAAACGGGTAATATAGCAGGAATTTGTGACCGCAGCAGCGATGTGGAGATTCTTCTCCAGCATATCCTCTGTCCAGGCAGGGGATATGCTCCGTTGCAGTACCAGAAGTGTCTGTTCGTCAACAGCGGGTTCCTGGCACAGGTTTGTGGGGGACTGTCTGAGAAGAATGATCCCCCCCAGTGGATGGGAAGCAGTATCGGAGATATCAGAAGTTCCGCACCAGGGAATCCCGTGTATCATAGGGGTTCCCTTTTCGCAGGAGATCAGGTTCAGATCCCCGTTTAACACTGGTGTGTGAAAATATTGGTTCCACAGATTTGTGTGAGTGGATTTGCCAGTGCCAGAAGGACCGGCAAAGAGCCATGCCTGCTCCCGGTAGTACAGGGAGGCAGAATGTATCGCCAGCCGTCCATGCCTGGCTGCCATGTACAGGAATACCAGCCGGATGGCGTGGAACAGATCCGACAGAAGAGGTTCCCGGTATGGGGGAACCACATAAAAACGGGCAAGGGTTCCATCTTTTCGCATCATGCACTCCTGGAGCTGCGGCGACTGGGGGAACAGAATCCGGTACTCTTGTTCCTGTTCACATACCAGAAGATCCTCCGCCTGGATCCGAAGCAGTCCCCCGGCGGGAGAAGTGGACAGACCAGTGGAAGGCAGGATCTCGATGGTCATGTCCGGGGACTGGGATTCTTTGGCATAAAAGGGCAGAAATTCTGAGGGAATCAGTTCTTTTGGGGAAGAAAGATGAAGAGTCAGTCCTCCGATCATCATATCAATTCCAGAACCTGACGGAGCCAGAGGAGGTTCTTCCAGCATTCCCCAGGCCGCCAGCTGGTCCAGAAAGGAATCCATATCTTTTTTCAGCATATCTTTATCTTCCGGGGGAATTTCATAGTAATCTGCCAGAAGCGCCAGCAGCTCATTCCGGTCTTTTGCGGATGGTATAAAATTCCAGATCTGTTCCCCGGTTTCATTTAATTTCATCCCCCTGCGCTGTTCAGCAATCCGCTGTCCCACTGGAAGGAGATAGGAAATCCCATTTATTTTTTTTATAAGAAAGCCATCGGTTTGATTCATGGAAAACCTCCCTTAAACAATTGATTTTATTATAGCATTCTTTGTGAGAAAATGCTATAATTCTAAGAAAATGACACAAAAACTGGTCTGCGTATTTTATCAATCCTTATTCTATTATTGATAGGGATCGTGAGGGAGAAATTTTTGGAGTGTTATTAAAAAATGTATATTTCAAGTATACTGGCTCATTTGGCTTTACACTCGGATGTATTTCCATGTAAATTCATATTGTTTTTTGACGAAAATAGAAATTGATAATTTGGCAGTATTTTAGTATACTGTAAATGAGGCGAGATGACTTAGGGATTCTGACATCTAAGAGTTATGATGACTGCCAGCATATTGGCGTAGCGGTTGTGAATGAATGTGATTGCATTATTTCGTGGAATTTTAAGCACATTGTTAATATTAGAACCATTCATGTGATAGGGCTATAACAAACTTAGAGGGTTATAAGAATATAGATATCCTTAGTCCAACGGTATTGTTAGAAAGCGAGGGATGATTATGGAGAAACCAGTTTTCAGCCCTGATTTTACGATTGATGATATCCATAAGCTGCGGGAATATAATTATTATATCACAAAAGACATGACCCTGCAGGAACGTATGGATTATTATAATAAGAAAGGCAGGGCATTTCAGCAGGAGATAGAGGAGAGTAAGCTGCAGAAAGTATAACTTAAATTATGTCATGGCTAGGATTACTGGTTGGAGTTTTTTCTTGTTGCTCTGTCATGTATTCTCATAAAATAAAAAGTGGATTGGATTTTCGGTTCATAATATCAGGAGGTACGATAATGACAATAATAAATGCTGTAAAAGGTTACATGGTGGGTACGGGCGTTTCTGGGAATTAGTACAAAAATGAACAGGAGCAAAGGAAAAAATAAAGATTAGTATGACATGAAGAAAGCCAGAGGTTCGATTCCTCGAATTCCCATTGGGGCTATCCGTTAGCCCCTTTCTAAGTGGAAAATGTCAAAAGTAGGGGGCACGTAAGGGACTGTCTTATTTTTATGTTTATTCAGGAACTGTTCTCATGAAGTGTTTATGGATATATGAGTGGGTAAAGCTGCCCCATAACATTATTCCAGGGGGTAAGGGGGGTACTGAGCGACTGGGTAAAACTCACAGTTCATTTGGCATTTCAGAAAGGGACTTCTCTGTAATGTGGCTATACCAATACTGTGAAGGGAGGGAGCGATATGGACACCGGATTTGATCTGGAGCAGTTATTAGAGGAAGGGAACCGGATTCGTGTCAAGCCCCAGGGCTACAGCATGTATCCCCTGCTGGTGCCGGGGAGGGATGAGGTGGTCATCGAACAGGAAGATCCCTCCAGGCTTCGCCGGGGGGACATTGTATTGTTCCGGCGGGAGGGCAGTATCCTGGTCCTTCACCGGATCTGCCGCCGCTGTGGGGATTATTTTTTCATGGTGGGAGACAACCAGAAGCAGATCGAAGGCCCCATCGGGAGTACTCAGATCAAGGGAAAGGTTACGACGGTGATCCGGGGCGGCAGGACCATATCTGCCGAGAACCGGCTGTACCGCATGTACAGCAGTATCTGGCTGTGTCTCCGGCCATTGCGTCCCGTGTTGTCGAAGATGGCACATTGTTTGAAAACATTGTTTCGGGGGAAAAAAGGCTTGCATAATCATTTGTAATTGCATATAATATTGGTTAGTATTCTGAGATAAAATAAGTTCTATCAAAACTTGGGATGTGCAAAAAGCATGCACAGAAATAACGAATAAACGATACCGGGAGTAATGGAGGATTGTATTGATGAATTATACAACGCAGATGGATGCCGCTAGAAAAGGAATCTTTACGGATGCGATGAAAGGCATCTGTGAATACGAAGGAATGGACAAGGATGTTTTGATGGACCTGGTTGCCAAGGGACAGGTTGCGATCCCGGCAAACAAGAATCACAAATGTCTAAAACCCTATGGTATTGGAAACAGGCTGAAGACAAAGATCAATGTAAATCTGGGGACAAGCCGTGACTGCCTGGATCTGGATGTAGAGATGCAGAAGGTAAAGGCCGCTGTGGATATGGGGGCTGAGGCGATCATGGATCTGAGTTCTTATGGAGATACGAAGAAATTCCGCAGAAAACTGATCGACGAGTGCCCGGCGGTGATCGGGACAGTGCCGATCTACGATGCGGTGGTGTATTATAACAAGGCATTGAAGGATATCACAGCGGACGAGTGGATGGATGTAGTTAAAATGCACGCAGAGGACGGGGTTGATTTTATGACGATCCACTGCGGCATCAACCGAGCCACAGCAGACCGCTTTAAGCAGCATCTGCGCCATACAAATATTGTTTCCCGTGGCGGTTCTATCATTTTTGCCTGGATGGAGCTGACGGGAAATGAAAATCCGTTTTACGAGAGATACGACGAACTTCTGGATATCTGTGAGAAATATGATGTGACCATCAGTCTTGGGGATGCCTGCCGTCCGGGAAGTATTGAGGACGCCGGGGACATTTCCCAGATCTCGGAACTGGTGGCGCTGGGTGAGCTGACACAGCGTGCCTGGGACCACAATGTCCAGGTAATGATCGAGGGACCGGGGCACATGCCTTTGAATCAGATCCGCGCCAATATGGAGATCGAACAGACTGTGTGCAAGGGAGCGCCCTTTTATGTGCTGGGACCTCTTGTCACAGATGTGGCGCCGGGCTATGACCATATTACAAGTGCCATTGGCGGGGCTATCGCAGCTACCTATGGAGCTTCTTTCCTCTGCTATGTGACTCCGGCTGAGCATCTTCGTCTTCCGACGGTGGAAGATGTAAAAGAAGGGATCATAGCTTCCCGCATCGCTGCCCACGCGGCAGATGTGGCGAAAGGCATTCCGGGAGCGAAGGACTGGGATTACCAGATGAGTGAAGCGCGCCGCGAGCTTGACTGGGAGAGACAGTTTGAACTTGCCATTGATCCGGAAAAAGCCCGCCGGTACCGGTCGGAGAGCAAACCAGAAAAAGAAGATACCTGCACCATGTGCGGAAAAATGTGTGCAGTACGTAACATTAACAAGATCCTCCGAGGTGAGAATGTAGACATAATGGAGGACTAAAAAAGGCATCCTGTGATTTCCATGGTATACCTACAGCCTGTCTTGCATAAGTTTTAAGGTGAAAAACTTTGGACTTGTGTAAGGGGGGCTTTTTTTGAAGAGAACCAGTTCCATATTTATAGTTTTTGCCATCATACTTCTCTCCACAGCTGGAATGTGGCTGTATCAGTCCTGGAGAGATGGACAGGACAGCGTGTCCGCAAAGGATATAAAGAATGCCTATGTGGTAAAAGAAAAGGGAGATAAGCTTCACCTGTACTCGAAAGAAGGCGAGGCAGATTATAAAGTAAAAGAGGACTTCCGGGATCAGGAGTACCGGGGGATCGCCGATGTATGCATCCGGGAAGGAGAGGTAGAAAGTATTGTCTGTAAGCCGGAGATCATCCGTGGAAAGGTACTGGCGGTGGAGAGCGGCTCGGTGGATGTGGCAGATTATGGGACGCTTCCAGAGGAAGAAAACTGTAGATGGTATGCGGTGAAAGATAAGATCGCCAGCTGTTCCAGGGATAATCTCTATATTGGGCAGACGGATGCGGAATTTGTGGTGGCGGAGGGAAAGATCTGCAGCGTTTTATTCCGGGGAGAAACAGAAGAAGAGGAAGAGAGCAGCGAAGCACAGAAACAACAGCGGATCCGGGTGATCCTGAAAACAAATGATTTCAGCGGCTATGAACACGAAGTGGTAAAACTCCGGGGGACGAAAAAAATCTACGTGCGGGAAGGAAAGACCCAGAAGGAGCACCAGCCAGGTGAATTTTATGAGATCACTGCTGCCAGCATGAAAGAAAAAAGGGTTACTGTAACCTGTGAAGAGGGAGGGCGTATTGAGCTGTCCAGTCTTAAACGGGGAAAGGGAGCGCCGATATACAGAGGAGAGATGGAGATCGTTAAAGCTGGAGACGGGCTTCATATTATCAATGAACTGTCTATGGAGGAATATCTGTATGGTGTGATCCCCAGTGAGATGCCGGCGGAGTATCATCCAGAGGCATTGAAAGCCCAGGCGGTATGTGCCAGAAGCTATGCAGCGAGGCACATCAAAAACAACCGCCTCAAAGAATTGGGCGCCCATGTAGATGACAGCGTATCCTATCAGGTATACAATAATACCCGGGAGGATGAGCGATGCAACCAGGCAGTGTATGCCACCAAGGGGCAAAAGGTATATTATAAAGATAAGATTGCTTCTACCTATTTTTTTTCTACCTCCTGTGGGGCAACGACCTCGGCAAAAGATGTGGATTTCAGCGGAAAGGAACTCCCTTATCTGACAGGCAGGCTGCAGGAGCCGGACAGTCAGGAGGGAGATAAAAAAGAACGGGCAAAACTGGTCTCCGGAACCTTTGGAAATGAGGACCTCTTCCGTAAATTTCTGGATCAGGACAGAAATGTGCTGGATAAGACCCAGCCCTGGTACCGCTGGAGTACCACTATTTCCCTGGGGGACATCGAAAACAACATCAATACAAAAATCGGCGGGAGGTGTCAGGCGGCAGGAGAAAAGATACAGGTCCGCCAGCCGGACGGAACTTATAAACCCCAGCAGATCAACGGTATCGGCAAGCTCAAAAAGATCAAGATCAAAACAAGAAAGAGCGGCGGTGTTGTAAACATGGCAGTCCTCGTGGGAACAGAGGCGACGGTGCGGGTGTATTCTGAGTACAACATCCGGATGCTTGTATTTCATGAAAATGCCATTGTGAAAAAGAATGATGGGAAATGCGTATCCGGTATGAATATGCTCCCCAGCGGATTTTTTGTCATGGATAAGAACGGAAGCTCCTATGATTTCCGGGGGGGCGGTTTCGGTCATGGAACCGGAATGAGCCAGACCGGAGCCAACGAGCTGGCACAGATGGGAAAGAGCTTTACCGATATATTAAATTATTATTTTGATGGAACCGTAGTGAAGTGATGTTTTTTCTTTTCCTTTTTGAGAAAAAAAACATTGCCTTCAGCGAGAAAGCGGTTGATCAGGGCGCCGGTAAATAAAATATCCATACATATATAGAGCCAGAGCATGATGAGTACGATATAGGTCAGACTGCCATAGACGGAAGAAAAGTTGGTAAAATAATCCACATAAATAGAAAAGAGGTAACTGAACAGCATCCAGAGTACAGAGGTAAACAGGGCGCCGGGGATCTCTTCTTTGATCTTTGGCCTGCGGTCAGGAATAAAGGAATAGAGCAGTAAAAAGAACAGGAAAAATATGGTAAACCCTAGAATGGAGCGCAGGGAAAAAATACCGATAAACAAAGGCGTCTCGATAGAAAAATAGGAATCAATGGCAAGCAGTATTTTGTTTCCATAGACAAGTACGATCAGCGAGATCAGCAGGATCACAGCAAAGGAAAGGGTGTACAAAAGAGAGGAAACACGTTTAAGAAACCAGTTCCTCTGGTTTTTTACGCCGTAGATCTTATCCAGTCCATAGGTGATCCCCATAAATCCCTTGGAGCCGGACCAGAGTGTGGTGATCACTGTGATAGACAGCAGGGTGCCAGAAGCCTGATGATACGCTTCATTGATCCAGCGGGAGAAGATTGTATTCAAATTGCCGGGAATAACGGCCTCCAGCATACGGATCATATTTTCTTCCGACAATGGGGTGTATTTTAAAAGCGTGAAAAAGAACATGACAAAAGGAAAAAAGGAGACCATAACAAAAAACACGACATGGGCGGAATGGATCGACAGGGTGTTTTCGCTAAATTTGTCAATAAACCACTGAATGACCTTTTTATAGTGTTTCATATGATACCTCCACAGCAATGATTTTTCTTTTACAGTAAAGTATATGTAAAAGTATGAGAAAAATCAAGATAAAAAGGTGCGGCTGAGAAGCGCGCACCTCTAAAAACTGCTTGCAGTCCTTCTTTTAATCCGCAGTTGGAGGACTTTCCTATTCGTTTATTTTTTGATGCGGATCTTGAATACCGCTTTTTTTCGGCTTCCGTCTCTGGCTGCAGCCGTGATCTTAACGGTGTGTCCCCGGCCTTTCTTTTTGGCAGTGACAATCCCTTTGTTGTTTACCGTTGCCCATTTTTTCTTTGAAGAACTCCATTTTACTTTTTTGTTTGTGGCATTGGAGGGGGAGACAGATACTTTAAGTTTTCGCTTTTTACCAGCTTTAAGGGCGGTTTTTGAGGCGCTGATCTTTATTTTTTTTACTTTGATTTTTTTTATCGCCGTGGCGGATTTTTTGGATCCTGTGGTGACAGAGGAGGGCGGTGTCACGGAGGGGCTGGCGGTGGGAGTATAACTGTCCATCCGGCTTAGATCCAGGACTCCGTTGGTGGAACATTTACCAGTGACGCCTGCTGTGGTTTTTACACAGGTAAGAAGACGGTTTTTCCGGTTGGTGACATTGTCCTGTGGGTAAATTTCGCTGAGAAGTGCCACCGCGCCAGTGACCATAGGTGCTGCCATGGAGGTGCCTTTCATAAGTTCATACTGTCCGAATTGTGATGTATCCGGATTTTGAACGGAAATTCCGATATGGTCTATATAATACTGGCTGGTTCCGGTGGAACTGCCGGGGGAGACGATACCCAGGATCTTAAAAAAGATCCGTCCGTCCTCTCTTCGGTAAAAGCGGTTATTCTCTGAGCCGTAGGGGCCGCTGGATTTCTTAACCACATGGCTCCAGGTAAAGCGTCCTTCTGTATCCGTATCCCCCAAGATCATAGAGACATAATAATCTGCAGTGACGTCCGGATCTGCATCTGTCACATCAAGATACAGATAATTTTCTTTCTCCCTCAAAGACATCGAATCATCGAGATCAATGGTCCACTGAAGGCTTCCTGAACCGGGATCTTCCCGAAAATCTTTCCCACGGGTGTAATCGATCCTGGCTTTTGCCTGTACAGGTAACCCCAGATCTTCATCTATATAGAGTTTCTGGCAATCGGTGTCGGTGTCAAAGGTCAGGAAATGTCTGGTCTGATCCGGCATCTTGCCGGTGGAACCGATACCAGGGAAATAATTATTTTTACAATAGGTAGATAAAATACGGTCTCCGGGGGCGAACAGATCCACATCATCTTTTCCGTAATCCGAAAAGCTGCAGGCATTGTCATAGGGATCCGAAGCGCCGGTTATAATGATAAAATTGCGGTTGTCCGGAATCGCATACTCTCCCTGGTACAGATCGTAGGGACAGGAGAGATAACTGATGTCATGGTTGACGCTGTCATTGCCAGAGGCAAAGACAAAGAGTGTGCCGGACTCACCGATCTGATGAACCAGAGTTGACATGGCATAACTGGAGGTCCCTCCGCCCCAGGAACAGTTGACAGCAATAATATTTACCCCGGCCTGTTTTGCCTGAATGATATAATTCAGAGCCCCTATAATATCTGAATTTCTTGTTCTGCCTTCGGTGTCAAATACTTTGAGCGCCATAAGCCTGGCATTGGAGATACCGGCGATGCCCTTCTGGTTATCAGCTGCGGCGGCGATAATCCCGGCACAGTGGGTCCCGTGCCCCAGGCTGTCCATACAGTAAGCATTTTTATTCGTAAAATCATATCCATGGATACCGGGAAGTCCTTTTGAGAGGCAGGGATTGTTCCACATTCGGCCAGCGAGGTCTTCGTGTTCATAATTGATGCCTGTATCCATTACGGCGATAACCGGAGTATCCTGTTTTGTTTTTGAGATTGTGGAGCGGAAGGAAATGCCGCTGCTGCTGCCCTGAAAATGGCTTCCGCTATCCAGATACCACTGCTCCTCCGAGTAGGTATCCTGGGTGAGTGATGTGAGGTTCTGGATATAATCTGGCTCCACAGAAACCACATAGGCTTTGCGGTCCAGTTTGTTCATCAGTTCTTCTGTGGAGTATGTGTCGGAAGATACCTCCGACACATACAGCGTTTTGTCGGAGAGAAAATTCTTCTGCAGCCGGTTTTTCGCTATGACATCGGCATCTCCCAGATCGTAAGCTTCCCGGATACGGATATCCCGGTCAAAGGAGGCAGTACCCTCCCTGGTCAGGGAAGTTTCTTCAGGGGCGGCAATGGTTACCAGAACAGTTCCCTCCTCATATTCGCCTTCTGCCTGAGAAATTTTGTATCTGCCGGTTTGTGTTGGTTTTGTTCCGGCCATGGAATAGGTCGGGAAGAAGCTTAATGAAAAAGCTAGAATTAACAGTATCGCCAGAATTTTATTTTTCATGTTATTCCTCCAAATTCTATGTAAAAATTTTATTTTAATTTTATTTTTATATTGTATTATTTTATCATAACTGTTATCATTATACTAGTATATAAGTGTGTCGAAAACGTGAAAGGAGAAAGATTATGCTTTTTGTAAAAGTAGATGACTTAAAGCCGGGAATGCGTCTGGGTAAGCCGATATATAACAAGAACGGCGTACTTCTGCATGACCGGGACACCAAACTTACGATGCAGGCCATATTTGGTATCAAAAATTTTGGCCTGATTGGATTATACATACTGGAACCGGCAGAACCATTGCCACCGATGTCAGAGGAAGATATTAACTTTGAAAGGTTTCAGACCATGGCAGTATTTAGTATCCGTGAGGATCTTGATCTGATCGCGGCGGGTAAAAAGGATAAGGGACTGGACTGGCTCTGCAGCCTGATCATTAAAAATTATTCCAATCTTCCCCATAAGATCAATTTTGTCCAGAGTCTTCGCAGCGGTGACGATTTTGTATATAAACACAGCATTAATGTAGCGATTCTGTCTGCGATCATCGCAGGGCGGATGAGTATGCCGGCGGCAAGGGTCAACTCCATTGTAAAAGCGGCGCTTCTTCATGACTGCGGCGGTGTGAAAGTAAGACAGGGAGGAGCAGAGGAGGAAGATGTACAGACCCGTGATCTTGTCCGTGTCAACACCATTGAGACGCTGAAAAATTACGGAGAGCTGGATGATGATATAATCCGCATTGTACAGCATATGCAGGAAATGTATCAGAGTGAAGGCGATGGAAATGGGAAAGCCGCTGAAGCTGCATGGGCAAATGTGAATGCGGCGATCCTGTATGTAGCGGATGCCTATGACCGGATGACCGCCATGAAATCCTTTGAGGAGCCGACCAGCGAGGTAAAGGCGCTGCGGGCGCTTCTGGCAGATCCGGAAACTTACGATCCGGTGGTGGTACAGGCTCTGATCAATGGTATCAATGTTCTCTATCCTGGTGTCTGTGTAGAGCTGACAGGGCATGAAAAGGGACTTGTCATCATTGAAAATGAAATGGATATTTTCAAGCCATGGGTTCTCAGCTTCCGTGACAACAAGCTTTATGACCTTTCCAACCCATCTTCCTGTGAAGGGCTGGAGCTGGTGGATATCATGAAGACCATGGACAACCGGATTAAGCTTGACCCGGAACTGTTGAAGGAATATGAAAAGGAATGATGCAAACAGTGGCAGTCCGTTTTAATCATTGTACGCATCCAAATTTAAATTTTTGCAATTATTCATTGACATTTTTTGAAAAAGTAATTATTATATAGGTTAAGAAAAAGACTTTGATGGGGACAGTAGCAGAGAGAAGAAAGTCGCAGTGAGCCGTGGACAGTGGGAACGCGGTATGAGTATGCTTATGTGAAGATCACCCCTGAGTTGTGATGCCGAACGGTTTATCTAGTAGGCTGATCCGGATTCCACCGTTATATGGAGATGATTCGGCAGTTATGGGTATTCATGGCAGCCCGATCTAACAAAACAGGTGGTAATTATGACAGCTTTGGGGCTTTCATCCTTTTTTGGGTGGAAGCCCTTTTGGGTCCATGGTGCGACCGCCCAGGCGAAGTGAATCAGTAGACTAATAGAGCAAATGGAGGATAAATATGTATGAGAAGGTTTCAACCGGTCTGAATTTTGTTGACCGGGAAAAGGAAGTAGAAAAGTTCTGGAAAGAACAGGATATTTTCAAAAAAAGTATCCAGCTGCGGGAGGGCTGTCCGACCTATATGTTTTATGACGGGCCGCCGACGGCAAACGGAAAGCCACACATCGGCCACGTGCTGACCCGTGTCATCAAGGATATGATCCCCAGATACCGCACCATGAAAGGGTATCAGGTGCCCCGGAAAGCGGGCTGGGATACCCATGGTCTTCCAGTAGAGCTGGAGGTGGAGAAACTTCTTGGGCTGGATGGAAAAGAACAGATCGAGGAGTACGGTCTGGATCCCTTTATCTCAAAATGTAAAGAATCCGTATGGAAATACAAAGGAATGTGGGAAGACTTTTCCGGCGTTGTCGGTTTCTGGGCGGATATGGATGACCCCTATGTAACCTATAATGACGATTTTATTGAGTCCGAGTGGTGGGCGCTGAAAGAGATCTGGGATAAAAAACTGTTGTATAAGGGATTTAAGATCGTTCCCTACTGTCCGCGCTGCGGCACCCCGCTGTCTTCTCATGAGGTGGCTCAGGGCTATAAGGCTGTGAAAGAGCGTTCCGCGGTCGTCCGTTTTAAAGTGGTGGGTGAAGACGCATATTTTCTTGCATGGACCACGACGCCCTGGACGCTGCCGAGTAATGTGGCGCTCTGTGTAAATCCGGACGAGACATACTGTAAAGTCAAGGCAAATGACGGATATACGTATTATATGGCAGAAGCGCTTCTGGATAATGTGCTTAGCGCCCTGGGAAATGAAGGAACAAAGGCATATGAAGTGCTGGAGACCTATAAGGGAACCGATCTAGAGAGGAAAGAATATGAACCTCTGTTTGATTATGCGAAAGGAATCTGTGAGAAACAGAAGAAAAAAGGTTATTTCGTCACCTGTGACAGCTATGTTACCATGACAGATGGTACTGGCATCGTACACATCGCACCGGCATTTGGTGAGGACGACGCCCAGGTGGGACGTAAGTATGACCTGCCTTTCGTACAGCTGGTAGACGGCAAAGGCGAGATGACAGAGGAGACCGACTACGCGGGAATGTTTGTAAAGGACGCAGATATGCCGATCCTGCAGGATCTTGAGAAAAAAGGATTGCTTTTTGACGCGCCGAAGTTTGAGCATGATTATCCGTTCTGCTGGCGCTGTGACACACCGCTGATCTATTATGCGAGAGAGTCCTGGTACATCCGTATGAGCGAGGTAAAAGAAGACCTCCTCCGCAATAACGATACCATCAACTGGATCCCGGAGTCCATTGGAAAGGGACGTTTCCAGAACTGGCTGGAAAATGTACAGGACTGGGCTGTATCGAGAAACCGTTACTGGGGTACTCCGTTAAATGTCTGGGAGTGCAGCTGCGGTCATATGGAATCCATCGGAAGCCGTGAAGAACTGGCGGAGAAAAGTGGAGATCCGGAGGCGGCGAAGGTTGAGCTTCATCGTCCTTATATTGACGAGGTAACGATTCCGTGTCCCCATTGTGGAGGGACCATGCACCGTGTGCCGGAAGTGATCGACTGCTGGTTTGACTCCGGGGCGATGCCTTTTGCCCAGCATCATTATCCCTTTGAAAACAAAGAGCTTTTTGAGAAGCAGTTCCCGGCTCAGTTTATCTCTGAGGCAGTGGATCAGACCAGGGGATGGTTCTACACATTGCTGGCGGAATCTACTCTGCTGTTCAATAAGGCGCCCTATGAAAATGTAATCGTTCTGGGACATGTGCAGGACGAAAATGGCCAGAAGATGAGCAAGAGCAAGGGAAATGCCATTGATCCGATGGAAGCGCTGACACAATATGGCGCCGATGCCATCCGCTGGTATTTCTATGTGAATTCTGCTCCCTGGCTGCCGAACCGTTTTCATGGCAAAGCCGTTGTAGAAGGCCAGCGTAAATTTATGGGCACCCTGTGGAACACCTATGCATTTTTTGTACTCTATGCCAATATAGATAAATTTGATGCTTCAAAATATACACTGGAATATGATAAATTGTCCGTAATGGATAAATGGCTGCTCAGCAGGCTCAATACTGTAGTGGGAGAGGTGGACGAAAATCTTGCCGGTTACCGGATCCCGGAGACAGCCAGGGCACTGCAGGATTTTGTGGATGATATGAGCAACTGGTATGTGCGCCGATGCCGTGAGCGCTTCTGGGCAAAAGGAATGGAGCAGGATAAGATCAGTGCTTACATGACATTGTACACAGCCCTTGTGACCATCAGTAAAGCGGCGGCACCGATGATCCCATTTATGACAGAGAGCATCTACCGCAATCTGGTGTGCAGCGTGGATAAAAATGCGCCGGAAAGCATTCATCTCTGTGATTTTCCGGAAGTAAATACAGCTTTTATCGACAAAGAGCTGGAGACAAAGATGGATGAGATCCTGCAGATCGTCGTTCTGGGGCGCGCCTGCCGGAACGAGGCAAACATCAAGAACCGCCAGCCCATCGGAAAGCTGTACGTGAAAGCGGAGGGAGAACTCTCAGATTTTTACCGCGGCATCATCTCCGACGAGCTGAATGTCAAAGAGGTGGTATTTACTACCGATGTGAGAGATTTTACCACATATACTTTTAAACCACAGCTCCGCACCCTCGGTAAGAGATTTGGAAGCCGTTTGAATGCACTGAAGGAAGTACTTTCCGGACTGGACGGTAACCAGGCCATGGATGAGCTGAATGAAAAAGGTGAGATCACGGTAAATGTTGAGGGGACAGACGAAATTCTGGCGAAAGATGACCTGCTGATCGAATCTGCCCAGATGGAAGGTTATGTATCCCAGGAGGACCACGGCATTACCGTAGTGATCGACACTCATTTGACAGAGGAGCTGATCGAAGAAGGATTTGTCCGTGAGATCATAAGCAAGATCCAGAACATGCGGAAAGACTCTGACTTTAAGGTGATGGATCTGATCGAGGTCTATATGGTGGGCAGCGACCGGATCACGGATGTCATTGTACGGAATGCCGAGCAGATCAAGGCAGAAGTACTCGCCGATAAGATCATTATCGGAGACATGCAGGGACATACAGCAGAGTGGACCATCAACGGTGAGGATGCTACCTTTGGCGTGGCAAAAATTTCTTTCTAGGAAAGAATAGTTTTATAGATAGCAAAAGGAAAGTGAGGAAGAATATGAATTTTTTAAATGAACACGATAAAAAAGCTCATTTGAAACAGGACATCGAGAACTATATGAAGCTGTTGTTCCGCAAACCGGTGGAAAATGCTACCAGCCAGCAGCTGTTTCAGGCGGTTGCCTACGCGGTAAAGGATATTGTCGTAGACGACTGGCTTGAGACCCACAAGCAGTATGAGGAAAAGGATGTCAAAACGGTTTATTATCTGTCCATGGAATTTCTCATGGGGCGCGCCCTGGGGAACATGATCATCAACCTCAAGCAGGATAAGGTTGTGCGGGAGGTTCTGGAGGAACTGGGCGTAGATCTGGACGTTCTGGAGGACGAAGAACCAGATGCAGCATTGGGAAATGGCGGTCTGGGAAGACTGGCTGCCTGCTTCCTGGAATCCCTGTCCACTCTTGGATATCCGGCATATGGCTGTGGTATCCGCTACAAATACGGTATGTTTATGCAGAAGATCGAGGATGGATTCCAGATCGAGGCGCCGGACGACTGGTTAAAGGATGGTAATCCATTTGAGATGAAGCGTCCCGAATACTCCACTGAGGTAAAATTCGGCGGTCATGTGGCCGTCCGCAAGGATGAGAGCGGACGCGACTGCTATGTGCAGGAAAATTATCAGTCCGTAAAAGCTGTTCCTTATGACATTCCTGTTGTGGGATACGGCAACCGCATCGTCAATACCCTTCGTATCTGGGATGCCGAGGCCATCAATACCTTTAACCTGGATTCCTTTGACAAGGGAGATTATCAGAAGGCTGTGGAGCAGCAGAACCTTGCCCGTACGATCTGTGAGGTTCTCTATCCCAATGACAACCATATCGCCGGAAAGGAGCTGAGACTGAAACAGCAGTATTTCTTTGTTTCTGCCAGTGTACAGAGGGCGGTTGCAAAATACATGGAAAAACATGATGACATTCACGGGCTGCCGGAAAAGGTATGTTTCCAGCTGAATGACACCCATCCGACGGTGACGGTTCCTGAACTGATGCGTATTCTTCTGGATGAGTACTTCCTGGAGTGGGAGGATGCCTGGGAGATCACAACAAAGACCTGTGCCTATACAAACCATACCATCATGTCAGAGGCATTGGAAAAATGGCCCATCGACCTGTTTTCCAGACTTCTTCCGAGAATCTACCAGATCACGGAGGAGATAAACCGCCGGTTCCAGAATGAGATCGCGGAGAAATATCCTGGCAATTTTGATAAAGTAAAGAAAATGGCAATCATCTACGACGGACAGGTAAAAATGGCACATCTTGCTATCGCCGCAGGATTTTCTGTCAACGGTGTGGCAAGGCTCCATACGGAGATTCTGAAGAATCAGGAGCTCAAAGATTTCTACGAGATGATGCCGGAGAAATTTAATAATAAGACAAATGGTATTACCCAGAGACGTTTCCTGCTTCACGGAAACCCGCTGCTGGCAAACTGGGTAACGGAGAAGATCGGGCAGGGCTGGATCAAAGATCTGGCGCAGCTGGATAAGCTGACCCCCTATGCTGAGGATGCCAGGGCAAAACAGCAGTTTATGGATATCAAGCACCAGAATAAGATCCGTCTGGCCAAATATATCAAAGAGCATAATGGCGTGGACGTAGATCCGAATTCTATCTTTGATGTCCAGGTGAAACGTCTGCATGAGTATAAGCGCCAGCTTCTCAACATCCTTCATGTGATGTATCTGTACAATCAGCTCAAGGAAAATCCGGAGCTGGATATGGTGCCCCATACCTTTATCTTTGGCGCCAAGGCCTCCGCTGGATACCGTCGTGCCAAGGCGATCATCAAGCTGATCAACAGTGTGGCAGATGTGGTGAATAACGACAATTCTATCAAAGGAAAGATCAAGGTGGTATTCATCGAGAATTACCGCGTCAGCAATGCCGAGATCATCTTCGCGGCAGCCGATGTCTCCGAGCAGATTTCGACAGCAAGTAAAGAAGCTTCCGGTACTGGAAATATGAAGTTTATGCTGAACGGCGCTCCGACGCTTGGAACCATGGACGGCGCCAATGTGGAGATCGTGGAAGAGGTTGGGGAAGAAAATGCCTTTATTTTCGGCCTCTCTTCCCAGGAAGTCATCGACTTTGAGCACAATGATGAGTATAAACCAAGAGAGATCTATAACACAGACCAGGATATCCGCAAGGTTGTTGACCAGCTGGTTGACGGTACCTACGGCGATCCGGAGCTGTTCCGTGAGCTCTATTCCTCCCTTTTGGATTCCAATGGATATGAGCGCGCTGACCAGTACTTTATCCTGAAAGATTTCCGCTCCTATGCAGAGGCGCAGAAGAAGGTGGACGCTGCATACCGCGACAAAGAGGCCTGGGCAAAGATGGCACTTCTCAATGTGGCAAAATGCGGAAAGTTCTCCTCTGACCGCACCATCGAGGAGTATGCAAAAGAGATCTGGAAGCTGGAAAAAGTAACATTATAAATAAAGATTCATTTATTTCAAGATCCCAAAGCCATAAAGCAGAGACGGCAGTTGTTTTGTGGTTTTGGGATTTTTTGCGTTAATAATAAAATGATATACTTTACATATTTTGGGTTGAAATAAGAATAGATTTGTGATATGTTGTGGAGATAAAGCAAAACACGGAAGGAGATAAAGCAAAATGAAAAAAAGAGTACAAAGGGTTATGGCATTGTTATGTTTGTTTGCTTTGTTATTGTGTCCATTTCAGCATATTCACGGAAAGGGGATTGGGACAGAGCCAGAGAAGAACAATCCAAAAATCTTTCAAGGAGATGTCTTCGAGGCAGAGTTTCGCCTTGATGGAAAATGGGAGGGCGGATATAATGCTACTATTATTCTTCGTAATACCAGCGACAAAACGATAGAGGACTGGGCGCTTTTATATTACAGTGAAGATGAAATTCAGAACCTGTGGAATGGAAAACAGATTGATAATGAACATTCGATTGTAATGATAAAAAATGCGGAATGGAATCAGGATATAAAGCCAGGTAGGGAAGTAAGCTTTGGTTTTACAGCGAAATATGAAGATGAAATTCATATACCTCAAAGCTACAGTTTATCCACATGCCGTGTTAAGGTTTCAGAAAAAGATTACAAAATTACATACAAGACGAACAGTGACTGGAATAATGGTTACAGTTCCACTATGGAAATAAAGAACCTTACGGATGAGACGATTGAAGACTGGGAGCTGCAGTTCGAGTTTGGACATCCGTTTACCAATATATGGAATGCTGTTATAGAAAAACAGGTCAATGAAACATATCAATTAAGGAACAGTGAATATAATCAGAATATACCAGCGAAGGGTGTAACTTATTTTGGTTTTAACGGGGAGCCTGGCAGAGTCTCAAAAAGTCCAGAAGGTTTTGTATTACACAAATATATTACGGATATTGATCCTGAATTAGATAGTGATGGAGACGGGCTGCCTAACATATATGAATTGAGGATGGGAACCAATAGTTATAAAAAAGATACCGATGGTGATGGGCTGGATGATTTTACAGAACTATTTAAAGTAGGTCTGGATCCCTTAAAAAGGGACACAGATGACAATGGCATAGAAGACGGTGATGAGGACAGTGACGAGGATGGCCTGACTAATCTCAGGGAGATTCGGATCGGAACAGAGCCGGGGGACAGTGATACCGATAAAGACGGTCTCAGTGACGGAGAAGAGGTAAGAAAGTATAAAACGGATCCATTAAAAGAAGATACCGATGGTGATACCTTGACGGATGGTGACGAGATTACTCTTGGATTTGATCCCCTGAAAAAGGATACAAATGATAATGGAATATGTGATGGTGAGGAAAAGGTCCAGCAGACTCTCACAGAGGAAATTCCATCAGATAATAATAATGGTGGTGCAGTGACCGGAGTACAAGTAGATATGAAGGTGACGGGTAATATCAGCAATCACACAGAGATCCGAAATGTATTCGGGGAAGATATACTGTCCAGTGAATTGGTGGGATTGGTAGGTGTTCCAGTAAGTATTTCTACGGGGGGAAAATTTGATGAAGCCACTATTACATTTTCCTATGATGTATCCAAACTGGGGACGACTAAGGAAGAAGACCTGGCAGTTATGTGGTACGACGAGGAAAACGAGGACTATGTGATTTATGATGAAGAGTCAGTTGTTGATACTAAAAATCACACGGTAAGGTATACCACCACACATTTTAGTACATATATGGTGGTTGATAAAAAGACTTGGTACGACGTGTGGAGAAATGAAATTAATTATTATAAAAGAGAAAAACCGAAAAAGAATACAGATATTGTATTTGCTGTAGATATCTCTGGAAGTATGGTGGGGCCGGAGATCAGACACGCAAAAGATTCCATGAAAGGAATTATTAAAGCGAAGCTAGGAAAGGACCGTTGTAGTATTGTGACATTCGCCGATAAGGCAAATGTTGTACAGAAATTTTCCAATCATTCTGACAAGCTGGTCAAAAGTGTAAATACCATTTCTGCAAAGATGGAAAACAAGACCAATGTGAATAAAGGGCTCCGCAAGGCTATAAGTCAGTATACCGGGGATTCGTATAAGGATAAAGGGTATCAAAGGTATATCGTACTGATCTGTGATGGAGATACGGAGTATAATAAAGAGATTGTCGATCTTGCCAAGAAAAACGGTATTGCGATTCTCACAGTACTGATCGGAACAGATAATGAGGCAGATCTAAAAAAGATGTCGAAGGAAACTGGCGGTAAATTTTATACAGTGGAAAAGACAGAAAGTATTGCTGACGTTTTGTTCAAACTGAAGAAAGATACAATGGGTGAATTAAAAACCAAAGACTCAGATGGTGATGGATTGTATGATATTCTTGAGAAAGGCATGTTATGTCAAAATGGTAAAATTGTGGTATCAAATCCTGGTGATGAGAACTCGGATTCCGACGATGTGAATGATCTGGAGGAAATGGGAGGGAGAAATAGTCTGGATGAAGACGGACTACCAAAACGGAAAAAGAAGATATTTGTAAAAGATACCGAAGAGTGGATTGAAGCGCGCTATTTTGTTTATCGAAGCGATCCAACAAATAAAGATACAGATAATGATGGTTACTTAGATAATGTAGATAAGCATCCAAAGAGACATGATGTGAAGCTGACAGAAATCTATCAAAAACAATACATTCCGATCGTGTCCGGTATTTCAATATACTATGGGGGATATCAGGGCTGGTGGGAGAATACTGACAGTAAAATGGCAAATAAAGGGTGTGGGATAATTGCCGGATCAGACGTCCTGCTTTATCTGAAGAGGAGAGAAGATAATAGTACTTTAAGTAAAATTTCTAAAAGCTCCTATATCGATTATGTGAATTCCGTGCGGAAGCATTATATAAAGAAAATGCCGATTTTTGATGAAATGACAGCCTATAATCTGCAATCGGGGATGAATAAATATTTTGATGATTACTCTTTAAAAATGAAAGCGGTAGCTTATCCATTTGCCTTTTCCAGTAATAATCGAAAGCGGTTAAAAGAATTAATCGAAAAGTCCATCAGAAATGGAAATCCGGTGATTATTTCAGTTGGTCCCCATCTTTGGAGAGATGTAAAAAAAGATAATCAGGCTAAGATGTATGAATTGAGTAAAGGTTCTCTTATTGATTTTAAATATAACAAATACGATGAAAAAACTTTATACAATCATTATGTGGTTATTACCGGAATACATAGAGACCGGCAAATGAACACATTAAGATACCAGATTTCCTCATGGGGAAACAAATATTTTGTTGATTATGATGAAATTTGTAAATATAATGATGATTATGGAAGTGACTGTACCAGCGATGCATTATTTGTGTATTACAAATAATTAAAAGAATGTTCGGATTGCATGAGCAGTCCGAACATTTCTGATGGAAAGGAACATTATGGGAAAGATAATAAAGCGAATCTTCCAAATCGCAGGAATCGCACTTGCCGTATATATACTTTGCCAGATTTTCTATTACCGGATATATCTGAACATACCCAGTGCGGCGGCAAAAGGCCTGCAGAAAAAAATCACAGAAGAAATGGGAGAGGGGTTCAAGCTGACGAATCCTACACATGAGAATACGGAAGTCAGCTATATTGATGTGGATATAGACAGTGAATTATATATGGATGAAAAGATCTTTTCAATCTGCAGCCGGTTAAAAGATATCATATATGATTATGCCAGGGAGCATCCGGATAATTTTTCGCTCATTCCCTCCAGTGATCAGGAAATCAATGAACGCACTTACAATGCAAAAGGGTTTCATGTAAATTTTACAGATGAGAGTGGTGGGAAATTATACGGAGGAAACTATAGTG
This sequence comes from uncultured Eubacterium sp., assembly GCA_910584645.1. GTDB lineage: Bacteria > Bacillota > Clostridia > Lachnospirales > Lachnospiraceae > Eubacterium_F. The sequence continues at coordinate 29,524 of CAJUAU010000025.1, forward strand.
TTTTTGAATTTACCAATTATTTAGATACGGAAAATAAATACGACAACAGGTTAAGCCATATGAGGGTAAGTGGACTAGGGATGGAGCATTATGGCTATCGGTTAAGTGATCTTGTAAAGTTTAATGGGATAAAGGAGCTATACTGCGGTGATGAGATAGAGATAGATGACCCGGAGGCTCTTGGGAAGATGAAAGAATTGAAGCTTTTTGACTGGGAGGGAGATCCGGAGGTTGAGGAAAAGCTAAAAAAAGCAGCAGATAAGTATGGCATATGGTTTCAGTACGGCAGTTTTCTCCGATATAAATATAAGTAGTTAAGTTGTATTGAGGAAACACAAAAATACTAAGTTTCCCTAAAATTTTTATGAAAAGATTAATTTTTGGAGTATGAAATGAAAAGAATTTCTGATGGAAAGGAGCATTATGAAAAAGATAATAAAGCGAATCTTCCAAATCGTGGGAATTGCACTTGCTGCCTATATACTCTGCCAGATTTTTTATTACCGGATATATTTGAACATACCCAGTCTGGCAGCAAGGGGGCTACAGAAAAAAATCACAGAAGAAATGGGAGAGGGGTTTAAGCTGACGAATCCTACATATGAGAATACGGAAATCAGCTATATTGAAGTGGATATAGACAATGAATTATATATGGAAGAAAAGATCTTTTCAGACTGCAATCGGTTAAAAGATATCATATATGATTATGCCAGGGAGCATCCGGATAATTTTTCACTTATCCCAGCCAGAGATCGGGATATCGATGAGTATACGATTGGTGTTAAGGGTTTTCATGTGGATTTTACAGATGTTAACGGAGGGAAATTATATTGCGGAAGTTATAGTGTTTTTGCATTTTCCAATTATTTAGATACGGAAAGTAGATACGACAGCAGGTTAAGCCGTATGAGTGTGAGCTCTATTGGAATGGAGCATTATGGCTACCAGTTAAGTGATTTTGTAAAGTTTAACGGGATAAAGGAGCTAAACTGCTGTGATGAGATAGAGATAGATGACCCGGAGGCTCTTGGGAAGATGAAAGAACTGCAGTTTTTCGACTGGGATGGAGATCCGGAGATTGAGGAAAAGCTTATGAAGGCGGCAGATAAGTATGGCATATGGTATGAGGGCAGCAGTTTTGCCCGATGAAAAAAATGCTTCCTTCCACAACAAATAGAACTTTGCCGATTCGAGAGTTTGAAATTGGGGGTTTGAAATTTTCTCTGTAAATTCAGTTCTTCTATGATAATAGTTTGAAAGGACGGACGACCATACTGGTTTCCGTCCTTCTCTACTATAATTCCTGCAATAAAATCTGTCAATAATGAATGTCTGACAATTCTTAATCCGACAGTCTGTCAGGGAACATAATGGATAATTCACCTCATCCGGAGCAGTGTAGATGGTCTTTAAGTCTTTTGCAAATGCTTTCATGTCTTTGTTGGCAACATATTTCAATGTGTTTCTTACCATGTGTACAATGCAGCGCTGGTGTTCCGTGTCATGGAACGCCGTCTGGACAGCTTCTTTCAGTCCCGTAAGTCCATCAGAGCAGAGGATAAGGATATCACTTACTCCGCGGTTTTTCAGACTGTTTAGGACACTCAGCCAGTATTTTCAGCTTTCGTTTTCTCCCGCTTCAATTGTCATGACAGTACTTATCGAGTGGTTTTTTCAGTCCTCCAGCGTACCGGAACGGGATTTCTTGAAGTCGGTGTTTGGAACCGTTTCATAGGATTTTGGGTAAATGCGGTTGGGTTTTCCACAGCCCTGCTTCTGGATCTCCACCAGTCCGGTATATTGCAGCTCCCGCAGGGTGTTGGTTGCTTTCTGCCACCCAAGATGGAGCAGTTCCAAAACCTCGTTAATGGGATAGGGGGATAAAGGCATACAGTTCCCGTCCTCATAGTTGCAACATTCCCGGCAGATAAGGGCGTTTGCATGTTTCCTCTGCACTGGGGTCCATGCGATAAAGGGAACCGTCCGGCTTGGCCCTATGGGCGGCAGTCGTTTACATAGGTTATCTCTCATGTGTTCCCTCCATTTGCTTTCTCCCTGAATGACCGCCCGCCCGTATATCCATAAGGTCGGAAATCAGCCTGGAAAAGAAAATATTTGCAGGCTCTCAGAATTGTGGTAGAATGGAAGCAGTAAGATGGTAGATACAAATTTGAAAGGAGAACTAAAATGAAAGCGTTTGATGAAAATTACAAATTGTTGGACGACATGTATCAGGACGAATATTATCCAGACTTTCTGGTGGACAAGGTAAAAGGCGAACTCCAAAAGGTAATTGACCTGTTGGAAACTGGCGAAACAGACACCGAGGTTATTCAAGAAAAGTTGGACGAGGCGGTCTGCGCCATTAACGACTTGCAGGAGAAATTTGACGAGAACGACAGCGAAATTGAAACGGTAGCTCGTGACTGTATAGGAGAAACTGTGAGCTATGTGCTGGAATGGTTCGGTATTCCTATTGATGTGGAGAAAGCTATTCGAGAGCGTGATTGGTAACTATCGGGTTTTCCATTTATCAAGCACACAAGGAGGTGGAGCATGACGGCACCATCCCGGAGGACAAAACAGGCTGAATATCTCGTACTTTCCAAGTGCTTGATACTCAGCCTTTATTTGTTGTCAGCAGCCCCCGTTTCGTGGTCTACGTGTAGTTCCTTGTAAACTAAATTTTTTATGATATATTATCGATTTAGTGGTATAATTATGCTAAACATTAGAGGAAAAGAGGTTTGATAATGATATACCTATTACATATATCTGATTTGCATCTTGTTACAGATCCACAGTGGAATAATATGAAAAATGCTATACTGTATTCTGTCCGTGCGAAACTTAACCATATTAGCCGTGGGCAAAAACTTTTGGTTATCACAGGTGATTTTCATAATTTTGTCCAAAAGGATTATAGCCAGGCGGAACAATTTCTTCCACAATTATTTGAAGCTATGGGTATTGAACCTGATAAAGATGTTTTTGTAATTCCTGGTAACCACGATATATTTACGCCTGATCCTAAAAAGGATGTGAGGGAGTTAGCAATCCAAGCTGTCAAGTCCGATCCAAAGATGATTCAAAAGGGAATGGAGACCTTTCTTTCCTGTTACGATAAATACATAGAGTTCGTCAAAAAATTAAATATCTATCCATTGGATTGTGGCAACGTTCCGGTTGGCGTCCATGTCCGGTCATGGCGGAATAAACTGAAATTACTTCATTTAAATACGACTTTGATTGCAGATGGTATTACTAAGGATAACCAGATTGTTGATACACTCGCTGCTACGTCTGATGATATCCGCAGACAATTAAATTTAGACAATTTGCCCCGTATTGCAATTGGGCATAATAGTTTTTTTGACTTGTTACGTGAGCATCAAAATGAATTATCTGCAATATTTCTGCAAGAATATATTAGCGCTTATTTGTGTGGTGATAGGCATCAAAGAAATTCTGAAAGAGAAGAAAATCGAATCATAATGAGTAATAAACTATCTACAGTTACTATTCCCAATATTGTTTCGTATCGATGCTCGACCGATGAAGGTGATACATACTCGGATTTTGGAATGATCTGGCATATATGGGATGAAAAAACAGATCATGTAAATCTGGAATTTATGAGATGGGATTCTCAGGACCAAGCTGAGCTACAGCCAGATGGTAGTGATTTATATAATTTTCTTAAACCAAATCAAATATTTCCGGCAATTACTGCTACGGATAAAGAAGACAGCTGCTGGTCGCTAAATAATTATATACTGGAAAGGAGTAAAATAACGGTAAAGGATTTTCATGTGCGCAGCTTTTTGTGTGGCAGCCGTTGTGAATGGAATATAGCTTTTTCTGATAGGATTGTTTTACGTGAGATCTTGGAAGAGTTATATGAATATGCGATAAATGGAGGGATTTATGCGCTTGTTGGTCCTGGAGGAGAAGGAAAAACCACCATATTAATGCAATTGTGTGCGAAGCTCATTTTAGATGAGATTACCATGTTTTTTTATCGTGGACATGGTAAATTAACACTTCCAGATAATATTCCAGATAAATCTGTTTTTATAATTGATAACCCTCCCAATAACAAAAAATTTAGACACTTTTTAGATATGGTTATTGAAAATGGACAGACATTGATATTAGGGGCGCGCCAGAATGAATGGAATTTAATGAAAACGTCTCTTGATATACCCGATAGAACTGTTTTGGAAATCCCGCTTCAAAAGCTTACTGTAAAAGAATCATGGCATTTTGCGGAATGTATTATTAAGAATCTAAAATGTTCTAAGAGTAAAAAGGATATAAAAAATTTGTTCCAGAATAATTCCTATGGTTTTTTGTATGCTTCTATGCTAATGGTAGTAAATAATAAAAATTCATTAGAAGAAATAGCATATAAAATCATTAAAAACTTATCAGAACGATCTCATAAGGCATTAATTTTACTAGCACATATTGTACTGTCTGAATGGTATGGAGTTGGATTTATTTATAAGGAGTTCAAATTAATATGCGATAAGCTAAAGATATCCCCAAAGGAAGCAACCAAGGCGTTAAGCCGGGAAATATCACTTAATGGCGATATATATCAAACAAGGCATAATGTGATTTCAGAATTATTTTATAAAGAATTATTTTCAGATTCCGGATGCCTATCCCTTGATGACTCGGATAGCATTTTAGAGAATTTGCTGCTATTTTATCTGGAAAGATATCAAATTTCCTATGGCAGAATTAAGATTAGTGTCAGGGATTCTATTTTGAAACTTTCAAGTGGTTTGTCACAGGCAGGTTTAAATACTCAGGAATATCTTATTAACAGGATCCTGGATGAAGCTAAATTGGAAGGGTCAATATTTCTTTTCCAGTTTCCTTCATATATGAAAGATGAAGAGGTGCAATTATTATTTTATCGGCGATGTTTTGAAAGAGAATACATTTATAGTTCTTTTCTATTGAAGTGGTGCAATTTATTGCAGAAGAACGGAACATCTTGGAGTATTGATGAACCGTATTCGCCTGCATGGATTATGAGAAATGCCTGCCTGAAACACAATGCAGACAGCAGTACCTGGCGGGCATGGGCGCAGATAGAAGAGAGGGAGAATCAGGCAGGGGATTATGAAATCGAGAATACGGCGAGATGGATTTATCGGGAAGGTTGCCTGAAACACAATGCAGACAGCAATACCTGGCTAGCGTGGGCGCGGATGGAAGAGGGGGAGGACCAGGCGGGGGACTATGAAATTGAGAACACGGCGAGGTGGATTTACCGGGAAGCCTGCCTGAAACACAATGCAGACAGCAGTACCTGGTGGGCATGGGCACGGATGGAAGAGAGGGAGAATCAGATAGGGGACTATAACAGCGAGAACACAGCAAGATGGATTATTTCTGAAGGAATTAAGAGGTTTCCTGAAGCAGCATTTTTATATCTTTTATCCTCGTATTTGGAGTTATCTATGCGTTCTGTTGAAACAGCCAGAAGGATTTTACGGCAATCCATACAATACAGTGATTTTTGTGTGGGACGTTTAGCAATTTTGGAGTTTTTTTGCGGAAATATTGATACAGAAGATATCTTTTGTACTAACAATTTAATAAAACGAATGGAGGGGGAAGTACAATATTCTATTAGTACGCTGCTATATTTATACCATTGTTGTGTATTGTTAGGGCGAACGAAAGATGCTGATAAATATTATAGGAAGCTTTTGCAGAGACCTGAATATAAACCTTCTGACACAAAGGCTGAGGAATTTATTCAACTTTGTCAGAATGCTTTAAAATAATTTTTATTCTGTGCTTGCAATTATTAAAGTGGGTCCTTATTTTATAAAGGATAAGGTGAAAAATATGTGGAACGGGAGGTGGGGGCAGCAGGAGAACAAAAAGGATACTTTACTGATCTCCTTGGAAATATTGTGGTCCTTCATTCTCCGTTGCCCGATGACTATAGCTAGATTTTCTGACGAAGTAGCTTTTATGATTGTATTTGTTTTGGCATTATCCACAAGTTCGTTTCAGGTAAATGCAGAGAGCTATATTGACGTACCAGGGGGAAGTAGAGAGGTAGAAGTTATGCGTAGGCTTGTATTTCCATATGGATTGGACTGTAATTGGATATGCAAAAAAGTGAGAAAGTTACACAGCCTCTCCCCCTCTATTCTCTAATAATCCCTAAATCAAATAATACGTACGACATCACGGAAAATAGGAAATAAGTACATTTTTCCTCATAATATTTTTCTTCCTTGTTAAAAATATGTATATTAGTACTTGAGAAATCGTCAATATTGAAATTGATTCCTTAATCAGATATGTATTTTTGGAACTCGTCGCATGCGTGTAAAATACTATGATCATTGAAAGTATAATATATAGCAGCATTGGTTACATCAAATGAATATTGCTCAATTAATTCAGCATAAATGGTATCGAGATAATCGGTTTCACTGATTGAAGCGATATTGGAATTCTTTGTATTGATCACAGCAACAATGCTATGACTATCGGTCTGGCTTTTATAATAAGTTGCTTTATTCCGATTCTTTTATTCTTTATCAGTTTCATATTCTGGTATTCCTCCAAAGACGCCGCTTAGGTACATTTTTTCTAAATTTTGGGCAACCCTGGGCTGCTCATCTGAAAAACGGTTTAAAACACTGCCCTCTCCGCCCATCATTTCCACGGAATATATCTGGTCAGGACGAAGCAGTGCGTTGGACAGAAGATTTGTGGAATGGGATACCAATAGCAGCTGGGTGTTGGTGCTGTTGTTCATGATATAACGGACAATCAATTCTTCCAATTTATCATGAAAACCACTGCTGAATTCGTCAATGACAAGTAATCCACCCTTGTGTACAGAATGTAATATCGCTGGAAGGATATTGCTTAATGTCTTATTGCCTGTTGATTCTAAAAAGAGTGGAATCGGTACGGAGATATCTTCTCGTTGAAAAAACAGCGTTTTACCCTTTTCCTCCGACATTGCATACCGTATCCCTTTTCCTTCAATTTCCAGTGCATACTCAACAGAATATTTAAAATTATTGTCTTTAAAAAATGAATTAATCTCTCCAACCCCATATTTTTCGAGATATTTCAGAAGTGTCAGAGATTCATCGTTATAAGAAGAGATGGTCCGTTTATATGCATTGATGCAGACGGATTGTTTTAAGAATGTAAACCATTTTTTTAGTATTTCATTGTCTTCAAATTTAATAAAAAATATACTTTTTTATAAATAATATGGACCAAATTCCCCATAATTCCGCCCCCGCTGATGGCGGATTTCAGGCCAGCGGGGGCGTTTCTATGCTTCGTTTTACACTCTCATCGCTCCATCCACGGACAAAACTTCTCCAGTCACATAGCTTGCCATATCACTTGCAAGAAACACAAATGCATTTGCCACGTCTTCCGGCTCCCCAATTCTGCGGAGCGGAATTGCTGCTGTCATCGGTTCAATCATTTCTTTGGGGAGGGCAGCTACCATATCTGTCCTCGTAATGCCAGGCGCCACCGCATTTACACGGATATTGCTTGGCCCCAATTCCCTTGCAAGGGAAAGCGTCATGCCATTGACCGCGAATTTACTTGTTGGATAGGCAGCCCCTCCAGGCTGTCCGCTGATGCTCACCATGGAGCTCGTATTGATAATGCAGCCGCCACCCTGTTCCTTCATAATCTTTACGGTTGGCTGAATCGCATAAAAAATGGAATTTACATTCAGGCTGATAACCTTTTCAAACTGTCCCGGTTCATAATTATCAACCTTTGTGCTGTCAGAAATTCCGGCATTGTTCACCAGAATATCAATTCTTCCGAACTGTTTTTTCACAGCTTCTATTGCGTCCGCCACTTTCTTTGCATCAGAAAGATCCGGATAAGCGCCGTCTGCTTCCCAGTCCGGATTCTCATTTTTTAAAGCTGAAAGCGCCTTGTCCACCGTTTCCTTTCTGGAACCGAACAGAACTACTTTGGCTCCATTTTCTAAATATTTTTTTACAATAGCAAATCCAATCCCGCGTGTTCCACCTGTGACAACTGCCACTTTACCTTTTAACATAATAATTTAATTCCTCCTGCTAAAAATAATGTTGTCAGATTTGATATCCAGTTTCATTATCTCACACTTTTACTAAAATAATATATCTTTTCAAAAAATGCCTTTTTATCCAGGAAAACTATCCCTGAGACACAATGCTCCCCAGCCGATCATGGGGCTGGGATAATTTCTTTCTGCGGGGAGATGCCTGGCGCCCCGCTGGAGATAGGCTTTTACTTTTTGTCCGTACAGGTAAGGATCCCGGTTCTGGACAATGCCGTACTGCATGAGCAGGGCGGCGCTGCCAGTGACAAAGGGGGTGGCCATGGAGGTGCCGGTGTTCCGCGTATAGCCTCCGCCGGGGGCGGTGCTGAGAATATCTACCCCTGGTGCGGCGATATCTGGTTTGGCGAGAGAGAGACCGGTATATCCCTGTCCGGAAAAAGAGGCAAAAGTATCGGTATTGCTGTTGTAGGCAGCCACTGAGATGGGAGCGGAGGCGGTGGAAGGGATGGTAAGGGTGGTATTTTCGATGGGTACGAGAAATTTTGTGTCTGGATTGATAGAGTTTCCGGAAGGCAGCCAGAGGTTGTAGCTTCCATCTACTATATTTTCTGGTATCAGCTGAAATTTCCAGATACCGCCCTGGATATAGGTGTTTCCGGGTACAGGAAGCATTTCCAGATAAATTTCCTGGGACGTGCTGTAGGGGGAGGGCTCTCCCAGATACCAGAGGAGCTGGGTAGAGTCCAGAATATCTTCGTGGACGCCGGGAGCCCGGGCGGTGAGGAAAATATCATTTCCACTGGGAGCCAGCAGGCGGATACGGAAGGTGTCGACGAAATTTTTCCAGATCTGGAGATTTACAGAGGTTTCATTGGAAGCTACTGCCAGCTCGATCTGGGTGGTCTGGGTGGAGTTTAGAGTTCCAGAGGTATGTCTGCCTTTGTTGCCCTCATTTCCGCTGCCGATACAGATGGTCGTCCTGCCCAGCCCAGCGAGATTATCGATGTAGGTTTCCAGAAGGGAGGTGCCGTCGTGGCTTCCGTAACTGTTGCCGAAGCTGATATTCATCGCCAGGGGCAGCTGCCATTCAATGGATCTGCGGACGCAGTACTCCATCCCCAGCATGAGTTCCGTTGTGCGGGGAAAGCCTTCCGGGAATGCATTTCCCAATTTTACGATAAGGAGGCTGCTGGCGGGAGCTACGCCTTTTTGCCTGCCCTGGCTGGCTCGTCCGTTGCCGGCGGCGATCCCGGCTACGTGGGTGCCATGACCAGAAAGATCGCGGCTGGGAAAGCTGCGGTCGTTTTCTGCCAGGGCGCGGTTGATGTCCTCGCTGGTGAAGATCCTGCCGCGGTTAAAAAAAGATTCGGTTTCATTCGGGACAGTCTGATCCCAGAGTTCCTGGATCCTTGTAGTACCGTCCTCATTGCGGAAATCAGGGTGGAAAATATCGATGCCGCTGTCCACGATCCCCACCAGTACACCGCTGCCGTCCAGTGACAGGGGGGGATTCTGCACCGGCGTGATACAGGAAGCGGCGCGGGCTTCATAAAGGGAAAGAACGAGATTTTTAGGTTTTTCAATGTATTCAATCTCTGGCATTTCAGAGAGTGCGGGGATATAATTTTCTGGTACGGAAACGATAGCATAGCCTCCAGACAAAGGGAAAAAAGTAATAAAGTCCGGGAAGACGGGAGAACCGGAATATTTTACGATCAGTTCCCAGCGTTTTGTGGCGGGATCATACCCCACATCCAGGGTATTACTTTGTTCTCTCTGGGCTTCATCCGTGGATAGTGCCAGTTCCAGTACGGTTTCAAGTTTTTGATCGGTCATTGGACATTCTCCTCGTAGGCACGGCGCAGTTTTTCCAGTGCCTTTTTTTCGATGCGGCTCACATAACTTCTGCTGATGCCATATTTTTTTGCGATCTCCCGCTGGGTGATCTCTGTCTTTTCATGAGAACTGCGGTTCTGGGGCAGGCCATAGCGGAGACGGATGATCTCTTTTTCGCGGTCTGTGAGGGCTGTTTCCACGTATCGATAAAGTTTTTTTACATTCTCTTCTGTTTCCAGCCGTTCTGCCACATCTTCATCGGTTGTCTCCAGCAGATCCAAAAGGCTGATGCTGTTGCCTTCCCCGTCATCGTTATTGATCGGCTCATAAAGGTATACTTCCTTGGCCTGCTTTTTTGTGCTGCGGAAGGTCATCAGAAGTTCATTGTCGATACATCGGGGCTGGCTAAATGGGTGGCAGATGAAAATTCATCCCCCGTCAGGAACGAAAGTCCGCTCGGAAAGATGGTAGCAGTCGTGCCATCCCATTCGATATGGTCGATCAGGAGCTGTACGATGCTTTTCTGCGTGTCATAATCCAGCCTGCTCCACAGATTCGCATCAAAGTGAAGGAGAGTGTTTAAGTATTCCCGCAGCTTTGATGTACCCGGAGTTTCTTTTTTCTGCTGCAAAGTTTCCAGTTGCAGCTTCTGATTTTTAATCTCAGCAGAGATTTCTTCCATCCGCTGGAACAGGATTGACTCCACTTCGTCAGAAGTAGCGTTTTCAATGGATTTTACGAGCCGGTCCAGTTTCCTGCGGTTGGTTTCAATGGCATGCTTTGCAAGCATTTCTTCCGAATCTGGGGGAACGGGTGAGCCAAGTTCGGATTTGATGGCATCAAGAATCGCATCGTCCTCGTCCTGAATCTGTCGGTACATCTCAAACAGATAGGATACGACCGCTTCGTCGAGTATATTTCCCTGCACATTTTTCTGCCCGCAAAGTCCTCCATTGCTTTTACTTTTTGTCTCGCAGAGATACGAAAAACGGCGTTCGCCCGTTTCTGTCTGTGTTCCGGTGCTTTTTGGACGCATCGGGGAACCGCAGCTGCAATACACAAGTCCGGACAGAAGCGCGTGGTTCGTTCTGGCACGTCGGAATGCGTATTTACTCTGCGATTTCAGACGTTCCTGCACCTGAATCCAAAGGCTGCTTTCAATGACAGAGATATGCTCTCCAACTGCGATGATCCAGTTGGATTTTTCGTTGAACCGTTTTGTTCCGTTCCGGTGGTGTTCGTTTGTTTTGTTGTACCCGATGAGTCCATGTTCCCCGGTAAAAGCTTCTTTGTCCGTGTAAACGGAATATTCGTTTGCCAGCAGATAGTCATAGGCATTAGAATCCGCTGTGCAGTATACCGGATTCATCAAAATGAATTTCAGGCTGTAGTTCGAGAAATTCACACCGTTTCTGCTTCGGATGTCATGGTTCATCAGAAAACCTGACAATTTGGTAAGAGAGCCGAGTTCCAGATACTTTTTATAAATCTGCCTTACGGTGTCCAGTTCTTCCGGCTTTTCGGTTAATTTGAAATAGGAGCGCGCTTTTCCCTGACGTTCAAAGCTGATTTTTTCACTCTCAAAGCCGAGCGGCGTCGTTCCTCCGAGCCAGCGCCCGGTCTTTGCCAGAGCGGTCATGTTGTCTACGATACGTTCTGTAATCGTGTCCCTCTCCAGTTCGGCGAAAGCGGAAGTAATGTTCATCATCGCACGTCCCATCGGTTTCGTCGTATCGAAGGATTCGGAGACAGAGATAAATTCCACATCTGCCCGCTCCAGCTTTTTGATAAAATTCGAGAAGTCCGAGACGCTGCGGCTGACCCGGTCGAGGCGGTAGCACACGAAAAAGCCGTACTGCGCCAGCTCGCCTAATAGCTTTTTCATGGCAGGACGTTCTAAGTCTTTTCCAGAATATCCCTCGTCTTCGTAAACAGTGAATTCTATGTTTTCTTCCGGTTTATGTAACATATACAGGCAGTATTTTTTACATTCTTCAATCTGGTTTGCGATCGACTCCCCCTTTCCGGTAAATTTGGATTTGCGGGAGTAGATCGCTACACGCAGGATGTCATTTGGTTTCATGAGTTCCTCCTTTTTGACAGGATAGCAATTCTTTCATCATCTCCATATCGGTATTACTTAAGTTCAGCGAGGAAATAAAGCTGCGGACTGCCAAAAGGTGTGCTTTTGCCAAATTGTTACGCAGCGTTTTCTCGTCCTCCGGCGTCCGCGGATTGAGGATGAACCGCACGGATGGCGTGGGAGCCTGACGTGGCATGGGATACCTCCTTTATGTAGTGGCATAGTTGCTGGTATAAGCGTTGTCACCTATATAATATGTGGCTGAAAGCAGTAAAATTAATAAAAATAAGGGATTTGATGGCACAAAAAACGGAATATTTACACGGTGTTTGTACCACAAAAAAAGCGTGCTGCCTGAAAGCAACACGCTATATTTTCATTTCATTAAATCGTATCCCCCCAAAAATTCCCTATCCCGGGGCACTTAGGTCATTAACGCCCCGTTCCCATTACCTTTCCCAACTGCTCTATGATGCCTGCATTGCCATTCACTGATATTTCATTCACCTTTTCGCAGATTCGCTCCAGATACTCCAGTTCCTTCAACTTATAGAGCGTCTGGTTTTCTTCCATCAGCTTCGCCGTATTGAGCAGTGAGCGGGTGGAAGCCACTTCTTCCCGTCTGGCGATCACATTTGCCTGCGCTTTTTTCTCTGCGACAAGTACGGAGTTCATGATGTCCCGGATCTCACCGGGCAGTATGATATCCTTGATCCCGGCTGTCAGGAAGTTTACGCAGAACAGTTTTTCCCTGTCCTTTAGTACGGCATAGATTTCTTTGGAAATCTGTTCTTTGGCCTCCAGTATCCCGTCCAGTTTATAATTTCCCACAATTTCTCGGATCGCCAGCTGTACCGCGGAGTAGAGCTGGTTTTTCAAAATGGAAATGGTTTCAGCAAATTGTACGGCATCCCTTATTTTGTACAGGCAGGTGACATTCATGCGAATACCGATTTTATCCTTGGTGAGGATTTCCTGACCTACGATATCCAGTTCCTGCTGTTTCATATCGATCACGCGGCAGGTGATATTGTGATCATAATTCCAAAAATGGTATTCGCCTTTGGAAAGCTGGCGCTGCATCACATTGTCATAATACAGCAGGCCGACCTCGCCTTCTCCGATCCGTACATTGGTGTAAAATATTTCCGGAATGAGAGAGAGCATCCGCTTGGAAATTTCTGTCCCGATCAAAGTTTCCTCCATGGACACGATTTTTATGTCATATTTGTCAAATACATTCCAAAACGTATATTCTTTTCGGTTTGCAAAAGATGTCAATTTCCCGTTTACATAGATGAAGCCGACAGAGCCGTCCGGTATTTCCATATGTACAGTTGATTCAAGAAATGTGCTGTCTTTGCTGAGTACCTGATAGGGAGTATCGATATGCTCCAGTTCCCCGGTCATTTCTTCCCTTACGACCTTGTACCCTAGCAGAAAAGGAAAAACGTATGTTCCGGTGAGTACCATTTTTTGAAATATTCCATGTTTAAATACAAATCCGGCCTCATTGTCTTTTATTATATATTTCAACATTAAAAACCTCCATTCTTATTTTTGAAACTGCTGAAGTACCATGTGCTTTAATCCCTTTTTCACCTGCCTGCTGCGGAAAGCCGGTTAACCAATTGTGCCGAAATAAAATTTCTTTGGGCACAATTTGTTTAACAGATGGTTGGGATGAAGGACATACCAGCGATCAGATCTGCCTTTGTCCGCCAGTTGTTGTTCATCCGTTCCGGCTGCGGTATTCCCGGTTTTCAGGCTGCCGGCAGGCCGGCAGGTAAGTCTGTGCTGCACATAGCACAGACTTCGGCGGAAGCAATCGTTTCCTCTACCTGCCTGAAATCGGGATAAAAGCGTTTTTGGTTTGGTGCGGAGTCGAACCGCGGACTTAACAGGTCCTTCCGTTGTGTGCTCTACCATTGAGCTACCGTCTGTACGGGAGGGATTTGAACCCCCAAATCACAAGTCGGTGTGCAGTATCCCTGCACGAGAGAAATAAATCTATGAAATACCTGACAGTATGCTGCAGGCACCGCCGGGCAGGAAGTAACTTCCGATGCCCGTGCAAAATAAATTATTTCCATGATATTTATAGCAGGGTGGTGCCGATCCGGCTTTGGTTTTGCCCTGAGCCGCCCTGCTTTCTGCTGACGTTATCCTTTTACAACGCCAATGGTCTTTAGTTTTCGTATCGGTGTTACTATATCCTGCTGCTGCGCCATCACTTCATCGATATCTTTGTAGGCGAACCGGCACTCCTCCGCCACGTCGTTTTTCTTGCGCTTTCCGAGCACTACGCCCTGTTCTTTCAGGTCTACGATGACTTCTTCCACAGAAAACGCCTGTCTTGCACCCGTTCGGGAGTAGTTTCTTCCGGCGCCGTGTGAGGATGTACAAAAGGATTCTTTGTGTCCCTTTCCCTGTACCACATAGCTGTATGAGCCCATCGCGCCCGGTATGACAGCCAGTTCACCCTCGCGTACCCGGGTAGCGCCTTTGCGGTGTACCCAGACATTTGCATCATAATGATGTTCCAGTGCCGCATAGTTGTGGTGGCAGTTGATCTCCTGACCGAATTCTACCGTATGTCCGGTGTGTTTTTCAATCAATTCTTTTACGATGCAGCAGGTTTTATCTAACATATGGGCGCGGTTTTCGTAGGCATAATCCATCGCCAGATTCATCCAGTGGATGTACTGCTGACCCTCGTCTGTATGTACAGGCAGGAAGGAAAGGTGGTATTCGTCCTTTACCTCGCTGTACCATCTTTTGTTCAATTCACTTGCTTTTTTATGGAAATGATCACAGATGGCTTTCCCTAAATGGCGGCTTCCCGAATGGATCATCAGGCAGAGGTATCCGTCCTGATCTTCCTGCAGTTCAATAAAATGGTTGCCGCCGCCGAGGCTTCCCACCTGAAAGTAACCGTCGTCGATCAAGGGGACGAGTTCCGTATCTGTCTCATATTTTTCCATTTCCTCCTTCGCCCGGTCAAGTACATCGGACGGCTGCGGGGTTTTGTACCGCTCTGCGTTCAGCGGGATCGACCGCATGATATTGCCGATGATTGACTGAATGATCGTACCGTTTCCGGTCTGAACGTCTTTTATCTCTTCAATGCGGATGTTCGTTGGAATAAAGTCCATCCCGCATCCGATATCAACGCCTACGGCGTTCGGAATGACCACATCCTTTGCCGCAATCACACCGCCGATGGGCATTCCCTTTCCTGCGTGGGTATCTGGCATCAGGCACACCCATTTGTGAAGGAAGGGAAGCTGGGACAGGTGATATGCCTGTTCCAGACATTTTTCCTCCAACTGATTTTCGTCTTTCAACCAGATCTTTACCGGGAATTTCGTGTTATCGTTATACAGTACAAACATATCATCCTCTCCTCGTATTATAAAGTAGTAGTGTTTATAGTCCCTCTCCAAGGACTGTATG
>CAJUAU010000026.1 GCA_910584645.1 uncultured Eubacterium sp.
CAATTCATTCAAAAAATTCTTCATTTTAGACTTGACTTTTAATAGTTAGTCTTTCCTTTTTTTGTTTATATTAAGCATTTGCAACATGCATTATTTTGTTTCAAGCTTACACCGACATCCCCATATAATTTTTCTACTACCTGTTCTGCTTCTTCACGTGTCATTTTTTCCTCCTTCATTTTCTATAAAACAACTTTATCCAGTATGGACAGCCATCCACAGTTCCACTTAACGTGATGCTTCTACCGCTTTTCTTATTACCGTTTTTATAAAAGATTCCGTTTTCATTTTTTCCCCACAACTCGTAAATATGATCCCATGGTGTCTCAAGATTCACTCCACATATATTAAATTCAAAATCCGAGTTTCTCATGGCACCAAAATTAATATAACTAATCGTTTTTTCCTTGATATTTCCTTTTTTTCCATTATCAATCCACAGTTCGGCAATCTTTTCTTCCTTATAATACAAATCTGCCATCACATCATTTCCCTTCGGCTGATAGGAACTCTTTTTAATCGTAAACCCCTTTCCCAGCTTCTTTAACGTCAAAGGAAAACTCACCTTCTTTCCGCAGATCGTTACGTGCTTCATCACCTCCTCAAAGTTCTTCTCCAGGTCTCCCTTGGATATCTTCATGGGATCAAAGGTTTCCTTAGGCTTTGCTTTTTTCTCCTTTTTTTCTTTCTTTTTTGTTCCTCTTTTCCAGTCCGGTATACTGGGGTCCTCCAGCTGGTATTCCTCCGGGACTGGGATCTGCTGCTCCTGTACTGTTTTTTCCTGTTGGCACCCGGTCAGCAGGATAAACAGCAGACATGCCAGACAGATCTTTACTGCTTTCCTTCCTTGTTTCACTTTGCGTTCTCCTTTCCCTTTTTGTTTATATTAAGCATTTGCAACATGCATTATTTTGTTTCAGACTTACACCAACATCTCCATATAATTTTTCTACTACCTGTTCTGCTTCTTTACGTGTCATTTCTTTTCCTCCAATTATCTATAAAATATATCTATCCAGTCTGGACAGCCATCCACCGTCCCAGTTAACCAGATACTTCTACCACTTTTGCCATTACCATCTTTGTAATATATTCCATCTTTTCCTTCTCCCCACAACTCGTAAATATATTCCCGTGGTGTTTCCAAGTTCACTCCACATATATCAAATTGAAAATTGGGGGTTTTCACAGCGCCAAAATTAATTTTACCAAATTTTTTTTCCTTGATATTTCCTCGTTTTCCATTTATGATCCACAATTTTGCAATCTTTTCCCCTTTATAATATAAGTCTGCCCGCAAATCATTTCCTTTGGCTTGATAGGAACTCTTTTTAATCGTAAACCCCTTTCCCAGCTTCTTTAACGTCAAAGGAAAACTCACCTTCTTTCCGCAGATCGTTACGTGCTTCATCACCTCCTCAAAGTTCTTCTCCAGGTCTCCCTTGGATATTTTCATGGGATCAAAGGTTTCCTTAGGCTTTGCTTTTTTCTCCTTTTTCTCCTTCTTTTTTGTTCCTCTTTTCCAGTCCGGTATGCTGGGGTCCTCCAGCTGGTATTCCTCCAGGACTGGGATCTGCTGCTCCTGTACTGTTTTTTCCTGTTGGCACCCGGTCAGCAGGATAAACAGCAGACATGCCAGACAGATCTTTACTTCCGGTTTTTTTCTCATCACATTTTCCTCCATTCACACTCCTCATTCGTCACTATCCGTTAACTGCTGCAGGCCATATTCCAGCTGGATACATTTTTTCTCTTTTTCGCACTGCAAGACTGCCTCTTCGTATTTCAGCTTCTGGACCCCCGTTTTGTGTTCCTGGAACTGACTAACTGATATCTTTCCCTTTTCTTTTAGCAGCTGCAGCAATCCTGACTCCCGCTTTGCAAGACGGATTTCCTTCCTTTTTCTCTCTAGTCCTGCCCCGCAGTTATCATATTCCCTGCACAAGTCAAGGATCTTCTTCTTTCGTTCTAAGCGGTACTGCTTCTTTTTCAGTAACAGAAGGTTAAGCTGATTCTGAATATACCAATACTCATCCCTCTCTTCTGGTATTTCTTTGTGAAAGATCGTCTGATATTTTTTATATGCCCTCTCCTCATTATTTATTTGTTCGTACTCCGTCTTTTCTTCAGTCCATTTTCGTATATAATATTTTACGCTCTTCCTGGAAGATAACTTGAAGGCACCGATTTTCTTTTTACCTGTTTTCTGGCAAATTTCTTTTTTCCGGCGCAGACATTGCTGTCTGATCTGCCTCCATTCTGCTAAAGCATTTTGAACCTGCAGTTTTTGTTTTCTGTATTCCAGCGTGGTAACCAGGCCTTTTTTTCGTTTTTCCCCCATCTCTTTTGCCTTAGTTTTCAGCTCAGACAGCTTTGCCCTGCAATATCCCAGCTCTGCCATCGAACATTTATATTCGGACACCAGGATCTTCAGCTCTCCCTCTCGCCGCCTCCACTGGTCTGACATCCATTTTTCCCCGTTATTTATGTAAAATGAAGCGATTTCATATGAAAGCTCAGCTTCTTTATAGTTTTTGAGATTTGTTCTTGTGTCTTCCTGTAGATAATTCTGGTAAGATAATTCCATACGTCTTTTCAGAACTCCACACTGGCTCTGATAACCTGCCAGTTCGTATTGCAAAGCCTTGTATTCGTCTCCTGTTTTTCTTAAATGGATCCCTTTTTGCTGCGATGCCAATATTTCATCTCCGCCCAGAATGGCAATGAAACTTAATAAGATCAACAGTACTGCCACGTTTTTTCTCATCTCGTCCTTCTCCTGTTTATGGTATATTCAGACTTCCCTCTGCATGCTCCCATAACGGCTGAATAAAAAATTCGATGATCCGCCGCTCTCCGGTCTTGATCTCTGCTGTTCCCTGGATGCCTGCCAAAGTTTCTGCCTCCTTAAATATTTTATTTCTCTCAGATTCTGGCAGACTTACTTTTACAATGTACACTTCACCCATTTTATCATCAGAAAATGAATCTGCGCTGATATATTCCACCCGCCCCTCGGCTTTTCCGTATTTCTGATAATCATAAGCATCAAAGCGGATGCTGACCGGCTGGTCCAGAGTGATGTAACCGATGTCCTGGTTCCTGACCGTTAGTTCCATTACACATTTGTCTGATTCCGGTACGATTTCCACCAATTCCTGCGCCGGATTTACTACTCCGCCCACGGTATTCACAAGAACAGACTTTACGATTCCCGCCACAGGCGCCCTTAAAGTGAGCTTTTCTAAATCCTCCCTGCTTTTGTCAGTGACAACTTCACCCTGCTGAAGTTCATTATGGCATTCCAAAATAAGAGAAGACAATTCACTGTCATATTCACTTCTCAATGATTTGATAGAATTTTCTAATCTCTTGATCTGCTCTTCCATACTTTTACCATCGCGTGTCTTCCCCTGCAGACTATTTTTCTTTTCTTCCCACTCTGCCCTGGCAACTGCACCGCTTTCGGACAACTCCCGATAATCTTTTTCTTCTCTCCTCAAAATTTGGATTTCATCCTGAGTCCCTCTGTATTCTTCTTTTGCGCTTTCCAGCTGCTGCCGGAGCTCTTCTTTTTTTCTGTTATATTTGTCCCGGACAGCCAGGACAAACTGATACACTTCTGAATATTTTTTCTGACGGAACTTTTCCAGCTTTTTTCCTTCCTTGAGACAATATAAAAGCTTCTGTTTGTAGCGTGTTTCCTCCTGGGCTTCCTCCTGATACCGGCTTACATCTGCCTCAGATTCAGACACAAGTTCCAAAAGCACATCTCCCTCTTTTACATGCTCCCCCTCTTTCACCAGTATGTTCTTTATCCGCCCCATCTCCTCCGGCTGCACCACCTGTACCCCGCTCTCACCTCCAGCCGTCAGTCTGCCCCTCGCCGTAACAGTAACATCCATTTTCCCAAACACTGACCACAAAAACATAGCGGCCACGACACTGCAAATGATCCAGATCCCCAGATGCCCCCAGGGAGCGGCCGGTGTCTCCACCAATTCCAGCGCCTCCGGCAAAAATTCCCGTCTTAATTTTTCATCCTTTGATTTATTCCGTATCATGTCCTGTCATCCCCTGTCGTTTCAGCATATGATAATAAACTCCCTTACGCCGTATTAATTCTTTGGCAGCGCCGTATTCAACAATTTTCCCACGTTCTATCACCATGATCCCATCTGCCTCCTTAAGAGTTGACAAGCGGTGGGCAATAATAAGTACGGTCCTGCCTGCACACATCTGTCTGAGATTGTCTTGTATAATACGCTCTGACTCATAATCCAGTGCTGATGTCGCCTCGTCAAAGATAAGTATTCTGGGATTGGTCAGCAGTGCCCTGGCGATCGCCACTCTCTGTTTTTGCCCCCCGGATAAACCAGTTCCCTTCTCTCCCAGCATGGTATCATACCCCTCACTGAGTTCCGTGATAAATTCATGAGCCCCCGCCATTTTCGCCGCATGTATGATCTCATCCATAGAGGCGGCAGGATTTTGAAGCGCAATATTTTCCCGGACCGTAGCATGAAACATAAAATTCTCCTGAAGCACTATTCCAATCTGGTGTCTGAGCCACACCGGATCTGTCGTAGAGATATCCAGCCCATCCACCCGGATCTTCCCACTCTCTGGTATATACATCCGCTGGATCAGTTTGGACAATGTGCTTTTCCCGGAACCGCTCCTCCCCACAATACCGACCGTACGTCCTGCCGGGATCCGAAAAGTCATATCCCTGATCACCTCTGACTGCTCCGCCTTATAGCGGAAGCGGACATTTTCAAATTCTATATTTCCCTTTAACGCCGGAAGACGTCTCTGGTTTCCCTCCATGGATGGCTCCGGTCTCGTGCGGAAGATATCCCCCAGCCGCTGGATCGACACAGAAACCTGCTGAAATTCCTGCCACGTCTGTACAATCCTTAGTACCGGCTGGCTCACCCGTCCTGCAAGCATTCGGAATGCCACCAGCTGTCCCGTGGTCATAGCTTCTCCGATCACCAGGAGGGCGCCATAATACAGAATCGCGATATCAAACAGTTTCTGTATCAGCTGGGCGGCTGCCCCGGCGGTATTTCCCGCCATAGTCATTTTAAAACCGGCTTTTGTATAATTTGCCAGAAGCCCCTCCCACTTCTTCTGGGCAAATGGCTCAATAGCATAGGACTTTATGGTCTGGATCCCTGTCACAGCTTCCACAAGATAGGACTGGGACTCCGCCCCACAGTGAAACTTATCATCAATGTGCCCCTTTAAAACAGGTGTAGATACCACAGAGACCAATACCAGAACCGGCAGAGAAGCCAGCGTGATCAGAGTGAGCTTTGTGCTGTAAAAAAACATAAAAACAAGATACACAATAATAAACAGTGTATCTAACATAGCTGACATCGGAAGTCCTGTCAGAAATCTCCGTATCGTCTCCAGCTCTTTCACCCTGGCAATCGTATCACCGATACGGTGGGCTTCAAAATAGCTCAGCGGCAGATGAAATAAATGACGGAACAGCCGGCAGCTTAATATTACATCGATGCGGGACGTGGTGTGGGCAAATACATAATTTCTTGACAAAGAAAGAAGGGTCTCAAAAATTGTAATGAGCACGAGCCCCGCCGCCAGTACATCCAGCGTCGACAGGCTCCCATGCACCAGCACTTTATCAATGACAGACTGGGTAATAAGCGGCGAAACCACCGCAAGGATCTGCATCACAAAAGCAGCCATCAGAACTTCCAGCAATGGCTTTTTAAATTTTAACACTGTTGGCATAAACCACCTTATGCCAAACTTAAGATTTTTATTTTCAAATGCCCTCGGTGAACAAAGGATCACAGTCCCTTCCCAGACCTGATCCAGCTCTTCCTTCTCCAGCACAAAGGGCTGCTGTGTTCCGGCATTCAGAAGTAAACATTTCCCACCCTCAAAACGTGCCAGAAGAGCATACGTCCCATCCTTCTGCCTGAGGATTGCGGGCAGAGGCAGCTTTTCCAATGCCTCTGCGGTAGTCCTCACAGCCTTTGCCTTTAGTTTAAGATGTCTGGCAATCCTAAGAATATCATCATCTTCGATGTTTTTATCCTGAAGCACAAATAAATGCCTCAAATGTTCCTCATCCACGCCGATCCCGTGATAATTTGCCACGGTTATCACGCATTTCATTCCTGTGTCGTTTTTTGTGTTTTTCATCATAATGGTTATTTTCCGTAAAAATAAATTTAAGTTAACTCCAAGCATCATAAAATGACTAACTGGAATTACCTCTCCTAAATTATACCATTTTTTTATACCCTTGTGTTGAAAATACCTCCAACGACATAAACTTGCGACAAACGACATGTCCTAGTACGTTTTTACGTTGTTTTTGTTTTAGTTTTTTTGCCAAAAATCCACTCGGGACAGGGTTACAGAATCCTTTTTAACCCTCAATATCTATCCTCACTTCCCGCTATACATTTTTCCCGATTTTTGTTATAATGATCTTATGAATAAGGAAGTCAATACTGTAAAAATCTCAGTGCGCAATCTGGTAGAATTTATTTTCCGGGAGGGAGATATCAATTCCACTGGCTTTGGTACAAAAAACACAGAGGCTATGGCACTGGGAAATAAAATTCACCGGAAAATACAAAAACGGATGGGCATCGGATATGAAGCAGAGGTGCCTTTATTTACGTGTGTTACACTGACAAGCAAAGAATCTGGAAGCACCTTTGAACTAAAGGTAGAAGGGCGTGCCGACGGAGTACTGCGGGACGGATCGGAGATCATGGTAGATGAGATCAAGGGCGTTTATATGGACATCCATCAGCTGAAGGAACCGATTCTGGTGCACAAAGCCCAGGCGATGTGCTATGCCTACATGATCTGTGAGCAGGAAAACCCAGCATTCATCTCCGTCCAGGTGACCTACTGCCACCTGGAATCAGAGGAAGAGCGCCGTTTTAAGGAGACTTATACCAGTCTGGAGATACGGAGCTGGTTTGAGGATCTGATCCGCCGCTATGAACCCTGGGCTGTATATGAATATGACTGGAAACAGAAAAGAAATGACACCATCCGGGATCTGGAATTCCCCTTTCCCTACCGGGAAGGGCAGAGGGATCTCGCCGCCTGTGTCTACAAAACTATCGAGCACAAAAAAAAGATTTTTATCCAGGCGCCTACCGGTGTCGGGAAGACGATCTCCACCGTCTTTCCTTCGGTCAAAGCAATGGGGGAAGGGCTGGCTGACCGGATCTTTTATCTGACTGCAAAGACCATCACCCGGACGGTAGCTCAGGAATGCTTTGAACTGCTCTCCTCCCAGGATCTGTGTTTCAAATATCTCACCATCACGGCAAAGGAAAAACTCTGTTTTCTGGAGGGGCGTCCGGAGTGCAATCCCGCCTCCTGCCCCTATGCCAAAGGACATTACGACCGTGTCAACGACTGCGTCTACGATATGCTGGTCCACGAGGCGAACATGGACCGGGATACGATTCTTGCCTATGCCCAAAAACATCAGGTTTGCCCCTTTGAAATGTGCCTGGACGCCTCCCTGTTTGCCGACAGCATCATCTGCGATTACAATTATGCCTTTGATCCCAATGTCTATCTCCGGCGCTTTTTTTCAGAGGGAAACAAAGAGAGCTTTATCTTCCTGATCGATGAAGCCCACAACCTGGTGGAACGGGCCAGGGAAATGTACAGCGCCATTCTGGTCAAGGAAGATTTTCTCAAGGTAAAACGCATCCTGAATGCGGAGGCAGCCAGTCATTATCCGCCAGAGGTAAAATATATCATCAAGATCTTTGTGGCAGCTTTGGAAAAATGCAATAAGACCATGCTGGAATGGAAACACGAATGTGACGAATTTGAGATCCTGGAGGATATTTCCTCCTTTAGCCTTCAGCTTATGCGGGTGATCAACAGCTACGAACTCTTTACCAAGGAGGTAAAAGACCTGCCGGAGCGGGAGACGGTGATGAACCTGTTTTTTGATGTGCGGCATTTTCTGAATATGTATGATCTGCTGGACGACAGTTACCGGATCTATACGGATTATGACGAATCCATGAATTTCCGTATCAAACTCCAGTGCATGGACCCCTCGGCACGGCTGGCAGAATGCCTTGCTTATGCCCGGGGAACTGCTCTATTTTCCGCCACCCTGCTGCCTGTGCGCTATTACAGGGAGCAGCTCTCCACGGCGGAGGACGATTATGCGGTATATGCCAGATCCTCCTTTACCAGCGACCAGCGGAGGATCATTATCGCCAATGACGTCACCAGCAAATACACCCGCCGCAGTACCAGCGAATATAGAAAGATCGCTGGCTATATCGAGGAATTCACCGCAGCAAGGCAGGGAAATTATATGGTATTTTTCCCCTCCTACGCTTTCTTAAATCACGTCCTGGACCAGATGAACCAGCCAGAGGGAACAAGAATCCTGATACAGAACCCCTCCATGACAGAATCGGAGAAAGAGGAATTCTTAAATGCCTTCGACACAGAAAACACCGATACTCTCGTTGGTTTCTGCGTGATGGGCGGCATCTTTGGAGAAGGGATCGATCTAAAGGAGGACCGGCTGATCGGAACTGCCATTGTGGGCACCGGGCTGCCCCAGGTCTGTAACGAGCGGGAATTATTCAAAAGCTATTATGATGTACACAAAGGCAGCGGCTTCCATTATGCCTATCTCTATCCCGGCATCAACAAAGTATTTCAGGCCGGCGGCAGGGTGATACGCACCGCGAAGGACAAAGGCGTGATCCTTCTGCTGGATGAACGCTTTGCCCAGAAAAGCTATCTGGAACTCTTTCCCAGGGAGTGGATCCCATATGATATCACAAACAAAAAAGGAATGAAAGATATCCTTCACTCCTTCTGGAACTCCTAATATATTGTAATACTGATCAATAGACGCAGCCCGGATCTGGATGGACTCTGGTCTAGAGAAGCCGGATCCCATCCTCAAGAATCTCGATGCGCTTCTGTTTCATCAGCCGCCCGATCGCCCGCTTAAAGGCATTTTTACTCATGCGGAACTCTCTTTTTATGATCTCCGGCGAAGTCTTGTCATGAAAGGGAAGGCTTCCCCCCGCCGCTTCCAATTTTTCCAATATAACCTCTGCGTCCATCCCCATCTGAACTTTTACCTTTTCCTGCAGGCTCAGCGTCAGCTTTCCATCCTCTCTAACTTCTTTGATCCTCGCCTGAAGGGTGTCTCCCACATGGATCTCCCGGTTCATTTCATTGTGGGGGATCAGGGCAGAATATTTGTCCTGTACCGCTACAAATGCCCCAAAGGAATCGGTGATCTGATACACCATCCCTTCTACATGGTCGCCCTTCTGAAAATCGCCGCCGGTGGACAGGTACTCATAGACGTGCATCGTCGCACAAAGCCGGCTGCTCTTGTCGATGTAGAGCGCTGCCAGCACTTCCTCTCCCTTTTTCACCCGGTGGGTCTGTTCTTTAAAGGGCAAAAACAGATCCTTCGCCAGTCCCCAATCCAAAAACGCGCCGATGTTAGTCACATCCGTCACCCGGAGTTTCGCCATCTCCCCCAGGGAAATATAAGGTTTCTCCATGGTGGCGATCAGCCGGTCCTCCGAATCCCGGTAAATAAATACAGATAATATATCTCCTTTTTCCACCCCTTCCGGAACCTGGTTGTTGGGCAGAAGCACGCCAAAATCCGGCTGTTCATAAGAACCCAGATAAATCCCATTTACCGTAAACCGGGTGACGTAAAGCCTGGAGACCCTCCCCAGGAGTTTTTCCTCTAAATTCATTTTATATTTTCCTTGTCCTTTCGTTGACTACGATTCTTTTCGTTTCCCGGTGAAACAGGTGAGCACATAGGGAGATTTTTCCGCATCTGTCATCACCACATAAAAACAGCTCTCTTCTTCCTTGGTATAGATGTGAATCTCGTCTCCAAGCTTCGCCGCCAGCCGGTATTCAGCCCGCAGCTCATCCACCCGGTATCCTTCCGGCAGATAATCTGCCGCGATCCGGATATATTCTCCATTGTTTACATGCCAGTTGGTATCCAGATGATTCTCACATACTTTTACCATGCCGGCACATTCCATGTCCTCCGGACAGACAACCTTTCTTGACTTGTATTCCATGGGATAGGGCTCTCCCATCCCAAAGGGCTCCACTTCCTCCTGGCTGGCGCGGATCGGTTTTCCCGTTTTGTGGTTAAAGTAAAACCACTGGGAATCCGCATAAGCGAGAGTCTCTCCCTCCATGCTTTCCACAAGAAAATTCCTCATGCCAAAAATCCCCCGGAAGCGGTAAGGCCAGGTGCGCACCACAAACTCTTCTCCCATGGAAGGCCGTCTCTTAAATACGATATCCCAGGAATTCACAAGCCACGCATGGGCATCCTCCCTCAGATCCATACAGGAACGCCCCACTTCTTCGCTGTGGAACAGGCAGCAGTCCTGAAGGGCATTCACTACCGCGTGTACTTTGATCTTCCCTTCCGTATCGATCCTGCTGTAAGATACTCTGTCTCTGTATTCATACAAAATCACCCATCTCCTTTTTCTTCCTGTCTGCTGATCCACTTCGACATGCCGGAACCGTGGTTGCCAAAGGGTCTCTGATGAAAACCAAGCTTTTTATAAAAGCTTTCCTTGTTCATGGCGGACATGAGATTGACCATAACGGTCTCTCCCTCCTCCACCTGGCTTTCCAGCCAGTCCAGCACTTGTTCTATGATTTTTCTTCCCAGACCCCTGGACTGGTAATCCGGATGTACGATCACATCACAGATAAAATACACATAACCGCCATCTCCCACCACCCGCGCCATACCCACGGGTGTCTCCCCGTCCACGGCTACGATCTTGAACAGCGAATTCGCCAGGGCACACTCCGCGCGCTTCGGTGTGATCCGTATAAAATCCACGCTGCCCCTCAGCTCGTTATAATCTTTTATATTTATCTCGTGTTGAAATGTTATATGTCCAATATCCATGTATCTTATATGAACTGGTTTGTCACCTCATCATAATGATAGTCCAGACTGCCAAGGTTCTCCCGTAAGGTCTCCTCGTCAATGTCGTTTGTCCTGCAGAATTCCTCTAAAGTAGCGTATTGATCCCTCAGCTGTGTGTTGGTATAACTAAGCAGAATAATGGGGTCACCCGGTATGCTCATAATTTCCTCTCTTTCTGGTGTCCTGACACCTTTTGCCACACTGCGCCACCAAGCCAAATCATAAAGAAGCAGTGTTTATACTCTTTGTGCATTCTAATTTTATATGCCAGCTGTATATTTGTCAACCGTTATCGCAGAAGTGGAAGAAGGGATCTCTTATTTATATGCAGATTCCAGACATGAGGAAATATCTTCCAGGACAAAATTAAAACTGGAGTCCTTTTTAACAACAGCCTCAACTTTTTCCATTCCGCCATTTATTGATAATCCGCCCTCTAAAAAAGGTCCCACTTCCACATGCAGCAATTCATTGTTATGGAAGTAAATGGAGTACAATGCGTCACGGTAATGCGCAATATCAGCATATATCAGCTTTCCCTGCCCGTCATAGTACAGATCATACAGGGCTAATGATTCTCCTTCCACACCACGCTCAAAATGCCTGAACATCAGATTATCCCTGTCATAATGATCCCTGTAAAATTCCCCATTTAATCTGTCCTCAACCTCTTTAACCCTGGCATCAATCTTTGCCATGATATTTTTAACATCGTTAGCACTTTCCTCGTCTGGACCGGGAGCAGGGCCGGCACTGTTCTTTGTTGACACTAAGAATAAGGTTAATGACACAGTTATTAACAATAATATAACACCAGCTGCTTTATATAGCTTCACAAATATCACTCCTAAACTACCAGCATCTCGCTTCACGACACCTCCCAGGTCGTGGGTGCGCTCGTATACCTTGCGGGTAAGCCAGCTTCGCGTAAATAAAAATGACGATTCCCGTAAATTAAAAATAACAGAAACCGTCATTTTTTCTCCTTTTTCCACCAAGTAAATCCTTCCGCCACAGGCGGCACAAACAATTCGTAAAAAGCGTGTGACCCTGTGCTTCGCACAGGCACATTCACACTTCACTCTGCAAGGATATGATTTGTCTTCTCAATTACTTCCTGAACTTTCTGCGCTGTCTTGGAAACCTCCAGCATAGAACTCCGGATAATATCGCTGTTCTCGGAAGAATCACCCATATGGCTCACAGCCGCTTCCACTGAATCCATCAGTCCTTTGATCTCTACATTGAAGTTGTCGATAATAGTAGCAATATTATCGATGGCCCGGTGAATGCCTTCGTCGTTCTCCCTGGCGCTTCCCACGGCGTCCTTGGAGTTCTCGGACAGATCTCGGATATTGGTGGCAACCACAGAAAATCCTCTTCCTGCATCCCCTGCCCTTGCCGCCTCGATGGCCGCATTCAAGGACAGAAGGTTGATCTTTCCGGCAATACTTTCTACATCTTCTGTCATCTGGTTGTACTTCTCTACATTCATGTTGATGTCCTGTATGGACTCAGAGATATTCTGATTCAGCTTATTCAGTCCTGACATATGCTCTGCCACTGCCGTCATCTCTTCTGAACTCTGGCTGCCGGATTCACGAATGAAATCAGCCTGCTCTTTCACCATTTCAATACTCTTCGTCAACTCACCAAAGATCTCCATAAGCTCCTCATTCATAGCCACAACTTCGTTGTTGACCTCTGTCACTCTCTGGCGTTCTTTCTTGATACTGTTCATCATATACTGATGGCAGTTTTCTTTTTCATTGATCCCCCTGGCAAGAGCGATCGCCATCTCACGGCATGACCTATATCCACAGGCATGGCAGTCGAAATGCTTCTCAACCTGGGTCTGCTTTTCGAGTTCAGCAAATGCAGCCTCAATCCGCTCCTCGGACACTTCCAGCGTGTCAACCCGGTGGGCTTCATAGGTTCTCATAAAATCCTCAAGTACAAGAGTTTTATCAAAATCTGCAAACTGCTTGTCTTCAAAGCCCTTTCTGGTCTTTCTCCTCTCAGAAACCCTTTTCTTATGAGCATAGGTCTCTACATCGTGCATGATGTCGTTCATGGCAAAACGCTGATAATCCACCCCGATGGCAGGTCCTCCATTACAGCCGTTTTCGCAGTTAAGCACATCAAATAAATCCGGAAGGCACTGCTGCTGTTGTTCAATATAGATATCCAGCTCACGGTACAACCTTTCTGTCCCTTCAGAAGTAATGATATTTAAATAGGGATCATGATACAAAAGGTTATTCATCAGACCGCCTGGTTTTGGATAGATAGCACCCTCTAATCCCTGGCAGTCATCAAATTCAAATTCACTGTAGATCTTAATCTCTGGAAGATTCACATTTTCCCTGTCAAAATAGTTTTTCAGATGATCCATGGTAACATTGTAATCTACCAGTCCGGTTTCCCTGAATTCATCAATTTTCGCAATACATGGCGAGATCGCCGCGATCTTACCCTTGAAATTCAATATCTTCCGCATGTATATTGCCAGACAAAGCATTGGGCTATGTATCGGAGACAGGTGAGCGATCAGTTCCGGCCTGTGCCGGAGTACATAATTCACAACTGCCGCACAGGGCTGGGAGATCAGTTTTTCACTTGAATGTTTTTTCATATATCTCAAATGTGCCCAGGTACAGATATCCGCTCCAAATGATACGTCATATATCTTCTTGATCCCCTGATTACGCAGCCACTGCAGTGCATGGCGCCAGTTGCCGTCAAAAGCAACCTTCACAGATGGTGCTGCGATAACAGCAATCTCTACCCCGCTCTTCAGATCTCTCATAAATGGCTCAATGTCATCCTCAAACGTTCTGGCATCATGAGAACATGCTTGAATACAGGCACCACATTTGATACATTTTTCTTCGTCAATCATAATCCTGAGATTACCCTCATCATCCATTTTTGCCACATTGGCATCCCCCACCGGGCAAGCCCTCACACAGGCATTGCACCCTACACACCTGATTTTATCCACCTGAATAATACTCATGCCGACAAATTCCTCCTTTGAGCTCTTTCTGATATTATTATATAGAATTTTTACAAAGAAAGCAATATTTTTCATAAACAAGTATATTTAATTTGCAGCTGGTCATAATAAATCAGAAAAACAGAATGATCAGAGGAGGCGGCAGGGATGTCTGAGACTTTTTCCAAAGATTTTAATACAAATAAAAAAAGGATCGACGAACTTTTTCAGGTGGATAAAAGTTTCGATCTGATCTACAGGGTGGTGACGATCGGTGGCCGAGCGGCTTGTTTTTATTTTATTGATGGCTTCTGTAAAGATGAAGTTATGGAAAAGCTACTAGAATACCTATACAAACTTACTCCGGAGCAAATGCCGGAGACAGCCCACGATTTTCTCAAAAATGCTCTTCCCTACGGAGAAATCGATCTTATATCAGATGAAAATACTCTGATCCAGAGAACGCTGTCCGGCATCCCGGTTCTGATCATCGACGGCTATGACAAATTTCTTGCCATGGACTTCCGGACATATCCGGCAAGAGGTGTGGATGAGCCGGAAAAGGACAAAGTCATGCGGGGATCCAAAGATGGTTTTGTAGAGACTGTCGTATATAATACCGCACTGATCCGGCGCCGTATCCGCTCCCCTAAACTCGTAATGGAAATGAACACAGTGGGACGCAGCTCCCGGACTGATGTGGTTCTCGCCTATATGTCAGACCGGGTGGAGCCTAAGATGCTGCAGGACATCAAAAACCGGCTGAGCAAGATTGATATCGACGCCCTGACCATGAATCAGGAAAGCCTCGCCGAATGTCTTTATCAGCACAAATGGTACAATCCCTTTCCCAAATTTAAATTTACAGAACGCCCCGACACCACAGCTGCCAGCATTTTAGAAGGCAGTATAGTGATCCTGGTAGACACTTCCCCCTCGGCTATGATACTTCCGACTTCTGTCTTTGATATTATTGAAGATGCAGATGATTACTATTTTCCCCCGGTCACTGGAACCTATCTGAGGATCTCCCGGATCATCATCAACATCCTTGCCGTACTTCTGACACCGACCTTTTTACTGCTATTTATGAAGCCTGAGTGGATCCCGGAATGTCTTTCCTTTATCGTTATTGAAGATCCTGTTAATATACCGATATTTATGCAGCTGCTCATACTGGAATTTGCCATTGACGGTCTGCGGCTGGCCTCACTGAATACACCCACCATGTTCAGTACCCCCCTGAGTGTAGTGGCCGGCATCGTTCTCGGAGATTATACCGTCAGTTCCGGCTGGTTCAATTCCGAGATCATGCTCTACATGGCATTTGTGGCTGTCGCCAACTATACGCAGGTTAGTTTTGAACTCGGCTATGCCCTGAAATTTATGCGGCTCATCTTGATCTGCCTGACAGCAGCTTTTCATGTATATGGTTATATTGCAGGCATCCTCATTACGATCCTCTGCATTGTGCGAAACAAAACAATA
This sequence comes from uncultured Eubacterium sp., assembly GCA_910584645.1. Classification (GTDB taxonomy): domain Bacteria; phylum Bacillota; class Clostridia; order Lachnospirales; family Lachnospiraceae; genus Eubacterium_F. Next base: position 15,486 of record CAJUAU010000026.1, read on the forward strand.
TCTGGAAAAAGTTATATTTACCCGCTGATCCCTTTCAACTATAAGCAGTTTATGAGGCGGTTCTGCAGGATCAGCCTTCCTCACTCTGAAAAAGTAAAATAGTTATAAACTCTTAGAAACCTCTTGTTTAAAACTGCCGGATGTGCTACACTGAATATACAACAAGCGGTAAAACAAGGAGGGCATATGGAGACATTTTTTACAGATGATGATCTATTCGACCTTCTGGAAGAACTGGATCAAGAGAACTCTGAGATCGAGATCCTCGAAACTGAGGCAGAGATGCAGGCTTCCAACCGTCGTTTTGAAGAAATCATCCTAAAACACCGGGTAGAATAGAAGAATCCCAAACCAATTGCCGGAAACTTAACAAATACTAAGTTTCCACCGATTGGTTCGGGATTCTTTTTTATCTGTAAGGAATCTTCCCTTTCTACAGACCGTACACATACATATAGTACAGTTTTTTCATTCCCCGCTGGCCGGCATAGATCTTATGACGGATCAAACGGTACAATTTCCAGAATCGCAGCATCTCTTCCCTGTCAAAAACTTTCGCACTAAAACTTGCACAGAATACGATGGACACAAATTCATATGCCTCCTCCTGCTTCACTCCATAGGTTTGTGCGAGCATTCCGGCGTATTCCTCAACACTCTGTCCGCGGTAACGGATGCCAGCATGCTGCATCACCCGTTCCAGATGCCGGTAATATGCTATGATCTGCCTGCCGTATTTTTTCTTTTTTATATTCTTTTCAAAAATGAGAAATCTCAAACGGCGCTGCCCTTCTGCTGCCAGGGCAAATACAACCAGTCCCAGCAGGATCCAGAGCAGAATCTTCCACCATGCCATGCTGCTGGAAGCTTCACCTTCTTCCTTGTCTTTTTTCGTCTCCTGCTCAGGTTTAGCTTCCTCTGTATCCTCTTCTTCCTTATCGTGATCGTAATTATCTGTCTCGATATTTTCAAATTCCATATTGTCATCTTCCGGCGTTGGGGTGGGCATCTGTGGCGAAGCGGCATCCGATCCACCACCCTGGTTCTGCCCCTGGGAACCGCCATTATTATCCTCTTCCTCCGTTACCTGGGACTCCTCCGCGTCTTCCTCGCCAATCCCCGGTGTGAATTCAAAGGGAACAAATCCATAATTTTCCTGGTAAACCTCTGCCCAGGCATGGAGATTTTTATCTGTCACCTCAATCTCCGTGGTTACATTTCTCACGTCTGCCAGCTTTTCCTTGCTGATGTATACCCCCTCGGCATACCGCGCCGGAATCCCGATACTCCGCAGCAGTACAGCCGCCGCTGTAGCATAATGGTTGCTGTACCCTTTTTTATTGGAGGCAAGAAAGTACTGCACAACATCCTCATCTCCCGGCGTCTTTCCCGGCGAAAGGGTATACTCTGTATCATTCATGATAAAGTTCCGGGTCTCCTCAATGATCTGATATAAGGAAGCTGTTCCCTGATCATATTGATCCAGAAGCCCATTCTGGGAATTCAGGTAGCTCTTATACTGATCCACAATGCCGGATACTTCCTCAGGAACACTAGTATAATACTTCTTTGCAAAATCTGCCAGCCGCTTCCGGTTTGACTGGGAATTCACCCAGTATTCATTTGCCGCAAGACGATAACTGTTCGCTGCTATCCCACTCCTTAATTCTGTGCATAGAAATGGAAAATACTCGGTCTCGTACTGAATCCCCGGCATCGTATTTTCCATTCGCCCACCGGTTGAAGAAAAAGGGGTGGTGGGGAAGTAAGGAATGATATAATTGCCATATCCAAAAGCCAGATTACGGACAGTGAGCTTTCCCAAAGACCACAACTTATCATTTCCTGTGGCCTGGCTGTCTCCGATCTGGTTCCTGAGGACCATGTGCCAGCCGTCCACCGATAATCCGTCCAATGCCAGCTGATCCCGTTCTTTCTCAAACTGCCCGTCCTCATCTTTGATCTGGCGCCATCGGTTGTCTGAATACACCGCACCAGTATAGCCCTTCAGATACAGGCCGTGATCTGTGTCAAAATCGCCGCTGATCTTTAACAGCTTCTTTCCGCTCCGCTTGACACTGTTCTTTCTGCCAATCTTCCCATATTCCATGACATCCCCGCTGAAATATTCCCGGAACCATGTCATAATATCTTCCTTTTCCCATGTCGTAAGGGCAAGGGCCGAATTTTTGATCTCCACGATCTGGTCCATATTGGCATCATATCTCTGGGGAGGCAAAAACAGCCATGTTACCATTCCTGCCGCCACGCCAACCCCTGCCAGAACCAGGGATAGCTTCTGACGCATCCTTTTGTCTGTTGTATCGGAACGCAGAAACCGGGTTCCTACCACCGCCATGGAGGTAAAGATATATGTGATCACGTTGGAAAAATAACCGATCTTCCCCACAGATACTGGCACCAAAAAGAAGAGTATGGTGGCCCCCATATAGACTGAGGACCTTCTTTTCCGATAAAAACAGCTGCTGATCAGCGCGATGAGATAACCGGCGACAAGTATCGTCACGAGAGTCGTACAATACTCCAGTCCCGCACTTTCCCCAGCAAATCCTTTTCCGGATAACAGAGTAATATTACTCTGGGTATAATTCATAAACTCCTTCAGGTATGTATTGATGATCGTTACGGCACCTTTCAGCAGAACGATACGAAACCGGAGAATGACCAGGATCACAAATGCGGTAATGCCAAGCATTCCATAAAATTTGCCATGATGAAAAGTCTCCAGCACCGTGAACAAACCATAAAATAAAAACGCGGCACTGAGAAGCACCAGCGTCGCCACCATGCGGTTCACCGGTAGTGAGAGGCTAAGCGCTGCGCACATTACTGCTGAGTATACCCCCAGAAACACAAGGAACACCTGGCTGATCTCCAATATGAAATTCACTATTCTGCCGTTTTTCATAATGGTACCTCCTAATCCTCCCGTAAATCAAGAACCATCAGCTCACCGATCCCAAGCCCATCCAGATCCGATGCCGGATGATCCGCAACCGTGAGATAAAGCCCAGACTCTTTGGGACGTCCTTCTTCCCACTCGATGTATGCCCGGATCAGTTCTCCGGGATCTTTCGTAGTCCTGCACTTAAACAAATCCTCGAACATCCAGAACAATTCCTCTTCATGCTCAATCAGCTTTTCCTGTATGATCTCATTGATGTTATCATACCAGATATAATGCTGCGGTACTCCCTGCGCCATCAATTCCATGGATACGGAATATATGCCCTGTACAAGCAGATCTGCCATCTGCGCATCCCCGGCACACAGATCCAGGAAAATGTATATCGCTTTTGCCAGGGGAAGGCTCCCATCCTTCACCATATAGTGCCCTGCCTTGCTGCTGAGTTTCCAGTGGATCTGCTGGATCCGGTCGCCATCCTTAAAATCCCGGATATCAAAGATCTCGGAGGGGTCATCTCCTTTTTTGTACAGGGAAAAACGGTCACTGTCTTCATTTGTCTCGTTATACCAGCGGTCCTTTCCGAGATAAATCTCTTTCAAAGGCGGCATGACAAGCACATCCTGTATCTCGTAATTTTTCCCAATAGTCGTTGCAAAAAGGTTGAGATAATCATAGATCCGGACTTTTTTCACCTGAATGGATACGTTGCCGCAGTGATGGATCACCACCGGGATCCTTCGCCCACGCCTCTTCCCCGTATCGACAGAGAACCGCACCTTCATTTTTCCTTTTTCCCCGGAGAAAAAGTTCTCATAACAAACCCAGGCGATCCCCTTGGAAACGGGGAGAAATTTTCCATTATTTTCCACCGACAGGGCAATCGTCGCCCGCGCCGGTTTTTCCATAGCATCCTTCTCAGCCAGAGGATTTTTACACTCTACCTCTACTGTTGTATGGTATCGCATAACAATAAGAAATGCCAGCATAAACACGGGCACGATGATCAGTGCTCCCATCACTGCCACTGTGCCATATTGCAGGCATACTACCGAAATAAGGAGACCTGTCAGCAATATGAAAAAATAAATCAGAGTACCAAAAGTCATCCCGGCACCTCCCATCTGTAAGTTTTGAAACTTAAGTACCTGGATTACAGTTTCGGTGCCTGAGTTTTTTCAACGATCTCCCCCACGATATCTTCCGCCGTCACATGGCTCATACGCGCCTTTCCGTTCAACAGGAGACGATGGGCAAGAACTGCCTTTGCCACCTTTTTTACATCCTCCGGCAACACATAATCCCGCCCGTTCATAAAGGCATGTCCCTTTGACATGTCCACAAAAGCGAGAGTTCCCCTGGGGCTGATTCCCAGAGACAGCATGGAATGATTCCTTGTGGCAACCACGATCTTTGACAAATATTTCAGTACCTTATCATCTATAAATACCGAACGAACCTGCTCCTGCATTTCCAAAAGTTCCTGCTTGGTAATGATCTCCTGTATGTAATCAATGGGATTTGCTTCCTGACGCTCCTTGATCAGCCGCATCTCCTCTTCCATCTCCGGATATCCCATGGAAATACGGATCATAAAACGATCCAGCTGGGATTCCGGAAGCATCTGGGTACCGGCAGATCCCACGGGATTCTGTGTGGCCACAACAACAAAGGGATTTGGCAGCTGTCTCGTCACACCGTCTACTGTCACCTGTCCCTCTTCCATTACCTCCAGAAGCGCTGACTGTGTCTTAGTGGAAGTACGGTTGATCTCATCTGCAAGAAGCAGGTTACAGAGGATCGCCCCCGGCTTGTACTGCATCTCCCCGTCGGCATCCAGCATATTAAATCCCACCACATCACTGGGAAGGACGTCAGGGGTAAACTGCAGACGCCTCTCCGTCAGCTCCATAGCCCGGGAAAAAGCCACTGCCAGTGTTGTTTTTCCCACTCCTGGTATGTCTTCGATCAAAATATGTCCTTTGGCAAGAATTGCTGTCAGAACAAGACGGATCGCCTCATCCTTACCACGGATCACCTTTCCCACCTCACCCAGTATCTGCTGTACTTTTCCTTGCATTTTTTCTCCTCCTTTTGTGCCCCTTCAAAACCGTCACTGCAAATTTGAATGTATCCTTCCAGCCGCCAGACCACATGATAATATAGAACGCCCACTCATAGAATGGACGTTTTTTCAGTCTGGAATCCGCTTATAGCCGCTGCACCGGAAATCCGGCTTAATGGTATCAGCCTACCTTGAGTTTAAATTTCGTTACCGCTCTTTCATCTTCGGCGTCAAATTTCTCGATAACTCCTCCCAAACCTCTCAGTTTTTCTTCAAAGTCTTCGTATCCCCGCTCAATATATTGAATCTGCTCTACAGTCGTAAATCCGTCTGCCACCAGTCCGGCGATCACCAGTGCCGCCCCGGCACGCAGATCCGGAGCACTCACTACGGCTCCAGTAAATCCCTCCACTCCGGTAATGATCGCAGCATTTCCCTCAACATTGATATTGGCGCCCATCCTGCGGAGCTCACTAATGTATTTGAACCGGGTCTCAAATATCGTCTCCGTCACAATGCTCACTCCCATGGAAAGGGCAAGCAATGTCACCATCTGGGGCTGCATATCGGTAGGAAAACCCGGGTATGGCATGGTCTTGACATTGGCATATCCCAGTCTTTGATCTGAATAAACCCTCACACAGTCATCGTACTCCTCAACCCTTACACCGATTTCGATCAACTTGGCTGTAATGGCCTCCAGATGCTTTGGAATCACATTTCGGATATAGACGTCCCCTCCGGTGGCAGCTGCTGCCATCATATAGGTTCCCGCCTCGATCTGATCCGGTATGATAGAGTATTCACTGCCATGAAGGCTCTCCACACCACGGATACGGATGGTATCCGTACCGGCACCTTTTATATTGGCACCCATACTGTTCAGAAAGTTGGCCACATCAACAATGTGAGGCTCCTTGGCAGGATTTTCGAGAATCGTCTTTCCCTCTGCCATGCAGGCTGCTATCATGATATTTATAGTAGCTCCTACACTGGGGCAATCCAGATATATATGGCTGCCCGTCAATCTTTCTGCACAGGCATCGATCTTTCCATTATGAATCGTAACTTTTGCCCCCAGCTGTTCAAAACCCTTTAAGTGCTGGTCGATGGGACGGCTGCCGATCTGACATCCTCCCGGCAGTGCTACCACCGCTTTGCGGTATTTCCCTAACAGTGCTCCTACCAGATAGTAGGATCCCCTGATCTTTCTTATATAGTCGTCATCGACATTGACATCATTAATGAGCGCACCATTAATACGAACGGTATGTGCGTCAAACCGTTCTACGATCGCTCCAATTCCCTCTACGGCCTCCAGCAGCACTCTGACATCATCTACATCCGGAAGATTTTCAATCGTCACTGGCTCATTTGCCATAATGGCTGCTACAATGATCCCCAGCGCGGCATTTTTTGCACCGCCGATCATCACTTCTCCCCGTAATGGCTGTCCGCCCTTTATAATATATTGTTTCATATATAAATCTCCATCCATTAAAAACAATTCTGCAACACTAATATAGTATATCACAGATCTTGATTTTGTAAAATGTCAATTTCTTTACTTTTATTAAGAAAATATTATCATTTCTTTACAGAATAACCAAATTTCCCAATTTTTTCCCCTAACACAAAGTATTCTCCATGAGAATAAGCCACAAGATCCGTGTGATTCAGCCAGAATTTTCCATTTTCATCCAAATACTTTTCACTGACCTGCACCCCCACAACCTCGGCGATAAACATATGATGTGATCCCAGCTCTTTTATTTCCCTCACTCTGCACTCAAGATTTACCGGACTCTCTACGATGATCGGCGCATATTCAAGATGCTGCGCCAGACCAGGCGTCAGCGACATTTCCCGGAATTTATCCACATCCCGCCCGGATTTCACCCCGCACCAGTCCGTAGCACGAGTCAGCTCCCTCGTAGTTAGATTGATCACAAATTCTCCCGTTTTCTTGATCATTTCATAAGAATAGCGCTCCGGTCTGACGGAGATCGATACCATAACTGGATCAGAGCATATGGTCCCCGTCCATGCTACGGTAATTATATTCGGTACTTCCTTTTCATCACAACAGCTCACCATGACTGCCGGTACCGGGTACAGCATATTACCCGGCTTCCATTCCTGTTTGTCCATCATAACCCCCCATTTCAGGCTTTCCAAGCTGTTCACCGCTCCGTATCCCGTGATCTGCCTAAAGCCTGACTTTATAAGTTATCCTTTTCTCAAATTCTCTGTGATAGTTCAAAAAACTATCCATCTCATCATAACTGCCTTCCAGCAGAATGACAATCTGCTTTTCATACCGATCCATAAGGGCAGTCAGATTTTTGACGCTTGTATCCGAAAGAGACGGCGCATCTAATATATACATACAACCCCCGATAAACTTTTCGGCCCACTCTTCCAGATTCACTTCGTCCAGCTTATCAGCCTCGATCTTACCGATGTTTTTTGCCTCAAAATACTGACATTTTTTCAATTCTTTACATAATCTTTTCGCCACCGCCAGTGACATACCCTCGGCGCCTCCCGTCAAGGCAAAATGAACGGTCCCACTATCCATGCGCAGACGGTACATTGCCCCTTTGAGCGTCAGATAACCAATCCCGTTTCTGGAAATATCCTCATGAATCTCCTCTGCAGAAGAGTTTCCAAGAGGATGGCTCTTGATCGTCCGCTGGTTCTGTTTCATTGTTTCTTCCAGAGGGATGACCTGCTTTTGCTCCTCCACTTCCCGAAGCCGGTCCTCCAGTGACTCCACCGGGAGTTTCTTTGTTTTCTCCACATCCAGCACTTCCCGCTCCGGTACATGCGCCGGCTGTTCCATGACATTATCAACCCCCTCAGCAAGAACTGCCTTCACATTGATCTCGGCAGTAGACTGCTGCTTATAGGTATCCAGTTCCTCTGGAAAATCTTCCTCTTCTTCAATAAACGTATCCAGATCTATCTTGAAATAATTTACAATTTTGTGAAATAATCCTTCTTTTGATCTTTCTTCAAGATCCTCGGCTGCTTCCGGTTCCGTTTCCAGTTCTTTCTCCGGTTCTGGTTCCGACTTTAGTTCTGGCTCTGGCTTTATTCCTGACTCTGGCTTTTGCTCTGGCTCTGGTTCCAATTCTGGCATTGGCTCTGGTTCTGTCACTGTTCCCTCAGGAGACACGTCTTCCTTTACGGCCTGAGGCTCTGGCAGCTCTTCATCCTGGAGCGGAAGGCCTTTCTCCCTCTCTTCCAGTATCTCTGATTCCGTTTTTTCCTTTTTCCTGACCGGAAGATCTTCCGGCCGTCTATGCGGCTCCGGGATAATGTCTTCTACAGCAACCGGTGCATGTGCATAAGAAATCGGTTCTGGTTCTTCCTTTTCCGGTTCCGGGATCTCCATCTGCCGGGGTTTTACCCAGGCCGGACTTTTGCATTTTTTCTTCAATGCCTTCGCTTTCTCCACGATGGAACCTGTACCAAACCATCGTTCCAGATCTTCGCACTCCCGGATACAATCCTGTTTACGTCCCTCCAATTCGTAGAGCCTGGCAAGCTGAAATCCCCACTCCTCGGTATACTCTTCCTCTTTGAGCTGTTCCAGGATCTCGATCAGACGGCTCCCTGGTTCGCCTTCTGCTTTTGCCAGACGATACCGCAGTTCATAAGTATCAAGGGTCATTCCTGCGACAATTTCATAGGCAAGATACAGATCTTTTGCCTCCTCCATATCACCCATCTGGATCACAAGCATCAGCAGGCGGTACAATGCCGGACGGGAAGCTGTTCTGCGGTACACGGTATAATAAAGTTCCTTCGCCACATCCAGTTTCTCTGCCTTAAGAAAAATGTCTGCAAATAAATAAATGTCTGCAATGGAGGGAATCTTTTCAAAATCCAGCTCTTCAATCTCTTCCATTGCCTCCAAATACCGATTTTCTTCAATTAATTCTCTTATCTGTGCACATCGTACTGCTGAGTTATATTTACCCATAACAACCTCACTCTGCTCCGTATCAGACTGAACTCAACCTCTCAAAAATTCGGATGTTTTCTGTACTTCCTCTGGAATCTCGATTCCTTCCTTTTCAAACTTGTGGATCAGCATTTCTTGACGCTCTGCTCCGTATCAGACTGAACTCAACCTCTCAAAAATTCGGATGTTTTCTGTACTTCCTCTGGAATCTCGATTCCTTCCTTTTCAAACTTGTGGATCAGCATTTCTAAATTCTTCCGCGCCGCCCGGTTCTCCCGAATATACTTTTTCGCCGCTTCGGCATACACCGTCTGTCCTTCTAAGTTCTTAAATATTCCTGCCGACAGCGGGCAGTAGGTAAACAGGATATTTCTCGCCACACGGCTGAGTTTCATCGCTCCTCTGGCTTCCCTCAGAACCCAGTCCATATAATCTTTCACAAATACCTCTTTGTGTTTGTTGTTGCACTGCTGCAGCTGCGCCCGGATCTTTGTCTTTCTCTCCTGGGTCAGCTCGCTGTTTTTCCGGTAAAACTGGAGATAGTCCGTGTACTCGCTGGTAAGGGACGGATACCGGAAATCATTCCACCGGTTCCCCATGTCGGTCCGGCATTTCTCCCAGCGGAAAGCGGCAAGGGCCCTGACCATCTCCATCTCCAGATCTTTTTCAAACAGGATCGGGATCAGAATACGTCCCTTGGAGCTTCTACGCTTTCCAGTAATGTCCTGCCACATGATGCAGTTCTTCCCATATACCGGGAATGTAATCACATCTGGTGGGATACGGTCGATCACCGTGGCTTTCATAACATCAATCTCTTCGTAAGCTGCCAGGCGGTCACGATAAAAAATGGAATAATCCACTTCCTCAAGTTTTTCCACTGCTGCGTTGATCTTTGCCTCCGTGACATAGGAGTTGCTTATATTTCCAAATATGCCGTCAGAACAAAGTACCGGAACAAAAGCACTGATATTTCCGCTGACAACACGGTCTGCGTAACGGAAAAGGTTCTGGCACTCAAAATGCATTCTCTTTTCCTTATTCGCCAATTCATCCGGAACGTCCTTTTTCTCCAGCCTTTTCTCTTTAACAAGCTGACGGAGGGTCTCTTCATAATCCATGTCATACTCGTTTTTAGAAGCTTCCTTTACACCGTCATAAACTGCTTTCAGCCACTTCCGCATTGTATAAACACGACAGCCATTCTCTTTTTTATATTTTTCCCGCCGCAGCGACAAAAGGGTTTGAAGTTCCTCTTCCGTCAAAAGTTTTTCACTTACAAATCCATAATCCAAAAACAGTTTAACCGCCAATGGAATGTCCCTGTCTCCAAAGCTTCGGAAAGCCACCGCTTCATATATCTCAAAAAAGCCGGAGGTGATCTGTTTTCTGAGGGCCGTCGCCTCTGGTGTCTTCTCAAACTTATCTTTTAATTTAATAAACTTCTCTATATTTTCCTTAAATTCACTCTTTACCTTAAGATGAACCGTTGCATACTCTGTGATCTGCTCCAGGGAATCATATAAAAACTCAACTCCCGGCGTCTCAAAATCTTCGCTCTCTTCTCCTCCGGTCGCATCTCCGGATAAAAGGGCAAAATAAAGTTTCTCCATCCGCTCTCTGTCAAGCTCGATTTCCAATCCCGCTTTCTCTATCAGATAGGTCTCCGTTTCATTGATCTTTTCCACGACCTCATCCACAGCACGATCCAGCAGTGAATTTTTTGCTCCCTTTTTCAGCATAGCCAATGCCAGTCTGCCCATAGTATTGAATACACTGTCCTCATCCATGATCAGGCTGCGGAAATATTTAAACAGGTTGTTTCCATAAAATGAACAGCCCTTTACTAAAGACCGGATCACCAGGCACTGCTCCTGGAAATGAAATAAGGCAATATAATCGCTGCCGCTGAAGTATTTTTTCTGAACCTCAATGGGGAGCTTCCCGCAGTGAAGATAATATTCCATCCTGTCATCCAGTGTAACATCTTCCCCAGAATATCTCTCCAGCTTCTCTCTGGGATTTCCTGTCTCCACGTCAATATCATTGCTTTTTCCAACTTCTTCACACAATTCATAATTTTGAAGAATAAATTCATTCAGCTTCTGACATTCTCCCCTCAGCTGGGTCTGTCTTTTATAGAGCTCCGTGATGAAAAAATTCAGTGAAGTAACAAGAAGACCGCAATACTCTGGCTTAGCGATTAATAATTTACGCACGCTGTCCAGACTGTTTACTGGCAATACAAAAACAACGGCATCATCTTTTGCCGTATATGTAAACTGGTGCATCCCCCGTTCCACATCACATATGCCAAGGAAGTTTCCAGAGGCCAGAACGGTGCATACCCCGCTGGCTACTGCTTCAACTCTTCCTTTAACCAACAGACCGATGGAATCCACGGAATCTCCCTTCTCGTACAGAAGAGTACCACTGCTTATCGAATTCATGCTATTTAGCGTTAATTGAGCTTTATTATCCATGTTTGGCAACCTCGTAAAATAATGGTGGCTCCGATATGGTCATGAATGCACCCCAGTGCTTCTCCAGATCACCAGCCACAAGAAATAAAATAATCCGTGCGTCCTGCTTCGAATCAATCTCAGAAGACGTTACCTCTACAGTTAACTCGATCCAGGCGCCCCTACGACACACAAGAAGGTTTGCTTAGTGCTGCTTCATTCCTGACCTGACACGGTTCACAAGTTCCTGTTGCGTAAGACCCGAATGTCAACGCCACTTATAAAGGGCAGCTCCTCATTGAAAGACCCTAGGCAAGACAACACCCCTGCTATAGCGGATTGCAGGTACAGGGCACCGCTATCTCCCCGGCTGCACGGAAATCTTAACAAATACGCCGCCTGCAGCGGCATGTTTAAAAATGTGAATGTGAGCAGCCTGACGGCGCACACCGTCTTTGTCTCACACAAAATAAGTATATATGTTTTTCATGTTTATGTCAAGATTTTCACACCCAAAAAACAACTGACATATATTGTTTTTAAACACTCTGTCAGGAGTGATCCCATGCTTCCATCAATCTCTGTTCTACCGGGGGACGAGCGAATGGAATACCTGTGCGCCGAACTGGAAAAGAAGGGCGCTCATTGCTGTTCCTCCTGGGATGAAATCGCAGATTCCGGCATGATCATCTGTGGAATCCCCTTTACCAAAGATCAAAGATTTATGAACACTTCCTTGAAACCGGCTCTTACGATCGACAGTTTTTCAGGTCTTCTGACTCCTTCCCATATCCTGGTAGGAGGAGGGCTTCCAGAAACTGTCACCCGGTGGTGTACCGATCATAGCGTTAAATATTATGATGTACTTACTGCTGCCGGCCTTGCAGAAAAAAATGCAAAGCTCACCGCAGAGGGGCTTCTGGTTCATTTGTTTACCCAGACCCGTTTTTCAGCAGGCGACTTCCGTACATTGATCATCGGCTACGGAAGATGTGGCAGGGAGATCGCCTCCATTCTCCGTAATTTTACGGAAGAAATATACATTTATGACACGGACCCCGCCGCTCTAAAAGCCGCCCGGTCTGAGCATTTTAAGATCCTTCCAGACGAAAGTGCGTTCTGGGATCACCCCGGATTGAAACAGCTCAATACACTGATCAATACGGTTCCCGGCCAGCCTCTGGGAGATGAACTGTGGCGGTGTTTTCCAGAACACTGCATCGTCTTTCAGGTCGCCTCTGGCCCTCTCACACTGCCCTTTCCTCTGTCAGAGCACATGGTAAACTGCCCGGGGATCCCTGGAAAATATGCGCCCAAAACAGCCGGGCACCTTATCGCCAATGAGATCTGCCATCACTTTCACCTTTAAGAAGTGGTGGTAAAAAGTAATATTATCCATAAATATATTAAGAAAGGAAATGAATTATGTCTGCAGATTTATCAAATAAGAATATAGGGATCGCCATTACCGGTTCCTACTGTACTTATGAAAAAGTGTTTCAGGAGCTGCAGAAACTGGCAGAGACCGGAGCCAATCTGTATCCGATCTTTTCTGACCACGCCGCCACTACTGACAGCCGCTTTGGCAAGTGTGCTGATTTTCTAAAACGCGCCGAGGAGATCACCGGCAAAAAGCCGATCACTACAATCCCAGACGCAGAGCCCATCGGACCGGGCGCCCTTTTCGACCTTCTGGTCATCGCACCCTGTACCGGAAATACCCTCTCCAAGCTTGCCAACGGCATCTCCGATACGCCTGTGCTCATGGCTGCGAAGGCACATCTGAGAAACAACCGACCATTGGTAGTCGCACTCTCTACCAACGATGCGCTGGGAATGAATCTCAAAAACATTGGAATACTATTGAATACGAAAAATATCTATTTTATTCCTTTCGGACAGGATAATTATAAGGCAAAGCCCAACTCTATGATCGCCCATATGGAGCTGCTGACTGATACCATCAGCCAGGCGCTGAACAGCTGCCAGCTGCAGCCGGTCATTCAGGGCCCCTGTCCGAAATAATCCGAAAGGAGCATAGCAAATGTGCGGTATCGCAGGTTTTTATCAAAACAAATATGATTTTCTCGCCCCGGAATACGGTGGCAGAAACAGAAAAAATAAATGGTATGGCACACTGGAAAAAATGAGGGACTGTCTTGTCCACCGGGGGCCCAACGATCAGCATGTGCTCCTGTACAGCCATGCTGGTCTAGCCCATACCCGGTTATCCATCCGGGATATTCAGGGGGGCGCCCAGCCCATGACTGCTTCCTTTCACGGAAAAACGGCCACCATCGTATACAATGGTGAGATCTACAACACCGAAGAGCTCCGGAACAGCCTTTCCTCCTATTCTCTGCGCTGGAACACCAAATGCGACACAGAGGTGATCCTGAACGGCTATCTAGCCATGGGAACAGCTTTCTTCTCCAGACTGAATGGAATATTTGCTTTTTCCATCTACGATCACAACAGCGGTGAGATTCTGCTGGCAAGAGATCCTTTGGGAGTTAAGCCGCTTTTCTATCAGGAGCATCAGGATACTGTAGTCTTTGGCTCAGAACCCAAGGCAATCTTTGCTTATGGGGTACCTGCGGAAGCAGACAGGGACTGCTGGAATGAGATATTTGCCCTGGGACCGGCGAGAACTCCGGGGAAGGGTGGATTTAAAAACATGAAAGAGGTTCTTCCCGGAGAATGCCTGACCTTCGTATCCGCTCCAAACGCACCCTACTATGACTGCCAGAAACATTTCTTCTGGTCGCTGGAAGCACACCCCCACACAGACTCTTACCCGGATACGGTGGAAAAGGTAAAATGGCTGATCGAGGACAGCATACGGCGCCAGATGGTATCGGATATCCCCATTTGCAGTTTTTTGTCCGGGGGACTGGACAGTTCCCTGGTGTCTGCCATCTGTCAGAAACATTTAAAAGAGCGGGGCAGGACACTGAACACCTTTTCATTCGATTTTAAGGATAATCAGAAAAATTTTCAGGCAAATGCTTTCCAGTCCTCTCTGGACCGCCCCTTTGCCGCGGAAATGGCAGAACACATCGGAAGCCACCACACCTTTCTGGAATGCGACAACCAGACCCAGGCAGATTATCTGTACAAGGCGGTTGATGCCAGGGATTTTCCCTGTATGGCTGATGTAGAGTCCTCCATGCTGTATTTTTGTGAACTGGTGTCAAAATCCAACCAGGTGGCTCTGACTGGCGAGTGCGCCGATGAGATTTTTGGCGGATATCCCTGGTTCCACAGAAAGGATATGTGGAATAGAAACACCTTTCCCTGGTCATGGAATATGACCGCAAGAAAGGCATTGCTAAGAGAGGATTTCGCCCAGCATCTTCATATGGAGGAATATTCCCAGCGTGCTTACCTGGATACCCTCGAACTGACTCCCCGCTGCAACGAAGACAGCCCGGAGGAAGCAAGACGCCGCGAAATCGCATGGCTCAATGTCCGCTGGTTCATGATGACACTTCTAAACCGCATGGACCGCGCCAGCATGTACTCCGGCCTGGAGGCCAGGGTGCCTTTTGCAGATCCGCGGATCCTGGGATATGTATATAATATCCCCTGGGAGATGAAATGCCACAATGGAAGAACCAAAAGCCTTCTGCAGGAAGCCGGAAAAGGTCTTCTCCCGGATTCCGTCCTGTACCGCAAGAAGAGTCCCTATCCAAAAACTTATGATCCTGCCTATGAACGTCTGCTGGCAGGACGGCTCATGGAGATGCTGGATCAGACCAACTCTCCTCTATCCGACATTGTTGACCGCCAAAAGCTGGACGCTTTCCTAAAGAGCCCCAGCGATTACGGTAAGCCCTGGTACGGCCAGCTCATGGCCGGCCCCCAAATGCTTGCCTATCTCCTTCAGGTGGGATACTGGAGAGAGAAGTACGGCATATCTTAATACAGCGAACATTAAGTTTTGAATGGCTGAGCATAAAGGAGCCCCCTGCACTACCAGCTGCAATCCGCTGATGCAGAGAGCTCCTTTTTTTATTGTATCAACATAAACTATGAACAGCACATTCCCCCGTCCGTCGGCTGAGGCATATCAAATTCCATCATCCAGTATCCAAAATCGCCAAGCCGGATCTGCTTATTATGTATTCCCTTGAACCTGCCGAACCCAAACATGTCCGCCAGATATTTATCCCTGCGGTGATACTGTCCCGGGATCCCAATGTAGATCTTCTCTTTCGTGTGGGACAGAAGCAGATGCCTGTAATTATAATACCCCTGAAGCAGAAAGGAATTGCTTCCCATCCGCCAGAATGCTTTTGGAAAATCAGAAAAGTCCACCGGGGAAATCTGCACACACACTTCCATTTCGTCATCATCAAAAGGATACATCCCAGGATGAGAGGAAAAGATCTTCCGAAACTCATATGCCTCATCGTGATCGGCTTCAATCTCTATCTGAACTTCCTCCCCCTCTTCTTCCGGTTCATCCGCTTCCGGCTGTTCTTCTGACCGAATTTCCTGCTGGATTTCCTGTCCGGTCTCTCTCTGGGCTTCTGTTTCCACTTCGGAGATTTCCTGAATGGCCTGTTTTTCTGGAACCAGTTCCTCTGAAGCCGCCTCTTCCAAGACTTCATTTTCTGAAACTGGCTCTTCTGAAATCTTCTCCGCCCTTTCTGTCTTTTGCTCCGAAAGCTCTGGAATCCTCTCCGGCGCCTCTTCTGGCATATCCTCCGGAATTTCCGCTGCCGCTCTCACTTTTTCCGGATGCATATAGTCAAGAAGATTGATGCTGTGATCCTGTGTTCCGCCGCATGTGATCTCATTTTCTGTGCCAATAATAATTCCTATGATATCGCCTTTCAGTGTATCCTCCACCGGCTCATCCAGACTGATATCGATCCTTGTCCCCTCTTCTGTCACCGTATCAGCAAACATTTTGTTTATCACATTCTTATTTTTAATGAGCAGATATATTTTCTGACGGTGCAGTGATATTTTTCCCGTCAGCTGAATCTCGATCCGAAGTCTTGTCTGCCTTTTAGACAACTTCACAAAGCCTATGCTGCTGCCATACTCTCCCCCATTATATTCATTCAGATATATGATCTTCCGCAGATAATTCATGCAAATTTCTCTCCTCCCATTTGGACTTTCTATATACAGTATATGGCTGCCTGGACAAAAAAGAACCCCCGCGGAAAGAATTATCCAAGCGCCACATCCAGTATCATCATGATCGTAAATCCCACTGCAAAACCGATCGTCCCCATATCCGAATCTTCTCCCCCCGAAGATTCCGGAACCAGCTCTTCAATGATAACGAACACCATCGCCCCCGCGGCAAATGCCAGCAGAAACGGAAGAAGATTCTGGATCTGTTTTGTGAGAAGAATAGTAAACACCGCTCCAATAGGTTCAACCACCCCGGACAACACACCATACCCAAAAGCTCTTCGCCTGCTTTTCCCAAACCCTCTCAACGGTACGGAGATGATCGCCCCCTCCGGGATGTTCTGGAGGGCGATGCCCACAGCCAGAAGAAATGCCCCCGCCATAGTAACCACCGCTCCCTCCCCTGTCATACAGTTGGAAAAGACAACTCCCACAGCCATCCCCTCTGGAACGTTGTGCAGAGTGACCGCCAGCACCATCATCGTCACCTTTTTCAGCCGGCTGTCTGGTCCCTCTTTCTGGTTTGTCTTAGCATGAATGTGAGGGATCACCCGGTCCAATAGCAGAAGGAAGAACACGCCTCCCAAAAAACCGCCGGAGGCCGGCAGAAAAGCAAATTTTCCCATAGAGGAAGACATCTCGATCGCTGGAAGCAGAAGAGACCAGACCGCCGCCGCCATCATGATCCCCGAGGTAAACCCCATCATGATCGTCAGAAGTTTGTCACTCATCTTGTTTCTCAGAAAAAAGACCGACGCTGCCCCCGCAGCCGTCCCCATAAAGGGCAGAAGAATTCCCAATAATACCATACTTTCATCACCGATCAAAAAGGGTAATGTCCAAAAGAACATTACCCTTACATATGTCTGGTTATTATATTGTATGCGGTGAAGGGGGAGAGGGTTACTCTGAGGTATATGAATGCAGAGAGGTTCTTCTATTACTTTATTTTCACTTTAAACGTCTGCCCCCAGCAGGTTTCACTCGGAACCCCAAAATATCTTGACGGAATACTTCGATATTGAATGTAATATACCTTTCCTTTTTTTAAGTTTTTTAATGCAAATCTTCTTGTCCATTCATGACTAAGCAAAGGCAAATACTTCACATTTTTCATTTGCTTATTGTCTGCATATCTTGCTTGAAACATTAAATATCTTGGACCAGGGTCTTTGCTAATATATCCGAGATCAATACTATCTGCGGTTAAATAGTCCTTTAACAGCACTTTGGAAACCATAACAACCTTTTTTGTGCTGTTCTTTCTTACCATAACCTTGTCTATCATTGGAAATACTTTCACATCACCCTTTAAGCCTTTACTAAACTGTGTTACTCTGGCATTATACCATGTGCGGGTCGGACCAGACTTATATTTCTTACTATTTGCCCGATAACGCCATCCCATAAAAAGTATGCTGGAATCAGCCGCCTTTACCTTCTGTGGCATTTTAGGCTCTTTTCCATATACATAAGATGTCGGAAGTTTCCCATTTACATGTATCTTGTATTTTTTCAGCAATCCGGAATCATATGTAATTTGAAAACGCTTTCCTTTAGAAACAACTGCCTTTCCCGGCTTTACTTCTGAAACTTTTTTCTTCCCCTGGTACCAATCCATTACAAGTTCACTCGCCGACAATGAATATGTTACTTTGGATTTATTAAGTATTTCCTTTAATCCAGGACAATCTTGATGGCACGGGCCTATTTTTTTTACATTTGGAGGAATCACTAATCTTTTTAAACTGGCACATCCTCCAAATGCGTTTTTCCCAATCTTCGTTACCGCAGCCGGGATGTTGATTTTTTTTAATCCAGTGCAGTCATAGAGCATTTTTGACGGGATTTCTTCTAATTTTTGAGGGAACCGGATCCTCTTTAATCCAGAACACCCCTCAAAAGCATCCACACCAATCCTGGTTATGGTATCGGGAAGATTCAGTTCCTCTAAAGCCGCGCAATAGATAAATGCCTGTTTTCCCACCTCCTCTAACTCTGAGGGGATATTGACCTTTTCTAAAGCAGAACAAAATGAAAATGCATAAGGACCAATTTTTTTAACATTATTTGCCATCTCTACCTCCGTCAGATGATAACATTTAATAAACATTCCAGTGGGAATTGAAGTAATACCATCCGGGATCTTAATCGTTTCTAACAGATAGCATTCATAAAAAAGCCGCTTGCCAATCTTACTCACATTGTCCGGAATATTAATTTTCTTCAGGGATCTGCATTCTGTGAAGGCACCGTCCCCAATATATGAAATACCTTCTGGCAGCACAATGTTCTTCAGACCACTACAACCACTAAAAGTATACGCCTCTACTTTTTCCAATTTACATCCTCTTGAGAAAGTAACGGTCTGCAGGTTAAATGAATGCGCGAACGCTCCTTCACCAATGCTCTTTACACCAGCTGGAATATCAATCTCTTTCAATCCCCATGAAAATGCAAATGCCATCTCCCCGATACGTTCTAATGTATCTGGCAGGAAAACCCCCTCTGACATATAGTCGTATTCCAAAGAATCGCCTTCCGTAGTATTAAAGGCTTTTTCACAAACAGTCGTAACACCCTCATCAATGATCACTTTGCGCAAATTTTTTCTGCAGTCTTTATAATTCATCCACGGATTTGTTTTCATTTCACCATTTCCATAAATCCTTAACAGTCCATTACTATATTCCCAGAAAACCGATTCCCCGCAGCTGCCTTTTATGGTTTCCTCTGCATAAATGGGATGGCAGTTCAATAAGAAAACGCAACAAAAAAGGACTAAAACAACTAATATTTTTTTCATGAAATATCTCCTTATAATAAAGGATCACTCAATATTCCGAGAGATCATTAAAATATATCAGCAAGCAGTACACGTCACCTACCTGCCGATATATTCTAGCGCTTTAAATCAAACAAACTATCTACCCAAGTATCTTATTTAGTTTTCTTGAAAAAATGAAAGAACGTGTACGCCATGAATCCTTGGGATCATCACCAAATAATTTCTCGCTTACAATACCAACCGAAAATAGTACCCTGTCTCCAACTACTTGAACACCCTCAATCTCTAACCAAGGTACATCTCTTTTAGTCTTCACTTTATCAGCCACAAGCTCTCGCATCCAATTATCTTTATCATATTTAGGAGTTTCCAACTTAATTTTCTTCGTTTTACTGTATTGATTTTCGTTTGACCACTTTTTATACAGCAACGCAATGTACTGTTCACTTCCTGGTTTTTGATTTTCTTTCTTATCATTTCCCGATGTTATAATAATATTTTTTGAATTATCTAAAGCAATTCCCTGGAAAGAACGTTTTGCAACTTTTTTTCTGTCCTCTTTACAAGTGTATAAGCACATCTTTCTTACTTCCTCTGAATTGAAAGATATATATTTTCCACTTGTTTTTCTATAAGCCTTTTCTAACTTTTTCCAATCATACAAACTGTACTCTACTTTATTATCATCACTTTTTTTCCAAATAATCATATATTTATTATTTGGAGAAATTGCAAAATCACATCTTTTCAATTTAGCTACACCTTTGCGATTACTCGGTCCCGCAAAAGATTCTTTTTCTTTACGGGAATATGCAACTGCCTTAAAGTATTTTAAGCTATCACCCTTTACTGTATATTTTAATTTCATTAATGACTTGTCAGTATCCATATCAACAATGTTCTTTGCATTCTTACCTTTTTGATTCTTACCATTTTTAGTAGTATCGAAGATAACACGTGCAAATCTTGTTCCCCATACAGTTATTTTCCCATTTTTATCCTTATATTTCACTCCATGGCAATTTGTATATAAATAAAATTTCCCATCGCTCATTCCTTGGCAGTAAAGTGACTGGGTATGACCAGACTTTCTTATTTGAATTTCAGAATCATACTTATAAACTCCATCTTTCTCCTTTTTACAAAGTGAAATTACTGAATGCCCAGCATTGTCGTTTTGTGCCACGAAAATCACTTTCACATTTTTATTATTTTGGTTTTTAAAAACGAACTGGCACCATGCCTGTACTTGTCGCTTATGAGGTAACCCATATACATAATAAGATATTTTATCTCCTTCTTCTTTTCCTGATGTTTTTGATAAAGCAGCAGTACTAACACTTCTACTATTTGCAAATAGCTGTACAGCTTCTTCCGTATCTACTTCCTTTGCCAATTCATCTTCTTCCACTCTGTCATAATCATCTTCATCAAAAACTTCATCTTCTACAACTGACATAGGAACATCATCATCCACATCACCTTCCCAGATACAATCATCCTCTTTTAATTCCTCATCCTCTTCATACGGATATACTGTGAGTTGATATAAAGATTCATTTTCAAATTTTGCATCACTACCTTCTAACAATTCACCTATAAAGCCAAAGTTTATTGTCTGACCCGGTTCTATACTTTGATTATATCCCATATTAGCTAAACTATAATGAGCGTCTGTAGGATGATCCTCCTCATCTGATTCAAAATTTTCTTCATATACTTTTGCATTCCAAATATCCACTATCTTAAAATTACATTCAAAATCAAACGACCAATCTTCAATATAATTTTCTGATGTATTTGTAATCTCTACCTGTCCTTGTATTTTATTTTCATATTTAGTAAATTGCTTGAATTCAATATTACAGTTATCAAACACTCGTTCCAAAACCCTTTGCATATCCACACTACAAGGTTCTTCCGGCTTATGTCCATCAAATTTAGCAGTAAACCCAAAAGTAACCTGCCCACTAGCATTTATATTCTGATTCCAGCCAGCATTCTTTATCACATACACATTATCATAATGAGAAACAATTTTAGCATTCCATATATTTTCAATCTCTCCATCATATACAAAAGCAATTTCCCAATTTCCAATTTCATTCTTACCTGTATTCTTCAGTGTCATCTCAGCCGTATAATGATTTTCCCATTCACTTTGAATCTTAAATGCATAATCAAATGAAACATCGTCATAATCTTCTTTTATCACATTCTCATCTTCAGCATAAATTGTTTCTTCATTATCACTTTCCGTAGCTGCTCTACTGACACTAGTCCCCATCATGTTACTCATACATATTGCAGTTGCCAATATAATTGCTAATAATTTTTTTCTTCTTAATTTCATAATTTGACTCTCCTTTGTTATAAATATTATTTTTGTAGTGGTCACCATTAACCATCGTGGTCAGCTTTCCTCTCGGTTTTCTTTATTGATTTTCATCGTCTTTCACCTCCGTCCTAGTTTTGCATACAAATTGCCGTTCACTTTTATTTAATATTTATTTTATCATTTCTTAATATCTTGCTCAAGAACAATCGTTCGCCTTATTTCGACATAATTCGACAAAACAAATTGCACACAAAAAGAGCCCATTTCAGACACCATACCATGTATCTAAAAATGGACTCTTTATTCTCAGGCAGTACGACACCCGCCTGTTGATTGCTGTTTATTAATTTACGGTGACAGGGATAGTTGTCTTTTCATAGGCTTTTCCAGGAAAAATAGATATTGCTCATATTTTCCTGTACCCTCCTTTACGAATCTCCATACAGCTCATACTTTCTCCCTTTGGCATCTTTCTGGGACATATAACTGGTCTCTCCCAGTATCAGCTCTGTTCCCTTTTCATCGAGATGAATCTTTTGCCTGACCTGTCCAAAGGCATCCCCCACATTATTCAGATATAATTGATGGACTACAACGATATCATTATCCTGCAATTCAAAGAAACAATATCCTGTACCCGAAATTGATTTCTCTCCTTCTCTTTTTAGATATTTATTGTCTGGAAGCTTTACTGTATTTTTATACCCTGTTTTTTTAACCTCAATCTTCACTGAACTATTTTTCAGCGCCTTCACCTCTACGAAATTTGACCACATATCTTCTACCTGGCCCATATTTACCATTCCCCATGTTTCCCCATCGAATTTTATTACCCTGAAATTCTGAAAAGTCCCACTAGAACCCCCATAAAATAATAAAACGATTTCCATAATTCCATCTTCATCAAAATCCTTTTTTATCATTTTAGTAAAGTCAAAATTCTGATATGTGAGCTCTTTTTCGTTTTCCAGACTGACAGGGTATCCGTCTATTACAATTTTCAACCCTGTATTATCTTTGTTAGATTCCAAATGAACAGTACTGGTTTTCTGAAATCCCAGATTTTCTTTTTTTTCCCAATATATTTCTTTTGCTATGTCCGTTTTTTCTGGCGGATACGTGTTTTTTGTCTCAGTTGAAGTATTCCTTTCTCCACAGCCAAATAGTAAAACCAAAATGCTAACTATCAATACTAAATATCGTTTTTTCATCTGTATTCCCTCACTAAATAACTATTGATACAAATGTACTTTTGGTCAAATTGCCACTTTATTGAAATAACAATTTGACCAAAAAGCACTAACTTCATTATTAATGTTTATTCTACCTTAACATTATATTTTTTAATTGCCTCCTGTGTAATGGAATCCCGCCACTCTTTGCGCTTTTCCATACATTCTTCAGAATATAAATCTATTTTTTCTTCTTTACATTTTTCTTCATACATTTTATTCAAATACTTGTTGACTATCATATTCGACTTGTATTGTGGACGCAAAAAATTCCAATACTCCTCTTCGTCCATTCCCATACCTGCGATCTCGGCCTCAAGCTCTTTCTTACCTTCTGGATCCGATGCAAAAGTGACCCTTATTTCATTAATTGCTTCTGTTACTTCCTGTTCATTAACGGTAATCCCCGCCTCTTCAGCTGCCAGATATAAAGCTTTTTTTTCAACCGAATTTTTCGTAATCTGTTTTTCCGCTTCACTTACGCTCATATCAAATGCTTCTGCAACATTTTCTGCTTTTTTGGCAATATCTTCCTTTTTAATATGGCCTTTAGGGTTATAAGTTCCTTTTTTCTTTAGTCTCTCTTTCTCTTTTTCGGCCATTCTATATTCTGTCTTTTCTTTTTTACTAGAACTAGAGCTCTTATAATAATTTTGAGCAATACTAACTGTTCCAAAAGTTACGCCAAAAATAGCAATACATGCTCCCAATATGATTAATGTTTTTTTCCTTTTTAATATTTTTTTCATTTCTATAATCCGCCTTTCCGCTTCGCGAAAGCCACCAATGGGGTTATGA
>CAJUAU010000027.1 GCA_910584645.1 uncultured Eubacterium sp.
GGATTATAATCCACACTGGTAGCATAAAGGTCAAGCACCTGCCGGTACATCACTTTTTCCGATGAGCGGATATCTCGAATACGGTCTAATAGTTCCTTCCAGTAATTACCGCCACCCAGATTCTTTAATCGCTCATCGTCCATAGTAAAGCCCTTTATCATATATTCTTTCAGACGTTCTGTCGCCCAACGCCGAAAATTCGTCGCTATTCTGGATTTCACTCTATAACCAAGAGAGATAATCATATCAAGATTATAGTAGGGCATTTCCCGTGAAACTTCGCGATTTCCTTCCTTGCGAACCTGTCGGAATCTCCGACAGGTTGAGTTTTCATCTAACTCAAATTCTTCATATATATGTGCGATATGCTCTACAACATTTGTTCGCGACGTTTGGAACAAATCCGCCATTTGCTGTTGTGTCAACCACACTGTTTCATCCTGTATTTTAACTTCAATCTTTGTCAAACCGTCTTCGGATTGATATATAAGTATTTCGCCACAATTATCCACTTATAGCTCCTCCATTTTCACTTCTTTAAACATACGTTTGAATTCTCTGATATATTGCTTCAGGAATGTTATCGAATTTCCTCATATTTTTGGGTGGGAATAAAAATAGGCCAGGTTGGGTTCGGGTAAATGGTAATGAGATCTTCATCCGCTGCGCTAAACATTTCCATACCAATAGGAAACTGATACATAGCAAGAATTGTATCTTGAACTTGTTTTCTTTCATACTAACTCTTTGTTTCCCCACACCTCACATCAACCACCGCCGAAACCTCAAAATACTTCTCCATCCTCTCAGTCCGATTCCCTTCCTCATCCTCCTCAAACACAAAATGCCTATAAAACTGCTGAAAACAAAGTACTTCTAGATATGTTTCCTTTGTATTTCCACCACACATTCTGTATGTCCTCCCTGCCCGAACATATCGCACGCTCTTACCTTTCTCACCTCATACCCTTTTTCCCCCAGCAGCTTCACATCCCGCGCCAGCGTCGCTGGATCGCAGCTCACATAGACGATTTTCTCCGGCGCCATCTTCACGATGGTGTCCAGCAGCACACCGTCACAGCCCTTTCTCGGTGGATCCACCACAACCACATCCGCCAGAGTTGACATCTTTTCTGTTTCACTCTCCGCTTCGTTCCCTTCTTCACCTGGGAGATTCCGGACGCCTCCCAGCTCTTCTGCCAGCCTTGGAACGACTTCCTCGGCGGCGCCGCAGAAAAACTCTGCATTGTGGATTCCGTTCAGGCGGGCATTTTCCCTGGCATTTTTAATTGCCTCCGGAACGATCTCCACCCCGTATACCTTTTTTGCATTTTGTGCCAGAAACAGAGAGATCGTCCCGATCCCACAGTAGAGATCCCACACCACTTCCTCTCCAGTTAAACTGGCAAACTCCAGAGCGGTCTGGTAAAGTTTTTCCGTCTGTACCGGGTTGACCTGATAAAAGGACTGGGGAGAAATATGATAAGAAATCTCACCGATCCTGTCCTCGATATACTCCTGTCCCCAGATGAGCTGCATCTTCTTCCCAAGTATAACATTGGTCTGGTCGGTATTTATATTTAGCAAAATACCTGTCATTCCCGGAATTCCACTCAGTTTTTCTATTAAGGTTCTCTGCAGGTCCCCGCTGATGCGGCGGCCGTTTATGACAAGGCATACCATGATCTGACCCGTAGTATAGGCGCGCCGGATGTAGATATGGCGGACCAGGCCTCTATGGCTGGCTTCATCATAGGCTGTCACATGCTGTTCCTGCATCCAGAAAAGCACCGTCTCCAAAATTTCTTTCATGCAGGGATGCTGGATCGCACAATCTGTCACCGGGATAATACTGTGGGTGCGCCCTGCATAGAACCCCGCCACCGGGCGGGGCGTACCGCTTTCATCTTTTTGCATCCTGACGGGAAACTGCGCCTTATTCCGGTAATGCCATGGCATTTCCATGCCTATGGCCGGCAGCCACTCCACCTTTTCTTCACTCACTCCACCGATCCTCACCAGGCAGTCCCTGACTTTTTTCTCCTTGTAGTCCAGCTGTTTTTCGTATGAAAGATGCTGCAGGGTACAGCCGCCACACTGTCTTGCCACCGGACATTTGGGTTCCACCCTGCCGGAATCCGAACACTCCAGCACATCCATCATTCTCGCAAAACCATACTTCTTATTACATTTCATTATTTTCGCACGAATGGTTTCTCCCGGAAGGGCATCTTTGACAAAAAGGGCATAGCCGTCCACATGGCCGATGCCCTCTCCGTTATTACCCAGATCATCTATTTTTAATGTAATCTCCTGATTCTTCCTTAACTCCATATTCAGCCTCATTTCAACTCTTGTGCATGATACCAACAAAACTATCATACCTTAACCGGCTGTCTAATTCAATAGCTATTTAAAACAGAATACGTTCAATCCTTCTCTTCAATGGAATCGTAATTGTTAGGCATCATGTCGCACACTTCATAATCTTCATAAAACTCACCGGGGTCGCCTGACAGCATCCGGTTATTTCTATCATATGTATAGCGGGATAACCAATCCTCACCTTTTTGTAAATAGCGCAGGCTGCCTGTGCGGAAATCATAAACAGCCGGCATATTTTTCTTCTTTTCTGGATTCTCAAGATACATCAGACATTCGTCCTCTGTCATACTCTCGCAAAATCCCCTGGCCTTAAAATAAGCCTTCTTCCTGCAGGGCTGCCTTCCGTAAATACCATCCCATTTCTTGAAAAATAATTTCAGGCGTTCTTTCGGATTAGTAAGGCATTCGTTCAGCTTATCCTCACACTCAAGCACCGCATCGGGAGTCTGAAACTCTTTACTGAAGACCACCCGGTTCTGGCAGACCTCCCTATTTTTCCCCTCCCCATCGATCACCACCTGCATATACAGACGGTTTTCACGGACAAAACAGGCTTCATATCCGTACGTATGCTCTTTTCCTCCGATGGAACATTTTAACAATCCCCTCTGCTCCAGCAATTTCCTCAGTTCCCCCTCAGTAACAAAACAAGAACTTCTATTTTCCCTCAGATCGTACTGCCATATTTCTCTCTTTTCTTCCTTGGTATTCCTCCAGAATATACTGGTCTCTGAGACCGCAGAAATACCGGAAGAGTATAAACTGTCATAGTTTTCCTCTGATGCCATGGTGGTCATTTCCCCAGTTTCCAAATTCACACGGACTAATTCCCCTTCCTCACCATCATGCAAAAAGACACTTCCACCCCACAGGATCATCTCCTCCATATCATCTGAAAAACTGTCTGCGCGGAATATTTCCTCCCATACATAACTTCTCTTCTGCATATCATATACACGCGGAAACGTTTCCAGCACATCCTCCTCCGTATACTCTCCCCCCGCAAAGACAATATATCTGCCATCACACTGTACTCCCCGGTGATATATGCCCACATGGCCTATCGACAGGATCATTCCCGGCTCATTTTCAGTTCTCAGGACCATTTCTTCTGCCGCCTGATCCATTTGAAAACTGTTTTTATTGATCGGAGACCGCCAGACCTCATCCACTACAAAGCGGACCTCCCCATCTCTTTCCCTTTCTGCTTCTTTTGTATAATACACCCAGTCATTATCGGCATAACAAACCTCATGAATCCTCTTGACGCGGATCTTTCGTTCTGAACCCTTTTCCAGATCCCGTTCCACAAGTCTTGCATCCTCGGAATAGCAATCCTTGATATAATACAGGTTCCGGTCGCTGCAGTATGTGTATCTGCTATACCCCCCGGTATCCGACACTGCCTGTCCACTCACCGCGGAAGAAGATACCGCCTTTCCGCTCACCGCAGAGGCGGATACCGCCCCGCCGGAAATACTGTTATCTGCCGAAAGACCGCTGTACTCACCGCCGCAGCCAGCAAAAAACAGGGCTGCAGCAGTAAGACTAAGGATCACCTTCATGGATTTAAAATGTTTTATCACTTATTTCACCTTCACTTTGATCTTCTTGGAAAGACCATTCCATGCCACACAATAAATGTAACATGTTCCACGTCTGCCGCCAGTAACGGTTCCCTTTTTTGAAACCTTTGCAATGGATGGATCTGCAGAGATATAGCGTACCTTTTTACTGGCTTTATTCAACTTTTTACCCGTTGCCTTTACTTTCAGCTTTATCTTTTTGCCAGATTTCACGCTTACAATTGACCGCTTAATCTTCAATTTCACGGGATCGCTGTACTTTCCACCCTTTGTCATACTATAGGCAGGGAGAGATTTTGTCAATGCCACCCGCTTCCCGTCAATAACTTTATAAGCCATCACATAATATCTATACTGTGTTCCCTTTTTCAAACCTGTTCGTTTCCATCTGAGAACCTTTTTACTCACCGTCCGCAGACATTTATATTTGCCATTGGCTTTTGCCCCGTATATATAATATCCATCCGCCGACTTGACCGAATTCCAGCGAATGATCTGTGACTTTTTAGACGCGGATACTCTGGCTATAAGCAGTTCGGACTTGAGGGCTCCCCCATCCAAAATGCTGTCGTCATCCTCATCCAGCAGAAGATCATCATTATCTGATATAGCAGGAGCCGTTGCTGCTGGTGGCTGGACTGGCGGTTTGCCAGACGGTGTTATGGTTGGCTCCACACCTGGCTTTTCCGTCACACCAGGTGTTACCTCTGGTATCACTCCTGGCTTTTCTGTCACTCCAGGCGTTACTTCTGGTGTCACTCCTGGCGTTGACGTCGGTGCCGCTGTTGGTTTTACCCCTGGTGTCGATGTTGGCGCTGCTGTTGGTTTCACCTCTGGCGTCACCCCTGGCTTTTCTGTCACTCCAGGCGTTACTTCTGGTGTCACTCCTGGCGTTGACGTCGGTGCTGCTGTTGGTTTTACCCCTGGTGTCGGTGTTGGTGCTGCTGTTGGTTTCACCTCTGGCGTCACCCCTGGCTTTTCTGTCACACCAGGCGTTACTTCTGGTGTCACTCCTGGTGTTGGCGTCGGTGCTGCCGTTGGTGTTACCCCTGGTGTCGATGTTGGCGCTGCCGTCGGCTTTACTTCTGGTGTCGATGTTGGCGCTGCTGTTGGTTTCACCTCTGGCGTTACATCTGGCGTTGCCACTGGTGTCGACGTCGGTGCTGCTGTCGGTTTTACTTCTGGTGTCGATGTTGGCGCTGCCGTCGGCTTTACTTCCGGCGTCGCTGTCGGCTCCGCGGGTTCCTGGCCATCACCATAGATGGATTCCTGAAAATCCTTTGTCTGGAATAAATACGCCCGGAATATCTGTGCTTTTAGCTGCTCAACCTGGGTAGCCTGTGCCCGGATATTATTGAATCCGTCCGAGGTTACATTAACATTGACTAAGTCACTCTCCACAGCCTCTTTCATAAGCTGCTGCAAGACAGCAAAGTTCTTAATAGTTACTGTTTGATTTTTCCACTGAATGGTCACAGGTTTTAACTCTTTCACTTTATCTATTCTTTTCTGGAACATCGCCTTTTTGAAATCCGCCATTGTTCCATAAGTACTGCCAAAGATTTTTTTCAAAATATAAGTATCAGACAAAATAGTCTGGTCTGACTGGGCTGCAGCTTTAAACTGATTGGAAATATAAGGAACCATGCCCTCATAATATCCGTATTCAGCCAGAAGCTCAAATGCCTGCCGGCGTATCATAACATCACCACTGACGCCGGTATCATTTTGTACTCCGGCATAATTGGCGCTGAACAACTGTACAACATAGTAGCCATTGCTTGCTATAGTTCCTGTCGTTTTTGTTCCATTCACCTCATAGCGGGATACGATAATGCTGTTTTGGATCAGATCGTCGATGTTATTCAAGCCTTTTGCCTCATCAAGGGTCAGCTCCCTCACAGAATCCAGATTGTGTTTGGATCCGGCATCTCCCTGATTGCTTCTCTGATTTGTATCCTCAATCTGTTCCAGTTTATGGAACCACTTCTTCTTTTCTTCCGGTGTCTTAGAGAACATAATATCTGCCTCTGCATAATCCAGTGTATAGACGACATCCAGAAGACCGCTCATATAGGACTGCAGGTCTTTTTCGTCCTGAAAACGGTCTGGCACTGCATTGTGGAATCTTTCATTATATGTCTGGCGGTCGTAGATCAGATTCAGGTTAAAGGCAGGTGGATCGTTTAATTCATAAGGTTCAAACATTCCCCTGGTATATACTTCTGCCTGCATCCCGTCTCTTATGCCATGCTGGTTCAACATAACAGGAGAGACCAGAAGATGCGTTAATTCATGGGCATAGGTGGCAAGCCCCCGCTCCGTCAATGCCTTTGAAAGATAATAGCGGACACCAGTACCAGCTGCCATGCCATCTGAGAACATAAAATTATCATATAGATTCAGGGGTGTAAAAAATTCCCTGACACCTATGGAGGCTTTTTCACCAAATTTAGCTGACCACTCTGCCTGGGCACTGGTTGTCGTATCCGAATAGATCCGCAGACTGTCCAGAACAATCCGGTTTGAAGTGAGCTGTCCCCGGTTCTCTGGTTTTGTGATCCGGCGCCAGAGATCAATAAATGCCTTCTGCTGACCGGCATTTTTTTTCAGATCTTCCCGGAACTCCTCCCGCTTTACTGCATATTGTGCAGGATCGGAAACTTTTAAACTCCTGTCCACATAACAATCCACGATTCCAAAGGTGATCGTGGCAGAATTCGCAATAACATAAATGCTGTCCTCCGATACGTTAAGCAGAGGAAGAATATAGGATTGCAGCACCGTGTCATTATATAATCTGCTGTACAGCCCGGCACCCGCCGCCGGATCCGTTGCGGAATCATCCACAATACATGCATGGCTCTCCTGCAGAAGCCACTCATCCAGCGTCATATCCGGTATCCATTTCTGTCTGTTTTCTTCCAGAAAGGCGCCAAGATTCATGGAACCAGTGACATCCCAGAATAGTTTATTATCGCCAAATACTTTGTTACTATTGGATACTTTTAACGTATCTCCCCCCGCACCGCCAATCTTGATCAACCAGCTCAGAATATCTGTCGAAATCCCATAGGTACCCGGCTCGTAGAGAAGAACATCCCGGATATTTTTCTCTCCCATATTAAAATTATACAACCGCTCTATGTACGTGAGCCCCAGCAACAGTTTCTCTTTATTCTGCAATATCTTTTCTGTAAGAAAGGTACTGTCCTGGTTCTGGGCACCAGTGCTACTATCCACTATCCTCTGGATGATCTGTCCAATCTCTCCCTGAACTTTTTCAAACGCTTCTCCGTAAGATACAACTTTCACGTTATCCAGGTTCAGCTCCAGGACCGCCTCTTCATCTGTGATCTCCGTAATATTTCTTCCATCCCGTTTTGAGATCTCCAGTTTCTTATTCAGCTTATCTGCCATCGTATACCGGGAAGGAGCGAGAAAACCAGCTATTTTTTCATCCTTGTAATAATCCACCGCCTTCAAAGCCGCTTCCGTGTTCTGGCTTACCGTTTCTCCCAGACTGGCCGCAGAAGAGATAAAAGAAGGAAATATAATCCCCATCATCATAATCATCGCCATAACTACAATTCTTATTTTTTTCATCCGCCATCCTCCTCCATTTTTAGATCGATGCCATTTTGGTACTTTAATTCATTATACACTAAAGTCCTGGCAGATGGCTACAAAATTATTTATTATCTTTTTATGAATTATTAAATAAAAGCTTTAAAAATAAACCTCAAAACAAAAGTCCGTTAAAAAACAGATGTTTTGAGGTCTCATTTATTTTTTACTATTTCTTTAAAGCTCAGATCGCAACGATCACAGCCCGCCTTCAGAAGTCTGCCTCAGGTTACTCTCAAACATGCGGTTAAAGCCAAGCCATTCCATGTTATCTTCTGCCTGCCCAAAGATCTCCGTCAGTGTCTGAAGTTTGGCATCTGCATTGTCCGCGAGATGAAGTGCCATCGCCTCCAAAAGAGCCGGTACTTTGGGGGAACCGAACTCCAGCTTGCCATGATGAGCCAGAATACAGTGCAGCAGTTCATTTTCCAGCTTTTTAGGAAAACCACTGATCTCTGCGACCGCAGCTGATAACTTCTGGGCCCCGATATAAATATGCCCCAGGAGCTGTCCCGCATCGGTATAATCATTCCGGGGAAAAGCTGCAATCTCATCGATCTTTCCCATATCATGGAACAATGCCGCGGCGATCAAAAGGTCCCTGTGGATATTCGGGTACGCTCCAGCAAAATACTCGCACATATTTGTGACGCTGAGTGTGTGCTCCAGAAGCCCGCCCATAAATCCATGGTGGACACTCTTTGCGGCAGAATGCTTTTTAAATTTCTCCACAAAAACCTTGTCTTCCAGGAAAAATTTCTTTAAAAGCTGGCTGAGATATGGGTTTTTTACACTGCGTATGTAGGAGAGGATCTGCTCAAACATTTCTCCCACATCCTTTTTGGTGGTGGGGATGTAATCTGCAGGATCGTATTCCCCTTCCTCACTTTTGCGGAGTCTGGAGATATTCATCTGGATATTTCCCTGAAAGCTGGTCACCAGCCCTTCACAATAGATGTAGTCCATCGCCTCAAAACTGGCAATACCATTATTCAGCTCCCAGATCTTGGCATCTGCAGTCCCGGTCTTATCCTGAAGGATCAGGGAATAATACGTCTTTCCCGCCTTAGTCTTCAGGATCTGCTTTGATTTACACAGATACGTCCCTGTCAGTTTTTGTCCTTCCCGGTAATCCTTTAAATAATACATCTCAATCCCCTTTAAGCCTTTCTACTTTGCCTTCGCTGATACTGTCACAAATGGACCAAATATCTTCTTTCCCTTCATATTCTTAAAAGATCTGACCTTAAAACTGTATTTCATGCCACGGACAGCCATTTTTTGACGATAACCCGTAATCTTATTTTTCTTAATGGTCTTCACGCGGTTAAACTTCGTCTTAAAGCCTTTTACATGAACTTTCATATAAACCTGATATCCGGAAACATTTTTATTGCGCTTCCATCTGACTTGAACGCCGCCCTTCACTCCTTTGGCACGAACACCCTTGAGCTTGGCAGGCACCATCGCCACAGAAACTTCCTTAGAAGCATACCCTTCGATGGTCTCACTATCCGGAGTTGTAAATACCGGGGTTACTTTATATTTGTAAGTGGTTCCTGCCTTCAAACCGGTATCAGTAAAAGAAACTCCCGCTGATATGCTGCTGCGCAGGGCATACTGGCCCTTGCCGGATTTACGGTATACATTATAGGAACTGGCCCCATTCACGGCACTCCAGGTGATCGTAGCTTTTGTAAGCCCGGCTGCTTTCTTAGAAGAAACCTGGGCAGAACCATCCAGTGGATGGAACACCAGACCTGCTCCTGCCGCAAAAGCTGCTGCCTTTCCATTTGCTTTTCCCCAGATCTCCGGCCTGGCAGCTGCATAAGATATACTGCCCCCCTGCTGTCCCTGGAAAAACAAGCTGTTTCCCTGGATCTCCACATCCGCCATAAACACTACATGTTTCAGATATGGACAACCTTCAAATACTTTGTCCGCCACAGCTGACACTTTAATTCCATTGATCTTCTCCGGAATATAAACCGTTGTAGCTGATTTATTCCCCACATAACCTGTGATCGTCCATGTCTTGTCCGCCACATTAAATGCTGTCTGGAACGCATTTTCATCCTTTACTGTAAAATTTCCAATAAATACAGGCAGTGAGGGCAGAGGTACCTCTGTCTTTGAAGTCTCTACCGTTGCTGTCTCTGTCACCGGTGCCTGTGCACTCATGATCATTATCTGATTTTCATTTATGTCAGTCTCTTTTGAGGCCTTCACCTCTACAGCTGCCAGTCCTGCAACCATCGACAGACACAGAATGGAACATAGCCATCTTTTCATTTTTATTCATCCTTTCCTCCCCGGCTCCGTTGCCGGAATTTCATTTATCCTTTCTCATTTTACAGAGTTTTCAGGATAAAATCAAGTATAGATTCGTTTTGTGACAGGAATCAGGCAGTTTTTTTGCTAATTTCGTTGTAAGCCCTGTTTTTCTGTGGTAAAATAATTTTATCTTTAGCTTTTTGGAGGGATAATGTGAACAAGAAAGTATGCAAAACTTTAGAATTTGATAAAATAATAGATATGCTGGCAGATGAAGCCGATTCTGCCCTTGGAAAAGATAGTGCAAGACGTCTGCGCCCGCTGTCTGACCGGGACGAGATCACTGCACTGCTGGCAGAGACCACCCACGCCCTGACCCGGATCTTTCACCACGGCCCTCTGTCCTTTCACGGACTGACGGATATTCGCCCGGGACTGGTCCCCCTTTCCAAAGGCGGCACATTGGGTGCCGGAGAGCTTCTTCGGATCGGTGCCCTTCTGGATGTGGCGGAAAGGGCTATAAAATATGAGGCAAAAGATGAAGAGACGGATTTTCTCTCCGGCCGTTTCTCCGGTCTGCAGGCATTTCCGGAGATACTCAAAGAAATCCGCCGCTGCATACTCTCGGAAGAAGAAATCAGCGATGACGCCAGCAGTGAACTGCGGCGTATCCGCCGTACCATCAAAAATACCAATGACAAAGTGCGGGAACAACTGAATGCCACCGTAAACTCTTCTTCAGAAATGCTCCGGGACAACCTGGTCACCATGCGGAACGGACGCTACTGCCTTCCGGTAAAACAGGAGTATAAATCCTCCTTCCAGGGAATGATCCATGACCAGAGTGCCACTGGTTCAACCTTTTTTATCGAACCAATGGCCATTGTGAAACTCAATAATGAACTGGCGGAACTCGCTATGAAAGAGCAGGAAGAGATCGAGAAAATCCTCGCCTCTATAAGCAGTCTCTGCGCTCCCGAGGCAGAGGGATTAGAAAGAAATGTTATTTTACTCGCCGAACTTGATTTTATTTTTGCCAAAGCAAAGCTTTCCAAAAAAATGCAGGGAAGTGAGCCGGACTTTTCAGAAAATTATATAGAAATAAAAAAAGGACGCCATCCGCTGATACCAAGAGACCGGGTGGTACCGATCGACGTCATGCTGGGACAGGACTACCGCCTGCTGATCATCACCGGACCAAATACCGGCGGAAAAACGGTTTCCTTGAAAACTGTGGGACTCTTTACCCTGATGGGACAGGCTGGACTTCACATTCCAGCATTTGACGGCTCCCATCTGCGGGTTTTTGAAGAGGTATATGCTGATATCGGCGATGAACAGAGTATAGAGCAGAGTCTTAGTACCTTCTCTTCCCATATGACCAATACCATCTCTATTTTAAAGAGAGCAAACAAAAATACACTGGCGCTTTTTGATGAGCTGGGAGCGGGAACTGACCCTGTCGAGGGAGCCGCCCTGGCAATCTCCATCCTCGACAATCTGCTGAACCGGCAGGTCACAGCCATGGCTACCACCCATTACAGCGAACTTAAAGTATATGCTCTTTCCACAGAACAGGTGGAAAATGCCTCCTGTGAATTTGATGTGGAATCACTGCAGCCCACCTACCGTCTTCTGATCGGTGTTCCGGGAAAAAGTAATGCCTTTGCCATCTCCAGCAAACTGGGGCTGCCGAAGGAGATCATCGACAAGGCAAATTCCCTGGTGGACGAAGATGCCCGCTCCTTTGAAGATGTGGTGACAGGTCTGGAGCAGACGAGAAAGGAACTGGAGGCAGAACAGCAGAAAGCGGCATCCTACCGTGAAGAGATTGAGCGCCAGAAACGAAAACTGGAGGAAAAAAATGAGCGCATTGACAAGGCAAAGGACAAAATTATGCGCCGCGCCAATGAAGAGGCAAATAAGATCCTTCAGAATGCAAAAGATATCGCTGACGAATCCATCCGTAAATACAATAAATGGATGGAGGGCGGTGCGATTAAAGATATGGAAAAACAGCGCTCTTCCATTCGGGAAGAACTGCGAAGAACAGGGGAAAAACTGGACTCCGGCAAGAAAAAGCGACGCAATGGCAATGCCCCGGACAAATTAAGTATCGGTGATCTGGTCATGGTCCATTCCATGGGGGTCAAAGGAACTGTCAGCTCCCTGCCCAACAATAAGGGAAAGCTTTTTGTCCAGATGGGGATCCTGCGTTCCGAGGTAGACATAAAGGATCTTGAGCTTCTGGAGGAAGAGACCTTACAGATCCGGAAAGAAAAAATCCGGGAGCGCTCCAATGCCGGCAAGATTAAAATGTCCAAATCCATGAACATCTCTTCCAGTATAAACCTGATTGGAAAGACCGTAGATGAAGCCATCGCGGTACTGGACAAATATCTGGATGATGCCTATCTCGCCAGACTGCATCAGGTAACGATCATACACGGGGTTGGAACCGGTGCCCTGAAAAATGCGGTGCAGGCCCATTGTAAAAAGACAAATTATATCCAGTCCTATCGTATGGGTGAATACGGAGAAGGCGGATATGGTGTAACTGTGGTAGACTTTAAATAGATGCTGCCCCAGCCCGACAGGTATCTCCAGGTCGCCCCAGAGATACAGAAAGGATGAACACATTATGGCGGACAAACAAAAAATTCTTATCGTGGATGACGATACCAATATTGCAGAACTGATCGAACTCTATCTGACGAAGGAATGCTTTCAGTGCCAGCAGGCCCACGACGGGGATGAGGCGCTGAAAAAGCATGATTCTTTCAGACCGGATCTGATCCTTCTGGATATCATGCTCCCGGGGATCGATGGCTATGACATATGCCGCGAGATACGGAAAACTTCCTCCGTACCAATCATCATGCTCTCCGCAAAAGGGGAAGTCTTTGATAAAGTGCTGGGATTGGAGCTGGGAGCAGATGACTATATCATTAAACCCTTTGACTCCAAGGAACTGGTAGCAAGAGTAAAAGCGGTATTAAGACGGTACAAGCCGGAACCAGAGGAAATTGTGGAAACCGGTGAACTGGAAGACAGCGGAACAGAATCAGTAAAATATAAAGATCTTACGGTAAGCCTTTCCAACTATTCTGTCACCTACATGGGCAATCCCATCGAGATGCCCCCAAAGGAACTGGAACTTTTATATTTTCTTACCACTCACCCCAATCAGGTATTTACAAGGGAACAGCTTCTGGACCGTATCTGGGGTTATGAATATGTAGTGGACACCCGGACTGTGGATGTCCATATCAAGCGGCTACGGGAAAAGATCAAAGATCACAGCGAATGGCGCATCGCCACCGTATGGGGAATCGGATACAAATTTGAGACAATAAAGGGGTGACACTGCTCATGAGAAGATTCCGACTGTCTTTTGGCAGAAAACTGGCACTGTTATATCTGTTTATTTTTGCAGGCTCCTACTATATGACTCACACCTTAGGTTTCACAGTTATCAAAAACCGTGTGCTGGCAGAGATCCTAAGCAACCCGGATCTGGATGCCTCTGTGGTCCCTGGCCGCATCCGCTATTATTTTAATCTGCTGGATGCCACCTTTTATCTTATGGCTGTCGTGCTGGGACTTGCCTTTATACTGATCTATGTTATAAATATTGTCCCTCTGCGCAGACTCTGTCAGGCAGCAAAATCTTTTTCTGTCAGCCGATACAATCCGCCTGTCATATTCCATACTCATGATGAGTACCAGGACTTGGCAGATGCACTAAATATCATAGGGAAGGATCTGAATAACTTTGATGAATACCAGAGGGCTTTCATCTCAAATATTTCCCATGACTTTCGATCCCCCCTCACCTCAATACGGGGTTATGCGCAGGCGATGTTAGACGGCACGATCCCCTATGAAACCCAGGAAAAATATCTGAATATCATCCTTTCAGAGACGGACCGGCTGACCAACCTCACATCGAACCTGCTGGAACTGAATTCCTTTAACCGTGAAAGTGTTCTTTTGGACCTGTCCAACTTCAATATCCATGAAACAATCATTCAGACCGTCAACACCCTGGAAGGTACTGCCGCAAAAAAGGGGATCACCTTCGTACTGGACTTTAACGCAAAAAAGGAACTGATGGTCAATGCCGATGAAGGAAAGATCCATCAGGTCCTATACAACCTTATTGACAACGCTGTAAAGTTCAGCCACTCCAATTCCGAAGTAAAGATCGGTGCCCGCAAAAAGGGAGAAAAGATCTTTGTCTCCGTGAAAGATTCCGGTATCGGTATTCCCAAAAACAGTATCGGAAAAGTATTTGACCGCTTTTATAAAACCGACCTCTCCCGTGGAAAAGACAAAAAAGGAACAGGACTTGGTCTGTCGATCTCCAAGGAGATCATCAATTCCCACAACCAGACCATCAACGTCGTCAGTACAGAGGGCGTTGGAACAGAATTTATCTTTACCTTAAAAAAGGGCAAAGAGTAAACCGCAAGTGCTATGCCTGGTATAGGACCATAAAAGAGTGTACTCATCCTATCTTAGGATAAATACACTCTTTTTACGTTCTTATTTATACGATCTTAATACTAAAATCATTCAATGGTATCTACACTGAATTTTTTCATGTGCTGATCGATGACTTCTGCCACATCCAGAAGCTGTTTTGCATTTTTAGAAATATCATCCACTACTGTACTTACCTCGGTAACGGAAGCAGACGCTTCCTCTGTTCCCGCAGCATTCTGCTCTGCAATAGCTGTAAGGTTTTGTACGATGTCCACCACATTCACTCTCGCCTGATCCATATTCTGTGTCTTCTCAGAAATAGAGGTGATTCCGCGCATGGAATGCTCGATCCCCTCCTGAACTTCGGAAAACATAGATCCTGTAGTGTCTACCTTCTGCATCTGGGTATCCATGATCCTCTTCACCTTATCCATAGTCACCACTGCTTTTTCAGAATCTTCCATCAGCATGTTGGTGATCCCCTGGACTTTCATGGCAGAATCATTAGACTGTTCCGCAAGCTTCTGGATCTGGTTTGCCACAACAGCAAATCCTTTCCCCTGTTCCCCGGCTCTGGCAGCTTCGATGGAGGCATTCAGTGACAGCAGATTTGTTTCCTCTGCAATCGATGTGATCAGCGCGATGGCATCTTTGATCTTCAAGGCAGACTCATTGGTAGTATTGGTCTGACGGTAAATCTCCTCAATGGATTCTTTTACTTCGGAATTGATCTCTTCCAGTTCCTTCAGGTTATCGTTCGCCGCTTCCCCGGATTCCTTCATCCGCTCAACGTTACTGCGAAGCCCGGAAACCTCTTCATTGGTCTCCTCCACCATATTTCCAATAACAATAACGCTCTCTGTTGCTGTCTGGGTATCCTGTGCCTGGGAAGATGCTCCCTCTGCCATATCCCGTACTGCGCTGTTGATCTGACCGATGGTTCCGGCCGTCACGGAAGCATTTTTGCTAAGGCTGTCGGAAGAAGTGTACAATTTATCACTCTGTTCTTTCAGTTCAGCCACCACTTCTCCAAGCTTCTCCTGTACTTCACAAACAGACCGTGCCATCAGACCAGTTTCATCCTTGCTCTTAAGAAGCTTATTCAGTTCTGGGTCCTTTGTAAAATCAAGCTCTCCCATCCTGGCAACGATCTGCGCGATCTTTCTCAACGGATCAATAAGTATATGGAAACCGATAAATGCTATGATCAAGCAGATGACTTCTGCGATTCCGCCAGAAACCGCCATCACTGTCTCAACATGGCTCACGGAGGAAAAAACATCGGATTCATCCGCACTGATAACAAGAATAAAGTCCGCCTCCGGATTTACATAATATCCCGCATACTTTACCTCGCCCTTAAAATTATAGGTGACAATATCCGCTTCTGGAACTTTCCCGGAACTGATCTCTTTCACAACTTTAGTGATCACTTCATTTTCCACCGGCTGGCCGATCTTTTCTGCCGTGGGATGATACAGCATGGTTCCATCAGAATCTACTACATAAGCATAACTGGACTCTACATTCTGAATCTTCAGATCTTTGAAAAGTGTTTCCAGTTTGTTCTTCGACAGCGCACTCCTGCCGCGGGCAGATACTTCTGTTCCTAATATCTGTCCATTGGAAACCACTACGTCATGTATGTATCCCTGCACCGTGGCACTCATTGTCTTGCGCACCTGCGGCATGGCAACAACGATGGTGATAAAAATCACCAGTGTGATCATGACCGCCACAAAAATCAATCCTTTGATCTTCAAAGGAAAAGATACCTTCTTGTCTCTACTCCTGTCTAAACCCCGCTTATCTGTCATATTAAAAATACCTCCTTCATTCATCTGCTGCCCATGAGAGCCTGTGCAGTTCTCCTTTTGTATTCAAATGTGCAAAACCCTGCTGTCTCAATGCTTCATACAAAACAATAGCTACAGAATTTCCAAGATTCAGCGAACGAATATCCTCATACATCGGTATCCGGATCGTATTCTCTTCATTCTCTACAAGAATCTCCTCTGGAATCCCTCTGCTCTCTTTTCCAAACATTATATAGCAGTCTTCCTCAAAAGACGCTTCTGTATAGATCTTTCTCGCCTTTGTGGTCGCCATATATATTTTTGCTGCCGGATTCTTCTCCATAAAATCCTGATAGCAGTCATAAATCGTTACATCCAGTTTATCCCAGTAATCAAGCCCTGCCCGTTTCACCTGCTTCTCCGATATCTGAAACCCCATTGGTTCGATCAGATGAAGCCTCGCCCCTGCGGCCACACAGGTCCGCCCGATATTTCCAGTATTCGCTGGTATTTCTGGTTCTAATAGAACAATATTAAGCATTTGAAACCCCTTTCTGGTCTGCCAAAATTTTCTTTTTTCGCCCAAAAAGATGAAAAAATGCTATGTAACACATAACATTTTTGCCACAGATCTTATGTTATTCCTGTCTCAGTGCTAAATACAATTCTACTATG
Organism: uncultured Eubacterium sp.; assembly: GCA_910584645.1. Taxonomy (GTDB): domain Bacteria; phylum Bacillota; class Clostridia; order Lachnospirales; family Lachnospiraceae; genus Eubacterium_F. Next base: position 16,832 of record CAJUAU010000027.1, read on the forward strand.
GATCCATCAAAAGTTAATGGAACACAAAGACTCTTCGCATATGTGCTGGTAAAACTCACTTTGCCATGGGACAGCGCCGGAGGCGTAATGTCGATCCCCACCCCGCTGGAAGAAAACACAGTAGCTGCATTTCCCATGATCATATTGCCAAGCTCACTGAGTGCACTTGCCGAAAAATCATCAATACTCTTTACCTCTGTCATACACATCTTCGAGGCAATATTGCAGGCGTCTTTTTCCATCATGGCAAGAAGAACCTGACCCCTCATCTCACCGGTGACACCAATTATAATAACCCATGTATCCGATCCGAAGTCGGCTTCCTTTAAACCAGGCTTCTGTATGGATACATCGACGAAACACATGTCCTGTATCACTTTTTTTGCCGCTATCAAAAAAGGATTGATATGTTCTGCATTCAGTGTAGCCATATTTCCTTTCTCCTTTCCAGACAAAATACTTCCGTCTGTCTAACTCTCCCCCATAAGGTCTATGGCTCTGGTTGACACCACTCATTTAACCTTTGGCTACTTTTTAGTATATCATAATTACGACAAGGTGTCTATAAATTTCTGTATCTTTTCCAATGCCACTTTTAGGTTTTCAATAGAATATGCGTAAGAGATCCTCAGGAACCCCTCCCCGCATCTTCCAAAGGCATCTCCTGGAACAACAGCTACCCTCTGTTCCTTTAGAAGCCTCCCTGCAAATTCCTCACTGCTCATCCCAAACCGGCTGATATTGGGAAATACGTAAAAGGCGCCATAAGGCTCAAAACAGGGAAGTCCCATCTCATTCAGCTCTTTTACGAGGAACCTTCTTCTCTGGTTATAAGCTTCCCGCATCCGGCCCACATCTTCCATACCGTTTTTAAGTGCTTCAATCGCCGCATACTGGCTGGTGGTGGGGGAACTCATGATGATGTACTGATGGATCTTTACCATCTGTTTGATGATCTCCCGGGGCGCCGCTGCATATCCCAGCCGCCAGCCCGTCATGGCAAAGGATTTGGAAAAGCCATTGACCACCACGGTGCGCTCTGCCATTCCCGGCAGGCTGGCAATGGACACATGCCGGCCATGATAACTGAGTTCCGAATAGATCTCATCCGACAGGACAAACAAGTCCTTTTCCCTGATGATCTCTGCCACAGCCTGCAGCTCCTGGGCTGTCATAATGGCTCCTGTAGGATTGTTGGGAAATGGAAGTACCACCATCTTCGTCTTATCGGTGACTGCCTCCCTCAGTTTTTGGGGAGTAAGCTTGAAATGATCCTTTTCTTCCAGCGGGATCTCCACAGGAACACCCCCCGCCATCTTTACGCAGGGAAGGTAGGATACAAAACAAGGTTCCGGAATGATCACCTCATCTCCCGGATCCAGCATGGCGCGGAATGCTACATCGATGGCTTCGCTCCCCCCTACGGTGACCAGGATCTCTTCCGGCATATAGGGCAGATCAAAGCGCTCTCCGAGATATCGGCTGATCTCCTGCCTCAGGGGAAGCAGCCCCGCATTGGAGGTATAATAGGTCCTCCCCTGTTCAAGAGAATATATCCCCTCCTCCCGGATGTGCCAGGGTGTATCAAAATCCGGTTCTCCCACACCCAGGGATATGACATTTTCCATAGTGCTGGCCATATCAAAAAAGCGCCGGATCCCGGAGGGCTGAAGTTCCATAACAGTTTTCGATAATGGGTTTCTCATGGTGTGATCAACATCCTCTCATCTCCGTTTGTATTTTTTGTAAGGGGAAGGCCATGCTCCTTATATTTTTTCAGGACAAAGTAGGTGGCTGTGCTGATGATGGAATCCATCGGCGAGAGCTTTGTAGAGACGAAGCGTGATACCTCTTTCATACTCTTTCCCTCAATGATGACCGTGAGGTCAAATCCCCCGCTCATCAGATATACACTTTCTACCTCGTCAAACTGGTAAATCCTCTCTGCCACCTTGTCAAACCCGCGTCCTCTCTGGGGTGCCACCTTGACCTCGATCAGTGCAGTCACGATTTCATTGTCCGTTTTATCCCAGTTGATCAATGCCGGATAGCCGCAGATGATGCCGCTCTCTTCCATCTCCTTCAGGCACTTCTCCACCTGGTCCGGTGTGGATGCCAGCATCGCCGCCAGGTCCTCTGTCGTCACTTTCGCATTTTTTGATATGATATTAAGTATCTCTTCCTGAAGCATTTATTTTCCCTCCTATACTGCTTATCCATTTCCCGGAGGAACCAGAAAACGTATTTCCTCTCCATTTTTTACGATCCTGTCCTGATCCTCCCGGATCTGTCCGATCACCGCAGCCACGATCCCTGCCTCTTCAAACTGACGGACCAGACGGGATCCGCTGGATGTAACGATCAGAAGCGCCCCCTCCGACGCTATCATATAGGGGTTCTCATCATAATATTCGCAGATCTCCACCGTCTCCTGACGGATCGGTATCTTTTTCAGATCCACTTCCAGGCCGGTTCCACACTGCTCTCCCAGCTCCCAGAGGGCACCAAAGATTCCCCCGGCGGAGACATTGTGGAGAGCTGCCGCACCATTCTCCCAGGCGATGGCCGCTCCGGGCAGGCAGTTTATATCCCTGCCATAGCTCTCTGCCCGGTCCAGAAAATCTTTGCCAAACCGTTTCCGTAGTTCCTCTTTCCCCTTTAATATCAAACTGGCCGTCCCGGAAGCTCCCGCCCACTTTGTCATCACCAGATCCATACCCTTTCCGGGTTTCATTTCTGTTCTTACCTTTTCCCTGCACAGGCCAACTCCCGTCACGGTGATCACAGGCTCCGTTACCTCTGCCATGACTTCTGTGTGCCCGCCAAGAATATCCACCTCGTACTCCTCTGCCAGACTGCCGATCTGATCCATGATCTGCCGGAGTACCTGCTCCCCGCTTCCTTTCGGGAGAAGTATATCCAGCAGCATGCCTGATGGATCTGCCCCGGCACAGCAGATATCATTTGCCATGCGGAAAAATGCCCGGTACCCTAAGGTATCCGGATCACCGGTGACAGGATTAGTGCAGAATGCCATAGGCACTCCGCCCGCTGGGCAGTATACGCTGCTATCCCTTCCCGGCGCCGGAGGCCCGGCCAGGAACCCGCTTCTGTATGTAATCTTCTTCCGTACAGCCCGCTTTAATATCCTCTCCGGTACCTTTCCTAAATGCATAAATACACCTGTCTCTCCTGATTTTTCCTAATATTTTGTCCCCAGATCATTGGACTCCCTGTTGTGGATCCATCTGGGACGGAATCCCTGCCGCTGCATCCTGGGGTGTATCCGCCGGCTGCTGGTCAGGCACTGCCATGCCGCCAGAATTTCCGGCATTATCTGCTCCCGCATTATCACTTGTGCTGCCCCCGGTAGTACCTCCTGCGGACCGCCGGGTACTTCTTCCACTCTTTTCTTCTCTGGAGTTGTCCTCTCTGTCCCGGCTGGACGGCTTCTTTGTCGGTTTGGGAGTCGGTTTTGGCTCTTTCTTCGCCCCCCTGGTCACATAGCGGGGAGACGCCGAGTAGGTACTGCTGTTTATCTGGGTTTTCGTCTCTTTTCCATTTTCCTTCACGATCTTCCAGAGTTTCGCTTTATAACCTATGTGCGCTTCCTGGGTTACTGTCATATAGGATTCGGGTTTTGTCTTGTCAAAGGTCACCTTGTCAGCCCCCGGCTGTATCGTATCGGTCACCTCGGACTCAAACCGGATCGTCCGGTCCGGACTTCTGGTCTCTTCTCCATACAGGGTGAAATAAATGCTGCTTCCATAGGTCCCTCCCTGAATGTATATAGGAACTGAGGTATTATTCTTAAATTTAAAATCCTTATAATCTCCGGCGATGGCAGCATCCATAGAAGGCTTCACATAGCTTACCACCATGGAGTGGGGGCTTCTTTCCGTAATCTCCAGTTCAGCCCTAAGTACGGCATTATATAGTGTAGTAGACACCTGGCAGACACCGCCTCCCAGACTGTCCTCCACCTTGCCATTGTTATAAGACGCCGCCTCATAATAGCCATTTTCTTCTGTAAGCGGCGAGATCGTGTCATGAACCGAGAAAGTATCTCCCGGGTAGAGCACCGTCCCGCTTATGAGACGTGCTGCATTGGCAAGGTTTTTTGTCCGGTTGACATTGCCGGCATTAAATGAGGTAGTAAATGTACCAATCTTGTCTTTACATCTTGCCGCTGTCTCCTCTGTGATCTCCGGCTGCTGAACCTTGATCTCAGCAGTCACCGGAATCTGCACCTCGGTACCTCCAGAGGCTTCCACAGCTTCTTTTACCAGCTGCATCGTGCGCTCTGTGTCAATGCTGATCCCATCCTTAGCTTTTGTGTATACAAGTTTGCCATCTTCCATCTTGATCTCGGCATTTTTCGCTCCGACACACATCTTTTTGCTGTTTTTCTTTATATATTTTTTTAAGACTTCCTCGTCCAGTGCCATCGTGACCTTATATGTGTATTTTCCCTGGGCCGCCGCTTTGATCTGGCGGTAATTTTCTATCATATTTCCACTTTTTCCGATCTTCATTGCCTCATTGAGAAAATCTCCGGCTGAGAATGAGTAACCAGCCTCATCCAAACGGCTGGTGACAGTCTCTCCATTTATATCCAGCACAAGATTCCGGCTCCCCAGCTGGGTAATATAAGAATTCACCGCCACGGATGCTTCCTCTTCTGTCATACCGCTGATATCAATGGAATCCACCTTTATCCCATTACATATTTTATCCTTATCCGGCTTGATACGGCTGTAACTGGCATACACATAAACTCCGATGATCGCAAACATAACAATAATAACAGCAAACGCTGCCATAATCCCTCTTCGTTTCAAAAAAAGTCCTCCCTTGCACATTTACCTAAGCTGTATTAAAATATATACAGGGCTATTCAACCCCAGGCAATACGTAGGGCAGTACGATCCCTGCCAGCATTGCAATTATCAGTACCAGACAAATGATCGCAGCGACCATACGCTGTTTTTTACGGTTCATCATGATATGTTAACCTCCTTGTTGATATTATTTTATACTGAAAGGATGAATAAAATGTTTGATAATCTGCCATTTCCTTCACTCTTTGTATGCTTTCTGATCTTTATACTATGGCTTCACTATGAGAAGCGAAAGAGCAGCCGGGAAGAAAAAAAGTTATCCGACGAATTCTGGCAGCGGGAAGAAGCTGCCAACTGCGCCAGAAACAAAGATATATCCAAACTGCCTATGTTCGAGCCTGATATGAAACAGGTTCCCATGCCGGAAAGCAGCGATGAGAATATCTGCTATTATCAGAACCGGGTAATTGAACAGAGCAAACTCCCGATGATGGATCTGTCGGAATATTCCAACACAGATTTAAAGTTAGCATATGGCGTTGGAAATTTCAAGACCTTATCCGAATATGACGAAAATTTTAATGATTTTTTAATGAATATGTCAAATCTTGGCAAAGCCTACCATAAAGGGGAACTTATGGAAGAAGCCGCCGCTGTTTACCGCTTCTGTCTGAACTCCGGTTCCGATAAATCCACCGATTACCGGGCTCTTGCGGAGATCTATGCCGCTATGGGCGCAAGAAGGGAATTGTCTTCTCTCGCAGAGGAAGTCCTGCGCTCGGAACTTCCCCGCCGGGAAATCCTCAGTCAGGAATTTCGGAAACTGGTGTAATGGATACTAAATTTATTCACACCAGGGCGCTTATATGTCCCCCGTCTCCCGGATCCGTGTCACTCTGGCACTGTGATTCAGCGGATTCCTCTGCCGATAGTCAAAAACAAGGGAATAGGGGGCAGTTTTCCTGATGCTCTGTTCTGTCAGCAGCGCCTGAATATCCAGGGTAAATTGGCCAATATATACCATATTAAACAATTGTTTTGTCACAAATCCGTCATAGCCGGAAAGAATCTGGGGATTTTCTGCTTCCCCATCCAGAAATTTTCTTACCCAGGCAAGATATTCATGATCCCTCGGCCTTACAAAGGAAGGGGGATTTTTTATATAATCCCGGAGATACAGATCATAGGTCAGCACCTGACGGAATTCCTCCGCCAGATCTTCAAACTGGCTGCTGACATATTCCCATAAGATCTCATAGCGGGAGACCCGGCTGTGTTTTTTTCCAAAGTATCCCTTTTCATCGTAATATTCTGCCATTCCCTCATACATCCGGAAGGCATCCCCTGTACAGCACTCCAGCAGTGCCATCGCTGCCGGAAACTGAAAACTATTGTAATATACCTCCACCATCTCTTCCACCCCTTTGAGACGCAGCACGTCCTCATAAGTCAGCCACCGCGTAGACAGAACCTCATAGGGCGGACGGTTCCCGTAAACGACCTTATACTCTTCCTTGGCTTCATCCATATAAGATCCTTTTAGAACTTTAAGAAAGCCAAGCTGAAACTGATCCGGTTTCATGGCATACACATCGAGAAAGGATCGGTGAAAGGATTCATAATCCTCATAAGGAAGCCCTGCAATGAGGTCCAGATGCTGATGGATATTGCCCATTTTTTTAACTTTCCCCACATTTTCCCGGATCCGCCCCAGGTCTGCCCTGCGGCGGATCGCCCGCACCGTCTCCGGGTTCGTGGACTGGACACCGATCTCAAACTGGACCAGCCCCGGCCGGAAGGTTTGGAACAGCTCAAAATCTTCCTCCCGCAGAAGATCTCCGCCAATCTCAAAATGAAAATTCGTAATCCCATTATCATGTTCATGGATATATTTCCAGATCTCATAGGCATGTTTATGATTGCAGTTAAAGGTGCGGTCTACAAACTTCACCTGCTTCACGTAATGTTCCAGGAAAAAATCCAGTTCTTCAAATACCAGGGGAAGACTGCGCAGCCGCACACTTTTTTCCACAGACGACAGACAATAACTGCAGGAAAATGGACAGCCCCGGATCGTCTCATAATATATAATACGGTTTTCCATATCCTCCAGATCCCGGTAGGGAAAATGAAGCTCGTCCATTCTGGCAGGCTCTCTCGCTGGTGTCATATGGATCTTTCCCGGTTTACCCCGGTAACATAGGCCGCAGATATTCTCCAGCTCCTTGTAAGGCCTCCCCTCACAATACCATTCCAGAAGCTCCCGGAAGGTGTTCTCTCCCTCTCCGGCGATGATCATATCCACATACTCATGCCCTTCCAGTCTTTCTACAGCATCATAGGATACTTCCGGACCTCCCAGCAGGATCCTGACCCCTGGCAGAATCTTTTTCAGATTTTCCGCCACATCCAACACATACTCTATATTCCAGATATAACAGGAAAATCCTACCATGTCCGGTTTCTCACGAAAGATCCCCTGCAGGATCTCTTCTCTTCTATGGTTAATGGTAAACTCCGCCAGCTCCACCTGTGCTGTATATTTTCCCGCATTTGCCCGCAGCGAATACACTGCCAGATTGGAATGGATATATTTTGCATTGATGGCTGTCAAAAGTATTTTCTTTTTATTCAAAATGATCTTCCTCCTTTGCCACCCGTCGGTTCACTGCGATCCCTGCCCCCAGAAGACACCAGTACAGAGGCGCCACTGCCACCGTGGAATCATTGGCAAGCCCTGTCACCAGATAGCCGAAAGTCCCCAGGCAGAGCCCGGTTCCAAACCGCTCCATCCAGCCATATTCCGTTCTTCTCCAGTATAGTCTCATACACTCCGCAAAATAAAAACCGTATAAGGATAAAAATGCCAGCAGGGAAAGAAGCCCTGTCTGTACAAATATCTGCATAAACATATTGTGGGGCTTGGTCACAGTGGAACCGTCATAACCCACATTTTTCATCCCCACATAATCGTCGTTGGGAAACTCATACACAAAGGTATTTGGCCCGGAACCAAGGAGCAGATGCTTTGATAAAAGCGGAAAAGTCCGGGACCAGATGTAACCGCGGCGGCTGGCAAAGTGCATTTTGTCCTCAAAGCCTGCTGCCGGTATCTCCCGCAGCCTGTCAAGCTTTTTGAAAGGGTTATAGATCCGGTAAATCTTCTGGCTCAGTCCGTTTTGATAACTGGATGTCCCCACCGCCACAGTGTAGGATTTTCCCACAGAAGGAGTGTTGACTACAAAAGCATCCTGTTCCTCCCCCTCTGCTTCTACACTTGTCTCCTGGATCTGTATCTTCTCGAACCTCTGATCCAGAAACTTCACTGATTTACCTTCCCCATCTGTTACTGTCTCCACAGGGCTGCCCTTCGCATCCTTCGCTTCATATGTATAGACGCCATCTTTTACTTCCACTGACAGACGGAGCAGATTGTCTTCTGTTGTGCAGATCTCCAGGGCTCCCCCGCGGGAAACCATGCTTTTTACCACAAAATGATTCGGCGTGGGATGCATGATCTTATTCCAGCCATACTCAAATATGGATCTGTTATAAAACACTGCCCCAGTCACAGCGAGAATACACAGGGCCGCCAGGGAAGCAAAAATCTTAGGATGCTTTTTTATATTGGTGATCATCAGTATGGTAAAGAGTGCAAGCACAGCCCCAAGACCGATAAAACCTGTGACAGATTCAGAACCAAAAAGCATCATCACAAGAAATACTGCTGTGGCAGCTGCTAAAAGGCTTCTAAGGACCGCATCAATCTTTTTGCCAAAAGAGATCATGGACAGGATCACTGGAAGCATAAGAGCCACATAAGATCCCACATAATTGGGATTGTACAGTGTGGCATATACCCGTCCAGGGGCAAAATTAAAGGTAAAATTCAGCTTCTCATCGCTCATAAAATTCATTACTGCCTTTCCCGCTGCAGTACGGAAAAAATCATAGCCAAGAAACTGTCTGGCGCCCAGCAGAGACAAAATAAATACCCCTGCCAGCAGGCCATACATAAGGATGCGGATCTCCGTCTGCCCCAGGACCAGGCAGCAGGAAAAGAACAGGATCACCACATAGGCCCCCAGCGTCAGCATTCCCTCCCATTGTTCATAACCGCCCCAGACTGCCATCCTTTTGTGCTGGGATAAAACAGTGGACAGAAGGCTCATAAGAAAATAGACACCCAGCGGTATCAAATACCGATTGTCCACAGATGCCATCATGTCCTTTTTGCTGACCGTCATCTTTACCGCTGCATAGAGCGACAGAATGCCGCACAAAAGCAGCAATGCCTGACTTTTCCAGTAGAGGAAAAAATCATAGGATGTATCCGCACTGGAAAACCATAACTGGTCACTCAATCCCACGCTGTATTTTTTAGCCGATACGATCAAGGGAACAAATGCCAGTATTAATACGATCAGAAATGCCCCTATCCAATTTTTATTCCGTTTTTTCATAGATACCTCGTTTCAAATAGCTATTCTTCAAGTTTTTCATTGATACCTGCATTGACCAACGAAAAGTCGTATTGCTCGTTCCATACTTTCAAATCTTTGAGACGGTTAAGGTACTCATATTCCTCATTGCCTTCACAGATAATGCAGATTTTATGCTTATCAGAAAACCTAGGGAGTTTATTTATCATCAGCAGCATCCCCCTTTGCATTCCCCTTAATACTAAGCAAAGAGTTCATTAATTCTGGATCTGGTAACGCTCCAAGAGCACCTTTTCTATACTTCTCCATAACATCTGTAGTATCTCTCACGCCCTGTTTTGCGGTAAAATCTGCCAGTGAATAAACATATACTCCTTCTTCATCCTTATGGACAAACCAAATCTGCTCCTTCCGGAATATCCTCTTACAGTCCATAAGATTAATGTCATGTACGGTAAATATCATTTGTGCATTTGTATTCAATTCATTATTAAACATAGATACAATAGCTCTGGTTAGCTTAAAATGAATACTGCCATCCAACTCATCCACAATAAGAATCCTACCTTGTTCAAGTGCCTCTATAACATAACTGGCGATGGCAGCGATCTTCTTTGTCCCTGTTGAATCAAATAACATACTTGGTACATGGACTCCTCTATATGTGGAAACCAGTCTAATGTGATCCATAATATTCTCTGGAATATCAAGAACTTTCTCTTCCGGTTTTTCTTCGTCCTCAGTAGCCTCTAGCTGAATTTTATCCATATCGACAAACTCAAAATTATCCATATACAAATCTGCATTTTTAATAAACTCTACAACTTTTTCCTGCGACTGATTTTTATTTTTCATAAGTTCAATCGTGTGCTGCATAGGTATGTTGTTCATATTAATAATGTCAATTTTCTTTGCAAATCCAACAAGAATCTGTTTCATCTTGCTTATATACTCAAACTTACTTGTATCTATTACATAGCATAGCAGATTATTCTTCGACACAACCGAAATCATATTTTGTACATCTTCGTCAATGCACTCATATATTTCGCTTATAATATCCTTTTTCAACCAGCACACTTCTTTTTCATTGTTATACTGATCTTTGAGAATCTCCGAAAATGATTCATATATATACTCTTCCTTTTCGGTATCGTATTTAAAGTCATACGAATATTTCTTTTTTGATGCCAAAAATGTTACACCCAACTCACATATATTGTTCTCTGCAAATATATTAGGCATCAATCTATTTTTCTTATTTAAAAATACTTCCTTTATTGTTCTTATACACTTAATCAAACAAGTTTTTCCCGTATTGTTAGGTCCATATATTCCAACTGTCTTTAGGACATTAAAATTATTTTCCTTATGGACATTGGTCACAAATTTCTTGTTTCGCATGTCCGCTTTCATTGAAAATGCAATTTCATCCTTAAATGCAAAACAGTTTTTTGCTCTTATTTCTATAATCATGGCTTATTCCTCCAAGTCACTCCCTCTTCAAACTATAATCATTATAACACAAGATATTTTTTATGCAACTTTCTTTCATAAAATATATTTTATTTTTATCTGTTGCATTCCTGTATGAGAAAAGGGCAGCCTCCCTGCTACCCTTTCATCACACATGCATCCTACATTCTATGTTTCTACAAGTATTTTTTTAAGTAATTTGATCGCGGATTCTTCTTCTGGATTATTGGTTCCAAGTTCTCCCCTGAATGCTTTGAATAATATTGATTTCTTTATTACATCAATTTGTTCTAGTACAACCTGTGCGTTCTCCGCTACTTTCTGCTCATATGGCAGTAATCTATCTAGAATTTTAACAACTTCTTTCTGTTCATCAATATCCGGAATATTCACAAGTAGTTTTGATAATTCCTTCTGGTTTATTTTAGGCAAAACTGAGCGTGAGCCTGCGGAAGACGCCTGCTCCAAAAAATTATCAGACAACATATAATACCATAAATACCTTGTATTCTCTTTTGCCTCTATCGGATACATGTCTGCACTACATAACCCATCAAAGTCAACCATTACAACCTTTGACAAATACGGTCGGATTTTCGAATATAAAATCTGCCCCGGATAAAACCTATGCTTCCCACTCGTTACCTTATCCTCAGCAATAGTATTATATTGCAACAATACACCTGTTCGTTTTTCTATATTATCTGGGGCTATATGAGGAAAATCCTGATATTCACCTGGCTTCACTAAATTACTTTTAATTACAGCTACCTCACTAAAAGTTTTTTCACTCCAATTATTATCAATATTATTTTGAGTTCGCCACTCTGATGTCAATTTACCAGTAAAAGCAAAATCTAAAATTGTGGCTCTTCGTACTAAATAGGATTCTTGTACTTCCTGTACTTTCTCTTTCGCTTCGTCCAATTTGGCAAATAAACTCTCAATATGCTCTACGATACGTTGCTGTTCAGTGAGAGGCGGCAAAGGAATCGGTTGCAGTTTTAACCACTCTGTACTCATGTTTAATTGTGCGGAACCTTTCGAATTTTTAATACAATTATCTTGAAATTCCTGCCTAAAAAAATAATAGAACAAAAAAGATTTATTAAAAATAGTGTTGTCGAGACGCAAACATCCCACACGTTGATTTAAAGCCGCAGGTAGCATATCATTGTCCAGAAAAGCCACCCGCCCCACATTTCCTGTTAATGATATAAGAAGATCTCCAGCTTCTAGCATATATTTTTGAATTTCACGTTCCATTTCAAGCGGGTAAAATACGGGCTTGTCATCCTCTATATAACCATCCTGCACATTTGCAATTCGAATAATTCTTATGCCGCTATCCACATATTTTTGGCTTTTAAAAGCATATCCATTTAAAATATGAAAAGCATTCTCTAATCTCACCCAGCACCAATTCCCCGGCACCTCATACGGCTGTTCCTCCACCGGCACCAACGCCCGCTCCAGCTTTTCCTCTAGGGTCAGCTCCTCTTTCTTCTTTCCTCTCGCCATACTACACCTCTACCTCTGTACTTTCCAAAGACTTCAGCTCTTTTACCACGCTCTTTAACAAATCCACTGCTTCCTCCAGCTGCGCAATACATTCTTCCCCGCTTTCAATCGGATCCGGTAAATCATCATAATCTAATACAGAATCATCACGAATCAATCCCTTATCTAAAGTATTTCCGAGCTCCTCTCTGGTAAATACGCTCCATCTATCATCCTCTACCGCATGGCGGTTCTCTGCTGTATATGCGGTTATAAACTCTCTAAAATGGTCATATTTAAGAGGATTCGTCTTTCCAAAAGACGGCATATTGGTTCTAAGGTCATAAAACCATACTTTCTCTGTATTATTTTGATCGGCTGTCCCTCTGGTAAAAAATAATACATTCGTCTTAACTCCCTGTGCGTAGAAAATGCCTGTCGGCAGGCGAAGTACCGTATGCAGATTGCATTTATCCATAAGGTCAGCACGAATCCGCTCACCCTCGCCGTCCGCGAATAATACATTGTCTGGTAACACAACCGCTGCTCTTGCTTTCCCGTCTGCTTTTAAAGAACGGTAAATATGCTGCAAAAAATTAAGCTGCTTATTGCTCGTCTGATAGGTAAAGTCATCACGATTAGCCCGCTCTCCACCTTTTTTTGTCCCAAATGGGGGATTGGTAAGCACAACGTCAAATCCATGCATCACCTTACCTTGATTGGACAATGTATCACATAGATAAATTTTCCCTTCTATGTCATGAAGCATCGCATTCATCAGTGCCAGCCGGTGTGTTTCATGCACCAGTTCCGCGCCGGTAAATGCCTCTTTCTGTTCAAATTCCGCCTCTTCCTCTGTTAAGTCCATCCAGTCATTGGTATGTTCTTTTACATAGTGGTCAGCAGCAATCATAAATCCAAAAGTACCGCATGCCGGATCGTTACACCTCTCACCCGGCTGTGGTGCAATCAGTTCTGTCATAACATCAATGAGTACCCTCGGTGTAAAATACTGCCCTGCTCCGGATTTCTTCTCATTTGCATTCTTCTCCAATAGTCCCTCATACAGATTTCCCAGCCCTTCTTCTTTTGCTGAATACCAGTCCAATTCTCTGAGCAGTTCTTCATAAAACCGTTTAAGTTCCATGCCTTCCTTGGTTTTTAATGCATCCCAGCGGTAATCTTCCGGAATATTCTTTTCAGAACCCGTTTCCTTTGCCATTTTCAAAAACAAAATATAAGTCAACTCAGAGAGAGATTGTCAAGTGTGTTTGTAAACCTTTACTTTTAATTATGCAAAATGTACAAAAACAAAACAAGCCACCACACCTTGAAAACCAATACAATTCATAAATCATATATTTATGATAACCCGATGATTCTTTTTACATTTCCACTCATAATTAACATGATATCTTTTTCAGAAATATTGCTTTCTCTCAATCTACATACCAATTCTTGATAACCTGATTCTTCATATAATATATCCGGAATTTTTATATTCTGTTTAAATATTTTTGAAAAATGTTCTGTATCCATAAAATCAGGTCCAAGTGCAACATTTTCCGAGCCTACATTCTCAACAAAATACAATATTTGAGAAAATATATCCTGCATTATCCCAGAATCACTCTCATAGGTATCATGCGAAATTTTTGACACCAGATCATTTATAAAGGGAATCCCAAACAAGCATCCGTATTCAGACAATACCTTAATAGTTTCACTCGATATTGCATTTGTACGAGGATGAATAGTCTCGATAAGGTCGCTACATACACAATGAGAAACCATTACCTTGCCAGAATATTCACTTAATACATACCTGATTTCATTATCATTTAAATGACTTAAATCAAGAATTAAGTCATTTTCAGTTAACCCCCGTAACAGTTGATGTCCTAATACAGTTAACCCTCTTTTTTTATCAAAATATGCATTCGTCTGTGAATGAAACAACTGAACCGCAATCAAACCTAACTCTTTCGCTCTTTTTAGAAACTTAATCTCCTTAAGTAAAGTAACATTTTCAATTGTAAACTTTACTGCTCTTTCTGAATACTGCTCATTATGCCAAGAAATGCACTCTTCCAAGGAATCAAAAATATCATAATCTCCATAATACTTTGATAACAAATCTGGATATACTTCCAATGCCACAACACTCGTATCAATATCTACTGATTTTAGAAGTTTGGGGGGAAAATAATGAGTATGAATAAAAGATATCTTATTCATATGTTATCCCCCAAGGTAAGCAGCAATTTCTACATATAGAATGATAGCTACCCTCAATCATGCAATTGCGAAATTCCGTTGCTTTTTCTCCACTCCAAATTTCATCAAATGATTCATGTAAAAGATTACCGATGACAAAATTCTGTTCACAACAGAATTTTACTTCTCCGTCAGCTCCAATAAATACATGCTGCCAAGGAGATACACATAATTTTTTCTTTATCTGATTTCTTTTTTCATATGGATTAAAAGAAAAACCCACACCAGTTTCCTTTGCTAATATTGCACAGTTTGATACATATGTTTCAAAGATACTCCTTTCATTACATTGATCAAGTTTCAATCTATCCCATGTGCTTTTATCCGGCATACACTCTCTTACTTCTGAAATATGTACAAAATCAACGCCAATTTGTTTAGCTAAATTAATTAATTCCGCTATACAATGAAAATTCTCTCTTGTAGCTACCATATTGATAATATATGAGAATTTAGAATTGCCATTCTTCTCTCTTTCTTCTCCTATTCTCTTAAGCGTACTCATAATTTTTCCAAAATCTCCTACCGGACGATTTAATCTATATGAGTCAAAACTAGCTCCATCCAAAGACACAATCAGTTCCATATTACTCCTTACAAAATCGTTGATTTGCTCTTCACTAATTAAAGAAGCATTAGTAATAAGAATCTTTTTTATATTTGGATATTGTTTTGTTGCGTCATATAATCGATTGAAATTCGGTGATAATAAGGATTCACCTGTTCCTTGCATTTCAATTTCATTCGCGTATGGAAGCAACTCCTCAATAACTGTTTTCAAAATTGTCTCAGACATATCATTACCATAATTTACAAATCCATGTTTACATGTCAAGCACTTAAAATTGCATCTGCTAGTCACCTCAACATGTAATCTTTTTGGATATTTTTGTTTTAATTCCAACTAATTGCCCTCCATTAATCTTTTTAATAGATTCTTAGGGCAATTCTCTGGCGTGCCCTCATACATTATTTTTCCATCTTGCAAATAGATTATCCAATCTGACATACAAACAAAATATGGATTATTTTCTGCAATTACCACTGAGTTGTTCTTCCCAATTAGTTTCTTTAATGATTCCATAACGCAAGGCAAATCCAACATATGAAGCCCCTTTGCTGGTGAATCAAGTATAAATAAGCACCTATCTCCCAGTTTTTTAGATAATTCTTTGGTAATTTTTATTCTCTGACTCTCTCCCCCACTTAGCGATCCAGATGGCTGTCCCAATCTTAAATATGACAAGCCTATTTTATTTATAAAATCTATTTTTTCAGTAAGAATTTGTTTTTTAGCATCTTGTGAGTAGATTTTATAAAGTTCATGACACGTACAAGACAATACATCTCCAATTGACATATCACTTTCTATTATCCTTAATGTATTATCATTGTATCTTTTTCCATTACACGCATCACACACTTCATATATCAACTCATCATCTATACTAATTTCAAAACTACCTCTTCCTTTGCATTTTTTGCATTGTCCCCTTGAGTTAAAAGAAAAATCACCTTTCTCAAAATTTAATTGTTCTTCCTTAGCCTTGTTTAAATAAATGTTACGAAGGCTTTCCATAATGCTGGTATAAGTTGCTGGAGTACTCATCGCATTATTGCCTACTGGAATTTGATCTATCATATAAGGTCTACGTAAATTATTTTTACCCTCAATAACACCATCTATCCCTTCTCGATTCTTCCATGCTGAAGCAGATTTATCACATGCTCTGAAAATAATATCCAATAACGAACTCTTGCCTGCTCCAGAAGGTCCGCATATGGTAACAATTCCATTAAAAGGTATAGAAACATTCAGTTTACTGAAGCTATGGTAGTTTATATCGCTTATGCCAATACCTTTACTTAATTTATTATGAGTTGAAGCAGTTTCTTTTAATATATTTTTCATTTCTTTCCATCGTTTAGCTTTTTTGTATTCCGATGTACTGCCTTCAAAAGTTACTTCCCCACCGTATTCACCTGCATCTGGTCCTAACTCTATTACATAATCAGACTGTTCAATAATTGGTATTGCATGCTCGACTGATAATATAGAATAACCAAAATCAACCAAATTCCTGAAACACTTTGCAATATCACTCGTTTCGTTTAAGCTTAATCCTGCTCCCAACTCATCAACAATCAATAATTCTGCATCTGTTTTCAACAGCATCTTAATAAATCGAATCTTATTATACCTTGTTAAATTTAGTTCTTTAATCAAATCGCTTGTATGTAACTCATCTAATCGAAGAATTCTCAACAACTTTTTAAGCAATTCCTTTTTCGCTACTTTGATTTTCTTACTACTCTCAATAAATTGAACAATGCTGTTTGATGAAATACCTAGAAATCCTGCTATAGTTTGATCTGAATTTGGAATAAAAGCTTTTTGTTTAAACAAAATAGGTTTCAATGGAACCGATACATTTTGTAATTTTTTCATGTAGCCAGACATTACAACATTCACAGCAAGTGTTGACTTTCCACTTCCGCTTTTTCCAACAAAAACAACATATTTATCAAGTGGTATTTGAATGCTGACATTTTTTAAATTATTAACGTTTGCATTTGCCACAGATATATAACGCATCAGTTATCTCCTCCTTTCAAATTCAAAAATTATGGTCATTGGAACATTACCCATTCGATCCATTAAGATATCATCAAAATCATAATTCAAATACTTAAATGATGAATTTTCAAGATCCGGCTTTGGTTCTTCCATTTTTTTCACATCCCAACCACCCTTTTTAAACGCACTATAAATATATGAAATGCTGTAGTGAATTCTTTCCAAAAACACCTTATTCTTGACGCCATACGGAACTAAATCCACTCTTCCATCATCAAAATATGATCTCATACATTGGTCTTCTACATCATTTCCATACAAAGCAGTCCACATTGGATGAAATTTAGAAACAAAACATCTTGAACCAACCTTAGTTATATAGTTTAATTCATTAAAAAACTCCTCGTCTAGTTTTAGGTAGTCTAAAGATCCCCAGAATGTTACCAAACCAAATGGATTACCATCATATTTTTTTAGAAAACCACTTATGTCGCAGTTCAAAAAAGTACAGACATCTTCCGCATATTGTTTATTAGCTTTATCAATTGCCGAAGAAGCAATATCTATTCCTACAGTTTTAACTTTCCCAACAGAATACATCAAATAGGTATTCGTGCCTTCGCCACATCCAACATCCAAAATACTTTCAGCATGACATACAACTTCTTTTGGTTCAATTCCCCTTAATCCAAGTCCTGTATGAATGCTCTGTTTATCAAAAGTAGCTAACTCATTAAATTCTTTAGCATACCCATTCCATCCGTTACTCATTTTAAACACCTTCTTTGTTAATTATTATCATAATAACCGTACCACTTTAACGAATTGAATCGGTTACCATAGTTAAATACAATTTTATTTTCTCCTTCATAATCTAATATCCCTTCTGGATTATCATTTATAAGTTCTAAGACACCTTCGTTAATCAATTCATACAGTGTATTTGTATTCAAACCTACAGCTATTAATTCTAATGGATTAAAGCTACGTCCAACTAATTGCATAATTAATTCTGCGTACTTATCTTTCAAATAGACAATACCATCTCTTCTACGCCACTTACTAATTATATGATTGTCATAATCTATAACCACTGACTCATCAATCTTAATAATTGAGTTTCTGTATAAAGCAATTTTTTTACCACTTCTTTTCAATGATTTTGCCATTGCAATTGTATGGCCAGTAGATACAAGTACATCAGCCGGTGAATATTTTTCATCAAAAGCCATTCTTAGTGTATGTATTTGTTCCTTAATATGTTGGTTGCTAAAACTATATGATGCACTATGCCACCCTTCGTCCTCGGTATCTTCAGAATCCAACTTATAATTCAGTTCTTTAGCTATTAACGAATTTCCGTACATAATGAATTCTGAGCAATTATAATTATCTGGATGAGACTTTTCATCGAGTATAAAATTCATTGTTTCTATTCGGTCTTCGTCTGTTTCACCGGGAAATGCAAACATAATATATGTATGAACCAAAATATCATGTTTTCTACACAATTGAATGATAGTTGAAACATTATTTATTTTAGTTCCCTTATCCATCAAGTCAAGTACATGTTGGGATCCTGACTCTAATCCGAATTTGATAAACACACATCCTGCTTCTGCTAACAATTTAATAAAGTCTTCATCCACAAAAGGTGGGTCGAATCGAGCGTTTGTACCCCATTTAATTTTTACATCATTCTCGATAAGTTTCTTACAAAATGTTTTCATAATCGGAATGGGGATCGCACTATCCAAAAAGTAAATACAATCAATATTCCGCTTATTCGCATTTTTCACACAAAAGTCAATCATTTCATCAACATTATATTTACTATCAAGACACGAATGGTATTCTCTATCAGTACAAAACTTACACTTTCCCCAATAGCATTGATAAGTAAATCGTAAAGGGAGAACTCTCAAAGGCGAGAAATATTCATCCAGATCTTGTCTTGTGATCGCAGGTGGACACACTGAAATCTTTTTATCACATACCTTTTCTGCTGGAATATAACAAGCTTTACCTTCGCTCTTTTCGCTTTTATCCAGCAAGACTTGTAAATTATTGTTATTTTCCTTTAAAAACCAAATTAAAGCTTCACCCTCACCTGAATTTACCAAATCACAATACTTTGCTATCGGTCCAATCGAATCGCCTGAATTAATAAATGAATTTACAAACCCGCCTCCGACAATTATCTTATTATTTGAATGGATTTCATTTAGCAATTTACAAACCATTATAGCAAAAAATAATTGACTTTCAAAAGTAATATTTATTCCAATAACTTGATTATCACAAATATCCATTGTCTCAATCCATTGTCTCATCAGGTCACATATATCTGATTGGTAAAACTCCTCAATAAATCTTTCGATATCATTCCAGATATTCCATCTATACGGTGAGTCAACTCCATCTAGACGAAATCTCAAATTCTTAAATTTCATAGAATATAAGTCATAACTACAACGAATATAATCTATCAATCGCCAATAATCCTTTGTAGTAGTACAATTCATCAATTCCCTTTTCAAATCTCTATAGTTGTTTATTTTTTCAAATGAACCCAGAAATTTCATATATGAAAGGACTTCAACTTTATCTAATTCATTCTCGACAACTGCACTATATTCTGATAAATGATTGTCAACAATTTCTCGCAATAATAAATTATTAAAGTTATATATTTCCATTTTATAACCAATTTTTTCTGCATATCCAGCAATCTGATATGGTCCCAATAACGGAACCGTAGGTTCACACGCCGGAGGAATAATATACTTCATATTTGCTTTGCTTGTCATTTTTCCCTCCTAAAAAAATTAGCCGCACTGAAAGTACTAGGCATAGTATTTCCCGAACGACTAATTAAAAATCATGATTATTCAACAGGCTCGATGAGCTTAAGTTTTTCAAAACTCTCTACCAATTCAATTACTTTTTCTCTTACTGAAACTTTGTCATATTGCTTTGACACCCCATCAATCATGTCGTTAACCGAATTTTTCCCATTTATCAATTCCCATACAACTTTACCATCTTCGTTAAGCGATAATGCAGGGGTACTCTTAGACACAATCAAGAGTCCAAAGCTCTCTTCTCTTGCTTTTACACCTTCCACCAATCTATAAACTGTCAATTCATTCATTATTATAATCCGCCTTTCTGCGAAAGGCACCAATGTGTCATGAAACATGTTGGCTGACTTTCGCTTTTCTTTTCTATATTCCTTCTGATACAATTCTTTTATAAGACTGACACACTACAGAACACGTGGAGGTGAGTGGCGGGGCTGTATAGCGGCGACCCCGCATTGTTATTTGTCGTCGGTCATCCGTTAAGGCATCAATGAATGGCGCATAACGTAGCCCGTAAACTTATCTCTTCCAAAGTCGACTCGCTTTTGCCGGATGACCAGTCACTGTCAGTTTTAACTTACAATCATCAGGAGGTATTTTTATTGTCTTTTAAAATCTTAAAAAATAATTGCTGTGGGCTTGACGTCCACAAAACCTGGATTTATGCCTGCATCGGCATTACCGATTCCAACAAACGCACAGAGTATAAGCAGGCCCGCTTTTCTTCCTTTACAAAAGGTTTGAACGAGTTGTGTGACCGGCTTGCTAAATACAACTGCAGCGATGTCTGCATGGAATCTACCGGCAAGTACTGGATCCCAGTATTTAATATCCTAGAAAAGAATAACATCTGGGTTACTCTTTCCCACCCCAAATATACCAAACCTCAAAAAG
>CAJUAU010000028.1:0-15360 GCA_910584645.1 uncultured Eubacterium sp.
AGATGTACGGTGAAAACCCATTTCTTATTGTCAATAATAAGCTATTTTTTAATTCTTGTCAATCCCCAATTTTGATTTTTTCAGAATACCGCCATTGGCATTTTTAATACAATGGGGGAACTTTGTTCCCTCTTAACCACTCCATAGCATGAGGCGCAGAAGATGTCAAGACCGCCGCAGGCGAGGCGGAGCCGGTGTCTCGACATCTTCTGCGCCTCATGCTACAAAACTTAAAGTCAGAATAAAACTAAAGGAAATATATCAGATCATGCAGCACTACTTCCTCCGCCCTGCCCCTAATGCTGTTCATCTTCTGAAGCCAGCAGAGCCAGTCATCAGATTTAAGCTGTTCGGTTACTCCCTCTTTCTTTACCATCTGCCTTACAAGCCTGTCCATCATCTCATTACATTCTTCATCAACTTCTGCAAGATGTTTCCATAAGGTTTCTGACAAAATCATATACGAATAAATGCCCCTATGGTTTTCTTCTAAAAAACGCTTCCTCATCCGTCCATACTTCCCGATCTGATACTCCGTTGTATCCGAAAGTTTGAGGTCTGGAATCAGATAATCTCCTTCCCAATGGTAAGTAATCTCCATATACAACCGCCTTTCTTTGTGCTAAACTGTTTACAGATACGAATAAAAAGATTACCACCTTCTTCCTTTACCACAACATCTGCAAGTTTCCATTCACCACAAATGAGCCAGCCACATATGTTGTATTTTTGCAGATGCGCATTTCCGCTAAAATACAGCGTTTTACGGAAATGTTTACATCTACAGTTCACAACATATCACATCCGTTACATACTGGTGATACGTAATTCCATCATCACGAAGTACATTACAAAGATTCCACAATTTCGATACGATTTCTGCGTTTGTCATGATACAATTCCTTCCCTATACGATATACATATAGCTGTTTATTTCATCAATAACGGCATCCAGTTTATTTCCAAATGCTTTATCAATCGCTGTATATCCGCCTTTAATTTTAAACTGTGGTGCTTCAAAGGATTCCTTATTCAGCACAACTTCTTTCAACAAATATGCCTCTATCCGCTCCAGCCAATTAAGCTGTACCTTGCTTAACTGCGGATGCGCTGCCTTGGTCTTTACAATAGCAGCATGAATCCTCTCCTCTTTGCTGACTAAGGCATCCCCAATACTTTTCTGACGGATAAAACTGATAACATCTGCGGCAATATCTTCATTCGTCATCTCTTTCCACGCAGTCTGTAGTTTTGTCTCACTGAAATTATTACGGTCAAGGATTAATTTCAGTTCTCTCAATGACTGTCTGGTCAATTCTTTCGGTCTGGTCGCCACGATATTAAGCGCTGCAATTTCATTCATATTGTTATCTATAAAAGTATGAAACTCTTTCAGATAATCCTCCGGTCTTGTGGCATTACCATAACCTCTTTCATGGCTGGTCACTTCATCCTGCGCATTGCTGATAAACTTTGGTCTTTCTTGATAAACCCCTCGCACATAAGCAAATGCATCACGACTCTTTTTCACTGTTTCTACTGCCTTATCAATCGGCATATTCCGAAGGGCATCTACAAAACTTTCCGGTGATTCACCATTAGACAAAGATTTGAATTGCTCCCTGAATTCATCTGTCATCTTATTTTTATTTCGCAGAATTTTAGCTATAATGATATCTAGCTGATTCCTTTTTGCCCTGTCGCTTTCCAGATGATCCATTCCATCTATTAAATCATCAAAGGTTACTGTCTGATTTACTACAACAGGTTTCATCGTGGACACGGGATCTAAAGCCTGATATACTCCTACCGCATCGTAAATCTCAAAATGCGTTTTCCCAATCTCCGGACACAGCCTGGTAGCACGCCCCAGCATCTGCTCAAAAAGAATACGGGATCGAATTCTTCGTAAAAACACAAGATTTACAATTTCTTCCACATCAATTCCTGTAGTCAACAAATCCACGGTTACGACAATATTGGGGAATGTCTCATTCTTAAACCGTCGGATCGCTTCCTTGATTTTTACAGGATTACCATTTTCAATGGAACCAGTAATCTTCATAACGGCTTCTTCACTGATTCCCTGCTCCGAATAATAATTCTTCAGAATTCTTGTAACCATATCTGCATGGGCATCATCCACTGCAAAAATAAGGGTTTTCCCCTTTTCGTTCGGATCAATATCCCTGGCAATCTCAGTCAAAACCGCTTTATTAAACCCTTCTGTAACAACCTTCTTGTTAAAATCCTCCACCTCAAACTTCAAATCATCTTCCAACTCATCGCTGTTCGTCACCGTATTTGTCACAGGATCATAGATTGGAGCAGTACTTCCGGCCTCAAATACAATACCTTCCTCACTGAGCTTTGTCTTGATAATATGTGGTGCATCATGATCTACCAGATATCCGTCTACTACAGCTGTGCGGTAATCATAAGAATATACCGGCTTCCCAAATATTTCTGTTGTATGGAGGGCAGGGGTAGCAGTAAGGGCAATTTTAACCGCATCAAAATAATCAATGACTGCCCGGTACTTACTGCGAAAATCATCCTGATTACGATAAAGCACTTCATTTTCGCCCATTTCCTTATCCAGTATATACCCTCTGTGTGCCTCATCCACAATAATACAGTCGTAGTCTGACACTCCTATGCTGACATCTGATTCATTGTAAAGAATGCGTTTGACCAGACTTTGAACCGTAGCAATATGGACACGAGTATCTTTTTCAAATTCCTTTTCTCCAAGGTCCTTAATATCATACAATTGATTCAGTGTTTTCAGATCTTCTAATTTTACTTCTTTAAAAGTGTCCATTGTCTGGTCTCCGAGAGCTGTCCTGTCAACCAGATATAAGATTCTTTTAAACCGCTTCGCAGATAAAAAACGATATATCATACCAAGAACCGTTCTCGTTTTTCCAGTTCCGGTGGCCATAGCAAGCAGCACCGTATTTTTATGTTCTGCAATGGCTTTCTCGGTCGCCTTAACTGCCTCGACCTGATAATAACGCAGGCCCAATCCATTCGGATCCTGTAATAGCTCATACCCCGTAACCGCCAGTTTCCTATCCGCTTCTGCAATATCTCTTTCCAAATCCTGCTCTATCCCCTGAGGGCTTGGCCATCCGGCTAAAGCTTTTGATGTATTAAACTGCTGTCTGGTATCCAAAAACCAAATGCCAGACATTTCTTCATACTGTTTGATATAATTTCTGCCATTCGTTGCGAAAAGAAACGGAACCTTATATTTACCATATTGCTTTATTATATACTTTTCATGTTCTGCCTTAATCATTTTTGCATACTCTTTACACTGCCCATCCAATACGGAAGAAACATTTGTATGCTTTTTCTTAGCCTCAATGATTCCAACCATTTTTTCCCCAATGAAAAGCGCATAATCTGCATACCCTCCATTACCTGTTTTGGAATCTGTGGGCCATTCTGCAATCGCAAGATTCTTACCTTTGACAGGTCGGACTCCTTTGGAATATCGGATTTCATCCGTATCCGCATCCCAGCCAACTTTGCGAAGCTGCTCATCAATCAATTCTCTCGTCTGTGCTTCCGAAAGTTTTACGTTAACCGCATTTTTGTAAGCAATTGCTCTTCGTGTATTGTCCGATCTTCCAGCCTTCTGAATCCGCTGTAATTCAATAAGAAGCGTTTTGTTACGCTCTTCCAGCTCTCGGTTTTCCTTCTCCAGCTCGTCCAGACTAATCGTAATATCCACCGGCTGGACATATTCCGCAGGATTGTAACTGTAGTCCCCATATGTCTGCATATACCATACACAGAGTTCATACAACAGCGGCAGATTATTAAATGCCTTTTCGCCCTCATCCGCTACGTTATGGGCTGCATTATTACGGTCTTTGCGCAAAATATATAATGTATTATCAATCTCATGCGGCAATAAGTCATTTCTCTTCAAGAGCCGGATACGATTTGCATGGGTATTGTCATAATCCGGCTCTTTGATTCCGTCATAAGCAAGCATATACTTTACCATTACTTCAGCCAACATCCCCTGCTTTATAACAGATGTATTCGGATCAGAATAGACATATTTTTCTGACATTTCCCCTAATCTTGCCAGATCACTCCAACGACTTTCCAGGAAGGTAAAATTACCCATTCTTCCGCCTCCTTCGTAAATGTTTATTTCTGTAGGGATATTGTACCATTTTTAACCATGATGTGACAAGCAAAAACCGCAGGCATTTTACAGGCACAACAAAGGGGAAGCCACATAAATACTGGCTTCCCGCTATTTTTTCCTCATTCGGACCTGATGGCGCAAATTTGAACCCTGTTTCGTTTTGCACCAGCAGCCTTTCCTGCTCTCCGCTTACGGCAGCTCGATCTCTGAATACTCTTTCGGCGGCAGGGATTTTGTAGAATCCTTCACAAACTTGCGCACTGCCTGGGCTCCCCTCGCCACAGGGATATTCGTTCCCGCTCCGGCGACACAGCCTCCCGGACAGCCCATGCCCTCGATCAGACATCCGTCTTTCTTTCCTGCCTTGGCCATAAGCAGCATCTTCTGGCACTCACTGAGTCCCTCGACATGCTCGATAAGGACTTCGGTCCCTGGATAATATTCATTGATACACTCCTCGATGGCGTTGGCAACACCGCCGGCAACAGCATAACCACGACCGGCTCCTGTGGCATCGTGGATCGGCTCCTCCGCCTCATAGGTCTCCATATCAATACCCTTTGCCTCAAAGATCGCCGCCAGTTCCTCAAAGGTGATGACGAAATCCACATCACTCCGCACAGTCTCACGAGCAGCCTCCAGTTTCTTCGCCGCACAGGGTCCCACAAATACCACTCGTGAATTTGGATGCTTCTGTTTGATAGAACGCGCAGTAGCCACCATCGGAGTGAGGGCACTGGACACTGACTCCACCATCTCTTCCGGCAGAGTCCTCTTGGCAAGCACCGACCACGCCGGACAGCAGGAGGTCAGAAGAAATGGCAGCTTGCCGGTCTTTACCTCATGCACATAATGCCTTGCCTCTGTGATGGCTCCAATATCTGCTCCCAGAGCCACTTCGTATACCTCAGCAAAGCCGATCTCTTTCAGCGCTGATTTGATCTTCCATAAGCGTACATCAGTACCGAACTGTCCGATCACTGCCGGGGCGAGCTCTACAATAACCTCGTCACCTTTCTTCAGCGCCTGGGCAAGCTGGAAGATCTGGGATTTATCTGCGATGGCGCCGAAGGGACAGTTCACCATGCACTGTCCGCATTTGA
Source organism: uncultured Eubacterium sp. (assembly GCA_910584645.1). Lineage (GTDB taxonomy): Bacteria > Bacillota > Clostridia > Lachnospirales > Lachnospiraceae > Eubacterium_F. The sequence continues at coordinate 5,275 of CAJUAU010000028.1, forward strand.
CACAGATCTTGTCATTGATCCTGGCACGTCCGTGTTCGTCGCTGTCGATGGCGCGCACACCACAGACAGAGGCACATGGACGCTGCTTCTTCGCAATGGCATCGTAGGGGCAGATGGCTTTGCATTTTCCACATTTGATACATTTGTCCCTGTCAATGACAGAGCGTCCGTTTACCATGCGGATGGCGTCCTTGGGACAAACCTCCTGGCAGGGATGGGCCACACAGCCACGGCACTGATCTGAAACCTCGTATACATTATCTTCACACATAGCGCAGGCAGATGGAATCACCTGCATCAACGGCGGCTCATAATATTTATCCGAAATATTACTTTCATTCAATCCACTGGTTATATGTACCGGCTGGCTCTCCGGACGAAGGGACATACCCATGGCAAGCCTTACACGTTCTCCGGCGATGGCGCGCTCACGGTAAATACTGTCACGGTACAGCGGCACATCGGAAGGTGTTATTTTATAAGGTATCGCCTCTATATCATCATTGATATTATCTGACTCAAAGGCTACCCTGGCAACCTCTGTAAAAACCTGTCTTCGTACTTTAGTGATCGGGGTTTCAATACCTCTCATAACGTTCTCTCCTTTATTCATAAATAATAGTCATAGCTGAGTTTAGAATAACATAAATGCAGCGTATTGTCCAGCATGATAAAATTACCATCTCAGAGACTCTGCATATGCTCCATATCTTCCGCAGCCTCAGGCAGTTCCACGTAAAAACATGTGGTGCTTTTTTCGTCGCTGGAAACCCATATTTCCCCGGAATGGCGCTGGGTGATCTGCTTTGCCACCATCAGTCCAAGTCCAGAACCGTCCTTATTGCCGTGGTCACTGCCCCGGTAGAATTTATCAAATATGTTTTTCCACTCTTTCTTCGGCACAGCGATGCCTGTATCTTCCACAGATACCAGGATCTTCTGTTCTGCTTTCCCGATATTGACCCGGATCTTCGTATCTTCATCTGCATATTTGACAGCATTTTGCAAAAGGATCAGAAACAGCTGGCGGATCCGGTCATAATCACCATTTATCAGAGAACACTCGTCCTCATATTCCAGCTCGCCGGCAATCCGTTTTTCCCCCATAAGAACCCGCATGCTCCTCATGGCATCCTGCATCACCGCGATCACATTCAGCAGCTCATAATCCAGCTGAAAATCTGGATTCTCCATCTTGGAAAGAATGAGTAGATCTGATACCAGGCGTTCCATTCCCGCACATTCTTTGATGATCCGGTCAAAATAATCCTTCTGTTTTTCCTCATCTTCCACATAACCATCCACCAGCGTCTCCGCATATCCCTTGACCACTGTAATGGGTGTTCTCAGCTCGTGGGACACATTGGAAAAAAAGTCTCTCCTGCTCTGTTCCAGACGATTCCGGAAATCTTCTGCCTCCACCAGCTTCCGGGACAGGACGTCCATGCTGTCCGCCAGCCTCCCCAGCTCATCCCTGCGCCGGATCTGTGTGCTCTGGGCGTACTCACCTGCCGCCATCCGCAGGGCAATCTCCTTGAGACGTATGATGGGCCTCACCAGCTGCCGGGAAAAATAAGCCGCTATTATTAGGGATACAACCAGCGCAATAATAACACTAAGGAACATATAATGCTGGTACTGTGACACCGAATTCTCCCGGTAATCCATCTCTCCGTTGACCATGACGACTCCTACATTCTCACCCTTTGCATTTTTGACCGGGGTGGCAAGATGCATCATATCTTTATCATAAATGCTGTCATAACCGCTGTAGCTCTTCGTCTTTCCTTGGAAGGCGGCATTGAGCATGGCCCTGGAATTTTCTTCCTGAAGGTTGAGGCTGCTTATATTCACGTTCGTATAAGCTTCACCTAATGGCTCTTCTGCCGACGGATTGGCTAAGATCCAGATATCGGTATCCCGCAGCTCACCAAAATCTTTCAGGGCACTCAGATATGTGGAAAAATCTTCACTGTTGTTATCCACCATCGCTTCTGTCACCTGCTCCGAGATACTGCGCGCCATACTTTTCAGTTCTCCCTTGTACACATTCATGATATTGCGGCGGTTAAATCTGGTAAAAGCAAGCCCTGTCACGGCTGTCATAATGACGAGTGCCACAGCAAAATAAATCCCCACTCTCCAAAAAATCTTTTTCAAACAAATCCCTCATTTCTGCTCACACTCTTTGCGCGATATATGAGCTAATTCAACGGCGTCAGACTACACATTGATCTCAAATTTGTACCCCAGCCCCCAGATCGTCTTGATCTCCCAATCCGGATGCTCTACCTTATCCAGCTTTGCCCGAAGACGCTTAATATGGGAATCCACGGTGCGGCTGTCTCCAAAATAGTCCTGCCCCCAGAGGCTGTCGAGAAGATTGTCCCTCGTAAATACCTTGCTGGGATTCTCGGCAAGGATCCACATAGTCTCTACCTCTTTTTTCGTCATTGGCACCTTCTCCGCCCCAATAAATACCGTGTATGCCTCAATATTTATGGTTAGGTCCCCGATGGTCAGTACCTTTTTTCCAGAAGACTCCTCTCCCCTCCCGATCCGGCGCAGTACAGCACGCACCCGCGCCATCACTTCGCTGGGGCTGAAAGGCTTCACCACATAATCGTCGGCGCCGATATCCAGCCCCATTACCCGTTCATAATCTTCTCCTTTCGCTGTGATGAGTATGATGGGAACATCAGATGTTTCACGGATCTTTTTACAGACCTTGTAACCATCCATCCCTGGCATCATAATATCCAGCAATACCACCGCCGGATTACATTTTTTAAACATCTCAAAAGCTTCGATGCCGTCTTTTGCCACTACCGGCTCAAAACCTTCCTTAACGACATAAGTTCCGAGAACCTCCGTTATATCTTCATTATCATCTGCGATCAGTATATGCTGCATCTTCAGCTCTCCTTCCTGGCTCAAAACCATTTGATCCTAACATTAATATATCTACTATATAACGAATTTTTATGTTTTTTCTGTGGCAGACGGTGCATTTTACATGACACTTTTATGCCACAGCTTATTGATAAACTCTACAAAAAGCTAGAGGTTTATCCCGTGTGCTGTACCACGGTACAGTACACCAGCTTCCTAGAAAGGTTGATTGCTATGAAACGTAAAATGTTTTTTATAATACTTTTCTTCACCTTTATTTTATCCGGCGCTGTACTAACACAGTCTGCCACTGGCAGCTGTGCGCCCAAAAAAGTAAAATTAAACGTGAAAAAGCTGACTCTTGCCAAGGGCAGCACCTATACACTCCGGACTTATAACATGAGAAAGAAACAGACAGTCCGATTCGTCTCGGATAATGAGGCGGTCGTCTCGGTTACCCCGCAGAAACCGCGTTCCAAAAGTGCAGAGATTAATGCTGTGGGTACTGGAAGTACGGTGGTACGTGCCAGCATTTATTCTGCTAAAGGCAAACTGACGCGCACCCTGAAAACAAAGATTCATGTCACGCCTCTTGCCATTAGTATAAAATTTACCCACCGGAAAGTCAAATTAAATGTCGACGAATCAATGAAACTTTCCGTCATTATTAAACCAAGCACGTCCCAGGAGATTCCGCTGTATGAAACCTCGGATCCGGATGTTGTTACGATAAACTCCAAAGGCGTGATCACCGCTGTGGCACCAGGGGAAGCGATCGTCAAGGCAACCCTTCTCTCCAGCGGACAGAAGGTGGTGTGCAAAGTAATCGTTCTCGACGGGATTGATGCCTCTCCGGCTCCCGACCAGCATGATTCTTCTGATTGAAGATTTTAGGATTTCTTTAATAAGCTAACCTGGCAGCGGTAACCGCTGATTAAAAAATCGTTATCCAGTTTTTTCCATGTCAAAAGACTTCACAGGTAAAGTTCACATGTGGAGTCTTTTGTTATTTCCTGGGCTTGAGGACAGCTTAACGGTGTCTGTCACTGGATTTCCTTAACCACGTAATCCTGCTCTTCCACTGCTTTTTTCAGGACTTCATCTGCAACCTCCGCTGACAGTGTCACAACAGCTGTTCCCTTCTCGTGGCTCACCTCAGCGCTCTCCACGCCATCCAGTGTCTCCAGACATTTTTTTACTCTCGCCTCACAGTGTCCACACATCATTCCTTCGATCATCATTGTCTTTTTCATCTCAACATTCTCCTTTTCCATTCTTTTTTTAGATATTTGTTTTTTGTCCCGTTTCGGGTTCCTAAGATCCAGCAGATTCAGCCGCAGGGCGTTGCTGACCACACAAAAGCTGGAGAGTCCCATAGCTGCTGCCCCAAACATCGGATTCAGCTGCCATCCAAACAGAGGGATCCAGACTCCCGCCGCCAGCGGGATTCCAATGACGTTATAGATAAATGCCCAGAACAGATTCTCATGAATGTTCCGAAGCACTCCCCGGCTCAGCCGGATCGCTGCAGCCACATCGGAGAGCCGGCTTTTCATCAGCACCACATCCGCCGCATCCACCGCCACATCCGTACCTGCTCCGATGGCAATTCCGACGTCTGCCCTGGTGAGTGCCGGAGCATCGTTGATGCCGTCTCCCACCATCGCCACCTTCCCCCGGGAGGCAAAGCGACGCACCTGTTCTTCTTTTCCATCTGGCAGAACACCGGCGATGATCTCATCCACTCCTGCCTGGGCTCCGATGGCTTCTGCTGTCTTTGCATTATCTCCGGTAAGCATCACCACCCGGATGCCCATATTTTTCAATTCCCGGACCGCCTGGGGGCTGTCCTCCTTGATCACATCTGCCACCGCGATGCAGCCGAGAAAGCGTTTTTCCTCTGCAAAGTAGAGAGGGGTTTTTCCGGATCCCGCCAGCCTCTCTCCCTCTTCCCGGATCTGCGGAGGAATCTCCGCCACATCTCCAATATATTCCCGCTTTCCGCCATATACCGTTTTTCCTGCCAGCTGTCCCTGGACGCCATTTCCTGCTATCTCCACAAAATCAGTTACTCCAGTGCTGACACCCGCGGCAGAAATATGAATGGAAGCATTTTTTCTGGAGTCTCCTGCCACTGCTCCTTCCCGGTTTACATACTCTACGACTGCCTTCGCCAGTGGATGCTCACTTTTTCCCTCCAGCAGATAAGCAGTGTTCAGCAGCTCTTCCGCGGACACACCTTCCGCCGGAAATACATCCGTGACTTTTGGCTCCCCAAGGGTTATGGTTCCTGTCTTATCCAGCACAACAATCTCTGTTTTCCCCGTCGTCTCCAGGGACACCGCCGTCTTAAACAGAATCCCATTTTTCGCACCCATGCCATTTCCCACCATGATCGCCACTGGTGTCGCCAGTCCCAGGGCACAGGGACAACTGATAACGAGTACAGAGATCCCTCTGGCAAGGGCATAACCGAATCCTTCACCGGCAAACATCCAAACAAGGATCGTCACTGCTGCGATACCGATCACCACTGGCACAAACACACCGGACACCTTGTCTGCCACCTTGGCGATGGGGGCTTTGGTCGCGGCGGCATCGCTGACCATCTGGATGATCTGGGACAGCGTGGTATCTTCGCCAACCCGGTCAGCTACGCATTTGAGAAATCCATTCTGGTTGATGGTGGCAGCAGATACCATGTCCCCTTCGGCCTTGTCCACAGGAATGCTCTCTCCCGTCAGCGCCGCCTCGTTGACAGAGCCGTTTCCCTCCAGAACGATGCCGTCCACGGGAATACTTTCTCCGGGACGAACCACAAAGACATCTCCCTTTTTTACCTGGGATACCGGCACCTCCTGCTCCTTACCGTCCAGGACAATGACCGCTGTCTTTGGCGCAAGGCGCATCAGGCTTTTCAGCGCATCGGTAGTCCTGCCCTTGGAACGGGCCTCCAGCATTTTCCCTACTGTGATCAGCGTGAGGATCGTAGCCGCCGACTCGAAATATAATTCATGCATATACCTGTGCATCTCTGCCATATTTCTGTCCAGCAGGGCATAGGACATGCCAAAGAGGGCATAGAGGCTGTAGACATACGCCGCGCCTGCTCCCAGCGCTACCAGCGTATCCATGTTGGGGGCGCGGTGCCAGAGACCACGGAACCCACTGATAAAGAAACGCTGGTTGATCACCATGATCACCGTGGTCAGCAGCAGCTGGATGATAGCCAATGCCAGATGATTCCTCTCCAACACTTCCGGCAGCCACCACCCCCACATCATATTTCCCATGGAAATATACATCAACACCACGAGGAATCCCACGGAAGCAAGCAGCCTCAGCTTAAGCCTGGGGGTCTCCTGGTCTTCCAGCGCGTCCGCCGGGGAAGCCGCAGGCTCTGCCCCACCCCTTTCTTTTCGTTCCGCGTGATATCCCGCCTCTTCCACCGCCTTAATGACGTCCTGGTCCGCGGCGTTTCCTTCCACCGCCATGGAATTGGTCAGAAGGCTCACTGACACGGACTCTACCCCCGGCAGTTTACACACCGCCTTCTCCACCCTGGCACTGCAGGCGGCACAGCTCATGCCTGTTACTTTATACTGTTCCATGGTCTCCTCCTTTTCCATAAACAAATCTCTATTGAACTCCTGCCCCTTATCTCATTAATTTCTGCAGGGCAGTCACCAGTTCATCAATAGTCTCGTCCTTTCCCTCCCGGATATCCTCTGCCACACAGGTACGGATATGGTTTGCCAGCAGCACCTTATTGAAGCTGTTCAGCGCTGCAGTGACTGCGGATACCTGGGTGAGAATATCCACACAGTATGCGTCATTTTCCACCATTTTCTCCACCCCCCGCACCTGTCCCTCGATACGTCTGAGACGGTTCAGAAGATCCTTATATTCCTTTTCATCCCGCTCTTTTTTCTTATTGGAACAACATTCCTTTTGGTTCATTTATTATTCTCCATTCTGTCTGCCTGTATGCAGAACCAGGGCGGTACAACAGTGAGGCAGGCTTATATGCCATCAGTGTATCTTTACATTTACAGACATTATATACCCCTATGGGGTATCTGTCAAGAAAAGAAAAATGACCGGCTGGAGAATTCCTGTTTCACAAAAATCTCCAGCACGATCATAAAAAACAGCGCCGGTTTTTATCCATGGGAAAATGGCTGATCGCCAAATTTATCGTAGTCCGCTGGATAAGTCTTCGTTTTTATATACACATACTTTTTAGTTTTCCTCTGAATGGACTTTTTAGTTTTCACTCCCCTCGTATAAAGCGTTAGTTTCTTCTTTGCATGGGACTTATACCAGCTTGAATTGAATTTAAGTTCTACCCCGGAATAAACCTGCAGAAAAGAAAGCTTTTTGCAGGATGTCAGATCCACTTTCTTATTCTTCGTCATGTATACCAGCTCTTTCAAAGAATTATTTTTCGGAAGTTTTAAGACACAGGCCTCCGCCGCAGACCCGTACATTTTTCTAACCATGTTATTGTCATAATCATAATAATATCTGTCACCTATTATTTTTACCTTCTCAATCTTCGTATTCTTCCGCAGGTCAAGGGAAGGAACACGGACGCCCTGGAACCATACCCTTTTTAATTTCTTATTCGCTGAGAGATCCACGTTACCAAGTTTTGAAGAACGTGCTATATAATAACTATCCGTTTCCCCGATCCGTAGTTCTTCCAGGTTCACCGCCTTTTTCAAAGAAAAAACAGAACATTGGAAACCGGGACCAAATTTGATGACCTTCAACTGTTTCATCGGGAAATCCTGCTCCAGCCTGGAACAATCTGTCCAGTTACAGAACCATGGCACATATCCTCCTTCGCCATCATCATCAATACAGATCTCTTTCAATTTTGCATTTTTCTTCAGTGATCCCTGGGTCTTTTCATATCCATTAACAGAATAGGACCTTAATTCCGGGAAATATTCTATTCCTTTTACCGACAGCGTCTGCTGGCTTTCCTTCCCCGACCTCCAGGACAACGTCTCTGTCTCTGACCGAACATCCGGGAAAAGAGGTTCAACCAGATCATAATCCGTAGCATCCTGATAATAAAACGGATCAATATAATTAATATACAAATGTTTTAATACACTTCTCTCCTTTAATGACAATATATTATCCTTGTCTGTATCATACCGGGCTGCCAAACACCGAAACCTCTCATCTGGAAAATTTTCCTCGTTGACCGGCACACTTCCATCTGCATTGACTGCTGCCCGTGAGTGCTTTGGTTCCGCGCAGAAAAATGAAAAACAAATCAATATCCCTGCTAATATTATACTAATTTTTATCTTCTTCATAGTGTTCTTACCTCCCTTCAAAATGTATGATATGAACTGTCAATATTCCTACTCTCAAATTCAGATCATAGTATATTTCTTTTTCTTCCCAGCCTTAATCTTTTTAATAAATTTCCCACTTTTTACAATAGCACATCCCCACTTTTTCTTCTTGAATGTCTTACGGATCCAGCTTGACTTTACTTTTGCTTTTACAAATTTCAGAGTCTGAAAATCTTCCAGCTTGGAAAGCCTTGAGATATCGATGGTTTTATCTGCAGTGAAATAGTAAAGTGTCTGTATATTGTTTTTTGGGGCAAAGGTAATCTTGCATTTCATATTTTTTTCTGGCAGGTAATACACATAACCAGGCTTCTCTTCTAAATCCCGTCCATAGCCTTGACCAGTTTTAGATTTACCAGAATACACCTTCACAGATTGCAATTTAGTATTCTTCCTTAGATCCAGTTTGGCTGGCATAATATTTTTCAGTTCCAGCTCTTTTAATTTTACATTTTTAGACAGATTGAGAGCCGGCAGACGACGGCCGCTCTCATCCGGCAGTATCACCCTCAGGACCTGGAGGCCAGCTATTTCGTCTACATCCAATTCATTCGCATAAATATTTTCTAAATGCATATATGTCAGCTGGGACACCGGAAAATCCTTCTGAACCTGATGATAACCTTTATCTCCCAAATTAGTGCAGCCCACCCATATCTTTCTTAAATTCACATTATTTTTAAAGGAACCAGACAAAAGCTCATATCTATCTACTCTTACTTCTTGAAGATTGAAAAAATATTCGATTCCCGTCAAGTCTATTTTATCGCTCCATTTTTCTGCGCCTTCGTACAATATTTTACATGTTTGGTTAGCATATGTCTTCTCACCAAGTTCGAAAGTCCGTCTGCTTTTACTACTATGATATACCAGATTATCTTCCCGACCTGTATCTCTCATATCGGAATACCAGCAGTTAATGACCACGCTGCCAGCACTATTCAAACTCAAATAATGGACTGTCTCCCGTTCCTGCCTGCTCAGGATCCCATCTTTGTTCTCATCCAGCCACCTTTCCAGTTCTGTCCTAAAATACTCATCTGGAAAATGGACCTCATCCAGAGGCACATCCTGCATATACTCCGGCTTAACCTCTGCTTTTGCTTCCTTCCCTGTTTCAATGTTTCCATACAATATGATCATACACAGGATAACCCCTGTCATGATCCTTCGTGCTGTTCTTTCCATGAAAAACACCCCCCTTCACTACTAATATAGTTACTTATAGACTATCACAATAGTCCGGCAAGATCAACGTTTTTCTCTAAAAAGTTAAATCTCAAAAATTACTGCATTCACTTAACAGCGGCGCCAGTCTGAATCCTGAAATTTCAGATTGGCGCCGCTGCAAATAAACTATATCATGGTATATTTCTTTTTCTTCCCAGCCTTAATCTTTTTAATAAATTTACCACTTTTTACAACAGCACATCCCCACTTTTTCTTCTTGAAGGTCTTTCGGATCCAGCTTGACTTTACTTTTGCTTTTACAGGTTTCAAAGTCTGAAAGTCTTCCAGCTTGGAAAGCCTTGAGATATCGATGGTTTTATCCGCAGTGAAATAATAAAGCGTCTGTATATTGTTCTTTTTAGCAAAGGTAATCTTGCATTTCATATTTTTTTCTGGCAGGTAATACTTATAGTAATCCTTCCACTTTAAATTTCGTCCATAATCCTGACCGGATTTACATTTTCCGGAATACACTTTTACAGTTTCTAATTTAGCATTCTTCCTTAGATCCAGTTTGACTGGCATAATATTTGCCAGTTCCAGCTCTTTTAATTTTACATTTTTAGACAGATTGAGAGCCGGCAGACGA
>CAJUAU010000028.1:15460-36166 GCA_910584645.1 uncultured Eubacterium sp.
AATTAGTGCAGCCCACCCATATCTTTCTTAAATTCACATTATTTTTAAAGGAACCGGACAAAAGCTCATATTTATCTGCCCTCACTTCCTGAAGATTGAAAAAATATTCAATTCCTGTCAAGTCTATTTTGTCACTCCAGTTTTCTGCGTCCTTATACAAAATTTCACATGCCTGGTTAATATCTGTCTTCCCCTGAAGTTCGAAAGTCTGTCTGCTTTTACTACTATGATATACTAAATAATCCTCTCGGTCGTATTTATAGTATTTTAAATATTTCATATCGGAATACCAGCGATTATGAAGCGAGCTGCCAAAAGTCTCATTTAACTGCAAATAGTAAATCTTCTCTCGTTCCTGTCTGCTAAGAATTCCATCTTTGTTCTCATCCAGCACCCTTTTTAGTTCTGCCCTAAAATATTCATCTGGAAAATGGGCCTCATCCAGAGGAACATCCTGCATATACTCCGGCTTAACCTCTGCTTTTGCTTCCTTCCCTGTTTCAATGTTTCCATACAATATGATCATACACAGGATAACCCCTGTCATGATCCTTCGTGCTGTTCTTTTCATGAAAATACCCCCTTTCCTACTTATATAGTCACTTATAGACTATCACAATAGTCCGGTAAAGTCAACGTATTTCCTCGAAGAGTTAAATCTCATAGATTGCTGACTTCACTTAACAGCGGCGCCAATCTGAATCCTAAAATTCCAGATTGGTGCCACTTCACATAAACTATATGATAGTATACTTCTTTTTCTTCCCAGCCTTTATCTTTTTAATAAATTTCCCACTTTTCACAACAGCACATCCCCACTTTTTCTTCTTGAATGTCTTACGGATCCAGCTTGATTTTACTTTTGCTTTTACAGATTTCAACGTCTGAAAATCCTCCAGCTTGGAAAGCCTTGAGATATCGATGGTTTTATCCGCAGTGAAGTAATAAAGCGTTTGTACATTGTTCTTTTTAGCAAAGGTAATCTTGCATTTCATACTCTTCTGTGGTGAAAAATACTGGTACCATAATTTATTTTTGGGATTTAATCCATACTCTGAACCAGCTCTGCATTCTCCAGAATACACTTTTACAATATTTACTTTTTCATTCTTTGTTAAATCTAATTTTATTGGCACAATATTCCCAAGTTCTATTTCTCTTAATCTCGAACTTTGTGAAAAATCTAAAGCAGACAGCCGGTAATTGCTTTCAACTGATGCAATTAGCCTTAAAACTTGTAAGTTTGGCATTTCTTTTAGATTTAATGTTTTTACTGCCACATTTTTTAGATGAACATATGTCAGCTGGGATACTGGAAAATCTCTTTGGATCAAATCATAATTTCTTTCTTCTGCATCAGAACAGCCAATCCAGATCTTTCTCAAATTTGAATTGTTTCTGAAAGACCCTGATATAAGTTCATATTTATCCATTTTTACTTCCTGAAGATTAAAAAAATATTCAATCCCCTTTAAATCAATCGCTTTATCCGCTACAGCTTTACCTGACCGGTCATCATAATTGAAATTCAAAAGCAATGCAGATCTGGTCTTATAGGAAATTATATAGTCCTCACTATAGAACCCTGATACCATATATTTCATATCATAAAACCAGGAATTTGTTATTCCATTCGTATAGCTATGCAAATCTAAATAATATATCTTTTCTCTTTCCTCCCGGCTCAAAATACCATCTTTATTTACATCTACATATAATTTCAATTTTTCTCTAAACTGCTGATCTGAAAAATGTACTTCATCCAGCACAACATCCGTCATATATTCCTGTTTTGCTTCTGCCTGTACATCCACTGCACAAAATATAGCACAAGAAACAAAAAGGAGCATATAAACTGTAGCAGCTAAAATTTTTATATAGATTCTTTTCATATCTTTGTTCCCCTTTCCATTTACCGCCTTAACCAGCAAAAATAGTACACAAATGTCGGACTATTTCCTCATCTTCCCCAAAGTAGTATTGCAAATTTTTATTCTTTACTTTTCTTGCTTTTAACAAAACAATACTTTTATTTCTTTTAACAGACAGCTTTTTCTGGCGAATCCCATCTGCATAAATGACTAGTTTTTTACCATTCTTTTTATACCATTGATTGTCTGCCTTTATCTTACAATCTTTGGACATATGAACTTCTTTAAGATTTCTGCACCTTGAAACATCAATCTCATGATCTGTAGTAAAATAATTCAATTTTACTATCCGATTTTTCTTCGGGAACTGAATCTTACATTCGTAATCACTCCAGGGGAAAACTGGAATCTTACCTGCCTCCTGCTTGGTAAAATCGAATAGAACACAAGAAAGTCCTGACTGAACCGATACTTCTTCTAATTTTTTATTCTTTTCAAGATTTAATTTTTTTACAGGCGCATTCTCTACTGCCAATTTCTTTAATTGTTTTGCCCCTTTGACGTCCAAACGTTCCAAATGCATACAATTCCTTATCGTTAGAGTTTCTAATTTCACAGCCTGAGAAAGAGAGATCTCCTGAATATCTGCGTTTTCAATACTCAATTCTTTAAGTTTATTTAATGCGATAATCTTCTTAAGTTGATTCTGGGATATTTTTCTACCATCCGCATCCAAAACAACTCTTGTCGGATCTGAATGATTCATAAAACTTTTTTGTATTTCAATCCCTTTAGCATCCTGGAGCTCTTCTGGGTTCAAAATTTCCTCATAATCCTTTTTAACAAACATATTTTCTTTCACCCGATAGCAATATTTAGAAGGCAGGTAACTTTTCTCATTGGCATCTTTCCTACTGGCGTGAGCATAAATCTTGTGCTCTCCAGCCCCCAATATAATTCCAGCACATAATAATCCTACAACAAATAAAGCTTTTTTCATATCATTTCACCTTCCCTATTTAAAACTTATGTATTCTCCTTTACATGGATTAAAACTAGCCGTTCCTGCCACAAGAGCCCTATTTTTGTCATTAAACTCCCATCTCACATGTTTCGACAAATAGGCAAGTTTTGTTTCTTCACGCAAATAATGCGTTCCTTCATCATAAATCAGACCAGCTGTTAAAGCTTGATCAATTGCAATATCGTTTAATCCAGCCACAAAATGTCTTAACACATTATTCGACACTTTTTTAGCTGCTTCGTATCTACTTGAATAGAAAAATACATCATCTACATATTGGGATCCGAGATAATATTTTACATATTTAAACATCATTCCATTACTAACTGCTTTTTTAAATTCATTCCAGGAGCTGCCAGCTGCATTCCTAACCTCTGGATTATTAAAACAAATCGTAGGAACCTTAGATTTGTGAGCATAAGTGTCTCCAACGACATGCAGCAACATCCCCAAAACTCGCAGCCCTCTTTTCCTTTGCCAAGAGATTCCAGATGGGTTTTTAATTTTGGTATCGGCGGCAGTCATATATTGTATTGCATTTTTAAGTTTACCAGGTAAACTTCTGTCTAACTCTACATTATCTGTATGTGGATTGTAACTATACGCATTACAACACGACGAAACCGTAGTTCCTTCAGGCGAATCATATATTTTTCTACTCACCCGAAACAGGTATCTCATGGTCGATACATAATTATACTTTCCATGCAATACTTTCTTCGTTGATGTACTAAAATGATTTTCCGATATTTCTGCAGCACCTGCTATACCATCCACCTTTGCACAGGCATCTTTTATTATCAGCAGCTCATTTGCCGTCAAACCAACTTCCAAGCTTGGTAAATTATTCCCAAAGTCAACCAAACCTTCATGTGCAGTACCATTCCACCGTCCTTCTACCAGTTCCACATCATCAAAGGTCTGCACCGCAGAATCATTTTCCGGGCAAACCTCCTCGACAGTCTCCCCGGTTTCACATGGGATCTGCGAATAACGGTCTGCGTATTTCTTATAATGTTTCAATGCGTATTTAATATCAACCAGCCCGCTTCCATAGTATTTACTGTTACCTAATCTTTTTGCGCTGTCTGACAGCAGGCCTCTCACAAACCCGTTTGTTTTTGACAGATCCTTTTGCCATATCGCTGAGGCGGCTCCGGTCACATGTGCCACAGACAGACTGGTTCCTCCTGCCACAAGGCTCCCACCAAAGGCTCCATCTGTCAAGATCTGGCTTCCTGGGGCGACGAGCTCCACCTCTTCGCCAGTGGCGCTTTCATCCGTCAGAACCGCATTTTTATCCACACCGCCAACTGCTATGACTTTCTCATATGCGGCAGGATATTCCACATTCTCTTCATTTCCCCCATTCCCAGCGGCAGAGACTAATAATATCCCGGCATCGTATGCGGCATTAACTGCTTTTTCCAGCGCGGTGGATCGCTGCTTCGTTCCAAAGCTCATATTTATGATGTCTATATCATGATCAATGCACCAGTATATTCCCTCGATCACCCGGTCAAGCTTCGCTGTGTTGCTCGAATCCAGCACCCGGACAGAATACAACTCAGCCTTGGGATTTATATCTGAAATAATGCCGGCGATACTGGTCCCATGACCAGTAATATCTTCATAAAAGGGAGCGATATACTTCTCGTCATCCACAAGGTTTACCCGTTCCACGACATTCACATCTTCGGATACATCCACCCCGGAATCCATAACTGCCACCTTTACTCCCCTGCCTTTATCCGTATCTGGCAGTTTGGAAGAGACAGCGCCTATCATTCTCATGTTCCAGTCCAGCGCATTTGACTTTTTCGCTTTCGTTTTCTTCACAGCATGTTTTCCATTACTTTTACATGCAGAAAAAACAATATTCTCCTCGACATTTGCCACACCATCCATTTTTTCAATGCTTTTGTGCTGCCTATCCGTAAGCCCAGCATACACAGAAACTTTATCATCTATATGATATGCTTTATAGTCATCCACAATATGTTCTTTATATTGTTTTTTTATCTTATTCAGCGTAGTGATATCATCCGTTGTAATAATATACTCCTGTAGTTCTTCCGCCGCATGTATCAATACTGCCTCTTCCCCGATCAATCTTGTTCCTGCCATGGCACAAACCAAAAAAACAGATATAATTCTTCTTAATTTTACATTTTTCATAACATATTCTCCCTTCTAGTGTACTAATTTACTTTCTTTTGTGACCTGATTTACGAACCAGCCAGATTTTCCCGTATCCTGGTTTATCTGAACGGTATCATAAAACTCATATTTCCAATCAAATCCCCCCTTCCATTCTTCTGTGAAAAGCTCCTGGTAGAGCCTTATAAAATCACCTTGATACATATCTGGATCCAAAACCACTTTTACCAGCAACGAATGCAAGCTTTGCTGAACGACCTGGAACTGATATATCATCAAGCCCATTGCCTGGTTGATCTGCTCCACCGGTCCCAATAATACATCAGGAGGGATCTGGTGTCCCTCAGAGATATACAGGAGGTCGTTTTTTCTCGCCTGTTTCAACTCAATTCCCCGGCGTCCATCCTTTCCTGTTACAATTCTCCCTTGATCCCCTGTGCCATAACGGATCACAGGCATAGCTCGGTTATGTAATGATGTAACATAGATATCCCCAGTCTCTCCCTCCTGCAGCACCTTTCCATCCCTGCCAATCACCTCGATATAAACAGAATTTTGAAAGATACGATAAATCCCATTATCTTCTATACCGATAGTATTCACTTCCATTGTGCCATAATGACATCTGACTTTACATTGAAAGGTTTTTTCCAGTTCTTCTTTGAATCCTTCTAGTACCATCTCTCCAGTCAGCTCAATATATTTAAGACTGGAAGGAATGGGAAGTTTATATTCTTTTACGATCTGAAGAAATACTCCTGCAATCCCTGGATGAACCAGAAACCAGACGGGATCGAATTCCAATATTTTTTCATACATCATTAACAATTTCTCTCTTGAAAGATTCTGCTTTGATATCATCATCTGGGATTTGCCAATTTGATATTCCTGCTGATCCTTAAGAGTTGTATTAAAGATACATACCCTGTCTTTTGTATGTACACCAGCATATCTGTATCGCTCCATCCACAGCGACACAAGGGCTGCTGTATAATCTGCATGATTCCAGTATACATCGAGATAGGTTCCCGTACTTCCTGAGGTATGACTTCTTAACAGCTGCCCAGTGACCAATTCCCCTAAAAAATCTTCTGATATCAGCTGATCCTGCATAAAGGCGATCTGGTTTTTTTCCGTCAGCGGCAGCTTCTCCCAGCCCTCTTGGTTTTCTAAGTCTTTTAACAAAACAGAATCTTGTTCTATTTTTTTCCGATAGTAGGGAACCGTTCTATAAGCATGAAGCGCCATCTCATATCTTTTGTTTTCCATCCCTTTTATTTCCTCCTCTGTTTCACCATTGCTGTCAAAAAATCAAACATCTCCTCCTTTGTTTCCATATGCAGGGAAAGTTCCGCAAAATCATCATATTGAATTCCAAATTCATCTTCTATCGCTAAAATAAATTCCAGCACCTCCGTCGAATCCATTTCTAATTCTTTTATATCAGTTAATCCCTCCTCACTGTTCTTTCGGCACTCCCGAAATATTGTAACGATTTTATCTCTGATTTCCTGATCCAATTTACCAAGCCCCCTCTTCCACCAGACAAGTAAGCAGTTCTTTTTCATTTTCCTTTAATTCATCCAGCATAGCAATTAATTTTTCATCCTCTCTCTGGGATGGTCTGATCCTATATTTTTGAGCCACATGAAGCAGATTAAAACTTACCTTTATCAGTACCTGCAGCTGCTTTTCTATCTTTTTTAATAACCCCTCACTCACAATACCTATGTTCCGCATATACAAAATCCGTCGATTCATTATCTGCTTATGTTCATATAACAAATAAGATACACGTCTGTCCGAAACCAAAACACGAAGCCCCGCCTCTGTCTTAAGTTCTTCATAGATTCCTAATCCAAAAACCCTCTCTTCCGAGGGCAAAAATGCCTGCGTCTTTGCCTCTGAATTTATTTCCGCCAGATAGTCCTCAAATACTCCCTTTATATAGGAAGGCATAAAACGATAAAAGTGAATGCCCTGCCGGTAGGTGATAATCTTGATCTTAATGTCAGGATACCGTTTTAGATCAAGTTTCATTTCCATATACTGAATCCTGTATCTTTTTATCTTGCCGGAATTATTGTATCCCAACGTCAGAAACGCGTGTATGTGGTCGTCGAAACCATATATCAAGTTCTGATGCAAATGATGCCTCACATGATATTCTTCATGTCCAGACAAATAGTATTGGTCTATCTTTAATTCTACATAATGCCCCTTTAATATTTCCTGTTTCAGGGCATGAACTCCCCCCATTTTTATCAATTCCCATGAAGCAAACCGATTACGGTCTAAGAAATAGCTGATCAGGTCGTATTCCTCATCTTTGTAGAAAGAATAATAATCCAGTCTTCTGTGGGTACAGTTCACATCACAGTTTATCTGAATAAAATTGGAAAAAATCCATGGGTAAAAAGAATTGTCTTCATGCCTGACCTGTACTCCGATGTATAATGGTTTTGATGAAACAATTTCTTTCTCTCCAATCTTCTTCGGCTTTTTTTCTCCGATAAAAGCTTCTATTTTTCCCTTTGATACATTTAAAACCAGTTCGTCTCTTTTGCTCAAAACCTGTCTGGCTGTATCTGCCCGTTTGCCATTAAAATATAGGCTTACACCATCATATATAAAATTTCCAAACCGGCAGAGATATTGTTCATCACCTAAAAGTATATTTTCCTCTTCATCTGTTACAAAGAGGTTGATCGCAGCCCATGGTTCTGAATGCTGCTGAAAATCTATTTTGATACGGATAAATCCCTCATTGTGTTCAAGTGGACGATAAATGCAGCCATTACACTCTTTGCTATAATCATCTTCAGACTCATAGTACCAGCGGTCTTCCTCCCCTTTCTTCATATGTATACTTTTCCATTCGTATCCACTGCCATCCAAAATCTCAAACTCCGCAACCCGCTTTCCAATTCGTTCATCCGCCATAATCACACACATTGGCAGTGCATAATAGGAATATGTTTTTACCCATGGTTCTGTTGTAACCGGCAGCTCTTTTCTCATAACTTGTTATCCCTTCTGTTCGCTTTTGTAAATTTCTTTCATTATACATTATTTTAATCACAAAGTATATAAAATAGACTCCGTTTCTCGTAAGAAAATATCGCATTTTTCGACATAATTCGACATTGCAAAAGGACCAAATGCCACTCTGACATTATTAAACAATTTAAAAAACCGGCTTCCAAAAAGAAACCGGTCTCACAAAGACTCCCATCAGCAAATTAAGTTTTGCAAATGAGAACTTAAAATTATCTGTGTTTTTTCCTTTTTTCAAAGTACATATTTCTGTCCGAATCGGTAATGCACATATGGAAGCTGTCCGCCCTGCTGTTCATGACAGATACACCAAATGAGATGCTTAACGGCCGATTCTGTATACGGAACAGGTTTTGTTTATCTTTCAGCTGTTTTACGAGGAGCAGGGTTTTCTCCTCCGAAGTAGATGGTAATAAAACGAGAAATTCATCTCCGCCCATGCGGAACAATATGCACTCCTTTGGCAGAACCATTTTGAAAAGGCTTACCGTCGCTTTTATGTATTCATCTCCCGCAGTATGTCCATACGTATCGTTTATTTCCTTGAGGCCGTCACAGTCAGCGGAAATAATGGAAAGCGGATAGCAGTCATCGCTGTGGGTTTTTATAAACTCATCCAGATATGCCCTGTTATACAGACCTGTCAGCGCATCCGTTATTGCCTGATCCCGCAGCTTCTTTTTCAGCAATTCGTGTTCCGTCACATTATTGATCAAGCCAACGATACCGGTAACAGCACCCTCTTCATTGAAGAGTGGCTGTTTTATAATCTGGAGAAATTCCTGTATTCCATCCTCATTGATTTCAATCGTGTATGTCGTGCCCTTGCCAGTTTCAATGATTTCCATATCTCTTTTTTGCGCTTCTATAGCGTTATGTTTATCTTTGCGTATCTCAGGATCCGTCTTTCCCCTGATCGACCAGTCAGGATCATCCGCCTTTTTCAGATGATGCCAATACTTTGTCGCAAAGACATATTTGCACTCATTATCCTTGAGAAAAATATTGGAAGGAAGCTGTTTAAGCATTTTTTCAATCCCATAAAAGGTCAGGGAATCCGTAAATGCAATCGCATTTGAAATCCTGTTTTTAATAATTTTACTGATAAATGGTTTGGTAATACAATCAGTAACGCCTGATCCAAGATACGCAAAACCATCCGCCGGGTTCTCTTTGTCAGTATAAATAAGAATTGGTATGGAGATAAGCCTGTCACTGTCTTTTACGAATTCGACAGCCTTTCGGATATCTTCCTGCAGATCCGCATGGATCAGAAGCGCCTGAATATCCACCTTGCTTTGTTTGAGGATATCCTTTGCAGCTTTCATATCCCTTACCATCTTTATATTGTATTCGTCATCAAGTATTCGGCAAAGTTCTTCATAGGTCTGCCCATTATCGATAAAAAGCAGGTTTTTTTTCATTTTTGTATGATTCATTCTGCACTTCCTTTCACATGAGCATGATTGCCATGGATTTTCTAATGGATATATATTCCATTATACAGTAACAAAGAAAAAATGTACACTAGCTATCTTTATATTTTTTACAATATCAAATTCATCATCGCCCTGAAGGAAACACTACCCTCCAAACCACGTGTGTAATGCTTCACCTTTGCGTAAATAAAAGAGCTCCCACAGGAGCCCTTTTCAGGTTGCAGGCCTCTCAAGTATCTGCAACACGATCACTGATGTAAATATACACTAAAAAGCCTAATTTGTCAAGCTTTTTGGCATCAACTGCCCTCTTCCGTTCCTTTGCATTTACCAATCAATCTTATTGTACCCGAGCTTTCTCAGCGCACTCCAGTATTGAGGCACCTTTGATTTTGGAATCTTAATTTGAATCTTTTTGGAAAGACCGGTGAATGCTTTTTTCGCGATTCCTCGTATACTTGTGGATTTAATCGTCAGCTTATTTGCTTTTTTACAGCCCATAAAGGCATTTTTTTGAATGGATGTAACTGTAAACGCAATCCCTTCTTTCTTTACCTTCTGTGGAATGGCTAAAGACTTGCTTTTTTTCGATTTTACACCCACAACTGCGACTTCTCCTTTCTTTCCTTTGAGTTTCGCCACCCTATACTTTATGTTCCCCGCCACAAAGCAATCACCTTTTTTAAGCCCTGTTACATTACTATTGTCCCAGGCACCGATTCCATCAGGAACTGGAACTGCTGTGGCTGATGGAGGAATCATCGTTTGTGAAGGGTGTATGGTTGGCGCTGTTCCCGGACTATGTGTCGGCGCTATATCCGGTGTATTTGTCGGTTTTGATGTTGCTGTCACCGATGTAGGAGTTGGAAAGGCTGAGGCGGACAGTATCGGTGTCGCCGATTCTGTCGGTTGATTCCCAGTGACATATGAGGGTTGAATTGGGCTGTCAACTTCCGCATACGCCTTCATTTCATCAAACGATGGAATGGGATAAATGTCGCCAGAAGTACTTTTATACCCAACGATGACAGCTTGTTCTCCCTCACCTTCGAAAATAAAAGATTCGATATCATGCATATAGCCTTTTGAATCATCTGAATTTGGCACCGTCCGAAAGGTTATAAACGAATAATCAGGCTCCAAATCATAACTCCACCACAACACATATTTGTCTTTCTTCAAGATTTGCACAGTACCATATCTATCTATTCCTACATCTATATAATCCTCACTGTGCGAAACGCTAAATGAGCTCCCGTCTCCAATTCTCAAAAGAATCTCAAGGGATAAACCAAGGACTAAATCATCTTCATCCACTATATTAAGCCACTTTAAGGTTAATGTCCGTTCCACTCCGTCCACAAAACCGGAATATATTTTCCACATTCCCTCCAGCATATCTAAGATAACAACTGTTCCGGCATATGACCAGTTTAAATCCAACGACAGGTCCAAATGCAAAACGGGTCGCACTGCAACATCGTTATAAACAAAGTGATTTCCATCAATGCCTCCATCATCATACACATAAGATGCATTATTACTATGATAACCTGGCGATCGAAGCAACCACTCATGAGTGCTGTCCGCATCGTTTAAACTGCTAGACTGAATCTTTCTCCCATCGGCATAAACTATAAACTGTATTTTCTGCTTCCCTCGTTTTCGTATCATCCTCATTTGAGGTAAACCCATATGCCGGGTTTTTCGCTTCTCCAATCGACAGCAAATATATCTGGTCCGATGTATCATTTCCTCCTTTTGTGCCATATTCATTCTCGTATCTGTTCACCACGTTTGTCTTGCGTATAGCTGACTGCTCGTCCACTGTAAAAGCATAATTTAAAAAGCCGTTTTCTCTGTAACTCTTTCCTTCCCGGTTTGCCTCGGCTCCATACCCATTCAGCCAGCTGCGCATCGTGCAGGTCTCCCAAGTGACATTTGTAAATGTATCATTGTACTTCTGGCAGTCCAGATTTTTATCTGCCAGCAGAAATACGTCGTCGCCCTCCACTGACAGCACCCTCCACTTGATGGGAGTTTTCTCGTCATTTTTATCCGCTTTTCCATCCCCGTTGGTGTCCTCCTGCCAGTAGTTTCCAAACCAGATACAGTCCCAGGTAGTAATTCCTTTACTGTCAGTTATTGGATATTTCAGCTCTATTTTTTCACTTGATCCCGGCGCCACTTCCTGAGTGGTTTTGAGAATGCGGGGATTTCGGAGTGCTGGCTGTTCCGCCGCCCGGCTCTTCGTCACTGTTCCCAGGGGCAGGAGACCTGCCAGCAGGGCTCCTGTCAGAAGCAGGGCCGTCTGTCTCTGAAATTTGAATTTTCTTTGTTTGTTTTTGTTCATTGTTATAATCCGCCTTTCTGCGAAAGGCACCAATGTGTCATGAAACATGTTGGCTGACTTTCGCTTTTCTTTTCTATATTCCTTCTGATACAATTCTTTTATAAGACTGACACACTACAGAACACGTGGAGGTGAGTGGCGGGGCTGTATAGCGGCGACCCCGCATTGTTATTTGTCGTCGGTCATCCGTTAAGGCATCAATGAATGGCGCATAACGTAGCCCGTAAACTTATCTCTTCCAAAGTCGTAAATAGTCCTCAATCTGATCATACTCTGTCTTCTTCAGAAGCTTCATGCTGCCGTCCAGCAATGCAAGCTTTCCGTCCTTTCGACCGATCATCAGGTTTCCTTGAGAAGAATCGCTATCCGGATACCACCCATAGAGTTCATCTACTGGCAGATCCTCCTCTCCCAAAACTTTCCATGCTGTTTCCGCCGCTGATGCTTTTTTCTCAAAAAGCTCCGGCATACTTGTCAGAAACAAAGTAGCAGCCATTATCACTGCTAGAATTTTTTTGTTTTTACTTTTCATCGTGTTTCTCCTCCTTTTAGGAAAAATTTCCTTTCATACATTACTGTTTGTATTTTATCGCGGAAGGCATAACACTGTCAAATTTTCAGGTTTAAATTTGATACTTAATAATATAATAATCCAGGAGGTTAGCCGCCCACAAAGGGGTTAACCTCCTGGATAAGTTTTAAGCCTGCAGAATTCCGCAGGCTTTTTATACACATCAATATATTATAACGGAAAAATCCTCTTAGAATTACTTCTCGTCAGATAATGTGGCACCTTTTAAAGATGCCGATTATTCTCTCAAGATATTCCTTTTTAGACCGGCCGCCCCCATCACGATACATCCTATTCATTCAATATCTGTTTTCTTTCCTCTTTCATCTATCTGCGACATACAATATGATTCAATCAACTGTATCAACTCGTCCGCTACCGCAATCTGACACTCTGTTTCCTCTCTGCTTGCAAGATAGAAATCATCATAATCGCTCGCATGGCGTATTTCCTCTATTTCACTGACCTTTCTTCCAACCTCTCTGGGAAAAATCTTTGATTTCACATAGTGTTTATTAAAATTTGCTACTGCGTCCTTGTGGCGTTTGTAGCCATTCCCATTCAACGCATGAACTGCGTTTATCGCATGAAAAACAGCATAGTAAGCCCTGTTATTTGCCCCTTTATATTCTTCTGCTTCAAATAGAATCCTTGCTGCATTCAAATCTGATTTGGCACTCTGTATCCGATACAAAACGAGATCTTTTCTTGTACCTATATTCTGGTCAGGCCGCTCCATATAAAACAACTCCTTCCCTGTCAATATTGGCATAAAACGGATAATTTACAACCCATTTTTCAAAATGCTCTTTACTTTTAGCAATCGGTTTAATATCAATGTCATTATCCATATTAAAATCATATGTCATATAAGAAAGTTTCTGGCTGTATGACTTCAACTCCATGTCAGACATATCAATCAATATCATAAGGTCAACATCTGAATCTGGCCCGAAATCCCCCCTGGCATAAGAACCATACAGGATTACTTTTCGCAAATTTGAACCATATATTTTCTGAACCTGTGCAATATACTTTTCCATCAAAGCATTCATTGTCTGCAACATAGTCCCGCCTCCCTCGTCCTCATTTCATTTTCCCTATTTTAATTGTTACTCATAATAGATTCGACCGTCCGTTATTTTTTATCCTCGCCCAGCAGCTTCTCAAAATCTTTCTGGCAGACAGGATGAGAAGCATTCACTGTTCCAAAATCGTCCAGGGCTTTTTTAAAGCCCTGCTCCCAGTCTGCCATAAAGCCTGGTCATATTCCGGATCTTCTCGCATAAACCATCCGTAAACGCGCCCTTTTCCATACGCCACTGCCAGTTATGCCCCAGGGTGGAGGGTGTATTGATGCGGGCTGCCGCTGGAAGGCACAGATAATCCTGAGCCGGAATAATGCACAGATCCGCCACACTGCGCTGTGCCATGGTGATCAGCTGCCAGGTAAGTTTTTTCTTCGTCAGAAAACGGGAGGGCAGGTTCATATACCGAAGCGCTACATCCCGGTCCTCTTTCGACATCTCCTCCCACCAGCCATATGTTGTCTGATTGTCATGAGTCCCCGTGTATACCACACAGTTCGATGTATAATTATGGGGCATATAATCGCTTTCTTCTCTGGAATCAAATGCAAACTGCAGCACCTTCATCCCCGGATAACCGGTATCCTTCAAAAGTTTCCCTACGCTGTCTGTCAAAAAGCCAAGATCCTCTGCGATGATCTCCCTCTTCCCCAGTTTCTCTTCCATCACTTCAAAAAGACGTATCCCTGGTCCCTGTTCCCATGCGCCATTGACTGCAGTGGGCTCTCCGTAGGGGATGGCATAATATTCATCAAAGCCCCGGAAATGATCGATGCGCACCATATCATACCACTTAAAACAATGGGTGATCCGCTTCAGCCACCAGTCAAATCCCGTTTTTTGGTGGTACTCCCAGTCATACAATGGATTGCCCCAGAGCTGCCCCGTCTCGGAAAAAGCGTCCGGCGGACATCCTGCCACCGCCCTGGGCTCCAGATCCTCCGTAAACTGAAACAGCTCCGGATGCGACCAGGCATCGGCGCTGTCCAGCGCCACATAGATCGGTATATCCCCGATGATCTGCACCCCTTTTTCGTTGGCATAGGTCTTTAGCTGCCTCCACTGCTCGTCAAATTCATACTGCAGAAACATATAAAAATACACATCATCTTCATATATATCCCGATAACGGACCAGTGTCTCAGGCTTGCGCCGCTTGAGTTCTTCCTCCCATTCCAGAAAGCTCTGCCCTCCCTTGCTGTCCTTCACTGCCATAAAAAGTGCATAATCCGGCAGCCAGTCATCATTGGCCTCTACAAATTCCAAAAACTTTTTATCTTCCCGGATCCCGCTATTTTTATAGGCCCTCCGCAGCAGGGGAAAACGCTTGTTGTAAAGAGCTTCATAATTCACATATTTCCCGTCGTCCCAAAGCCCGGACTGCTCCAGGTCCCTTTTGGCAAGATACCCCTTGCGCACCAGTTCATCCAGCGCGATATAATAAGGGTTTCCCGCAAATGTGGAAAAGGACTGGTAGGGGGAATCCCCAAAACCGGTAGGTCCCATGGGAAGGATCTGCCAGTACCTCTGACCGGCACTCACCAGCGTATCCACAAAATCAAACGCGCTTCTGTCAAATGCCCCGATCCCATATTCCGATGGAAGACTGGATACCGGAAGCAGTATTCCGCTCGCTCTCATCATTTACTCCTCTTTTCTCTCTATTTTGCCAGAAGTGACTTACTTACCTTCACC
Source organism: uncultured Eubacterium sp. (assembly GCA_910584645.1). Lineage (GTDB taxonomy): Bacteria > Bacillota > Clostridia > Lachnospirales > Lachnospiraceae > Eubacterium_F. The sequence goes on from CAJUAU010000028.1 coordinate 30,719, forward strand.
TCATATTTTTCCGCCCAATTTTCATAAGCGGTCTGAAAAACCCGGTTCTGTTCTTCTGAAATGTACTGCTCCCAGTAAGCATTGTTCAGTCTCTCCGTACTTGTTTTCAGACAGTACATAATATAAAAACCATCTTTTTCCTCCACCACGCCGCTGGTGGTATAACGCTTCATGGAAAGCGCGGTGCTGGCGAGGCCGGTCCGGCTGTCCAGGCTGCCAAGGATCACCTCTTTCGGAGCTTTTCCTGTTTTGTCCTTAACAAAAGAAGTAAAATTCCCAGTGTATTGCCCCAGTTCAGCCGACAGGGCATTTGCCTTATTTCTGACCTGCTCACGGTTTGTATCATCTGCCTCAAGATGAAGCAGCAGAACCTTTGCCGCCTGCACTTCTTTTCTGTCAATCGCCGCCGAAGTTGTCACATCATATACCTTTCTCGCCACTTCATTTTCCTCAAAAATCCGGTACATGATATCCCTTGTAATGCCATTAGCCTGCTGTACTTCCGGCGGGATCGTCGCCAGGTACTGATCTGCCTTGTGGTCAATGTCCTCTTTTTCATCGATTCCCAGACTGACCCCCTGCTCTGCTCCTGCCTTGTTCATTACCTTGATCTGAATGATCAGACGCAGGATATCCTCAATGGCAGCTTGTCCAACGGTGGCATCTCCCAGTTTATAATCCCACACCTCTGCCGAAAGAACGCCCTCGTACTGGTTTTTCAGGAACCAGCTGTATACCCGGTACTCATCATAGCTTACTGCAGCTTCCCCCACACCGATCACCGTGGAGTCGCTTTTCAGCTCTCCATTGGTAACAGCTGCTGCCTTTTCTGCCTTTGGAACCTCAATTTCCTTGTTCTCTCCATCATCAGAACAGGCGGCAGTCCCCAATACCACTGCTGCCACTGCGATGCTGCAGATTATTCTCCTGCATATAGTACGAAACCCTCTGTTTAACTTATTCTTCATTGTGCGTCTCCTCCATTTTTTTATCCTGTCGCTTGATCTCTCCAATTCTATCCACCACATAGTCCAACTGGAGCAAAAGCTCTCCGTCTTCCTGGGGGATGTATACAAAATATGGCGTTGCATCTGGAACAAAGCGAAGCCGTTTTCCGAATTCTCCCACAAGAGGCGGAATTTTCTCCGGCGCCACCTCTGCCTGAGGATACATTGTGATCCGTACCCCGCCCGGTTTCTCTGCCACAGCAGTAATGAAATTTTCATGTGCCTTTACTTTAAGCAGGGCAATATCCAGCAGGTTGCACACGCTCTGGGGCGGCTCCCCAAAACGGTCAATCAGTTCATCCAGAATGTCGTCCTTCTCCGCCACTGTCTCAATGTCCGCGATCCGTTTATACACATCCAGTTTCTGAAACTCATTTGGTATATAATCCGGTGGAATATAACCATCCACCTTTACATCAATATTAGTCTCGAACTCGTCGCTTTCCACCTTCTCGCCTTTCAACCGTTTCACCGCCTCATTCAACATCTTGCAGTACAGGTCGTACCCCACCGCCTCCATATGTCCATGCTGTTTGGCGCCCAGAAGGTTTCCAGCTCCCCGGATCTCCAGGTCCCTCATAGATATCTTAAACCCTGATCCCAGTTCTGTAAACTCTTTTATTGCGGCCAGACGCTTTTCCGCCACTTCTTTGAGCATTTTATCCCGTTTATACATCAAAAAAGCGTAAGCAGTCCGGTTCGAGCGTCCCACCCGCCCTCTCAGCTGATACAGCTGGGAAAGCCCTAGTTTGTCAGCTTCGTCTATAATGATCGTATTGACATTCGGAATATCCAGCCCGGTTTCTACAATCGTAGTAGAAACCAGGACGTCAATGTCGCCATTGACGAAGGAAAACATTGTATTTTCCAGTTCCCTTTCATTCATCTGCCCGTGGGCATAGCTGACCACCGCCTCCGGCACCAGCTTCGCCACCTCGCCGGCGATGATATCCATATTGGCAACCCGATTATACACATAATATACCTGGCCGCCCCGTCCGATCTCCCTCAGAATAGCCTCCCGGACGATCTCCCCATTTTTCTCCATGACAAAAGTCTGGATCGGCATGCGGTCCACCGGCGCCTCCTCCAGCACACTCATATCCCGGATCCCTACCAGGCTCATGTGAAGTGTACGGGGAATCGGCGTAGCTGTGAGAGTCAGCACATCAATATCATTTTTCAGCTGTTTCAATTTTTCTTTATGGGTCACGCCAAACCGCTGTTCCTCGTCGACGATCAGCAGTCCCAGATCCTTGTAACCCACATTTTTCCCAAGAAGTTTGTGGGTTCCGATGACAATGTCCACCCTGCCCTTTTTCAGCTTCTCTATCGTTTCCCGGTTCTCCTTGGGCGTCCTGAGCCGGGACAACATCCCTACTTCGACGCTGAAATCCCGCATCCGCTGGACAAAGGTATTGTAATGCTGTCCCGCAAGAATGGTTGTAGGTACCAGAAGCGCCACCTGCTTTCCGTCCATCACTGCCTTAAAGGCAGCGCGGATGGCGATCTCCGTCTTGCCATATCCCACATCCCCACAGATCAGACGATCCATGATCCTGGGGCTCTCCATATCCTGCTTTGCCGCCTCGATAGCACGCAGCTGGTCCTCGGTCTCCTCGTAGGGAAACAGCTCTTCAAATTCTTTCTGCCACACCGTATCTTTCTCAAATGCGTGCCCTTGTCTCGCCTGCCGCTTAGCATACAGCTCCACCAGCTCTTCGGCAATCTCCTTCACCGCACCCTTTACCCGTGACTTGGTCTTCTTCCACTCCGGCGAATTCAGGCGGTTGAGCTTTGGCACCTTTTCCGCGTCACCACCGGCGTATTTCTGCAAAAGCTCCAGGGAAGTGGCGGGAATATACAAGTTACTCCCACCTGCATAAGACACCTTCAGATAATCTTTCGTGATATGGTCCACTTCGATCTTTTCGATCCCCTCATATATGCCAAGCCCGTGATTTTCATGAACTACGTAATCTCCAATCTTTAAGTCATTAAAACTGTGGATCGCCGCTCCCTCATACTTTTTCGGCTTTCTCTTGCGGGTCTTTTTTGTCCCGCCAAAAATATCTCCCTCGGTAAGCACGACAAAACGAAGGTTGGGATACTCAAACCCCTTCCGCAGATTTCCCTTGGCGATCATTACCTCTCCCGGAAGCAGTTCATGCTCCATATCCCTTCCATAAAATGCCACCACATCAAAGTCCTGCAGATCCTGGCAAAGCCTCTCGCCCCTTGTCCTGGAACCAGACAGTACCAGCACCCGGTAACCATTCTTTTTCAACCGCTGGATATCCTTCGCCAGCAGTGAAAAATTATTATTATAGGAAGGCGCTGACTGCACCTGAAAATTGAATTTGCGCTTCACTGCAAATTCTTTTACCGCCATATCCAGGGTGGTAAGGAGCAGCACCGGCAGGTCTCCCAGCTTTTTCAGCACAATGGGCAGTGAAAATAGAACTTCCATCTGCGTAGGCAGAATATATCCTTTTTCCAGCCGGCTCACCATGCTCTCACGAAATTCAAACTCCACCGCCTCGCCCTTTTCCACACACCGGCTGGGCTCATCTACAAACACCCGCACATCCTCCCCGGCAAAATAGTCAAAAAAGGACTGTACCTCCCCGGTAAAATAACTCACATAGCTTTCCAGATTTACCAGCCCATGATAGATCTGATAATTTTCCCGGAAGCTCTCCACATTTTCCCGCAGCCTGGCGGCTTCCTCTACTTTTCCCTCTTCCTTAAATCTAGAGACGCATTCTTTTAATTCCTTTTCAATCCTGCGCATCCCCGCCAGCACCTGGTCTTCTTCCAAAAATATCTCCGTCGCTGGATAGATGCTGACCTCTTCTATATTTTCCACGGACCGCTGGCTCTCCACGTCGATCCGCCGGATATTGTCCACTTCGTCTCCCCAGAGCTCAATACGGCAGGGGCAGTCCTCCGTCAGCGGAAATACATCAATAATGCCGCCCCGCACAGAAAATTCTCCCTCTTTACTCACCTGGGATACATTTTCATAGCCAATATACACCAGACCGCTGCGGAAAGATTCCAGCTCCAGCACATCCCCGATCTTAACCTCCATGCTGTGGTCTTTGTACATGGAAAACGGCAGACAGTAGTCCATCCCCCCATCGATGGTGGTCACAATGGTAGTCGGCTTCTTTTCCATCAGTCTCTTGATCACCTTCAGCCGTTCTTTCACGATCGCCTGCCCGTGAACATCCGCACTGTAAAAAATGAAGTCTTTCGCCGGATAATACATTGTCTCTGGAATCTCGCCGTCTTCGGAAACGCCGCTCCTGCCCTCATACAGTTTCAGATCTTCCACCAGTTCTTTCGCCCGGACCTCATTGTGGGTGATGATCAGGCGAAACCGACAGTCTGCTCCCGCCCCGGCGATCATATGGCTCTTCTGGGTATCCATACAGCCTACCAGCTGAACCGGAAACTCACCCTTTTTCATGGAAGTATTCAGTTGGTCAAATTCCTCCAGTTCCCGGAGGGGTGCGAGTAATGTGTTCATCTTTCCCTCTGCCTTTCTAACTCTGTTTCTGCCTGTCTGATTTTATTACATTTTATGCACAAAAGAAGCGCACAATTTTTCATTGTGCGTCCTTTTTCATTTGCGTGAAAGTATTCGGGCACTCTCGCAAAGTGCGATGCCCGTGGTTTGCTTTTTTATTATATATTATTTCCCTGGAAAAATCAAGATTTCCGCCTGGCATTGTACCGATTCATCGCAGCATCTACACCCTCTGTTACGATCATCTCCACCGCTTCGACAGCGAGATCCAGCACCTCGCCCATAGCCTTTTCATCCTCCCTGGAAAATCTGCCCAGCACATGGCGCACCAGATCGCCACCCTCCGGCTTCGCTCCCACTCCTACCTTCACCCGCGGAAACTCGTTGGTTCCCAGGTGCTGGATAATACTCTTGATGCCATTGTGCCCACCGGCACTTCCTTTCCTCCGCACCCGGAGCTGCCCCACTTCGAGATCAATGTCATCAAAGGCAATGATGATGTCCTCCGGCTCAATCTTATAATAGTCGGCGATGCTCCTGACACTCTCTCCGCTCAGATTCATATATGTCTGGGGCTGGGCAATGATCACCTTCTCACCCCCGATAAATCCCTTGCCACATACCGCTTTATGCTCCTTGCTGCCCAACGGTATATTATATTGGTCTGAAATGCGGGCTATCACACCAAAACCGATGTTATGTCTCGTCCCCGCATAGTCTCTTCCTGGATTTCCAAGTCCCACAATGAGTTTCATGATTAATACGGTTTCCTTTCATTGGTTTTTTCTGTTTAGGATACTGTTTAAGATATTTTAACATATGGGGGGAAGAGGGGCAAGGGGGAATGGGTGGGTTGGTAACGATAATAGATGATTATCGGGAGGGGGGAGAGAGGAATAGTAGAGA
>CAJUAU010000029.1:0-32601 GCA_910584645.1 uncultured Eubacterium sp.
TCAGCTGATGGACGATGGCGCATACGATCTCCATGTGAGCAAGTTCTTCTGTACCGATATCGGTCAATACCCCGGCAACTTTCCGGTTGGTATTGGAATACCGCTGGGACAGATAGCGCATGGCAGCGCCGACTTCGCCATCGGGGCCTCCAAACTGGCTTATTATCACCTTTGCGATCTCAGCATTTGGTCTCGATATATTTACTGGGTACTGTAGTCTTTTTTCATAATTCCACATAGATTAGCATCCCCCTTCCCATGGCCATGGTCCTTCTACCCAGGTCCAGCCATTGTCTACATTAACATTTTCATTGACCAGGGGACCGAAGTAGCGGGTATATTCCTCCGCTGCTTCTTTGTACAGCTTCTTATACTTTTTATAATACATCAAAGCATCTTCATCGGTGGGATGGGTGTCCAGATAGAGAACGACGTCGTCTATGGCAAATCCAAGTTCCTGGACATAACGGAGCATTTTTTCTTTGTCTGCCTGATTCATCTCATACCCCTCCTGTAATGATTGTTGTCATAATGGTTCGCAGTTCTGCCGGCAAATGGGGAGCAGGCAGCTCTGGAGCCCTCGAACGGTAAAACCAGCTCTTCAAAGATGGTACCGTGTTTCAGCGCACTGCAGCCGTCCATCACGTTCTGCCATTTTTGCCATGGAACATATGCCATTGCAAGACTTTTTTTGTCTTTTGGCGGTTTGGGAGGCATAGGAGGCATATCCGGATGTTCACAGCCACAGGAATTCATGTAGCGGTTATTCATAAGGAATCTCCTTGTTTGTCTTTTATTATAATTTATGACAAAATTCGCGGTAGGTGAAAAAAATAAAAAATTTTAAAAAAAGTTGTTGACAAAATGAAAAGTTTCATTTATGATGATATCAGTAACAATTACTATTATCAAAATGAGGTGGATACCTTGGCTGGAATCAAGTACAGTAGACAGAGAGAAGCGATCCTTGCTTACCTGCATTCTACCAAAGAACATCCTACAGCAGAAAAGGTATATATGGAATTGAGAGCACAATTTCCAAAGCTTAGTCTTGGTACAGTGTACCGAAACCTGAATTTGCTGGCGGAATCCGGTGAAATTCTTCGATTAAGCTGCGGAGACAGTACAGATCATTTTGATGCTACTGTTACGCCGCATTACCATTTTGTTTGCAGGAAATGCGATAAGATCCTGGATCTGGAGATGTCCTCTCTTGATTTTATTGAAGAAAGGGCGGCTGAGAACTTTCAGGGAAAGGTTCAGGGACACCAGGTATATTTTTATGGTGAGTGTGAGGACTGCATGTCGACATAAAGTTTATGCTGGTCTTTTGCCAGATAAACTTGAAAATAAAATTAAAAAATTAAAGGAGAGATAAGGATGAAAAAATTTGTATGTAGTGTATGTGGATATGTTCATGAGGGAGATTCTGCACCGGACAAGTGCCCACAGTGTAATGCGCCAGCAAGTAAGTTTACAGAGCAGGCTGGAGATAAGACATGGGCAGCAGAGCATGTAGTGGGAGTTGCTCAGGGAGTTCCGGAAGATATCATTGAGGACCTTCGTGCAAACTTCAACGGAGAGTGCTCTGAGGTAGGTATGTATCTTGCTATGTCCCGCGTGGCTCACAGAGAGGGTTATCCTGAGATCGGCCTTTATTGGGAAAAAGCAGCTTACGAAGAGGCTGAGCATGCCGCTAAGTTTGCAGAGCTTCTTGGTGAGGTTGTAACAGACAGCACAAAGAAAAATCTTGAAATGCGTGTAGAGGCAGAGAATGGCGCAACAGCTGGAAAAACTGACTTGGCGAAGCGTGCAAAGGCTCTGAATCTGGATGCGATCCATGATACTGTGCATGAGATGGCTCGTGACGAGGCTAGACATGGAAAAGCCTTCGAGGGTCTGCTGAAGAGATATTTTGGGTAAGATAAAGAGTTTTCTCGATTTGAAGATAGAAGGAAGGGGACAGGCGGTTTGTCTGTCTCCTTCCTTTATATGAAACACTTATGATACAAATATGTGATATTCTGTTCTCTCAATGTGTAATTTAACAGGAACTTTTGGAATGGAGGGCAAGATGATTAAAATACTGATTGTAGAAGACGAAGCCCCCATCTCCAATCTCATTTCCATGAGTCTGGAGAAAGCGGGGTATCAATGTGAGTGCGTATTTGACGGAATGGAAGCGGCAGACAGACTTGAGGAAGAGCACTATGATCTGGTTCTTCTGGATATCATGCTGCCCAAAGTAGATGGATATGAGCTGATGGAATATATTCAGCCAATGGGGATCCCGGTTATTTTCCTGACGGCAAAGTCCAATGTGGAGGATACGGTAAAGGGGCTTGAGATGGGGGCAGAAGATTATCTGACAAAGCCTTTTGAGATCGTGGAATTGCTGGCGAGGGTGGAGGTGGTGCTCCGACGGTATGATAAAAATGAACAATATCTGCGGGTGGAGGACGTGGAGGTGAATACCCGTTCCCGAACTGTGACGAAAGATAAAAAAGTGGTGCGGCTCACCAATAAAGAATATGAACTACTGCTTATGTTCATAAAAAATAAAAATATTGCATTGTTTCGTGATGTTATCTATGAAAGAATATGGGAAAAGGATTATACCGGAGAAAGCAGGACTGTGGATCTTCATGTGCAGCGCCTGAAAAGGAAGCTTGGCTGGGAGGATAAGATAAAAACCATTTATAAGATCGGTTACAGATTGGAGGTATAGATCCTTGAAAATTACATGGAAATTGTTTTTTTCAACTGTGATCACAATGATCGTAACATTTTGTCTGGCAGGGTATTTTTTGATCTCTGCCCTTTTTCAATCCGGGTATGAACAGGCAGTGGACGGTGCGATCAACGTGGATCAGCTGTTTCTGCACGAATTTGGAAATTATATGGTGGGTGTTTCAAAAGAAGAAAATGCAGACCGGCATATTGGTGCCCTTGCTAATGAGTTGCTGATGGAAAATATACAGGTGCATATAAAAAAAGAAGACGGCACTGTTTTGTTTTCAAATACATCTTTTCCGGAGCAGGAGATTGAGGCGGAGGCAGAAACGGAAGGTATGGCCAGGCGTCTCGTAAATTACGAAGGGAATTATTATATTCAGGTAAAAAGCAGGGTTACAGTGGAGGATATGGAGTATCAAGCGGTACTTTTTCATGATGTCACGGACCTTTTTGTAAAAAGAGAAGAGGAGATACAGATCTATCATCGTTTTCTCATTCTTTTCCTGATTCTGGATGGGCTGGTCAGCCTGATCCTGGCAGGGTGCATTGTCCGGCCGATCAAAAAAATTTCCCGCAGTGCGGGACGTATTGCAGGAGGGGATCTGGACCACCGGATCCGGATCCGGGGAGGGGATGAGATCAGCCGTCTGGGATCGGACTTCAACTGTATGGCAGACAGTCTGGCAGGCAAAATACAGGAGCTGGAGGACGCGGCGAAGCGGCAGGAGGAATTTATCGGCAGCTTTGCCCACGAATTGAAAACTCCTCTCACTTCCATTATCGGATATGCGGATCTGCTGCGTTCCAACCGCCAGACCGAGGAGCAGCAGTTTTTGTGTGCTAATTACATTTTCAAGGAGGGAAAGCGGCTGGAGACTTTGTCATTCCGTCTGCTGGATCTGATTGTTTTGGAAAAGAGCGAGCTGCATCTTTGTAAAATAAATGCGGTGGATTTTTTACAGGAGATCCAGGGTATGTTGATGCCGGTTATGGAGAGCAAAGGGAAAAAGCTGGTGGTTTCGGCAGAAGATGGGACATTGCGGGGAGAACCGGAACTGCTGCACTCGGTTTTCATTAATCTTGCAGACAATGCGGCGAAGAGTGCCGCAACGGAAATCGTATTGAAAGGTAAAGCATTGGAGAATGAGTATGAGATCGTAGTGTGTGACAATGGCCAGGGCATCCCGGAGGAAGAACTGGTAAGGATCACGGAGGCATTTTACATGGTAGATAAGTCCAGAAGCCGCCGCCAGGGCGGCGCGGGCCTGGGACTTGCCATTTGTCAGAAGATTCTGGACCTTCATGAGGCAGCGATGAATTTCGAGAGCCGACAGGGAGAGGGGACCTGGGTAAAGATCCGTTTTCCCGCGAATGTGGCGGATACTGCAGATATTGAAAAAGCAGAGGAGGAAAAAAGGTGAAAAAATATGTTATGTCCATCGTGGCATTTTTAATGTTTCTGGTAACCACAGCCGTATGTTTTTATCTTCCTCCCAGACTTTTTGCATTGAGTGATAACCAGAGGACAAAAGAAACGCCGGTGGGGAAAGAGGATATTGTGATCCAGGCGAATGCCCAGATCCCATTTAAAAATAAACTGGAATTGATCTATTATCAGCCATCCAATCTGGAACTGATCCCGGTGAGCCAGGGGACAGACCAGAAGAGCGATCTGGAGCAGGTGCTGCGGCAGGAGATTTCGACACTGAAAAAGGCAAAAGCCCTGCCCAAAAAGTTTCGGCCTTTTTACGACAAATTGGTCAAAGAGCGGAATTTTGTGATCAATACACAAAATCCAGAAGAATATATGTATATCTGGATCATGGATATGCCAGATAAAAGCGGCAGCATGACATTACGGGCGGCCGTTGAAGAAGAGAGCGGGAAAGTGGTTTATTTCAGCTTGTATAGCAAGGATAGTATTCTTCCCGTCGATAAAATGAAGAAGGGATACTGCAGTTATCTGGGCATGGAAGAGCTTTTGGGATCCATATACTTTTCCCCGCAGGATCTGTTAGGGGAGTATGATTTCATCACAGGGATCTACGCCTATGAGTATCTGGGCTACATTGGAAGTATAGGAGTGGGTGAAAATAATAATGGAAATCCTCTGGGAACAGATTCTTCTACTTCACAAAGCAATTAATATTATTCAGCAGCTTTGAATGAAACAATTATGATACAAGGGCGGTTTATCCTGTCATTATGAACTAAGGACAGGAGTGGTCAGGATGGGCAGAAAAAGGATCAATAGGCATAAAGCTCGTATACGCTGGGGAAGGATCATGTTTATCTTTCTGGTACTGGTTGTTGTGGGGATCGCAGCCTGCACAAACCGAGCTGAATATGAGAGCGGAGCAGCCAGGGCGCAGGAGGAAGATGCGGCAGGCAGCGGGACGAAGGAGCACACAGGTGAGGCTTTGGCAAAAGCGGAAAAGCCGGTGCAGCAGGACAAAGGCAGTGATATCCGCCAGCTTCTCAGGAATGATCCCTATCAGAAAGAACTTCTTCAGCGTTATGAGAAAGATGGAAGAGTGTATGAGATCGCAAAGAACCGGAAAGCATATCCGGATAAACTGATCGAGACGCTGATCCAGTATCCTGAGACAATGGATTTTGTGCTGGGCTATCCGGAGCGGAAAGTTTGGAAGAATAAAGAGATTGAGATCACAGAAGAGGTGGTTCAGGGAGAGATTCCGTTATTTATTCAGTGGGACAAACGCTGGGGATATATCCCCTATGGAAACAGTATTGTGGGGATCAGTGGATGTGGTCCGGTCTGCCTTTCCATGGTGCTTATGGGACTTACCGGAGATACCAGATACGATCCTGCGTGGATGGCTTCCTACAGTGAAATAAATGATTACTGGGTGGAGGGAGTTGGCACCAGCTGGGAACTTATGGGGAAAGGGGCAGAAGAACTTGGCCTCATCTCAGAACGTCTTCCCCTGCAGTGGGAAATGATCCGCAGCAGACTGGACCGGGGAGATCCTGTCATCTGCAGTATGAAGCCCGGTGATTTTACATATAAAGGGCACTTTGTCGTACTGACAGGCATCAGCAAACAAGGAAAGATCACCCTGTGCGATCCCAACAGCCGGGTAAACAGCAGAAAGAAATGGGATCCCCAGCAGGTTCTGGGGCAGATGAAAAGTGCGTGGTCATACCAGTGGACCGGGGAGAAAAAGGGATATTAATATAGATATGGCAGATGTGCCAAAAAAAGATTCGTCATTTTTAGACGGATCTTTTTGTCTTTTTCTGTGGTATATGGTAAAATGTATTAAGAGTTACAAGATGGCACCATGGGGCGAAAGGAAGGAAAAGGGAAGGGATGAAAAAACGCTGGATACTGCAGACAAAGCAGGGGGATTTCCGCGGCATGGCAGAGCGCTATGGGATCTCACCGGTGACGGCGCGGTGTATGGTAAACCGGGGGATCTGTGGGAAAGAAGAGATCGATACATATTTAAAGGGCGGGATGGAAAAGCTGCATTCGCCCAGGCTGTTTGCCGATATGGATAAGGCGGTTCAGATCATATTGGATCATAGGGAAGGCTGTGGGGCGATTGCCTCTGATTTTGACTGTGATGGGATTTTTTCCGCTTTTATTTTAAAAAAAGGATTTGAGACCTGTGGGATCGAAAGCCGGATCTTTACTCCTGACCGGATCGAGGAGGGGTATGGGCTGAACCGACGCATTGTGGATGAAGCCGTAGCAGAGAAGGCGGCCTTTCTTATCACCTGTGATAACGGTATTGCGGCACTGGATGAGGTCAGATATGCCAGAGAGCTGGGGCTTCCTGTGATCGTAACGGATCATCATGAGGTACAGGCAGCCCTTCCGGAGGCAGATGCCGTGGTGGATCCCAAACGGGAGGACTGTCCTTATCCCTTCAAAGGCTTGTGTGGAGCCGGAGTGGCGTTTCAGCTGATCAGCGCTCTGTATGAAAAGATGGGGATTTCTCTGGAAAAAAGAGAAGAATTGCTGGAATATGCGGCGATTGCCACGGTGGCGGATGTGATGGAGCTGCAGGGAGAGAACCGGATTTTGGTAAAGACGGGTCTCAGACGGCTGAGGGAGACAAAAAATACCGGCTTGAAGGCGCTTTTAGAGGTGCAGGGACTTTCTGGCAGAGAGATTAAGGCATATCATGTGGGATTTGTCCTTGGTCCCTGTTTCAATGCGGCGGGGCGAATCAATACGGTGGAAAAAGCCTTTGAACTTTTAGAGGAGACCGATACCAGAAAGGCATTGGAGCTGGCAGAAGAATTAAAAGAGATCAACGAGACGAGAAAGCAGATGACGGAGGAAGCTGCCAAAGAGGCCCTTGAACTTCTGGAGCAGGGAGGGAAAACCGGTCAGTCCGTCTATATCCTGCATTTGCCGGAGTGCCACGAGAGCCTGGTGGGAATTGTGGCGGGGAGGATCAAGGAGGCATATCATCATCCAGTCATTGTCTTTACCTCTGTGGGAGAGGGACTTGTAAAGGGATCCGGGCGTTCCATCGAGAGCTATCATATGTTTGAGGCACTGATGGCATGCAGCGACCTTATGATACGGTTTGGCGGCCACCGGATGGCTGCGGGGATGACGCTGCGCCAGAAAGACCTGCCGGAGCTGGAACGGAGGCTCAATGAAAAAGCCGGCTTGCAGCCAGAGGATTTTGTGCCGGTGCTGAATATCGATGTTCCCCTTCCCGTGGGATATATTTCAGAGAAGCTGATCGAGGATCTTGAGACACTGGAGCCCTTTGGCTGCGGCAATCCAAAGCCGGTCTTTGCCGAGCAGCATTTTCGGATCCTGCGGGCGGCAAAGCGCGGAAGGCATGCCAACGTGCTGACGATGAAGGTGGCGAATGAGACGGGCACAGTCATTGACGCCATCTGCTTTGATGATATAGACGGGTTTGAGAAACTGATCTGTCAGGAGTGGGGAGCAGCAGAACTGGAAAAACTCTATGCTGGAAAGGAAAATGCGGTGGACATCGGGCTGGCGTATTATCCGTCGGTAAATGAATACGGCGGATTTCGCACTCTGCAGATCGTGGTGACGGATTTTTGCCGGATCCACCGGAAGATGAACACAGCGGCAAAAGATAGAAAAGAGATGGAAAAGAGGGCAGACAGATGATAGAAATTAGTCTTTGTATGATCGTAAAAAATGAGGAGAAAGTTCTGGCAAGGTGTCTTGACAGTATTGCTGACCTGATGGATGAGATCATTATCGTGGACACGGGATCCACGGATGCAACGAAAGAGATCGCGGCGAGATATACCGATCAGATTTATGATTTCGAGTGGGTGGAGGATTTTTCGGCGGCAAGAAACTTTTCTTTTTCCAAAGCTACCAGGGATTATATTTATGCGGCGGATGCCGACGAGGTTCTGGATGAGGAAAACCGGCAGAGATTCCGGGAGCTCAAAGAGCTGCTTCTGCCGGAGATCGAGATTGTTCAGATGAAGTACTGCAACCAGCTGTCCCAGGGAACAGCATATAACTTTGATGAGGAGTACCGCCCCAAGCTTTATAAGAGACAGCGGGAATTTGTGTGGATTGAGCCGGTGCACGAGATGGTCCGCCTGGATCCGGTGGTATATGACAGTGAGATCTGTATTCAGCACATGCCGGAAACCCTTCACAGCGGCAGGGATTTTCAGGTTTTCCAGAAACAGATCAAAAAGGGAATGAGGTTGTCCAAGCGTCTTCACCATATGTATGCCATGGAGCTTTTCATATCAGGAGAAGAGGCAGACGTTCTGGAAGCAGAGCCCTTTTTTGTGGCATCGGCAGAGGATGCTTCCCGCAGCCAGGATGAGATCCGGGAAGCGGCATGCGTTGCGGCGAGGGCGGCCAGACTCCGGGGGGATAGCCATGGCATTTTAAAGATGTGCCTGAAGGATCTTCTGTCGGAAGGGTCCTCAGAGATGTGCTATGAGCTGGGAGAATATTTCTTTGCCAGGAAAGATTATATCGAGGCGGCGATGTGGTATTATAATGCGGTTAACGAGACCCAGAGCATTCTGGATATCCGCACATCGGAAAGGGCAGAAAAAAGATACCAGGAGTGCTTGACTTTGAGTGGGCTCCAGGGTTTATAATAGGATAAAGAAAATAACAGGAAATGAGGGATAAGAATGTCAGAAAAATTAGATCAGCTGCGGGGGGAGATCAACAAGGTAGTGAAGGGAAAAGCCGATGTGGTGGACAAGGTACTCTGTGCCATGCTGGCGGGAGGGCATATTCTGCTGGAGGATATTCCCGGTGTGGGAAAGACGACGCTTGCGATGACCATCGCCAAAGCCATGGCGCTGACCTACCGGAGAGTCCAGTTTACACCGGATGTACTTCCCAGTGATATCGTGGGCTTTTCCATGTACAATGCACAGACCAAAGATTTCGAGTACCGGGAAGGGGCGGTTTTTGCCAATCTGTTTCTCGCCGATGAGATCAACCGCACCTCTCCGAAGACACAGTCTGCGCTTTTAGAGGCGATGGAGGAAGAAAAAGTGACGGTGGATGGTGTGGAGCATCGGCTTCCAGCCCCCTTTACGGTGATCGCCACAGAAAATCCGGTGGGTTCATCGGGGACCCAGATGCTTCCAGAGTCCCAGCTGGACCGTTTTATGGTCTGCCTTTCTATGGGGTATCCGGCCCACGAAGATGCCGTAGATATTTTGAAAAACGATGGTTCCAAACCTCTTCTGGATCTCCGGGAGATCATGACAGTGCCGGAGTGGCAGGCATTGAAGGAGTGCGCGGAGAACTGCTATGTCAGTGATGAAATGTATGATTATGTGGTCAGGCTCACCGAGCAGACCAGGGAAAGCATGTATATCCTGCTGGGGGCGAGTCCCCGTGCCAGCATCGCCCTGCTGCGCATGGCGAAGGCGATGGCAGTTATGAGGGGCAGGGATTACGTTGTGCCGGAGGACGTCAGGGATGTATATTATGATGTGTTTGGCCACCGTGTGAAGCTGGGGACGAAAGCAAAGGCAGAGGGGATGACTGTAACAGAAGTGCTGATGCAGGTATTTGACGGGGTTAAGGTGGTGAAGCCGTGAAACGCTTACGATACATACTGGAATATTTGTTCTTGTTTGCGGCAAACGGGATCATGCTCTGGTTCTTCCGGGGGTATCTGAATCTTTTGATCGCTGTGGCAATGATCCTGCTCTTTTTCTATGCCTTCTTTTCCATTCATCTTGTCAAAAAATATGTGTCCCTGGAGATGAAGGCGCCGGCAGAGGAGATTCCTAAAAATACAGAATTTTTTATCCGGATCCGGCTGGGGAACCGATGCTGGTTCCCTCTGGTGACGGCGAAGGTATTTCTGCGGACAGGAAACAGTTTTCTGGGCAATCTGACAGAAAATATCCTTGCTCTTCCGCTGAGGCCAGGAAAAACAGTGGAGGTACAGTACCCACTGGCTTCCGCTTATGTGGGAAATGTGGAAGTCTGCTGTGAGAAGATTGTCTTGTATGATCTGCTGGGCTTTCATAGTGTGACGGTAAATATCCAGACGGCAGAGAGCGTATATATCCTCCCCGCGGGGGGAAGTGAGGAAGAGTTTGTTCTCAATGATTATGAGACAGGTATGGATGAGGCAGAGGAGAGCAAACTTTCCGGCAGTGATTTTTCCGATGTGAGCCAGGTTCGGGAATACGTTCCCGGTGATGCCATGAAAAATATTCACTGGAAACTCTCTGCCAAAAAAGACATTCTGATGGTGAAAGAACGTCTCCATATGTCCTCCCGCAAACTTCTGCTGGTACTGTCCCTCGATAAGGAAGAGGCGGAAAAGACCGATGCGGCAGTGGAGCGGCTCTTTTCCTTCGGAACATTCTGCCTCTCAAACCGCGTGCCAGTGACTCTGTTCTGGTGGAGCGACAGATATCATGAGATCCGACAGGAGACGGCGGAATCCGGGGATGCTTGGAGGCAGCTGATGACCCGTCTCTTTCACGATCAAGCGGGAAACGGGTTTGTGGAAGAGCATTTTCGGTCGGGACATCCGGGGAAGGGATATATTCTTGTAAAAAATGATGAGATCAGAGCGGTGGGATAAAAGGGTATGTTTTTTCCAGATTTGATGTGATGAGGTGAAGCTATGGGGATTTTTAAGAAAAAAGAAAAAAAGGACCTGCAGATCACGGTCTCAGAGGGAGTCCGTGTGGGGCGTCCTCTGGCGGCAGGGCGCCAGAATGCCCTGCTTAGCTGTGTCCCCAAGGGGATCTTAGTATATATGGTGGTTTTTGGATCACTGGGAGGTTTTCTGTCTGCCTTTAACGTGGAGTGCACTTATCTTCTTCCGGGAATCTTTCTGCTGATTTTCGCTCTGTATTTTAGTGGATTATTTGCCTTTCGCAAGAGCCGGTATAAGGATATCGGATATATATTGTTTTTTCTGTTTTATGTCTTCGGGATCTATCTGTTCAAAGCCTATGTCAACAGCGGATTTGCAGCTATTGTCAATATGGTAAGGCAGAGGGGGGAGATGTATTTTGACCTGAATACCGGCAACGAGTTTGCGGAGAACATCGACGACCGGTATCTTACAGTTACGATCACACTGATCTTTATCGGTATTTTTGAAGTTCTGCTGCTGAACATTTTTGTATCGAATTATATGAGCCTGAAACTGGCGGTGTTCCTGGCGGTACCTATGTATGGCATTCCGCTGTATTTCGAGGTGGAGCCGGATCTTCCCTTTACCCTGTGCATGCTCGGAGGTCTGATGGGGATCTGGATCTTTAAGAACAGTGGACATTTTAGTGACGGCAGCAGCCGGAAGCGGTTTGAACAGGAGGAGAAGGGGAAGGTCCCCGAACTGACCTATACCCAGGACAATCACGTATATGGCGGCATTCTTCTGGCAGTTTTGTGCTGTGTGCTTTTGGTAGGTGTCTTTACCAGTTTTTACACAAAACATGATTTTGAAAAAAGCAGAGGGATTAATTCGTATAAGGCGGCGACAGAGGATGGGGTATCCGGATTTTTAATGATCGGATTCCGTATCTTTTTCCCCAATTATTATCAGTCCGGCGGCATGAGTGGCGGAAATCTGGCAAATATCTCTGCCCTCCGGCCCTCCAACGAAACCCATCTGATCGTGGAATTTGTACCTTATGATACGAATCCGGTTTATCTGAAAGCCTATACTGGAATCGTGTATACCGGAGAAAGCTGGCAGGATGGGCGCTATCTGACGAATGCAGAGGTTGGTAATTATCCCTTTTTTAGGGTGGAGAGCATGGAAGAAGAGGCAAAGCAGCTGGCAGGACTGTATAAGAAACAGCCAAAAAAATATGGAAAAGGGATCATGAAGATCACCAACCGGGCGGCGAGTCCCAACTATGTCTACTACCCTTATTTTACGAAATTTGATGATTACAGTGAATATACAAACAACGATGATCCATCATATCAGCCGGCCGACTACCATAAGACAAAAAAATTTACCTATTATCCCAATATCAATTATGAGGCGGAAATACGGGAAGTAAATTCTCTGGTTCCAGGGATGGAGCTGATATCCGGCACCCGGCCATATGTGTCGGTTAATCAAAGTAACGAGGCGGCTTTGGACCGGTTTATCCAGGAAGCAGGGATAAAGCAGGGAGATGCGGATGTGGTGCAGAAAGTGATCCAGCATTTTAATAAAGAATATTCTTATAGCTACAGCCCCGGGAAAATGCCCAGTGGAGGTGACTTTGTAAATTATTTTCTGGAGGAGAATAAAAAAGGGATCTGTGCTCATTTTGCTTCGGCGGCAACATTGATCTTCCGAAGACTGGGTATTCCTGCCAGGTACGTGGAGGGGTATGCCTTTGGCTATGGACAGATCATGGATTCTGAAAAAGTTGATACAGAAGAAAACGCTGCGGAAGAAATATGGTATCGCGGCCATCGGCTTCTGAAAGAAGAGGATGCCAGGATGGTGGATGTAAAAGATTCCAATGCTCATGCCTGGGTGGAGATCTACCAGGAGGGGAAGGGGTGGATGATCGTAGATCCGACGCCGGCGGTATCCGAAGAAGGTGCTGGCGGAAATGGAGGGCTGCTAAATTCTGTGAGAAATTTCTGGGAAAATTCGCCAGGCTTTAATATTGACAGTGATCTCTCCGGGTTTAATCTTGGTTTCCTGAATTCTGACGGTGTCCGTCTGGCTGCTATTGGCGTACTGGTTTTGGCACTTTTCCTGTTCTTTGCGAGAATTGCCGTGTTCCGTATCTACTGCTTCAGCCGCTGGCACACACAGGATCTGAGAAAGAACCTGCTCTGGTATTATGGAGAGTTCTGCCGGAAAAAGGGCCGGAGGGATAAGGGATTCAGGCAGCTTTCGGTGCCCTCAGAACAGATTCATTACCTGATGGAAAAGTGCGGTCAGGGAAAGAAGAAAAAAACAGCTCCGCCGGATACGGACCGGGTGGTGAGACTCTTAGAGGAGATCTGTTTTGCGCCGGGAAAGCCAGATAGAGAAGATTATCAGTATGTTATCGAGGCGCTGAAAAAGATGTGATGATGGGAAGGTAAAGAGGTGACAGCATTTGAAGATAATAATAAGATATCTTTTGCGGAATAAGAAAAGAACCAGTAAGACGATCTTGTGCATCGCGTTTTCGGTAATGCTGATGTTTTCCCTAATGCAGATGGGAGACGTACTGCTGAAAGAGTTTCATGATCTGGCTTTAAACGGACTGCACCGTGATGTAAGTATTACCAGGATCACGTTATCTGAGATGGAAAAGATACAAAAGATTGCGGATAGGCAGGCGGCGGCACAGATGTATACGATCTGGGTGGGGGATGTGGATCTGGAACAAAAGGCGAAAGCAGGCAGGATACTTGGATTGGAGGGGGATCTGGAATACTTTAAAGATTGTGAAATGACCGCTGGAAGGAAGCCGGAAGGGACAGGGGAGATTATCATTTCCCAAAGCCTGATGGAGTCACAGCCAGATTATTATAAGCCGGGAAACAGAGTGGAATTAAGCATATGCGATGAAAAGAATGGAAATCACAAAGAAGCATTTACTGTGTGCGGCGTGTTTTCTAATATAAAAGATGAAGGGGATATGATCTTTACCAGCGTTCTGACGGCAGACCAACTGAGGAAGCAGTGGGGGCTTTCCGAAGTATCAGACAGTAATGCGGCGGCAGTAACGATGCATAAAGAGGAATATAAAGCGGATAAAGCAGCAGATTTTTTATATGAGATACGGGAGGCCCTCTATCCGGAAGAGACGGAAGAGAAAACCTATTTTTTCAAAGACCGGGTTCTTTGGAATGAACAGAAAAGCGCTCTCTATGAAGAAGAGGGAACCTTTACATCGGTTTCGCAGACCCTTAAGCTCCTGACGGTCATCATAGCGGCCGGGATGATGATATACATTTATGGGGTCTTTCATATCAATGTATTTCAGAAGATCCGATACCTGGGGATCATGAGATGTCTGGGCGGCGATAAGAAGACGCTGGCAGGAAATATTTTTGGAGAGAGCATGCTGATCTCCCATGCGGGTATTCTGCTTGGGATCCTGGGAGGAAATGTGCTGAACCGGTTTGTGGCAGATAAGGTATTAAATGCGCTGATGAAAGTGGATTACTCTGTTCAACTAAGACAGATGTGGACCACCTATGCAGAAGTGTATCTGGCTGCCCTTCTGCCGATCCTGATGGCAACCTTAAAGGTATGGCTGGGGGTAATAAAAATTTCACCTGTCCAGGCAATGAATTTTGAGGAAAACTCAAAGATCAGGAAACCTTCCCATGAAAAAAAACAGACCAAACAAAAAAATATAGTATGGTATCTGGCGGGGAGAAATATATGGCGTAACCGATCCCAGAGCTTTACGGTCATAGCGGTGGTTAGTGTTACACTCACCCTGCTGCTGATCATAGCAAATACTTTTAGTGTCGTGGACTTCACTCCCCAGAAAGGAAGACGGGATTTCTGCCGGTATGAATTAATCTTCGACTATGGGACAGAGGATTTTTTTGGTGATCAGGATGTCGGGAAATTCAGAGAGTTAGATGGTGTAGAAGAGGTCTATTCCCAATTCATAGCCAGGGAAGTCAGATTACAGTCAGAGAGGGACAGCCTTCTTGTGGTGTACAGCGATTCTTTATGGGAAAAGCTTCTGGAATACAATCCAGAGTTAAAGAACCTGGACTATGAGAATAAACCTGTATCCGTGGCATATAGCAGCGATGAATTTGACCTGGTGTCTTCGGTCACCCTGGAAGGGGAAGGCCAGGAAGAAAAAATGCAGATGCCAGTGACGCAGAAGTGCGTGGGAACACAGAGTCTGTTAGGAGAACTGACAGAAAATGATGATACGATCAAATTTATCCTGAATGAGAAAATGGCTGAAGAGATGGGAATTGGCACAGGGCAGTATTCCAGCATGTCACTGGAGACCAACAGCCGGTTTGACAATGCACATTTTGAGGAATTCGTAAAAGAAAATCTAAAAAATGCATTGATTGTCCCGCTGAACGAAGAAAGTTCCGATGAAGATCAATTACTGGCCATCATTTTTCTGGCATCTTACATATGTATCGCCTTTTTTGTATTTGTATTTTCTATGATAGAAAGCATGGTAGAATTCAATATGATAAACAGAAGAAGTGAATACGGGATCATGAGGGCTCTTGGAATGAACCGCAGATTATATGAAAAATTGATCTGCCTGGAGAGTATCAGCTTAGGGTTTTATGCAGTGGTCATTGCAGTAATTGTATCTCTTTTTGCAAACTATTATTTTACTTCCCAGATCTTTCAGCAGGCAGAATTCAGTATCCCGGCGTACGTTGTTACAGTTGTTATGTTGATGCTGCTCATATTGGGGAAAAGCTACAGGACAGTCCACAAAAACATGAATACAAGTATCGTGGCAATGATCCAAAATAGAGAATGATGGAGGAAAAAATGAGCGAAGTTATTTTAAAAAATGTCTCAAAATCCTATATGACAGGTGTTAAAAAGCAGGAAGTCCTGAAAGGGGTTGATCTGGAGGTGGAAACCGGAGAATTTGTGACGATCTATGGCCCCAGCGGCGCGGGCAAGACTACGGTTATGAATATTGTAGGAGGGCTGGATGATTTTGATGGGGGTGAGGTGATCATAAATGGCGAGAATATTTCCAATCTGTCAGAGACTAAACTCGCCCGGTACAGACGCAGGCATGTGGGATATATTTTTCAGATGTTTCATCTGATCCCGGTACTTACGGTGTATGAGAATATTGTTTACCCGCTGCTGCTGGATAAAAGTAAGATTGATGATGAGTATGTGGAGGAATTAATGAAGGATCTGGGTATCTTTGAAAAACGAAGTGCATTTCCCAATGAACTGTCAGGGGGACAGCAGCAGAGGGTGGCGATCGCCAGGGCATTGGTAAACCAGCCCAACGTGATCTTAGCCGACGAGCCGACGGGAAATCTGGATGAAAAGACGGGGAATGCAGTGATCGACCTGCTGCTTTCGGGAGTTAAAAAATATCATCGTACTTTGATCATGATAACCCATAACATGGAAATTGCCAGGCGGTCGGATCGGATCTATCAATTAAAAGAAGGTAAATTATATGAAATTTCGGCTGACGTGTAGATATATTTACAATAAGAAAAAACTTGCGATGATTGGTTTTGTCATTCTTCTTTCCCTGACGGGCATGTATGCCTTTTATGGTTTATTATTTTATCAGGCAAATGCGAATAAATGGCATCCCCTGGAGAGGATGGGGGAAGGCTGGTATTATTATCTCAGCGATATCTCCTCGGTGGAAGAAGATCCGGGACTGGCCTACATAGAAAAAAAACTCAAAACTCTGGACACAAAGTGGATTCATTCTTTTGATGGATATGATGTTTATTATTGTTCGGAGGAAGCCTGGGAGATGTATGATTACCAGTTAAAAAAGGGAGAGGATTTTTCCAGGGCAGATCCTGATCAGGTTATCATTTCCAGGGATCTGGAAAGAGAGCATCCTGTCGGCAGTACCATGCAGGTCAGGATATGGAATACAGATTCATTTTATGGAAAACCCAAATCGGTGGAAACGGTCGAATGCACAGTGGCAGGAGTTATGAGACAGGATAAGATATTATTCAGTCAGACTCCCGATAGTCCGGCGTTTAGCCACCGTATTTCGGAGTCAATGTTTTCAGAAGCATTGGGTGGAATACTGGATCCAACGATGGTGAGCCAGCTCTTTTTAAATCCCGGGTTTGAACTGAAGGATCCAAGCTGGTACCAACGGTCTTCTGGAATCTTCTTTCAGGCGGATGAGGCTGAAATCACGGAAGTGAAAGAAAAATGTAAGAGTTATGGGACGATCAATAAAGTCAGTGACATTCTTACACAGAATAATCCGATTTATGGAAATGACCGATATAAAAGTATCGTTACATGTGTACTTTTTTCGTTATTCTGTGTGATTTATCTGGTAGTGTGGCTTACCTGTGTACTTCGGGCAAACGAAAAAGATTTTGCTTACCTGACATATATTAATGGACATCTGACAGGAGATCAGAAAAAGAAAAAAATAAATTTTTACTGCCGTAAAATTTTTACAAACATTTTTTTTCTCATCCCACTGGTATTTCTTTTTTCTTTCGCGGCATGGTTTCTGCCAAATGAACTGGATGGCTTTTGGGAGATGAAATTATATATTCCCTTGATCGTTTTGGGAATTCAGTGTACGGTGTGTGTTCTGGGAGTATTGTGCCTAAAGCTTGTGAACGGAGAATTTGCACAAAAAGCTGCAGAGTATCTTGAGGATTGTCCACTTCAAAGACTATATATAGATGATCTGTCTGTAAAAGACAATCTTGTTCTGGTGCTGTCCGCCCAGGGGTATAAATCCAAGTGGGCAGAAGAATATGTGGCAGCGGTATTGGGAGAACGTGAAGTCAGTTATTGTAAGAACAGGCGGGCGGATATGCTTTCCCAGGAAGAGCGCATGATCATAAATAAAATAAGAGATGAATTGCTGCAGAGGATATAAGATTCTATTTCAGGAAATGACCGCTTTTGGTGTTTCAACACAGTCAAAAGCGGTC
Source organism: uncultured Eubacterium sp. (assembly GCA_910584645.1). Lineage (GTDB taxonomy): Bacteria > Bacillota > Clostridia > Lachnospirales > Lachnospiraceae > Eubacterium_F. The sequence goes on from CAJUAU010000029.1 coordinate 17,807, forward strand.
ATTTCTTGAAGTTATTCGGTATATGTTTTTATCGGTTTTTTTCATCCAGTGCCAGTGCTGCTCCTACGAAACCTTTAAACAGCGGATGGGGGCGGTTTGGACGGCTTTTGAATTCCGGATGTGCCTGGGTGGCGATAAACCATGGGTGCTCCGGCAGTTCCATCATTTCCACGATGCGTCCGTCCGGGGAGAGACCGGAGAACTTCATGCCGTTCCGTGCCAGGTCGTCCCTGTAATAATTATTTACTTCGTAGCGGTGACGGTGCCGTTCCTGAATGGTGTCAGTGCCGTACAGCTGGTATGCCTTGCTGGATTTGTCCAGAGTACAGGGATAGGAGCCGAGACGCAGCGTGCCGCCGATGTCCTCAATTCCATCCTGTTCCGGCATAAGATGGATCACCGGATGGGTGGTGGCAGGCGCCAGTTCTGCGCTGTGGGCATCGCCCCAGCCGATGACATTCCTTGCAAACTCCACGATGGCCAGCTGCATGCCGAGGCAAAGTCCCAGGAATGGTATATTATGTTCACGGGCATACTGAATGGCAAAGATTTTTCCGTCGATGCCCCGGTCTCCAAATCCGCCGGGAACTAGGACACCGCTGACGTCACTCAGCAGCTCTTCTACGTTTTCCTGTGTTACCTCTTCGGAATTGATCCACTTGATATTCACCTGGGCATTGTGGGCAAATCCTCCGTGTTTCAGCGACTCTACCACGCTGATATATGCGTCGTGGAGGGCGGTATATTTTCCTACCAGCGCTACAGTAACTTCTTTAGAAAGATTCTTGATGGAATAGACCATATTCTCCCACTCCGCCAGGTCTGGTTTCGGGCATTCCAGTTTGAGGCACTTGCAGGCAATATCTGCGAGATGTTCCTCCTCCATGGCGAGGGGAACTTCATATAATGTGTCAACATCCAGATTCTGAATGACCTGGTCACTTGGTACATTACAGAATAAAGATATTTTGTCCTTAATGGATTTTTCCAGTGGAATCTCTGTGCGGCAAACGATGATGTTTGGCTGGATCCCCATACCCTGTAATTCTTTTACACTGCTCTGGGTGGGTTTTGTCTTCAGTTCATCGGAGGCTCTCAGATATGGGATCAGTGTGACATGGATCAGGATCGCATTATCATGTCCCACATCCAGCTGGAACTGGCGGATGGCCTCTAAAAAGGGCTGGCTTTCGATATCTCCCACGGTGCCGCCGACTTCGATGATGGCGATCTGTGTCTCATCACATCCGTCATTCCGGTAAAAACGACTTTTTAATTCATTTGTAATATGTGGGATGACCTGCACTGTACCGCCGCCGTAATCGCCGCGGCGTTCTTTGGACAGCACCGACCAGTAAACCTTTCCGGTGGTCACGTTGCTCTGTTTGGTCAGGCTCTCGTCGATAAAACGCTCGTAGTGTCCCAGGTCAAGATCTGTTTCTGCCCCGTCGTCAGTCACGAATACTTCACCGTGCTGGATCGGGTTCATGGTGCCGGGATCGATGTTGATATAGGGATCGAATTTCTGCATCGTCACACGGTAGCCCCGCATTTTCAACAGACGCCCCAGGGACGCCGCGGTGATCCCCTTTCCAAGACCAGAAACAACTCCTCCTGTTACAAATACATATTTTACAGCCATTTTTCCTCCTCCTTGCCGCCATGTCTGTGGAAAGCGGCGTCTATGTGTATATAAATCATGATCGGTTGGGTAAAAATACTTTTATATTATAATGCTATGGATTGCTTCGCATTTTGACCTTTTGACCCTATCGTCATATTATACTATTTTTACAGTGTTGTTTCAATAGGCAAAAATTTTTTTTCACGAATTCTTCACATCTATGGCATTGATTTATGGGGGAAAATCCATTATACTAAAAAGAGTGTGTAACTACTAGGAAAGGAAAGGATTAGATGGAAAATAATGGTAACGGCAAGCGGCCTGGCAATCCGAAAAAGAACAAAACCAATATTATCATTTGCATTGCAGCGGCATTTTTTGCCTTTGGACTGATCTTGTTTTTAAATTCTGAGATTCAACGAAATACAAAAAAGGAAATTTCCTATACCAAATTTATCGAGATGCTCAAGGAGGGAAAGGTAGAAAAAGTAACCTTTGGCTCCAATGTGATCCATATTGAGCCCAAGACGGAAGAGCGGGTGGCGATGTTTAAAGTCACTTATTATACCGGTTATGTCAATGACACGGCGCTGGTCCAGGACATGCTCAACAAATATAACGTAGAGTTTTCCGCGAAGATCGAGGACACCAGTTCTGGTGTGCTGGAATTTTTCCTGGCCTATATTCTTCCCTTTGTGGGGATGTGGGTGGTTCTCTGGCTTCTCATGCGCTTTATGGCGAGAAGCGGCGGGGGCGGCGGCCTGATGGGTGTGGGGAAGTCCACCGCAAAAATGTATGTGGAAAAAGAGACCGGGGTTACTTTTAAGGATGTAGCGGGGGAAGAAGAGGCGAAGGAGTCTCTGACGGAGCTGGTGGATTTCCTGAAGAACCCGGATAAATACCGGAAGATCGGGGCGAGGCTTCCGAAAGGAGCGCTTCTGGTAGGCCCTCCGGGAACTGGTAAGACCCTGCTGGCAAAGGCGCTTGCCGGAGAGGCCAGCGTACCTTTCTTTTCCCTGTCCGGTTCGGATTTTGTGGAAATGTTTGTGGGCGTGGGTGCTTCCCGTGTCCGGGATCTTTTTAAGCAGGCGCAGTCCATGGCGCCCTGTATCATATTCATCGATGAGATCGACGCTATCGGTAAGAGCAGGGATACCCAGTATGGCGGCGGTAATGACGAGCGGGAGCAGACGCTGAACCAGCTGCTCTCGGAGATGGACGGTTTTGATTCCTCCAAGGGTATCGTCATTCTGGGAGCTACCAACCGGCCGGAGGTGCTGGATAAGGCATTGCTGCGTCCCGGGCGTTTTGACCGGAGGATCATCGTGGAGAAACCGGACCTCAAAGGAAGGATCGATGTGCTCAAAGTGCACTCCCACGATGTGCTGATGGATGATACCGTGAACCTGGAGGAGATCGCCCTGGCGACTTCTGGCGCAGTGGGGGCGGACCTTGCCAATATGGTCAACGAGGCGGCGATCATGGCGGTGAAAGATGGCAGAAAAGTAGTCAGCCAGAAGGACCTCTTCGAGGCGGTGGAGGTTGTCTTTGCCGGAAAAGAGAAAAAAGACCGTATCCTGGGCGAAGAGGAGAAGAAGATCGTGGCGTACCATGAGGTGGGTCATGCCTTGATCACCACTCTGTTGAAAAATGCAGAGCCGGTGCAGAAGATTACCATTGTGCCCCGTACAATGGGAGCGCTGGGCTACGTGATGCAGGTGCCGGAGGAGGAGAAATATCTTCGGAAAAAAGAAGAACTGATTTCTAAGATCGTGACTCTCTATGGAGGACGGGCTGCTGAGGAGATCATATTTGGTGATGTGACCACCGGTGCTTCCAATGATATCGAGCAGGCGACATCCATAGCCAGGGCCATGATCACCCAGTACGGAATGAGTGATAAATTCGGCATGATCGGGCTGGAGTCCATTCAGAACCGTTATCTGGACGGACGGACTGTCATGAACTGCGGCGACCGGACGGAGAGTGAAGTAGACCAGGAGGTAATGGCATTCCTCAAGGAATGTTATCAAAAGGCCTACAAAATGATTGATGAAAATAAAGAAGTCCTTCATAAGCTGGCGGCTCATCTGGTGGAGCGGGAGACCATCACCGGAAAAGAGTTTGTCAGGATCTATGAGGAGGAGACGGGAACTGTCCTGAAAAAGGACGATGACAAGGATAAACCGGAGATTGAGGAGAACACGGATGGCGTATGAAGTATTGGTACTGGATGTAGATGGAACATTGATGCGGACGGATAAGAGGATATCAAAAAAGACCATCGATGCGATCGTGGGCCTGCAGCAGTCCGGGGTAAAGGTGGCGATCGCCTCCGGCAGATGTACAGCGGGGATCCTTCCCGCTGCCCGGATGATCCGGCTGGATGAATTTGGCGGCTATATTGTTTCCTATAATGGGGGATGTATCAGTAACTGCCAGACCGGGGAGATCATTTACAATATCAATCTTCCCGAGGGCATCGTACAGGAGATCTATGAATTTTCCAAGAAAGAAAAGACCGGGATCATGACCTATCATGGAAACGACATCATCGCTGAAAATGACGCAGACCAGTATATACAGATCGATGCGAAGGGCTGTGGTATCGATATTCATGTGGTGGAAGACTTCGGAAAAGAGGTTGTCTATCCAGTGAATAAGTGCCTGCTGACGGGAGATCCAGATTATATGGCAGGTGTCGAACCAAGAGCTGCCGCGGCTTTTGAGGGACGGCTGAGTGTGTACCGGTCTGAGGATTTTTATGTGGAAATGATGCCCCTGGGCATCGACAAGGCATATGGACTGTCCCGGCTGCTGGACCGGCTGGGGTATTCCAGGAAGCAGATGATCTGCTGCGGCGACGGTTTCAATGACATCTCCATGATCGAATATGCTGGCATCGGCGTGGCGATGGCGAATGCCAGTGAGGAAGTGAGGGCAAAGGCGGACTATATCGCGCCCCACTGTGATGAGGATGGGCTGGTGGACGTGATCCAAAAATATTTTTAGAGGAGGCGGCAGGGTGTTTGACTTAGAAGCGGAGTTGAAAAAACTTCCGGATAAGCCGGGAGTATATCTGATGCATGACAAAGAGGATCATATTATTTATGTGGGAAAGGCTGTTGTGCTGAAAAACCGGGTGAGGCAGTATTTTCAGAAGAGCCGCAACGTGTCCCCTAAGATTGCCAGAATGATCGAACAGATCGCCTGGTTTGAATATATCGTGACGGACAGTGAGTTAGAAGCCCTGGTGCTGGAGTGCAACCTGATCAAAGAACACAATCCCAAATATAACACGATGCTAAAGGATGGCAAGAGCTATCCTTTTTTGAAAGCTACGATCCAGGAAGATTTTCCCCGGTTTGTCCTCGCCAGGCAGATGAAACGGGATGGCGCCAAATATTTTGGGCCCTTCACCAGCGGAGCGGCGATCCGGGATACCATCGAGCTTCTGAATAAACTGTTTCATCTGAGGAACTGCCGGAAGGTTCTGCCGCGGGATGTGGGGAAGGAGAGACCCTGCCTGTACCATCAGATGGGGCAGTGTCCGGCGCCCTGCCAGGGCAGTGTGGACCGGGAGGAATACAGGGAAAATTTTCAGAAGGCCCTTTCATTTCTGAATGGAAACACGAAAGAAGTGCTGAAGGATCTGCAGCAGAAGATGGAACAGCTGGCGCAGAATATGCAGTTTGAGGAGGCGGCGGTCTACCGGGATCTTATCGACAGTGTCAGGCAGGTGACGGAGCGCCAGAAGATCACCAGCGATGACCAGGAGGACAGGGACATCATCGCCATCGCCAGAAATGAGGACGAGGCAGTGGTGCAGGTGTTCTTTATCCGTGGCGGAAAGCTGATCGGCAGGGAGCACTATTACCTATCAGGAGTGCTGGAAGAGGAGGAGGGGCACATTTTAAGCGCCTTCATCAAGCAGATGTATGCGGGGACGCCCTATGTGCCACGGGAACTATGGACGGAGTGCGAGCCGGAGGACAGCGGGGCGATCCTGGAGTGGCTGGCGAAAAAGCGGGGGCATAAAGTCTTTTTCAGACATCCGAAGCGGGGAGAAAAGGTGCGGCTGCTGGATCTGGCAAAGCGCAATGCCCATATGGTCCTTGCCCAGGATGCGGAGAAGCTTAAGCAGGAAAGAGAAAAGACACTGGGAGCCATGGAAGAGATCGAGGGGCTTCTGGGACTTCAGGGGCTGAACCGGGTTGAATCTTATGACATTTCTAATATCAATGGCTTTGAGACAGTGGGATCCATGGTGGTATTTGAGAAAGGGCGCGCCAAGAAAAATGATTACCGGAAGTTCCGTATCCGGACAGTGACAGGCCCCGATGATTACCACTCCATGGAAGAGCTGCTGACGAGGCGTTTTACCCATGGCCAGAGACAGGAGCTGGCGGAGATGGATTCTTTCCGGCTCTTTCCGGACGTGATCTTTATGGATGGGGGAAAGGGACAGGTCAATGTGGCGGAGAGGGTTCTCCAGGAATTAAAGATCGATATTCCGGTATGCGGCATGGTAAAGGATGACCACCACCGGACAAGGGGATTATTTTTCAGAAACGAAGAGATACCCATCGATATCCATGGCCAGGGCTTCCGTCTCATCACCAGGATCCAGGATGAAACCCACCGTTTTGCCATCGAGTACCACCGGCAGATCCGGGGAAAGGCACAGGTGCATTCCATCCTGGATGACATTCCCACCATTGGTACTGCGAGGCGGAAGGCATTGATGAAGTACTATGAATCCCTGGATGACATCAAGAAAGCCACGGTGGAAGAATTAAAGGAAGTGCCGGGGATGAACGAGCGGTCGGCGAAAGCTGTAGTGGAGTTTTTCAGGGAAGGATGAGGGTATGCCTCACCGGAACTTTGGATAGTCATATGTATACAGCGCCTTCGTGGAATAACATCTGCTGAATAGCAGGATCCGCTGGGCGATTTTTTCCGAGTACCATGGATCTGTGGCGTACTGGTGGTTCAGATTGGAGGGGTTAAATCTAAATTTAAATATTGTATTCTGGCTCGGCTTTGCCTCAAAATAATTTTCCCGGATGAATTTGGCGGCGCCGTAGATCGCCTTGTCCACGGTGGTCCATCCCTTGTAGTAGGCATGGGAGGTGGCTCCGGTCTTCGGGTCGCTGTCATAGGCCTTGATTCCGTACAGATTGTAGACCGTGGCGGATTTGGGAATCTTTTTTGTGATAAATTTGCCCCCGGAGCGGGCATAGGAGGGCAGTGCAACACGGTTGATCCGGTTGCCCCGGGCGAGGGAGCTGGTGCCGTAGGCGGACTCCAGAAATGTCTGGGACACAAAGTACATCGGATCGATGCCCTCTTTTTTCGCGGCGGCAAGCATTACCTTTCCCTTTCCGTACAATACGCTGTAGGAGGGACCATGTCCTTTGTTTTCGCAGGCATTCTTAATATAATAGTCATAAGTAGATAAAAATTTTTCTTCATTTACAGGACGGAATTTATCCAGCCGGAGAAACTGGAACCCGTAGGAGGTATCTTTCTTATAATTCACCAGCCGTTTGTATTCAGCCAGTGAGGTGCGGCCGGTACGTTTTTTTTGGATCGCGGCATAATTGTTCAGAGTCCAGTTGTAAGGGGTAAAGATCTTTTTTCCCACGAAATTCAGAACCGGTTTGGAGAGCTGGGCTACGCCCAGGGTCTCATCCCAGAGATAATTGATACCCAGTGCCTGTACCACTTCCTGGAAGGGGACAAGGATCGTCTTTACCTTTGACTTGCTGTAGGTTACAGATACAGGAGCCTGGGGCAGAGAGCTGGTGTTCTGGTTTACCGTGATAGAGGGCTGGTTCAGGTGCATGACGATAAACTTGTCATTTTTAGAAATGGTAATTTTCTTTAATTTCTTATAATATTTATAGCTCACCTTAATTCCCTGACTGGCAAAAGTTTCTTTTAAGGGGACCATAACGGTTCCGTTTATTTTGACCGCTGGCGTCTTCTGCAGGTTGATCTGTTTGGACTCGTAGACTACCGTGATCTTTTCACCCCGGTAGCTGACTTCCTGGCCGCCTATGGTGTAGGGAACAGTAATGGCATTTTTTCCGCTGGCTGCCGATGGCGCCGGAGTGGCAGAATTCTGGATCTCCCAGATTGAAATGGCATCTGCACCTGTGGCTATTATATTTGTGCCGAGGCACATGCAAAGCAATAGAGCTAACAATGATCTTAAACGTCTCATAATCAAGTTTCCTTTCTCATAGACTATTAAAAAAAGCGGAGTTCCGTGTAAAGATGAATATTATATCAGGAATTAATAATTTAATGTGGGGTGGACCTCTGCTGATTCTTTTATTAGGGATACATATTTATTTTACTATAAGGACAGGATTTGTCCAGAGAAAAATAAAAAAGGCGGTAAAATACTCTGTCAGAGAGGATGCTTCAGAGGGAATGAGTGCTTTTGGCACGCTGACGACGACGCTGGCGGCGACGCTGGGGACCGGGAATATAATCGGCGTATCCACGGCCGTATACCTTGGAGGGCCGGGCGGGGTGTTCTGGTGCTGGGTCACCGGGCTGCTGGGAATGGCGACCACCTATGGGGAAACCTTTCTCTCCTGCCACTACCGCAGCAAGGATCATGAGGGGCACAATGTGGGCGGTGTGATGTATGTTCTGGAGCGTGGTCTGGGAAAGAAAAAACTTGCTTTTTTTTATAGTTTTCTCATCTGCCTGTCTGCATTCTGCGCTGGCTGCACCACCCAGTCCAATGCAATTTCAGAGACCTGTATGGACGTGTGGGGAATCCCTAAGTGGGCAGCGGGGATCGCGGTGGCGCTTCCGGTTGGTCTGGTGATCCTTCAGGGGGTTAAGTGGATCGAGCAGGTCTGTATGGCGCTGGTGCCGGCGATGGCCATTTTATTTCTGGGGGGCTGCGTGGCATTTATCATACTAAATGCTTCTGTGCTTCCAGAGGCTGTTTTGATAATAGTTAAATCAGCTTTTAGCAAAAGTGCTTTTCTTGGAGGGGCGGTGGGCTTTTCTGTGGGGAGGGCAGTGAGATATGGTGTGGCGAGAGGTCTATTTACCAATGAGGCGGGATTGGGGACTTCTGGCATCGCTGCGGCATCTGGTTCGGATCACATCTCTCCGGAACGGCAGGGACTGATCTCTATGACGGCGACTTTCTGGGATACGGTGGTGATGTGTGCCATTACCGGGATCGTAGTGGTCATGTTCGTAACTATGAACGAACAGGCACTGGTGGATCTGCCCGCCGGACTTCTCGTCAAGGGAGCTTTTGATACCCTTCCCCTGCTGGGAGAAGAGCTGATCGCGGTAGCTACCGTCTGTTTTGCTGTGGCGACACTGATCGGCTGGTCTTATTTCGGACAGGTGGCGGCAGATTATATGGGAGGAAGATCCCTGGTGAGAAATTACCAGTATATCTATGTGATCATGATCTTTGCCGGAGCGGTGATGCCAATGGGGATCGTATGGGAGATCACAGATTTTATCAACATTTTTATACTGATCCCGTCAGTATACGCGCTGATCAAGTGCCGGAAAAGCATCCGCTGAGGTCATTGAAGGGGGGCACGCTTTTAGTCTTCCCTTTTTCAAAATATTCACAAATATAAGGAAAAACCTTGTGATATAAAGAATATCATAGTAGAATATAGAATATATGAGATAACATCGCAGCAGAAAGGCAAGGTGCAGAACATTGAAAAGACAGGCAGCAGTAATATTTGGAGGAATTTCCTCGGAACACGAGGTGTCCTGTTCCTCCGTTTTGAATGTATTGAGTGGATTTGACGAAGATAAATATGAACTGACATTGATCGGTATTACGAAAGAAGGAAAATGGCTGCTTACAGATTCGGCAGCCAGTATCGAAGACGGTACCTGGAAAAATAGTACCCGGACAGCTATTTTGTCTCCCGACAGGGGCAGGCCCGGTGTGCTGGTCCTGGAGGAAGATACTTATACTTATAAGAAAATAGATGTGATCTTTCCGGTGCTTCATGGCAGATTTGGTGAGGATGGAACGATCCAGGGGTTGTTCGAGATGTCGGGCATACCATACGTGGGCTGCGGAGTATTGAGTTCCGCGGTGAGTATGGATAAGATCTCTACGAAAATATTTGTGGATCGGCTGGGCATCCGTCAGGCGGGATATGTGATAGATATCGCTAAGGATCTGAGTGAGATGGAGCGCACAGTGGGACAGGTGGAAGAAAAGCTGGGATATCCCGTATTTGTAAAGCCGTCGAATGCAGGATCTTCCTGTGGCGTCAGCAAGGCCTGTGACAGGGAAGAACTAAAACGGGCCCTGCAGCTGGCAAAGGAGCATGACAACCGTGTTCTGATCGAAGAAATGATATGCGGCCATGAGGTGGAATGTGCGGTGCTGGGCGGCAATGAAGTACGGGCCTCTAAAGTAGGAGAGGTACAGGCGGCGGCAGAATTTTATGACTATGAAGCCAAGTATCATAATGCTGAGTCAAAGACAGTGATCGATCCTCCGGAGATTCCGGCAGAGGCAAAGGAAACAGTCAGAGAAAATGCAGTGAGGATATTTAAGGCGGTCAGTGGTTTTGGACTGTCCCGGGTGGATTTTTTTATTGAAAATGATACCAATGAAGTAGTGTTTAATGAGACTAATACATTGCCAGGATTTACCAATATCAGTATGTATCCCATGCTCTGCAATGACATGGGACTATCCATATCGGAACTGATCGACCGTCTGGTCGAGACTGCATTCGAGAGAGAATAGTCAGCCGCGGCACACAGCATAAATTAACAGGATAAGGGGAAGACTAATGAAAAAGAATGTAAAAGTTTCCATTAGTGGGATTCAGAATAATGATAATGAAGAAACAGTGGAGGTTGTTTCCGTGGGTGAGATGATGCAAAGAGATGACCACATCTGCGTCTCTTATGAAGAGGCAGCGGATAATGCATCCGGCGTGGACTGCCAGCTGGTAAAGAGTATGCTGAAAGTAAAGCCGGACCAGATCGAGATCATCAAAAAAGGAGCCGCACAGACCCATATGGTCTTTATCGAAGACCGGGATACCATTTCTTACTATTCCACTCCCTTCGGGGAGCTGGAGGTGGCGATCCATACGGACCGCCTGGAGAGGAGAGAGCGGGACAACGGATTTCAGATCCTGCTGGAATACGCGCTGGAGATCAATGCATCCCATATGTCAAACTGCAACGTGGATATCCGGGTGGACTACTTGTCTTAACGCCAGGGTCAAAAGTTCAAAAAATCTATCATGTTTACATGATAAGGTTTTACATATTAGAAGAAAGGAGATGGCAGCGTGAAATTATCATTTACAAAGATGCATGGGACCGGGAATGACTATATATATGTGGATCTTTTCCAGCAAAAACTGGAGAACCAGGAGGAAGTCGCAAAGGTGGTCAGTGACCGGCGTTTTGGCATCGGTTCAGACGGTCTGATCTGCATTGCTCCGTCGGAGACGGCGGACTGCCGGATGATCATGTATAATGCCGATGGCTCAGAGGGGGCGATGTGCGGCAATGGGATCCGGTGCGTGGCAAAGTATGTCTATGATCGTGGCATTGTGCCAAAGGACCATATGTCAATAGAGACAAAAAGCGGCATCAAGCAGCTGGAGCTGACCGTGGAGGAGGGAAAAGCTGTGTATGTCAAGGTAAATATGGGAGAGGCGGTATTGAAGCCGTCGGAGATCCCGGTACAGGCGGAAGGAGAGGATTTTATCGCCCGCCAGATCGAGGCAGGGGGCAGAATGTACACCGTAACCTGCGTATCTATGGGAAATCCCCATTGCGTGGTATTTACAGAGGGGATTGACGGGCTGGATCTGGAAAAGACTGGTCCCTTGTTTGAAAACCATCCTTTGTTTCCAGACCGCATCAACACAGAATTTGTGGAAGTCATAGACGACCACACGCTGAAAATGCGGGTTTGGGAGAGGGGTTCCGGGGAGACGGTCTCCTGTGGCACAGGAACCTGTGCGGCTACGGTAGCTGCAGTGCTGAACGGACACTGTCCACGGGGAGAAGAGGTAGAAGTGAGGGTACGCGGCGGCGCGCTCTATGATACATACCTGGAAAATGGTGAGGTGCTTATGAAGGGACCCGCAACCGAGGTTTTCCAGGGTGAAATAGAGATTTAACCGTTGGTCACGGCTATTTGTTTCTGAGCGAAAGCAAATAGCTTTGTTCCGGCACGGGAAACTCTTTGAGCTTTCTCGTGAGCTTCTTCGTGATAAATCGCTCAGAAAAGGGGGAGATTATGGCGATTCGGTTAAATGAGGACGAGGCAGTAGTTCAGCAGATCCAGGAAGGGCTCAAGGCGAGAGACGGCCATTGTCCCTGTGTCCTGCAGAAAAATGAGGACACAAAATGTATGTGCCGGGAATTTCGGGAACAGATCGCAGATCCGGAGTTCGAGGGCTATTGTCACTGTATGTTGTATTATAAAGAAAAAGATTGAGAAGATGAGGTGAAGGTATGGCAGCAATTGAGTTAAATGCAGCAAATTTTGAAGAAAAGGTATTAAAAGCAGATAAGCCTGTGCTGGTGGATTTCTGGGCAGTGTGGTGCGGACCCTGTAAGATGATGTCACCCAGGGTGGACGAGATCGCAGACGAGCAGAAGGACCGCCTGATCGTAGGCAAATTAAACTGTGATGAAAATATGGAGATTGCCCAGAATTATGGAATCACAGGAATTCCGGCATTTTTCCTCTTTAAAGGTGGAGAAGTGGTGGAGAAGGTAATGGGAGCGATGCCAAAAGGAGAGCTTCTGGCCGCTATTGAAAAACATCTTTAATCAAGATTGCCGGTGGAACTAGCCGGTAATACATAGGAGATTATGGAGATCACTAAATAAAGAAAAGAGGTAAGGATGAAAAAAGGATTACACTTTGGGAGTAGATGCCGGGGGATTGCATGGCTGCTGGCTGCCGCCATGTTTTATACCCTTTTTCCATTGGGGGAGAATACGGTAAGATCACGGGCAGAACAGGTTGAATATGTTGTGAGGGAAAATTCCGGAATGCAGGATGCAGTGATCAGCGGGACAAGTCATGAGATTAAATTTGAAGTCCCTGCCAGGTATAATACTACAGCAAAAATTAAGGAGGCTGGTTTTACCAGGCTTCAGGTTACATATCGAGTGGCGGAATATACCCAGAGCAGCGATGGCACAGCTGGCGCCATGGTGTTTTTTGAACATGGGGGAAAATGGGAAAATCAGTGGACCAACTTAGTGTTGGGCCAGGAGCTGACCACTTCCATAGATCTTACTCCATTTCTGGCCAGTGATTCCAGTGTCTCAGGAATGGGAATACAGTTTGCCAATGTATCAGGAGATATTTCCTATGAGATTGTATCTGCTAAATTCACAGGAAGCAAGGCAGCTGGGGAAGGGGATCCCGGTTCGTCCGGGGGAATAACTGCTCCTTCGGAAGCAAACTTTGCCAAACTTCTCCAGTATTCATTATATTTTTACGATGCCAATATGTGTGGTCCGGAGGTGGAAGAACATTCTCTTGTTGCCGCCGGGAAGAAGTATGGAAATTATGCGGGATACCGGGGGAACTGCCATGTTTGCGACCAGACAGCGGATTATAACGGGAAAAAAGTGGACGTCAGCGGCGGCTACCACGATGCCGGCGACCATGCAAAATTTAATCTTCCCCAGGCATATTCTGCGGTGACGCTTGCTCTCGCTTATACTGAATTCGGAGAAGCCTTTTCAGAAACAGGGCAGCTCTCTCATTATAAGACGGTGATGGAGCATTTTTGTGATTATTTTGTGCGATGTACGGTCCGGGATGGTTCTGGAAAAGCGGAAGCCTACTGCTATCAGGTGGGGGATGGGGACCGGGATCACGCCTACTGGGGGGCTCCCGAAAACCAGGAGAGCCGGGGAGACCAGGCATATTTTACCAGTTCCTCTACTCCCTGTACGGATATTGTTGGGGAGACAGTGGCGGCACTTGCCATACAGGCATATAACTTTCCGGAGGATGAGAGATCCAGAGAATATCTGGAATGTGCGAAAGAACTTTTTGCCTATGCGGAATCCAATCCCAAGGCTTCCAGTTCTGGCAGCAAAGCGGGGAGTTTTTATTCCGGCAGCAGCTGGGAAGACGATATGGCGCTGGCGGCTACATGGCTGTACCGTGTGACGGGCGATGCGGCATATCAGTCAAAGGCAGAGACATATGTTCAGAACCCCGGTTTCGTAAACTGCTGGGATGATATGAAGGCGGCAGCAGCGGCTTACAGCAGAGGATGGGATTCCATCAGGAGCAGCATTGATTCCAATGTAAATGGAAAATCCCTCAGTGACGGCTACACATATATTCTTTCCTGGGGGTCCGCCAGATATAATACAGCCCTGCAGTTTGAGGCGCTCTGCTATGACAAAAATATGCATACCAGCCTATATAAAGAGTGGGCAAAAGGGCAGATGAATTATCTTCTGGGACAGAATTCCATGAACCAGTGCTTTGTGGTAGGCTATAATGAAAATGCCAGTAAAAACCCCCATCACCGTGCAGCTTCTGGCTGTAACAGTTATGAAGAGTTAAATAATGGAAGCCTGCCGGACCAGAAAGTGCTTCTGGGGGCTCTTTGCGGAGGGCTCTCCGGCGGTGACGCGGGACACGATACAGCTTCCGTCTGTGCACCGGTGAAGTACCACAGTGACGGACAGCATTTTTATCATGACGGTATTAAATGTTATACTTGTAATGAGGTTACATTGGATTATAATGCTTCGCTGACTGCTTCTGCAGCGGGCTTATATACCCTGTATAAAGAGGACGGCCGCCAGATGCTGGACACGGACTATGTCATCGATGCCTCTGCCGTATGCGGCGGGAATCCGGGAGGAAATGCCCAAAAAGATGCAGAGCTTACTCCAGAGCCAGGTAAGACACCAGAGCCAGCCGTGACCTCGAAACCAACAGTGACGCCAGAGCCGACAGAAACCTTAAAACCAGCCATGACATCAGAGCCTGAGGAACCGTCGGGACCAACGGAGACAGCAAAGCCAGCTGGAACCTCAAAACCAACAGTGACGCCAGAACCGACAGAAACCTTAAAGCCAGCCATGACATCAGAGCCTGAGGAACCGTCGGGACCAACGGAGACAGCAAAGC
>CAJUAU010000029.1:32701-34699 GCA_910584645.1 uncultured Eubacterium sp.
CAGCCGGACTATCTGAAACGACGAAGCCAGCTGTGATATCAGAGCCGGGACGCCAGACATCGAAACAGAATCCCAGGCTTTCAAAGAAAAAGCTCAAGATAAAGCGCGGGAAGCGGGCAAAGATCATGATGAAGGGTACAATAAAATCTACTAAAGTTAAAGTGAAGTACTCTAAGAAAAGGCTGAGACTGAAATTGGTTAAAAACGCCGGCAGCTATAAACAGTATCAGATCATTGCAAAAAAGAAAGGAAAAGCTACGGTTACATTTACTGTGAATAAGAAGAAATTAAAGTTAAAAGTAATTGTAAAATAGATCAACATAGAGGTTGTTCCAGGTAAATCAGACTCCCGGTCTGGCAGAGAAATGTTAAGTTTCTGCCGGATCGGGAGTTTTCTGTAATATTTAGCGGATTCATGTACTAGCCGAAATAATCAATCTTCATCGCATGTTTTACTTCGGAAAGAGTCTGGGCGGCTGTTTCCCTGGCTTTCTGGCTGCCTTTGTGGAGAATTTCCATCACCGCTGGAATATCTTTTTCCAGCTCGTGGCGTCTCGCCTGGATTGGTTCCAATTCTTCCATGAGAACCGCATAGAGGAATTTTTTTACTTTTACATCCCCCAAACCGCCTTTCGTGTAATGGGATTTCAGTTCGTCCAGACAGGAGTATTCTGGCAGATGGTGTTCAAAATGATCTTCACGGCAGAAGGCATCCAGATAAGTAAATACACAGTTTCCTTCTAATTTTCCCGGATCTTCCACGCGGATATGGTCGGGATCGGTGTACATGCTCATCACTTTTTTGCGGATCTCATCAGGAGGATCCGAGAGATAGATACAGTTTCCCAGGGATTTGCTCATTTTGGCTTTGCCGTCTGTGCCTGGAAGGCGCATACACGCTTCGTTGTCGGGAAGAAGAGCTTTGGGCTCCACCAGAACCTCATCGTAGGTGGAGTTAAAGCTGCGGACGATCTCCCTTGCCTGTTCCAGCATAGGCAGCTGATCGTCCCCGACAGGAACGGTGGTTGCCTTGAAGGCAGTGATATCCGCCGCCTGGCTGATGGGATAGGTAAAAAAGCCCACCGGGATACTGGTGTGGAAACCGCGCATATTGATCTCTGTCTTTACCGTGGGGTTTCGTTTGAGGCGGGAAACCGTCACGAGATTCATATAGTAAAAGGTGAGCTCGGTCAGTTCTGAGATGTAGGACTGAACCAGAAGGGTGGATTTTTCAGGATCAAGCCCGCAGGACATATAGTCCAGAGCCACTTCTGAGATATTATTGCGGACCTTATCCGGGTTGTCAAAATTATCCGTCAGCGCCTGGGCGTCAGCGATCATAATGTATATGTCATCGTATTCACCAGAGTTCTGGAGTTCCACCCGCCGTCTCAGAGATCCCACGTAGTGCCCTACATGAAGTCTTCCGGTAGGCCGGTCACCAGTCAAAATTATTTTCTTCATATATGTTAATCCTTTCCTGCCAGTACAATGTAAATTAATTCCTTGATAGTTATAACGTGTCTTTTTTTCCGATTGCATATGCCAAAAAACCTCCTTCGTATAACTATCCGAAACTTAATTTATGTTGTACTAGATACATTTTCAAAGACAATTTTATCGGTTTTCCAGTGAAAAGTCAACCGAAGGAAAGAATTCTCCGTCAATCCACCAGACAGCCAGTGCGCGAATCGTGCGATTTCGTGTCTGAAATCACTTGACAAGGGAAAATGTAACATTTTGTAAAATGGCAAAAAACAACGTTTTTACTGCAGTTTCCAGAGATTTTTTGGAGGAAAACGTTAAAAAAGGCCAAAATTTCAGACACGAAATCACAGCATTCGCGCACCGGGGGTTGAAATGAGGAATGTTTTATGTTATGTTGCAGATGAAACACAAAAATTGTAAATCAAAGGCGTTCTTCTATGTAGCAGAAGGTACACCGAAAGACTAACTATTAAAAGTCAAGTCTAAAATGAAGAATTTTTTGAATGAATT
>CAJUAU010000030.1 GCA_910584645.1 uncultured Eubacterium sp.
CTTTCAAAATGTGAAAGTCGATTACAAAACGGGAAGGTCGGTTTGCATTCGAGCATTTTATAAAAATTTTATACAATTCGCGCAATAAAAAGACCATTCACGCAAAAGCTATTTCCTTTTTAAATATTTTATGTTATGTTTATACAGTTCGAACAAAAAAAGTACGATAGAACGAAACACATGTGTTTGTTACGGAAAGTGGAACCATAATAGAAATTACTTTAAAAAAAGGAGAGATATGTCTATGAAAAGAAAAGTCTTAATGAAAAGTTTAGCGATAGTAGCAGTAAGTGCAATATTGGGGAGCGGAAGTATTTATGCTGCTTCCTATACTGCAACAGGAGGAAGTGGTGGGTCTTATACAGAGGCTGTGGGACCGGCAACCTCGTGCAAATTTAGTTACAAAATAACCCAAAATCATGGTGCTTTTAATACTCAGATCAGAGATCCATTTTTTTGGCATGATCGCTACTGTGGATATGATTTACCAAAGGGATCTTCAGACGCGAAAAATATATATGGTGGATCTAAAAGTGCTGATTGGCGTGGATGGGTTAAATATGGAAGAATTACAGTAACTGCTTAGTAATTACGCCTGGGGTATAGAATTTTCTGTACCCCATCTTTTTAAAGGAGTATGAAAAATGAAACGATTTCTTATTATGATAAAGCTATTTTTAAAAACCTCCGGTATCATAATTCCTTTTGGTATTTTAGTGGCTTGCTGCAATGTGTTTTTATTTAAGTTGACAACCGGCTTTATTGCAAATGTTAGTAACCCACTAGCGATCAGCGACGCCATTTATTACTTTGGGGATATTAATTTATTATGTTTTCTTTTGTTTCTATTTTGGATATTTATTAGTTTTGAATTTATGCGAAAAGCAAAAGAAATGCATATGGAAGAATTATTGGATGCATATGGCAGGAGTGGAAAACTGGTTTATCTGGAGCAGGTGTGTGTACTGGTTTTTGCAGCCGCTCTTTTAGCCATAAACATATCTGTTTATTATATTGTGGCATGTTTTAGTTTGAGTGTATCAGATCTGTTAACTGGGGAAGCAATCCGGTTATTGGTGGTGAATGTCTGGTGCCTCTCCTTTGGAGCCATCGGGATAGGATGTGTGCTGGCGAAAATTAAGAAACGTTTTTGGGGATACGTGACAATGCTTGCAATTCTTTTTTTGATTCTTCCCAATACCATAGATTTTATTGGAATGCTGCAACGGGATTATCATATTCCTGTTTTCTTTTTTAGAGATCTGATCTGTCTTATTCCACCAGACATGTCAGCAGTAAATGATACCCTATATGGATTTCCTACAGAGACGTACCGTATGGCGGCGATGGGATTCTGGGTTGTATTCGCCCTTTTGCTTTTCACTTGGGAATTTTATAAGAACTTCCCAAAGAGACGTTTCATTTTTATCGCAGTACTGGTGGGATTGTCAGGATTATTATTATATCAGGCAGAAGTAAAGGGAAGTGTTTTGCTGATGAAGGATCATCCAGAGGCTAGTTTAAATGAGATTGTAGATTATTATATAAAACATGAGGCAAAAGACGAAGCGGCGAATTTTAAAATTACGGAATATAATATAAACATGACTATGGGAAAAGAGTTAGAGGCGGAAGTTATCATGGATTTGCGTTCGCCAGAGGGAATGTCATGCTATCGTTTCACACTGTATCATGGGTATAAGATTAAGGAGGTGACGGACGGGGCGGGAGCTCCCTTAGAGTACTCCAGAGAAGGAGATTATTTGGAGGTTCAATCCCAGGGTGACAGACTGTCGGAAATATGTATCGCCTATAAGGGACATAGTTCCAGCTTTTATGCAAATAAGAAGGCTTGTTTTTTGCCAGGATTTTTTCCATATTACCCTAGGGCAGGATACCGAATGATCTATGATATCAATAAAAGGAAATATGTATCTCATAGGGATGAAAAGGCGAAGTTCCATGTCACAGTTGATAAAGATCATATGTTTAGTAATCTGAGGAAAGAGGGAAAGACATTTGAAGGAGTGGCTGAAAATCTAATTTTGGTCAATGGATATTACAAGGAGACCAAAAGTGAAGGTAAACGGATGATAACATATCCTCTGAGTGAAGGCGAGGAACAGGGAATAAAAGAACGATTGAAGCAGCTTCCCACAGAGTTAGAAGAACTGCAGTCATTCTTGGGGATACCGGATCTGGAAACATCATTTCCCGAATTAATTGTAACAGTGCCAGGAAGTTTGGCGATGGCAAGTTCGGTGCAGAAATATTTTTCTTTTGAAGATTATGCTCTTGTGTCTTCTGATACTGGGGCTTATGATATGTTAGAAGAGAAAATGCTGGAGAGCGGTATAGTCACAAAAGAGAAAAAACTTCTTTTTGATACCTTCTTTTCTATGCATATAGAAGCTGATACGGATGTAGATATATTGGGATTATGGAAAGAAGAAGAAGGGTTTACCGGATACGAAACAAAGGAAATGGAATTGAGTGATTTTTTCGTTGAAAAAATAAGAAAATATGGAGCTCAATATGTATCGAGCGAAATCATGCGTTATCTTTTGGACGAAAATAATCATATGGATTCCCTGGAATTCATAAAAAGATTGGAAAAGGGGGAGTAAATGGATGTTTAAAGTGAAACATGTAAATAAGAATTTTGGAAAAAGAAAAGTTTTAGATGATATCTGTTTGGAATTGGAAAATGGATGCTATGGCTTGCTGGGTCCGAATGGTGCGGGAAAAACTACATTGCTCCGTTGTATTTTGAAATTGTATCCACTAAAAGAGGGGGAAATCTGTACAAATAATAAGGACATAGGATATCTTCCTCAAAAATTTGGAGTGTTCCAGGAATTGACGGTATATGATATATTGTATTATTTTTCTACCTTAAAAAAAGTTCCAAAAGAAGAGCGGGATGGCGAAATTGACCGGGTGCTTTCTCTGGTAAATCTGGAGGATCGGAAAAAAGAGCGAATGAGTCGTTTGTCCGGAGGTATGCTGCGCAGGGTTGGGATTGCCCAGGCGATATTAGGAGATCCAGAGGTTCTTTTCTTTGATGAACCAACAGCGGGGCTGGATCCGGAGGAAAGGGCTAGATTTAAAAGATTAGTAAAAAAGATTATGGAGGGCAAAATTGTTATTATTTCTACGCATATAGTCGAAGATGTGGAATCATTATGCGATCGGGTTATTATTATGAATCAAGGAAAAATTCTGGAAAATGTAACGGTGGATGAGGCCTGTCAATTTGCTGGGTCAGAAGCCAATGCCAATTTGGAAGCTGGATATCTGGCAAGAATACAGGGAGATTGACACGTATGTTTTCATTACTTTGGGCAAGGCTGCGGAAGCGAAAAGCCATGATAGTTATTCCAATTTTCATAATAGGGATATTAGTGCCGATAATGTGTTTTTATTTTTTGGTACGATATGTGGAGGAACCAGAACGAATTGTTGAAGAGGTAATAGCTCTTTTACATACTTGTATACCTATGGCAGGATGTTGGTGGATCATTCTTTTGTATCAGGATTTTTTTGAATGGGAGGGAAACGAACTTCTTTATTATTACCATTCCTGGAGACAGCTCATTAAAGAATATATCTTTGTTGTGGCAGTTTATGTGGGAGTATCTGGTTTCATCGTTTTTTGCATACAACAAACAATAGAATTCCCGTTTTTTGTAATTGTACAGCTGAGTGCTGAAACCGTTTTTATTGCCTCACTAACTTTATTTTTTTCTTTTCTTTTGCAAAATACAGGGGGGAGTCTACTAATTGTAATTGCCTATTGTATATACTTAAATCAATTTGATTCTCTGGGAATATTTCAGTTTATGTCTGTGTTTCCCCGGCGTGAGGAATTTCTAAATTTTAACGTTGGATTACTGCGAAATGCTCTGATCAGCTCAGGAATAATGAGTGTATTAGGAAGTGCATGCATAGGCTGGCGCAGAGGATATAAATAAAAGAAAGTATGTAGATTAGATAGAGTGTACCATTTTTCGTATTGCTGCATTTATATTTCAGAAGAGGTACCTAATGAAAAGATATCATTTTACTATATTGTTTATTATTTTCTGCTTTCAGATGATTTTATCCTGCCAGGACAGCTTTGCCGCCACAGAAGTGGCGGCTGGCTTCTGTGGTGACAACGTAACCTGGAGATTAACGGGGGATGGGGAACTAAGGATAAGCGGGGAAGGGGAGATGAAACAGGGAGAATTTCTTCCAGAACCGTATGAGGGGATACCTAAAAAAGTAGTTATCGACCCTGGTATCACCAGTATTAAATTTCGGGCTTTTCCTTATGATAGTATTAAAGAAATCAGTATACCGGACAGCGTTGTGTCTATTGAAAGTGGAGCCTTTCAGAATTGCGGGGTTGAGAAGATGATGATCCCGGATTCGGTAGAAATGATCGGTGAAAATGCTTTTGAGGGATGTTCTGGGTTGAAAGAAATTCATTTGCCGGGGAAATTGAAGGTTATCAGAAGACGTATTTATTCCGGATGCGTAAACCTGAGAAACCTGGTGATACCCGACAGCGTGGAAAAGATTGAACCGCTGGCATTTTACCACGCTTATGGTCTTACAAAGGTGACAATTGGAAAAGGGGTAAAAGAAATAGGCAATAATATTTTTCTGGAAGCAGACCGTGTCCGGGAAATCAATAATCTTTCTGCTGTTTCTTTTGACATAACCCAGACTGGAACAAAAACAGACCAGGTCAGCTGGTTTGTGAACGGAGTGCAAACGAAGAATATTCCCCCATTTAGTATGGCACTTGGCAGGGGAAGAAAATATAAGCTGTCCTATCAGCTCAATGGTGCAAAAATAAGGGGAAAGCTCCCCAGATCTTATCGCTATGGTGATATTGTGGAATTCCCAAGGGACGTGACGAAGAAAGGATATATTTTTTCGGGATGGAACATTATTTCAAAGAAAAGATATCTGGCAGGCAAACGCTGCATGGGGCTTGAAGACTGTAAACTGGACAGCCTGTATGACACTCACGGAGACAGGATCATGATCCCGCGCTTTTATAAAGTAAAGATAAAAAGAAAGAATAGATCAAGTGCCCTTGTAACAGCGGATCTATCCGAACTGGGTACCAGTTATTTTGGGACGATATTGGTCTGTTATAGTGAGACTGGAAATGATAAAAAATACAAGGTTACATATTGTGAGGAAGATAAGCATAAAAAAGTAAAAATTGTCATGAAGATTCTAAAAAAGGGGAAGAAATACCAGGTAAAGTTTTTGTTGACTGACAGTTCCAGATACGATATGGACAGTGCAAAAAAGGCGATTGGAGTACTGAAATTTGACGGGAGGAAAGTGTATAGGCAGTATAAAGGGCATATGCAGGGAGCACATGCCTTTTAATTTTGGTTAATTATTCAATATATTAGCAATGTCAGAGAAGTTGATAAGCAGATCATCGTAGATGCCAGCCTTTACAGAATCAGCAAAGGTATAATCTCCGGTATCCTCTGATTCAAAGTTGTAAACAAGGATACGGTTCTTCTCCGGGTCAACGATCCAGTATTCCCGGACACCCGAAGTACGATATTTAAACAACTTGGTGAAATAGTCCATTCTCCTGCTGCCAGGGGAGACGATTTCTATAATCCAGTCTGGCGCACCGGAACAGCCTTTGTCAGTGAACTTTGATTTATCACAGATTACGACTATGTCCGGCTCGACATAGTTTGTATCATCTTTATTCAGAAATACAGCAAATGGTGCAAAAAATGGTTCACAGAAACCGCCTTTTGACTTAATGTAGGAACTTATGGAAGAAAAAAGTTCCCTGGCTAGTGTTTGATGCTTTCGACTGGGTGGCGTCATCATATATATTTGTCCGTCAATCAGTTCTGCACGTTCTCCATCCGGGAGAGCGTAAATGTCTTCAAGGGTATAGATTTTTTCTTGTGCTAATGCTGGCATAAAAACACTTCCTTTCTTGGTAATTGTATGCGGTTGCATGTCTTGTATTCATTTGCGGTCAGATGGCAGCAGGGTTATATGTTTTGAGATGTCTCAGCAACTTTTTCAGCCACACCCGGCTGTCATTCTCAATAAGGTCAAGCAGATCTGCGATGTCCTCTTTCAGATGTTCGGTAAGAGAAGCACAGGAGGGTGTTCCGGGAGTTTTGGTAAGCTCGTAGATATGTCCCCGCTCCAGATACGCTAAATGATTGCTGATTTTGTTCAGTTCGATACTGTAACGGTTTGATATATTCATAAATACCTCCTATTCTTCTGAACTATTAGCAGGAATATATTCCATAATGTCTTCTGGTTGGCAGTTAAGGGCTTCGCATATATTGCTTAATACCTCTGTTGTAACAGTTTCACCTTTTGATAATTTGGCAAGTGTAGGCGAAGAAATGATTTTATTATTTAATAAATCGGTTTTTTTCATCCCTTTGCGTGTCAATAAATCGAAAAGTTTGTAGTACTTCATGCTCATTGTACCACCTCCTCATATATTTAGTATACGCTAAAAAATTATAAGCGTCAATTAAAAATATTTTAGCGAAAACTATTGAATTAACGTATACTAATATAATTTTAACGAAAGTGAAACATAATACAAAGAACGCTAAAGGCAGAGGAAAGTGCCGAAAAGGAAGGAGTGGTGGACTATAGTTAGCTTGACGGCGCAAATTCGCGCCGTCAAGCTAAGAGAATGGACACAATTGGACCTGTTGACAAACTCATTCTTTCAGGTCTGCTTATATCTCTCTTCTTCTGAGATTGTCATTTGTAACTTTGTATCTCAAGATATCAACCTTTTTTTCTACGTGCAATACAGCTTTCTCTAAAACAAAATGTTTCTTTAAATGTTATAACAGCGTTGAAAACCCGACACGCCATGTCAATATTTATTATAATCATTTTAACAAGCAGTATCAGCAGGCTGAATATGAATTTTTACCGCTTATACTCCATCCCACATATACCCGAATGATTTCAATTTCCTAATTGTGAATGAACTGTAAAGTATTTTAGAAGGGCTTGTTTTCTTTTCCCTTTTTCGCTATACTAAGGGTATGAGTTTTACGAAATCTTGAAGAGGTCACGGATAGGTGTGGCGATAAGGAGGAAAACATGGCAGAGATCAGACCATTTAGCTGTGTGCGCCCGGCGGCGGAGCTGGCGGACAGAGTGGCAGCGTTACCATATGATGTCTATAACAGGCAGGAGGCGAAGGCAGAGGTTCAGAGAGAGCCCATGTCTTTTTTAAAGATTGACAGGGCAGAGACCAGTTTTGATGATTCCGTGGACACCTATGCCCCTGAGGTTTATGACAAGGCGAGGGAGCTTTTGGAGAAGGATATCGAGGATGGCGTCTATATTACCGATCCAGACCGGGTATACTATATTTATCAGCTGGAGATGGATGGGAGAACCCAGACGGGGCTGGTGGCATGTTCTTCTGTGGACGATTACATGAACCAGGTGATCAAAAAACACGAAAATACCAGGGCGGATAAGGAAGTGGACCGTATAACCCATGTGGATACCTGTTCGGCACAGACCGGACCGATCTTTCTTGCCTACCGTGCCGATCAGGAGATCAGCCGGGTAGTGGAAAAGTATGTGAAGACAGAACCAGTCTATGATTTTACAGCGGTGGACGGGATCTCCCACCGGGTTTGGAAGATTGATGGCAGAGAAGATGTGGATACGATTTACCAGGCATTTCAGAGGATTGATAAGATCTATATTGCAGACGGACATCACCGGGCAGCTTCCGCGGTAAAGGTGGGGCTGAAACGGCGGGAGGAAAATCCTGGATATACCGGGGAGGAGGAATTCAATTATTTCCTTTCTGTGCTGTTTCCCCACGACGAGCTGATGATCATGGATTATAACCGTACTGTGAAGGATCTGAATGGTCTTTCCCTGGAAGAATTTATGGAAAAGGTAAAGGAAAAATTTGATGTGGCGGAGTCGGAGACGCCGGTGGCACCGGAGAAAAAAGGAACTTTTGGTATGTATACCGAAGGTAAATGGTATGTTTTGACGGCAAAACCGGAACTGTTTGAGGGAAAAGATGCAGTGGAGAGCCTGGATGTTTCAGTTCTGCAGGATAATCTGCTGGGACCGGTTCTTGGTATCGGGGATCCCAGAACAGACAGCCGGATTGATTTTGTCGGGGGGATCCGCGGGCTGAAGGAATTAGAGCGCAGGGCCAGCGAAGATATGTGTATTTCATTTTCCATGTATCCCACATCCATTATCGAGCTTTTTGATGTGGCGGATAATGGACTTCTGATGCCGCCGAAATCTACCTGGTTTGAGCCAAAGCTCAGAAGTGGATTGTTTATACATAGGATATAGATGACAGGGAGGAAATAACCGATCATGGAACGTTTTTTCAATGCAGACAATGGTGTTATGAGGGCATTGTCGAAAATTTTTGATATTGGATGGCTCAGTCTGATCTATGTGGTATTCTGTATTCCTTTGATCACTATCGGGGCAGCGACCACATCTCTTTATTATGTGAGTGCAAAGGTGCTGCGCAGGGGCAGGAGCTATGTGTGGACGGAGTTCTGGAGAAGTTTCAAACAAAATTTTGCACCTGCCACATTGATCTGGGTGGTTTTTGCGGCTGTATTTGGAATATTATTTTTTAATTTTTCCATTGTCAATAACCAGTCGGAATATGGCGGATATCTGATCGGGGTTTATCTGGCACTGGCATTGATCCTGCTGTGTATTATGTCCTATGCCTTTTGCGTCTTATCCCGTTTTTCGATGAAGATCGTGCAGATCTTTCGTTTTTCCCTGTTCTGCGCCTTTCGTCATTTTGCCCATACACTGGTGTTAGTGGTGATCCTGCTGGCGGGCATAACCGGGATATTTTTACCCCTTTTGTTTCCGTCTCCGGTGGTACAATCACTGGTGCCGATGATCCTGGCATTTGTGCCGGGGACAGCTGCTTTTTTGTATACGTTTCCTATGGAGCATCTTTTGAAAAAATACACACCGGAGTCAGAGCCAAGATATACAGAAGATGGCGAGAGGATTCTGGAATGGTACGAAGAGTGATGAGAGGAGGAGCATGATGGGATTAAAGCTGGATGATTACATGGACTGGCCGGAGATCGAAGATCTGGAATATGCGGAGTGCACAAACCCGAAACATGTGCTGGGACCGGTAGAGGTGCGGGGTGACGTGCTGGTACGCTGCTTTTTTCCGGGAGCGGAAAAGGTGTCAGTGAAAGTAAAGGGAAAAAGCCGGCCGGTGGCGATGAAAAAGATGGACGAGGCGGGGTACTTTTCGGCTTTTCTTGGCTGTAAAAAGATTCCTGAGTATTCTTATACTGTAGAATATGAGGATTACAGCATGGATCTGTGTGATGCCTACGCTCTGGAGGATTTCGTTGATGTGATGGACGCAGCGATGTTTGAGGAGGGGATCCATGACAGGATCTATGAAAAGCTTGGGGCTCATCCTGGGATGGCTTGTGGATTTAAGGGCACTTATTTTGCTGTGTGGGCGCCAAATGCGGTATCTGTGAGTGTCGTGGGGGATTTCAATCACTGGGACGGCAGGGTGAATCCGATGAAGCGCCTGGAGTCCGGGATCTTTGAATTATTTGTGCCCGGTGTTTCAG
Organism: uncultured Eubacterium sp.; assembly: GCA_910584645.1. GTDB lineage: Bacteria > Bacillota > Clostridia > Lachnospirales > Lachnospiraceae > Eubacterium_F. The sequence goes on from CAJUAU010000030.1 coordinate 9,645, forward strand.
AAGGTTACCTTTATAAGTATGAGATCCATGGATTTGACGGAAAGATCGTGTTAAAATCAGACCCTTATGGCTATTATTGTGAAAAGCGTCCTGCCAACGCCAGTGTGGTATGGGATATTACAGGATATTCCTGGCAGGATGAGAAGTGGATGGAACAGCGCAAAAAGACGGATCTGGCAATGGAGCCTGTCATTGTCTACGAGATGCAGCTGGGATCCTTTAAAAAGCCCCAGGCAGAGGAACAGGATGACGGGAAAGAGTTTTATACATACCGGGAGCTGGCGCCGATGGTGAGCCAGTACTGTAAAGAAATGGGATATACCCATGTAGAACTGATGCCGGTGATGGAGCATCCTCTGGATGCATCCTGGGGATATCAGGTGACCGGCTACTATGCGCCGACCTCGCGGTACGGAACTCCCGAAGATTTTATGTTTTTCGTGGACACCCTGCATCAGAATGGCATCGGGGTGATCCTGGACTGGGTACCGGCGCATTTTCCCAAGGACGAACACGGTCTGGCGAGGTTTGACGGAACCTGTCTGTATGAGCACCTGGACAAGAGGCAGGGAGAGCATCCGCACTGGGGGACTTTGATCTATAATTACGGACGACCCCAGGTGGTGAATTTTCTCGTGGCAAATGCATTGTTCTGGCTGGAGCAGTACCATGCAGACGGGCTGCGGCTGGATGCTGTGGCGTCCATGCTCTATCTGGATTATGGAAAGCAGGATGGAGAATGGGTGGCAAATATGTATGGCGGCAATGAGAACCTGGAGGCTGTGGAGTTTTTAAAGAAGCTGAACCAGAAGGTAAAGGACAGAAAAGATGGTACCATAACCATTGCAGAGGAGTCCACGGCATTTCCCATGATCACCGGGCTGCCAGAAGAGGGAGGCCTCGGATTTGATCTGAAGTGGAATATGGGGTGGATGAACGATTATCTGGAATACATACGCACCGACCCGCTGTTCCGCAAAGGACGACATGGGATGCTGACTTTCAGCATGGTATATAATTATTCAGAAAATTTTATGCTTGTATTTTCCCACGATGAGGTGGTGCATGGCAAGGGTTCCATGTATGGGAAAATGCCGGGGACGCCGGAACAGAAGCTGGCAGAGCTGAGGCTGTCCTATGGTTATATGGCGGCACATCCGGGCAAGAAGCTCTTGTTTATGGGACAGGAATTCGGCCAGGAGCGGGAGTGGAGCGAGGAGAGGCAGCTGGAGTGGGAACTTTTACAGGATCAGCAGGCGGCAGCCAGCGGTTCTGGGGAGATCATTGCCATCAAATCTCCCCATTCCATGCTAAAAGATTATGTGGCAGGGCTCTGGCATTTTTATAGAGAACATCCGGCACTTTACGCCGGGGACTACAATCCCCAGGGGTTCCAGTGGATCAGTATGCTGGATGCAGACCACAGCGTCATTGCCTTTTTGAGAAAGCATGAAAAAGAGACGTTACTTGTGGTGTGCAATTTTACACCGGTAGTATACGAAGAGTTTCGCCTGGGAGTTCCATTTGCTGGGAAATTTAAAGAAATATTTAACAGTGACAGTATAGCCTTTGGAGGAAAAGGAAACATTAATCCAAGGTTACGGCAGTCCCGTGCCGTGGAATATGACGGTATGGATCAGTCTATTGAGTTCGTGCTGGCGCCGTCGGCGGTGCAGATCTTCCAATGCACAGAGTCGAAGACCGGCACGACAAGAAAGACGGCGAAGACAGTGAGGACGGCAAAGAAGAAAGCCGTTTCGCAGAAAAAGAAAGAAAAGTAGCGGGGAAGAGCATCCCCGACGGAAATGGAGATCTTATGAAGGCAGTAGAAGGATATCGAATACTTGTACAACAGGAATTAAATGAGCTGAATGCCCAGGGGTATCTGCTGGAGCATGAGAAGACGAAAGCAAAGGTGGTTTTGATCGAAACTGCGGATGATAATAAAGTATTTTCTATCGGGTTCCGGACTCCTCCTAAGGATTCTACAGGAGTAGCGCACATTATTGAACATACCGTATTATGTGGTTCCAGGGAATTTCCGGTGAAGGATCCTTTTATCGAACTGGCGAAGGGTTCCCTGAATACTTTCCTCAATGCCATGACTGCTCCGGATAAGACGGTGTACCCTGTGGCGAGCTGCAATGAAAAGGATTTTCAGAACTTGATGCACGTTTATCTGGATGCGGTATTTTATCCTAATATTTATCAGGAAGAAAAGATCTTTATGCAGGAGGGGTGGCACTACGAGCTGGAGAAACCGGAGGGCCCGTTGAAGTACAACGGAGTGGTCTACAATGAGATGCGGGGCGCTTATTCTTCCCCGGAACAGCTGATGGAGAGAAAGATCCAGCAGTCGCTGTTTCCTGATACTACTTATGGTTTTGAATCGGGAGGGGATCCAGAAAATATTCCGGATCTGACCTATGAGCAGTATCTGGATTTTCATAAAAAATACTACCACCCCTCCAACAGCTATATCTACCTGTACGGCGATATGGATATGGAGGAAAAGCTGAAATGGATGGACAAAAAGTATCTGAGCCATTTTGACTACCTGGAGGTGGATTCCGAAGTAAAGCGTCAGAAGGCATTCGATGCGCCGAAGGATATGAAAGTATACTACTCATTGACGGAGGGCGAGAGTGAAGAGGATAAGACGTATTTTAGTTACAATGCGGTCACCGGAACGTCTCTGGACAGAGATCTCTACATCGCTTTCCAGGTGTTAAATTATGTGCTGGTGCAGGGAGTGGGCGCCCCGGTGAAACAGGCGCTTCTCGATGCCGGCATCGGCAGTGAGATCATCAGCTTTTTCGAGGAAAGCATATGCCAGCCTGTGTTTTCCATTATTGCCAAAAACGTCGCTGGCGACAAAAAAGAGCAGTTTGTCACAGTGATACGGGAAAAGCTGAAAGAACTGGTGGATCAGGGGATCAACCGGGATTCTCTGAACGCGGGGCTGAATTCCCTGGAGTTCCGCTATCGGGAGGCGGATTTCGGCTCCTATCCCAAGGGGCTGATGTATGGGCTCCAGATCTTTGACAGCTGGCTCTATGACAGTGATAAACCATTTATCCATATACGCGCCAACGATACCTTTGAAAAACTCCGCCAGAAGATGGAGGAGGGATACTTTGAATCCCTGATCCAGAAATATCTGCTGGACAACACCCACCGATCGGTGGTGGCAGTGGAACCAAAGACCGGACTGACCGCCCAGATGGATGGGCAGGTGGCGAAGCGTCTTGCCGGCTATCTGGAGACGCTGTCCCAGACAGAGAGAGAGGAACTGATCCGTCAGACAAGAGAGCTCAGGGAATACCAGGAAGAGCCGTCGCCGAAGGAAGATCTGGCGAAGATACCGCTGCTGGCAAGGGAGGATATCGGAAAGAAAGCCTTTGGGTTTTCCAATATTAAAAAACGGGCAGCGGGCTGCGATGTCATTCATCATGATTATTTTACCAACGGCATCAATTATATTAATCTTTTATTTGACATCAAGCCATGGCTGGCGGACTACGCGCCCTATATCAGTCTTCTTATGTCGGTGCTGGGCTGTGTGGACACGGATCTGCATGACAAGCTGGATTATTCCAACGAGATCCTGCAGAATGCAGGAGATATGTCATTTGATGCGAAGATCATGAGAAGCCGGGTGAAAAAGGGGCATTATGAAGCTTATGCTTCTTTTGGGACAAAGGTGTTTACTGACAAAACAGAGAAAATACTGGATCTGTTTTATGAGGCGGTGAGCAGTTCCCATCTGGGGGATGAAAAGAGATTGAAAGAGATCGTTGCGGAACAGTGCTCATCCCTGCAGATGCAGCTGATCTCAGCGGGACACGGCACAGCAGTAAGCCGGGGGCTGGCATATCTGTCAGAGCCATCCCGTTATGATGAGGCTTTCAGCGGAATTTCCTATTACCGTTTTCTAAAGGAGCTGGATCAGAATTTTGAAAGCCATAAAGAGAACCTGATCCGGGTATTAAAATTTCTCGTGGAAAATATTTTTGTCCGGGACCGTATGCTGGCTGGCATCACCTGTGCAGAGGCAGATTATCCGGTATTTGAAAAGGCATTTACCACACTGGCAGGACGTCTGCCGGAGAAAAAGGAAGCAGAGATGCCGAAACCGGATCTAACCCAGGAGGAAATCCCCTGTAATGAGGGATTTCTCACGGCAGGGCAGATACAGTATGTGGCGAGGGTGGGTGATTACAGGAAACAGGGCATCGGTTACAGCGGCGTCTATAAGGTGCTGAGATCCATACTGAGATATGAATATCTGTGGAATGAAGTGCGGGTCAAGGGTGGCGCCTACGGTATCATGTGCGGATTTTCAGATATCGGGGAGGGATATTTTGTATCCTACCGTGATCCGAAGCTTGCCGAGACCAATGAGGTTTACCGGAGTGTGCCGGAATATCTGAGGAATTTTGAAGCGGATGAGCGGGATATGACCAAATTTATCATAGGAACTATCAGTGCTGTGGATACGCCGCTGCCGCCACGGGCGAAGGGCGGGCGCTCCATGTCGGCCTATATCACCGGTATCACCGAAGAAGATGTTCAGAGAGAGAGAGATGAGATCCTGGCTGCCAGGGAAGAAGATATCCGTGGCTGCGCTGAAATGGTGGAGGCCATTCTCTCTGAGGACCGGATCTGTGTACTGGGAAATGAAGAAAAGGTAAAGGAAAACCAGGAGTTATTTGAAGTTACGGTGACAATGTAGTGCCGAATTGTTAGCAGGCAGTTAACCCGGCGGCGCCAGCTGGCGCCGCCGGGTTGAAGGATGAGAGGAAAGTATGGAAAATTCAGATCAGGATATGGTATTTAAGTCCGGTTTTGTCTCCCTGGTGGGGCGGCCGAATGTGGGAAAGTCCACTCTGATGAACCGGATCATTGGCCAGAAGATCGCCATAACCAGTAACAAACCCCAGACGACCAGGAACCGGATCCAGACCATTTTTCACGACGAGAGAGGTCAGATCGTGTTTCTTGATACACCGGGGATTCACAAGGCGAAAAATAAACTGGGTGAATATATGGTGACGGTGGCAGAGAGAACCTTTGACGAAGTGGATGTGATCCTCTGGCTGGTGGAGGCGGCGACCTTTATCGGCAAGGGGGAGCGGCATATCGCGGAACAGTTGAAAAAGGCGGATATTCCAGTGATCCTTGTGATGAACAAGATCGATACGGTGAAAAGAGAACATTTACTGGAATGTATCGATGCCTACCAGGAGATCATGGACTTTTCCGAGATCATTCCAGTGTCCGCCAGGACCGGTGAGAGCGTGGATCATCTGATCGATGTGATGTTTGGGTATCTGCCGGAAGGTCCGCAGTTTTATGATGAGGATACGGTGACGGACCAGCCGGAGCGCCAGATCGTAGCGGAGCTGATCCGGGAAAAAGCGCTGCGTCTCCTGTCCGATGAGATCCCCCATGGCATAGCGGTGGCGGTGGATCAGATGAAACTGCGCCATAATAATAAAAATTTATATGATATTGACGCCACCATCATTTGTGAGAGGGATTCCCATAAGGGGATCATCATCGGAAAACAGGGGCGGATGCTCAAAAAGATCGGAACCCAGGCGCGGGTGGAGATCGAAGAATTTTTGCAGAAGAAGGTGAACCTGAAGCTCTGGGTGAAAGTCAAGAAAGACTGGCGGGACAGCGATTTTCTTTTGAAAAATTTTGGGTACAACAAAAAGCTGGACGGATGATCTGGCAGAATGTTCTAGTATAGCGGCATTCCTTTGTGGAGAATCTATAAAGTGAACACCGGTGGAAGGATTCAGGTAAATGATGATTTTCTGAACTTAAAGTAAATCCTTCCGGCGGAGAAAAAAACCACGGAGGAAACCAATATGCAGGGTGATAGCTGGAATGATTTTGCAAAAAGCGGAAAAGTATCGGATTACTTAAAATACGTAGATTCCGCAAGAAATACAACGGATGAATATAGGGAATTTTCAGGGAGAATGAAAGAGTCTAATCGTATGGAGTCGATGCAGCATGCAGGAAAAAGTGACGGGAATGGTGCTTTCGGGCACTCCGGTTGGTGAAAATGACAAACGGATCGTGATACTTACGAAGGAGCGGGGTAAGATCTCCGCCTTTGCCAGAGGGGCGAGACGGGCAAAGAGCCCTTTGCTGGCGGCCTGTGAGCCCTTTACCTTTGGGGAATTTAGTGTATACCGGGGCAGAGATTCCTATACGGTCTCTTCTGTCGACGTGAAAAATTATTTTTCAGAGCTGCGGGAGGAGCTGGAGGATATTTACATGGGAATGTATTTCTGTGAGGTGGCAGATTATTTTACCAGGGAAAATCTCGATGCCAGAGAAGTATTGAAACTTCTCTACCAGTCGCTGCGGGCTCTCAAGGTACCGTCGCTGAACCGGGTCCTTGTAAAGACGGTTTTTGAATTTAAAATGATCGCAGTAAACGGGGAAGCCCCCCGTTTATTTGCGTGTATTGACTGTGGAAAAAAAGAAGAACTTTTTTACTTTCATGACCAGCAGGCGGGGATCCTTTGTGAAGAGTGCTACCATAAAGCGCCCTACAGCGGGAAGGGCGCAGTAAAAATAATGGGAACTACTACATACATTTTGCAGCGTATTCTTGCTACGCCCGTAGAAAAACTTTATACTTTCAGTGTGAAAGAACCAGTGCAGAAAGAATTGGAGCAGGTGGTAAAAAGATATTTTTCGACAAGAGTAGACCGCCGTTTCCGCGCTGCTGAGTTTATGGAAATGTTAGTGTGACGGCCTTAAACTACTAGATCTCGTTTGAGCACTTTCCCGTGTGATAATATTCCTCCAGATTGGAGAGAGTGACGCTGGCGATATTTTTCAGCGCTTCCTCTGTGAGAAATGCCTGGTGGGAGGTAAGGATCACATTGGGCCGGGATACCAGGATGGAGAGGATATCATCCTTGATCACGATATTGGAGAAATCTTCATAAAATAAATCCGATTCCTCCTCGTACACATCCAGTCCCGCAGCTCCGATCTTGCCAGAAGTCAGTCCATCCAGAAGTGCCTGGCTCTCGATCAGGCTTCCCCTGGAAGTGTTGATGATATAGACACCCTGTTTCATCCGGGCAATGCTGTCTTTATTGATCAGGTGGTGAGATTCCCTGGTCAGCGGACAGTGGAGAGATATGATGTCACTTTTGGCAAACAGCGTGTCCAGGTCTGCATAAGGAATATCCGAATCCTTTACCGGATAGGGATCATAGGCGATGATCTCCGCTCCGAATCCCCGGCAGATATTGATAAATACCCGTCCGATTTGGCCAGTGCCGATGACACCGATGGTCTTACCGTGGATATCAAAGCCGATCAGGCGGTTCAGGCTGAAATTAAAGTCTCTGGTCCGGATGTATGCCTTGTGTATCTTCCGGTTCAGGGTCAGGATCAGCGCCATAGCGTGTTCTGCCACAGCGTAGGGTGAGTAATAGGGAACCCGCAGTACTTTTACCTTTCCCTTAGCGGCCTGGATGTCTACATTGTTAAAACCGGAGCACCGCATGGCGAGAACCGGGACCTGTTCTTCGTACAGGGTATCGATCACCCTCTTGTCGATCTCATCATTGACAAAGGCGATGACTCCGTCATAACCACGGACCAGTTTACAGGTTTTGGGTGTCAATTTCCCTTCAAAATAATCAATTTCTAAAGATTCATTATATTCGTCAAACCATATTCTGTCGTATGGTTTCGTATCAAAAAAAGCAATTTTTTTCATGTTTTCCTCCATTCTTCTGTATTATTTCCCAAGGGCGGGTGCGCCGGGGAAATGCCATGTTATCCCTATCGTTTCCGGTTGTTTATCTGAATATACATAGCGGTTTTTTCACAAAATGACAAAAATTTCATACAATGAGGTATATCTACAGGGGAGGCAGCGTATGGGAAATATTTTGTCATTTCGTCATATATCCTATTCCTACCACAGTGTAAACGGAGAAACCCTCGCTTTAGATGATCTGAGTTTTGATGTGAAAGACGGAGAATTTCTCGCTGTCGTCGGTCCCAGCGGCTGCGGCAAATCCACCCTGCTTTCTATCATCGCCGGCCTGATCGAGCCGGACTCCGGAGAGGTTTTGATCGGAAATACACAGCGGGATAAATCGGGTGTGAATATCGGTTACATGCTTCAGAGGGATCATCTTCTGGACTGGAAAAATACCTGGCAGAATGCAGCGTTAGGCCTATCGATCCAGAAGAAAAACCAGGACGGGGATAAGATCATGCTGCTGAATCATCTGTTTCAGACCTATGGCCTGGTGTCTTTTGAAAAGGCAAAGCCATCGGAGCTCTCCGGCGGCATGCGTCAGAGAGTTGCACTGATCCGTACACTGTTGATGGAACCGGACCTGCTTCTTCTGGACGAACCATTTTCCGCGCTGGACTACCAGACCAGACTGGAGGTCTCGGACGATATCTGGAAGATCATAAAAAAAGAAAAAAAGACGGCGATCCTTATCACCCATGATATTTCGGAAGCCATCAGTATGGGAGACCGGGTTCTGGTCCTCACTTCCAGACCGGCGCAGTTGAAAAAAGAGATCTGTATCGATCTCAGTTATGAGGGGGAGATCACTCCGTTCAAGGCGAGGAGTACACCGGAATTTCAAAATTATTTCAATGAAATATGGGAGGAACTGAACGGTGGAAAATAAAATATCGATCCGTAAATTAAAGCAAAGTCTTTCCGGGGACGTATCGGAGCGCCAGAAGGAATTTATCCTTTCCTGTATCCGTCAGAAACGGAAGGTGAGGATACTCCAGATCAGTATATTTATTCTTTTTATCCTGGTCTGGGAAGTGACGGCCCATTTTGGCATCATTGATCCCTTTGTATTCAGCAGTCCCTCCCGCATGGCTGAATGTTTCCTTCAGCTCTCGGCAGACGGAAGTATATATTATCACATCGGAGTGACGTTGTTTGAGACATTTTTAAGTTTCTTTTTTATCATGTTTTTTGGGATTCTCATCGCCATCCTGCTCTGGTGGAACGATACGGTGGCAAAGGTGAGTGAGCCCTATCTGGTGGTGCTGAACAGTCTGCCCAAGACCGCCCTCGCCCCGGTGTTTATCGTCTGGCTGGGAAATAATATGAAGACCATCATAGTGGCGGCTGTTTCGGTGGCTGTCTTCGGAAGCATAATCACACTTTTTACAGCCTTCTGTTCCGTGGAAGAGGAAAAGATCAAACTCATCCGTACCCTGGGAGGAAACCGTGTCGATATATTAAGGTATATTGTGTTGCCGGGAAATGCCCACACCATCGTCAGTAATATGAAAGTCAATATCGGGCTGTCCCTGGTGGGCGTTATTATCGGTGAATTTCTCGCTGCCAATGCGGGACTGGGTTATCTGATCGTATACGGCAGCCAGGTATTTAAACTGGATTATGTGATCTTGAGTATTGTGATCCTGTGTATTGTGGCCACAGGGCTCTACAAGGGGCTGGAAGCGCTGGAAAAGCGCTGGTGAAAACATAAAATTTTTATTAAGGAAAAGTCTGGCAAACGCCTTGAAACAGCAGTTTTGCCGGGCTTTTCCGTGCGCCTGGCAGGACGCGGGGGAAAAGATAGAGCGTAACCCCGTATTTTTTTGTTGAATTATGCGTAAAAATATGGTAGCATTACCCAAAATAGCTAAAATAACGAGTAGAAAGGAAGCATGAGAATGAGGAGATTGATCGCTATATTGCTCACCGGATGTCTGGCCTTTCAGACCTGGACAGCGGCTGCCCTGCCGGCGGAAGCCAGCTCACGGGGGGACACGGCATCTGTAGAGAACAGTGGGAATATGGATTATGAAAATATGTCACAGACAGAGAGCGGACTGGAAGTAGAGATCCGGTCTTCCCGCCTGTTCCCTTTTAAAGGAAAGGCAGAGGTACAGGTCCGTGGCGGCGAGGTAAAAGAATCCAGAGAACTGGATCTCGGAAGTTCCGGTGCAGCCTCGGATACCCTTCGGTTTGATGTCCCCCAGGGGGAATACACCGTTACGGTCAAGTCTGATAAATTTGCTGACTATAAACAGAAGGTTCAGGTGTCTAAGGGCTGGGTGTCAAAGATTCAGGTCTGGGCAGCCCGGTATGAAAACGGAAGAGGCGCCAGTCCCGGATGGATCCGGCAGGGAGACGTCAATGGAGACGGCGTGATTGACCAGAAGGATACCGAACTGATGTTGTCAGCGGTGCGGGAGGATGCTAAAAAAAGCGATACTGATCTGAACCAGGATGGGAATACGGATCTGGTAGATCTGCAGAACATGGTACAGGGAATCGATGAGACACAGGAATCCAATATTGAAAAGCTGGCCCTTCTCAGAAAAGTGCAGACCGTCGGGGGAACGACGGCAGAGGGCAGTATGGAAGCCTTTCTCAGCCGTTCCGAAGGCATTGTCCTAAAACCATCCGACGCTAGTGCTGCGATCTCAGCCAGCAATCCAGTGGCCCTTGAATTTACATTAGCAGGGGACGGGGCACAGGAAGAGGCAGAGATCCCAAAGATACAGGGGATCGCCATTCATGCGCCGATGAAAGCGGAAGATGGCGAAGACGTCTCCAGTGAGATCGTGGATGGAGAAGCACAAGTAGTTGCCGTGGATGAGAAGGGAAATGAACAGGAGCTGACGCTTCCTCTTGCCTCAGAATCGAAGCGGAGCATGTCATTGAAGGCATATTCTGCGGATCCGAAGGTTCATGTGGATGCAGATGGTGCACTGATCCTGGATCTCGGAACCCAGATCGCTGTTAAGAGAGTGACGATCAAGATCACTGGTACGAAAAAAAACGAGCCGCTGGTCAATCTGGCGAAAGTGGAGTTTGTCAATAATATGGAGGACCGCATTGCCCCTCCTCAGCTTGATATTCCGACATTAAATGCACCAGTATCGGACAATATGGCTTTGACCGTGTCCTGGAGTGCACAGAACAATATCACAGGTTATGAAGTCTATGTGTCTGGTCCTGTGAAAGGACAGAAAGAACATGAGACACAGATTGTCCGTGTCTCTGATACAATACATACGATCAGCGGGATCAACGATAAAAAACTAATTAATTATGAAACATATAAGATCAAGGTACGTTCGGTAAATGGGGACTGGAAGAGTCCCTGGTCCAATGAGCAGACGGGAATTCCTAAACCTCAGAAGCTGCCAGCTCCTCCGGATTATGTAAAGGCAGAAGGGGGATACCGTTCCATCAGCGTGTCATGGAAGGACATGGAAGATGCGGCTGGCTATATGGTATATTACAAAAAGTCATCGGATACAGAATTTAAGCCAGTGGTGAAAGATTTCCAGCCAGTACAGGCAGGAACCGGAAAGCTGGAAGATGCACATTATGTGATTTCCGGTCTGGAGGACAATGTAGAATATTCGGTTTATGTCATAAGCTGGAATGAGCTGGGATGGGGCAAGGCCTCCCTTGTATCCTCGGCAGTTACAAAAGATGATGGGCCGCCTCAGCTTCCCACATATAAACTTTTAAATACCTCCAAAGGCGAGGGAGTATTGAGCGACCACATTGTAAATGCAACAATCGGTGGAAGCGGGGGTTCCAGGATGGTTGGAAGTCCGCTGGATACATCCGCTGGCAGTGCTCTGGGACTGGTAGATGATGATTATGGCTCCTACTGGGTCAAGTCTGACTGGGATGACGGAGTCGCTTATCCAAGTATCGGCAAGGGAATGATCATAACTCTGGATGATGATTATCGGATGAACTACATGACTTTTGCAGCAGCGGATCAGAAGACTTCGATGGATGCTGTGAGGATCGGATACTGGAACAAGGAAGATCCAGATAAGGAGCAGATCGTAAATGCCCGCCTGATCCAGAAAAAAGATGAAAATAATAATCCTTACTATATCGTAAAATTTGACAGTGCCATCACGGCAAATAAGATCCACATGTGCCTCGGCAGAAGCTGGGGAGGTTCTGGAGATCTTATGGCAGGGGAGATACATTTCCACAAATATGACTCCCTGGAAGATGATATCATGGGACTTTACGAAGATGAAATGCATACCACTTTGCGCAAAGATGTGACGGAAACTGTCATTGCTGCCCTGGAAGAACGGCTCAATACGGCCGATGCGGAGAGTGGTGAAAAACATCCGCTGTTCCAGGAGCTGACATTGGAGATCAAGACGGCAAGAGAGATATTGAATTCCAGGCTGGATCCTTCTCTTGAAGTGGATAACAGGATCACAGCGCAGAAAGATAAACATCTTGGATTTAGCGGCTTAAATCCATGGCAGCCGTTAGGAAAGACCGCCTATGCCGGTGAGACCCTTCTGGTTTATGTGGGGCACAACACAAAGAGAACCGGGGATTCCACGAATCTTCAGTTGATCGTGACCCAGCATCACGCAGAGGCCAACAGCCTTGCTAAAGGCGTCAATCTAAAGATAGGAAGAAATGAGATCACGGTTCCGCAGCTTACGTCTAATACATTTGAGAGGGGTGGTCAGCTCTACATCGCTTACACTGGAAACAATTCTTCTGACCAGTATGCCGTCCGTATCAGCGGCGGAAGCAGTATTCCGGTACTAAGTGTATATGGAAAGACCGGCGGTGACCGGACCGAGGCCATCAGCGCTTATGTAAAACAGCTTGAGAGCTATGTCAATACGATCCAGCCGGGACATGAGGAAAAACATACTGGCACAAAAAATGTAGATTATGATTATGACGTAACAAACTGTATCCTGAATGCTACGGATATCATGATGGAAGATATGATGTATTCGGTTCCTGCCACGCAGGTCTGGGCGGCGATCAAGAATGCAGAAGACAAGACAGAAAAATTAGATCATTCCTTGAAGGCAATGGAAGACACGATGACGTTGTTCTACCAGCACAAGGGCCTCAGTGATGACGCAGGAACCAAGAGAGGCAGCAATGCCCTGCCTGCCCAGCATCTGAATATACGTTACATGAGAATGTTCGCTGGAGCTTTTATGTATGCCTCCGGCAACCACATTGGAGTGGAGTGGGGATCCACCACACTGGCAGGCGGACCGAATGACTGGTCTGGTTTTGGATGGGGGGTTGCCCATGAGATCGGCCATAATATCAATCAGGGGACCTATGCGGTGGCGGAGATCACGAATAACTATTTTGCACAGCTTCTGACGAAGGCGCCAGGAAAGACCAGATTCCAATATCCCAAGGTGTACGAGAAGGTGACCTCTGGAACCATTGGCCGCTCTTCCAATGTGAGTACGCAGCTGGCATTATACTGGCAGCTCCATCTGGCATTTGATGATCATACGGACGACAGACATATCTTTGCTGATTATGAAGAACAGTTTAATAACCTCTTCTTCGCCCGTGTGGATACTTATTCCAGAAACCCTGATAAGGCGCCGCAGCCAGGTCTGTCATTGAAGGGAGGCACAGACCAGAATCTTATGCGTCTTGCCTGTGCCGCTGCCAATAAAAATATTCTGCCGTTTTTCCAGCGTTGGGGCATGGTGCCGGATGAGGAGACTAAGGCTTACGCTGAAAAATACGGAGAAGCAGAGACAAAGGCATTGTATTATGTAAATGACGATGCCAGGGATTACCGCGCAGCCCATACCGGCGAAGAGGGAACGATCCTGGATCAGGATGTGGTAACTGCCACCGTGGCGGCGAGATCAAACCAGGTAGAGGTTAGTATTGCAACAGAACAGAACAAGGATCTGATACTCGGTTATGAGATTCTTAGAAGCATGACTTCAAATGGAAAAAAAGAGACGAAAGTAGTTGGCTTCCAGCCGATAGACACCGCTCAGAACACAGTGTATGTGGATTCCATTTCCTCAATTAACAACAGAGTTATGGAGTATGAGGTACGGGCAGTGGATAAGTATCTGAACTATTCCAATCCGGTTCAGGCGGGATCTGTCAAGATCCAGACAGATGGTGTGCTGGATAAAACAGCATGGACGGTTGAAACCACGATGACATCGGAGGATGATGTGGCGGTTGATCCGGATATCGAAGATCCTGACAGTGGGTATCACGCAGAAGATCCGGGCAGCATCGGTGAAAAGAAAGTGCACAGCATTGACCGGATCCTCGATCAGGACAGAACAGAGGCAGGGACTTATCACGGTATTAGTGAGGGAAACGCAGTGATCACCATCGATATGCACAAGACCGAACAGGTAACAGCACTGAAATATCAGGGAGATGCATTGACAGGGATGACCATTGAGGTCAGTCCGGATGGAACTGCGTGGACAGCAGTAAAAGAAGGTTATGCAGGATTGTCCGGAACCGGGGAACAGACCGTGTGGTTTGATTCTGTGAAGGAAGATTTAAGAGACAGCTGGATCGGTACCTACGATGCCAGATATGTGAGAATGACCATTCCGCAGTCCGGTGAGATCACCATCCAGGAGATTGAGATATGCGGGCCATCGGGAGACAATCTGGAATTTATGGAAGCAGAAGAGAATACGCCGGCAGTTGGCGTGCTGACTGCAGACTATAAGTATGGCAGCCAGGATTCAGATGTAATTAAAAAAGGTTCTTTGATCTTTACAGGAACCTATAAAGGAAACCCTGCTTACAATGTCGTTGTATTATATGACACAGAAGGAAATGTAATTGGCGCAAAAGAGGATGCGGTTCAGGCAGGCCAGGTTATATTTGCCGATGTGCCGGAACAGGGAAATCTTGGCGAGACCTCCAACGGAACATGGGTATATTACGTAGAGCCCGGTCAGTGGGATGCCGCTTCCCTGCAGAAGATCAAGGGGGTCCGCGGTGAACTTTACCGGGTGGACGATGCCCTGACGTTAGAAGGAGAGCGCATCGTCAGTGATACCCAGGTGATCCAGCTTCCGGATTCTCTGCCGGATATTACATTAACGGGATCTGGATACGGATCTTGATATGGAGGTAAACATGAAAAGAATCATATTATTCTTCGTGGCAGTATTAGTTCTTGCTGCCACGGTGCCCAGGGCTGCCAGGGCGGCAGGAAACGGCAGTGGTACCCTTAGTGTAGACAAAAATAATGTGTCTGTGTCGCTGTCCATACCAGGGGGAAAGACAAAGACCATCACCTCCCTGCGTGTGCAGCTGCGGGTGTCTGCCACCAGTGGTACGATGGATCAGCCGGATTTCACCTTTGACGCTTCGGTTCCAAGCACTGTGAAAAGTGCTGCGGTCAAAAAAGAGGGCAGCGCCTATATGGTGGATATCATTTTGTCAGGGAAGAAGAATCAGGATATATTCAAAAACAGTGAGAATGCAAAACTGGGAATCCTGTCCGTGAAGCCCACCAGTACAGATTATCAGATCAAGGTAGAATTTGCAGGTAAGGCAGAGGGCGTCAATGGTCCTGTTATAAAATATGCGGAAAACAGCAGTTTGTCGGAAGTGACACTTTTGCTGTCCAATGCCCTTCCTGCGGCCGTGGTTTCAACGGCTCATACAACCACGCCGCCTTCCGGAAAGACTTTGGGCAAACCGAAACTGACTGCCACGGTTAAGAAAGGAAAAAACCGCGTCTATCTTAAATGGAACAAGATCAGCGGGGCCAGTGGATACAGGCTTTACCGATACGATGAAAAAACGAAAAAGTACAAGAAGATAAAGACGGTCACAAAAGGAGGAACAACGTCCTATTCTAAAAAGTATGGGTATGCCTCATCACACCGTTTTCGGATCCGGGCATTTAAAACAGAGGCAGGCGGAGCAAAGACTTATAGCAGCTACAGTTCGGCTGTCAAGGTTACGGTGCCGCCAGCTAAGGTCAAAAAGTTCTCGGCGGAATACTGGAGCGACGGAAAGGCGGCCCTCCTGTGGAAGAAGGTCAGCAAGGCAAAAGGCTATCAGATATACCGGAGCAGGAAAAAGAGCGGAAAATATCTCCGCGTAAAAACGATCCGAAAGGGTAAGATCACCAAATGCACCAGCGTAAAACACAAACTTGGCAAAACCTATT
Organism: uncultured Eubacterium sp.; assembly: GCA_910584645.1. Taxonomy (GTDB): domain Bacteria; phylum Bacillota; class Clostridia; order Lachnospirales; family Lachnospiraceae; genus Eubacterium_F. The sequence goes on from CAJUAU010000030.1 coordinate 25,631, forward strand.
ATTATAAGATCAGAGCTTATGTTGCCGGTGCAGATAAAAAACGTGTTTACGGTAAATTCAGCGCAGTGTTACCATACAAAAATAAGGGTAAACAATAGACGTGTAAAATAAAAAAAATCCTTTTCTATCTTCCCCAAATAGTGTATACTATAATAAAAATGATGTTGGGTCAAAAAGTATTCTGCCCCCAATATCGCATTACTTATGGGATACCATGTGAATGGAGGGAAAGACATGAAAAGGATTTTATTTGTAGCTTCAGAGTGTGTACCATTTATTAAAACGGGCGGTCTCGCCGATGTTGTGGGGTCACTGCCAAAATACTTTAATAAAGATGAATTCGATGTCCGGGTTATGATCCCCAAATATACGGCGATCCCGGATGAATATAGGAATCAGATGCAGTTTGTTACCCATTTCTATCTCGAACTCGCATGGCGCAAACAGTATGTGGGGATTTTCCAGATGGATTACCAGGGAGTCAAATTTTATTTTCTTGACAATGAATTTTATTTTAATGGAAATACACCATATGGTGAGATCTATCAGGATATAGAAAAGTTCGCCTTTTTTGGAAAAGCGGCGCTGTCTTCTCTTCCGCTGATCGATTTCCGGCCGGATATCATTCACTGCCATGACTGGCAGACCGGTTTGATCCCGGTTTATTTAAAGGATTCTTTTCAACAGGGGGATTTTTTCCGCGGCATCAAATCCATCATGACGATCCACAACCTGAAATTCCAGGGGATCTGGGACAAGAAAACGGTGATGGATACCGCCGGACTGGACGCTTATTATTTTACACCAGATAAGCTGGAGGCATATGGGGATGCCAATTATCTGAAGGGTGGAATTGTGTACGCAGACCAGATCACTACAGTCAGCGATACATACGCTGAAGAGATCAAGACACCGTTTTACGGAGAAAAGCTGGATGGCCTTATTAATGCCAAGGCGGGCTGCCTTACGGGAATCGTAAATGGACTGGATTATGATGAGTACAATCCTTCCACGGATCCGATGATCGCGGCACATTACGACGCCAGGACCTTCCGCAAAGAAAAGATTAAGAACAAACGGGCGCTGCAGAAGGAACTGGGACTTGCCCAGGATGATAAAAAGTTTATGATCGGTATCGTATCCAGACTCACCGACCAGAAAGGATTTGACCTTATTGACTATGTGATCGAGGAGATCTGTGCAGAGGATACCCAGCTCGTGGTACTGGGAACCGGTGAGGAAAAATACGAGCACCTTTTCCGGCATTTTGCATGGAAATATCCAGAGCGGGTATCGGCGAATATTTTTTATTCCAATGAGCGCTCCCACAAAATATATGCTTCCTGCGACGCTTTCCTGATGCCATCCCTGTTTGAGCCCTGCGGGCTCAGCCAGCTGATGAGCCTCCGTTACGGAACGGTGCCCATCGTCCGGGAGACGGGTGGACTGAAGGATACGGTGGAGCCATACAACGAGTACGAGAGCAAGGGAACCGGATTTTCCTTTGCCAACTACAATGCCCATGAGATGCTCAACACGATCCGTTACGCCAAATATATCTATTACGATAAGAGACGCGACTGGAACAAGATCATTGACCGCGGCATGGCAATGGACTTTTCCTGGGCGAATTCCGCCAGAAAATACGAAGATCTGTATAACAGGATGTGACGCTGCCAGGGTTCAAAATGCCGTTCATGATTACATGAAACAGCATCTGCCAGGGTTCCAAGGTCATTGGTTGCAGCATGGAGTTTACCTGAATTTTTCAGCCGGTGAAGACATTTCTTTTTGGGGAGGTGTCTTCTCCGGCTTGTTATTTGCGCGGAAGGAGCAAGCCATGGTGCCGCCCGTGAACCTGGGAAATTCACAAAGCATGTTTCTCATCGGTCAGCCTGACGCTCGTGGTTTGGGCATGAAACAGCAGAAATTTCAAAAAAAACGATATTACCCCTTGAAATTTGCTTTGTAATTGGTTAGAATAGGAAACAGAGAGTTTGTATAAATTTTAACAAACGTAAATCAAGTATATTATTTAGGAGGAATCGACAAATGGCAGTAAAAGTAGCGATTAACGGATTCGGACGTATCGGACGTCTTGCATTCAGACAGATGTTTGGAGCAGAAGGTTATGAAGTAGTAGCGATCAATGATTTGACAAGCCCTAAAATGCTTGCTCACTTGTTGAAATATGATTCAGCTCAGGGAAAATATGCTCTTGCTGATAAAGTTTCTGCAACAGATGATTCTATCATTGTAGACGGAAAAGAGATCAAAATTTACGCAGAGGCAGATGCTGCGAAACTTCCATGGGGTGACCTGAAGGTTGACGTTGTACTTGAGTGTACAGGTTTCTATACTTCCAAGGACAAGGCTTCCGCTCATATCACAGCAGGTGCCCGTAAAGTAGTTATCTCCGCACCGGCAGGAAATGATCTTCCTACCATCGTATACAATGTAAACCATGAGACACTGAAGCCAGAGGATACTGTTATTTCAGCAGCTTCCTGTACGACAAACTGCCTGGCGCCTATGGCTAAGGCACTGAACGAGCTGGCACCGATCAAATCAGGTATCATGAGCACGATCCACTCTTATACAGGAGACCAGATGACACTGGATGGTCCTCAGAGAAAGGGTGACCTCAGAAGATCCCGTGCTGCAGCAGTTAATATCGTTCCTAACAGCACAGGTGCTGCCAAAGCAATCGGTCTTGTTATTCCAGAGCTGAATGGCAAACTTATTGGTTCTGCACAGCGTGTACCATGTCCTACAGGTTCTACAACGATCCTCGTAGCAGTTGTAGAAGGAAAAGTTACGGTTGATGACATCAACGCTAAGATGAAAGCATCCGCTACAGAGTCCTATGCTTACAATGAGGATGAGATCGTATCTTCTGATATCGTTGGTGCTACAGCAGGTTCAATCTTTGATGCAACACAGACTATGGTATCTCCTATGGATGATGGAAATACACAGGTTCAGGTTGTTTCCTGGTATGACAATGAGAACTCTTATACAAGCCAGATGGTAAGGACAATCAAATATTTCAGCGAGTTGGCTTAATATACGGAAGATTGTCCGCCGATGATCGATACTTCGGCGAATATAAATTTGAAACCCAAACGGGTCCGGTCTGTAAGGACCGGGCCCGTTTTCAATCCTACTCTGTTTTTAAACTGGAACAGGGACTATTTTGAAAGGAGATTCATTCAATGTTAAACAAAAAGTCAGTAGATGATATTAATGTAAAAGGACAGAAGGTACTGGTTCGCTGTGATTTTAACGTACCTCTGCAGGATGGAAAAATAACGGACGAGAACCGTCTTGTGGCGGCGCTTCCTACGATCAAAAAGCTCATTGCGGATGGTGGAAAGGTGATCCTCTGTTCCCATCTCGGAAAGCCAAAAGGAGAGCCAAAACCAGAGCTGTCTCTCGCGCCGGTAGCAGAACGTCTTTCTGAGCTTCTGGGACAGGAAGTCAAATTTGCAGCGGATGCCAATGTGGTTGGTGACAACGCAAAGGCCGCAGTAGAGGCTATGAAGGATGGGGAAGTGGTACTTCTTGAAAACACCCGTTACCGCAAAGAGGAGACAAAGAACGAGGAGGCATTTTCCAAAGACCTGGCTTCTCTGGCAGATGTATTTGTAAACGATGCATTTGGTACGGCCCACAGGGCGCATTGCTCCAATGTAGGTGTGACGGATTATGTGGATACGGCAGTGGTTGGATATCTGATGCAGAAAGAGATCGATTTCCTCGGAAATGCAGTGAACAATCCAGAGAGGCCATTTGTGGCCATTCTCGGCGGGGCAAAGGTTTCCTCCAAAATTTCTGTCATTAATAACCTGCTTGATAAAGTTGATACGCTGATCATCGGCGGCGGTATGGCATATACTTTCATGGCTGCCCACGGTGAGGAAGTTGGAAAATCCCTTCTGGAAGAGGATTATAAGCAGTATGCCCTGGATATGGAAAAGAAGGCAGAAGAGAAAGGCGTTAAGCTTCTGATCCCTATCGACACCGTGGTAGCAGATGATTTTTCCAATGATGCGAACACAAAGATCGTTGGACGCGGCGAGATTCCGGCAGATATGGAAGGGCTTGATATCGGACCAGAGTCCTCAAAGCTTTTTGCTGAGGCGGTAGCCGGGGCAAAAACCGTCGTTTGGAATGGACCGATGGGCTGCTTTGAGATGCCGAACTTTGCTAAAGGAACCATCGCAGTGGCTGAGGCAATGGCAAAACTGGACGGTGCTACTACCATTATCGGCGGCGGAGACAGTGCGGCAGCGGTAAACCAGCTGGGCTTTGGCGACAAGATGACACATATTTCTACCGGCGGCGGTGCTTCTCTTGAATTCCTGGAAGGTAAAGAGCTTCCGGGTGTGGCAGCAGCTGACGACAAATAGAAATCGGTTTATCTGTTGAATAGATCAATGATCCGTAAAGGAGGAAGAAAATAAATTATGGCTAGAAAGAAAATTATTGCCGGCAACTGGAAGATGAACAAGACGCCAAGTGAAGCAGTTGCATTGGTAAATGAATTAAAACCTCTTGTGGCAAATGAGGAAGCGGATGTGGTATTCTGTGTACCTGCCATCGATATCATCCCTTGTGTGGAAGCAGCAAAGGGAAGCAATATTCAGATCGGTGCAGAAAATATGTACTTTGAAGAGAGCGGTGCTTATACTGGTGAGATCGCTCCGAACATGCTTACCGATGCAGGAGTGAAATATGTGGTGATCGGACACTCCGAGAGACGTGAATATTTTGCGGAGACTGACGAGACAGTAAATAAGAAGGTGCTGAAAGCATTTGAACACGGCATCACGCCGATCATCTGCTGCGGGGAGTCTCTGACCCAGAGAAAACAGGGGATCTACATTGACTGGATCCGTATGCAGATCAAGATCGCATTTCAGAATGTGACTTCTGACCAGGCAAAGAAGGCTGTGATCGCTTACGAGCCGATCTGGGCGATCGGTACTGGTGAGACAGCAACTTCTGACCAGGCAGAGGAAGTATGTAAGGCGATCCGTGACTGTATTGCTGAGGTATACGACAGTGCCACAGCAGAAGAGATCCGTATCCAGTATGGTGGATCAGTCAACGCTGGAAATGCAGCGGAGCTGTTTTCTAAGCCGGATATCGACGGTGGTCTTGTAGGAGGAGCTTCCCTCAAAGCAGATTTTGGCAAGATCGTCAATTATAAATGATCAAAACAGTGACCAGAGAACATAATAGCAGAAGCCCCGAAAGCAAAAGTTGTTTTTGGGGCTTCTCAAAATTACGCAAAGAGGTGGAATCATCGTTGGTACTGATGGTCTGAAAGAGTGGGGAAGGAGATGGGATGAAGAGGAAAACCGATTCTTATGTGTATTATATGTTTCACAAGCCGGCAGGCTGTATCACAGCGGTGAGGGACGAAAGGCATCCGACGGTGATGGAATATTTCCGCAGTGTGGATATGCCGGGACTTCATCCGGTGGGGCGTCTGGATAAGGATACAGAGGGACTTCTATTTGTTACAAACGACGGCATTTGGAACCAGAAGCTCATGAATCCGGAAAGTCATGTGGAAAAGACTTATTTTTTCTGGGCGCTGGGGGAGCTCTCAGAGGAAGACCACCAGCGGCTGGAACAGGGGATCGAGCTGAGGGGCGGCAGGGCGGGCGCTTCCCGTCTGGTCCTTGGAAAGACAGCGGTTCTGGGAGATATACAGGATCTGGCCAGAGGGATAAAGCCGGGCAACAGAAAGGATCAGCCAGTGTTTTCAGGCTATCTCACGATCTACGAGGGACGAAAACATCAGGTAAAGAGAATGCTGAAAGCGGCAGGATGCTATGTCGTCTATCTGAAACGGGTGTCTATCGGGGGGATCCAGCTGGATGAACGCCTGGCGCCAGGGGAGTTCCGGCCACTCCGCCAGGAGGAATTCCAGTCCCTGTTCAAGGAAATAACAAGCAGAAAGGATAAATAAAAATGCATACTTCAAGGAATAAGTGGAAAAGGTTTTTTATATTGTGTTTTGTCGTCTCATTGTTGATGGCAGAATTTCCGGTTTCAGCAGAAGCTGCTGTGAAGGGAGTGGATGTTGCGGCAGAACAATCTCATGTTATCCGGAGTTCAACGATGACAGATGAGGCAGAACCAACCGGATCGCCTAAACCAATGCAGTCACCGCAGCCAACTGGAACAGCTGTACCCACACCAACTATGCTTCCGACGCCAAAACCAGAAGAAAAGCTGGCTGCACCGGTTTTGGAGAGGGCAGATGTGGATGAAAAGGGAATTTACATCAAATTTTCAAAAGTTGAGGGCGCGAAGTCATACAAAGTATATATCAGACAGAAGGGTAATGTGGGAGAATTCTCAGAAGTGGAGGAAATCGGAGCTGAAAGTTACGATGCTGAAATGGCTCAGGGAGGTATATTTTTATCAGTGGAGGACGAAAAAGTAGAATTGGGAAAATCCTATGAGATCATGGTGCGATCAGCAAAATGGTCTATGGTTTGGAGTTCTATGGGATCCAGTATTACTGGGCATTACATAGAGATTTTTTCAGAGGACAGTAACATCCTTCAAGCAGATATGCCGCAGCAAATGGTTTCAGATGTTACAGCGAAGGCGTTAAACCAGAGTTCCATAAAGATTAAATGGGAAAAGGTGGAGGGAGTAAAGGGCTACGAAATCCAATTCAGCACTGCTGAAAATGGCTCCTATCAAACGGCTGCCGCTCTTTCGGGAGATTCCGTTACTTCCTGGGTACATAGCGGTCTTGAGATCGGAACTACGTATTATTATAAGGTGTATGCAGTGGGAGAAGTGACAAAAAGCTATTTTGCAGGTGTTGTGAAATGCCTGGTAACTTTTGAAAAACCCAAAGGAGTAAAATCCAGCATGATGGGACCGACGAAAATGCAGCTGAAATGGCAGAAGGTCAGTGGTGCCAGCGGTTATATTGTATATCGGTCGGAGACCAAAAATAACTGGAACAAGGGACGGAAAAAGAAATATAAGGTGCTCAGGGGGGGACAGAAGACAAAATTAAATGTTCCCAAAGTTAAAAATGGGATGTGTTATCATTATGAGATCATGGCATATACGGTCAAAGAAGGCGTGACCATTGAAGGGAATGCGGCCCAGTACTATCGGTATGCAGATTATTATGGATACGAGAATGAAAGCTATTCAGACAGGTGGAAACGTATTTATGGAAAAAAGCAGAATGAGTATGATCACCGCAAGTCGGGAAAATATATGACCCGGATCCGGGTCAAGGTCTGGGATTTTGCCCACGGAATGTCAGGAAAGAAAGTGACCCGGGTTAAAACCCTTACTGTTCATAAGAAGATTGCGCCAACGATGAAAAAAATATTTCTGGAAATATATAAAGGAAAAGAAAAGGCGCCAATTTATGAAATCGGGGGTTATTCTGCACGTAGCGGCCAGCATGGACAGGGGCTTGCTATAGACATTAACTCAAATTATAATTATATGGTGCAGGGCAGGAAAGTGCTGGCAGGGAGCTGCTGGAAGCCTGGGAAGTATGCATATTCCATCAAGCGGAATGGAGACATTGAAAAGGCATTCCGAAAATATGGATATTCTCGTGGGTTATGGGGAAACCGTAAAGATTACATGCATTTTTCCTATTTTGGGACTTGATTTTATGGAAATTTATTAGAAAATCTAGTAGTTTTTGTGAAATCCGCTAAAAAAAGGGTTTCTGGGAAAAAAATGCTTTATCTTTGGGGGGGACTTGTGTTATAATATTCACAGCGACTAGTCAAATGTTATTTTGAGAGTCAAACCATAATACTATTATTAATTTTAGGAGGAATTTATAGACATGGCAAACAAATGGGTTTATTTGTTCAGTGAAGGTAATGCAAACATGCGTGAACTTCTCGGTGGAAAAGGTGCAAACCTTGCTGAGATGACCAGCCTTGGTCTTCCGGTACCACAGGGATTTACGATCACGACGGAAGCATGTACACAGTACTATGAAGATGGCCGTGAGATCAACGATGAGATTCAGGGACAGATCAACGAATACATCGTCAAGATGGAAGAGATCACCGGAAAGAAATTTGGTGACAAAGAGAATCCCCTTCTTGTATCTGTTCGTTCCGGAGCACGTGCTTCCATGCCAGGTATGATGGACACGATCCTGAACCTTGGACTGAATGAGACAGTAGTAAACGTAATTGCTGAAAAGTCTAACAACCCACGCTGGGCTTGGGACTGCTACAGAAGATTTATCCAGATGTACTCCGACGTTGTTATGGA
>CAJUAU010000031.1:0-24190 GCA_910584645.1 uncultured Eubacterium sp.
TTACCAAAAAGGAGCCATATATTTCCAAAAACACAAATTTATTTACACAACCTTTATAAAGATTCTATTGGCCGTTCATATTATACCTAAGCAAGGCATTCCAAATTAGAAACAACACTGATTACACTGACTTCGCTCACGATACCTGTCGATGGCTCCTGTCAGCACATCGCATTCAATGTATGCATCAAAGCACAGATATTCCAGCCGGGCTATTCCTCTTTCATCGATGCTCATATCCAGCTTAGCCAGCCCCAAACTCTACTGGAGATTTCGCCTTGCCACGGACGATTGGGCGGATATATGGCTGGCTAATGCTGACAATACGGTTCTTAACACTGTGGACTTTGTTATCGTACATGTACTTCTGCTGTTCGCACAGTTCGCGGATTACCGTTATACCCAGAGCTGTTCGCAATGGTTTTGCAGGCATTCCTGTTTCACTTGGAAAAAAGACGCATAATACTAAGTTAAAATAGTGACCCCAATATTATTAGTGCTCCAATTATGCTCAATAGTATATATATAAGTACAACTGTTTTAATAAAATGTAAATCCTCAGCTATACTTCGTACATGTTTAATAAGTTCTTTATCAAAGGTTTGAACATCTGGAACAGTACCTGGTGCTTTTTCTATGTTTGCGTAATCTGATTTTTTATTCATTGTCTTTTCCGTTTTTGTTTCTGGTTCGTTCTTTTTGAATTCAATATTATATAAAAATTCTTTTTTCTGGGAATCTGACATTATATCCCATTCTGATGAATCCATATATGAGCCCCTTACAGCTGAACCACATACCTTACACTTTAATGTTATATTAGAATATTCCTCCATGTTTTTGCAATTTGGACAATATGCTATTTTACTCATTGCTATCTCTTCTCCTCCTAACTTCCTTCCTCATATTATGAATTCACAGTCCATTTTCTCCCGGCATTTATCTTTTCCTTTTCCATAAACACTTCAAACAGATCAATATTTAATCGATTACAAAGTGAAAGCAGGACAATAAATAAATCAGCTGCCTCATTTTCTACTGTATCATAATTTGAAAGTCTTTCTTCATCGACAGACATGCCTCTGGCATGTTTTCTTACAGCCTTTGCCAATTCACCTGCTTCCTCCAGGAGCAGCAGCATGCACGACTGCACAGATTCATCTGCAAATCCCCGTAATTCAATTACTTTCTTGATGTATAACTGAATATCTGAAAGACTTGTATTTTCATTTAAATCATCAAATAATTCCTGTTGTGTCATCTCATACCTCCGTATCAATTCAATCCTCTCTCTGCATAGTCACATAAAGCATCGAGATATTTCTTAATAAATTCGTCCTTACGTTTTGAGTTATACTGCATAATAAAGCGCGGATGTTCTAAAGGAATGATTTTACCAAAAAACATATGTTCTTCATTCATACTGGACAGAAACTTATAATTTTCCCCACTCCCAATACAATAGCATACTGAGACATCAATACCAAAAGCAATTTGGCTTCGTAATGCCTCCACTATAAAAGGATACAAAAAACTCTTTAATTTTTCATTTTCATAGTAATTGCAATTCACCTCACGGCCCTTCAAATTTGTTTTTACTATTCCCAGGGGGCAGACAAAATTCATATAAAAATCTGTATAAAATTTTCCCCGTCCACCATATTCAGCAATTACATCAGATAAAAATCCAGTTGAAGACTTATTAACATAATATTTTTCAATACAAATTCCCGCCTCCCGCTGCAGGTAACAGGCATCTTCAAAAGGGATCCCCGTCACAGCCGACCCCCGGCGTGCTGGTGAACTCCCAAGTATAAGACGGCGTGTACGGGTATCATCATAATATTTTCCATAAAACGCCTTGGAAATTTCCATGATCTCTTTCTTATTCTCCCCACGAAATGGATTGATGATCTTAAAACCGCCGGGTAGATCAAGTGATTTTGATGAAAGTTCTTCATTAAAACGTAATATTTTTTCAGCAAAAGACACTCTTTCATTCATTATAAATCATTCCTCCGCTTTTGTGGACTTTTATTTTTCCAGACATGCCGCGCAAATAAAATCTCCAAACTGTGTAAACTTATCTTGCATCAGTTTGGAGATTTACACATACATTTAGATCCTTCCCTATGTACGCATTCTTTCTTTAATCAATCTAAAAACTCTACAGAACCATTGTCAATGTGGTATACCGCACCACATACTTTTAATCCATCCTTATCCTCTTCCTGAATACCAAGGCTTTCTTTTATGATGGACACGCTTCTCTCTACATTTAAGCAGCATGCGCGGTATTCATCCTTTTCCCCGCCGATCGCCTTGCGGATCTCATCCGTGATAAACTTGGTATAGCCATCCGGCTCCTGGTGAAGGGCTGCACCAACGGCGCCACAATGGCTGTGTCCCAGCACTACTACCAGTTTGGTTCCAAGGTGGCCTGCCGCATACTCCACACTGCCCAGCTGATGATTGTCCATAACATTTCCAGCCACACGGATAACAAACAATTCACCGATGCCTGCACTGAAAATGCTTTCGGGAATGACCCTGGAATCTGAACATGTTATCACAATAGCGTAAGGGCTCTGTCCCTCATCACAAGTAAGCTGTCTGATCTGTGGAGACACATCTCCTGGATTCGTCATCGCTGTCAGATAACGCTTATTTCCCTCGATCAGTTTATCCATTGCCTCCGCTGCTGTCACCTTTTGTTCCTGCATAAATACTATCCTCCATTTCCGTCCCGCGAATCCAGCGTCCACACCACGCCTGACACTTCACCGGACTCCTTCGTTTTGAGCAGATTATAACATATTTTCAAGGAAAATTCAATGTCGTTCCTCAAATCTCATACCCCAGTTCTCTCAGCATTTTCAGATCCGTATCTATGGATATCCCCATCGTAGTCAGAAAGTCTCCGCTGATGGCAGCATTTGCCCCAGACATAAAGCAGCATCTTCCCTTGTCTGGCAGGTGTTCCCTTCCAGCGGCCAGACGGATGAATACATCCGGAAGGGCAAACCTCATTAAGGCGATCGTTCTCCGTACCTCTTCTTCCCGGAGAAGTTCTGCTGTTTCAAAAGGTGTCCCCTGAACTGGATCCAGAAGATTTACCGGCACCGAATCTACTCCCAGTTCCCGTTCATTTAATGCCAGATCAATGCGGTCTTCCAAACTTTCACCGATACCGAAAAGCCCGCCGCTGCATACACCAAGCCCTGCCTCCTTCGCAGCCTGGATCGTAGCTTTTTTCTCCTCATATGTGTGAGTGGTGCACATTTTTTCAAAATATGCTTCTGAACTTTCCAGGTTATTATGTATCATCTGCATTCCTGCAGCTTTCAATTTTTCCAGGTCTTTCCTCTCCAGCAGTCCCAGGGAGCCGCAGAGACGCAGGCTCGTTTTATGCCGAAGATGGCGCAGGGAATGACAGAGCTCTTCCACATCTTCACCGGGCAGAACCCTTCCCGAGGAAACGATCCCATATGCCATCATACCCCGGCGGTCCTTTTCCATGGCGTCTTCCAGCAGTTTTTCTGTTCCCAGGAGAGGAAAACGGGGGACTTCCCGACAGGAGGGATTGGCTCCCGACTGGGCACAGAATTTACAGTCTTCTGAACAGGGGCCTCCCCTGGCACTGATCACAGCACAAAGATCGAAGGCATTTCCACAAAAATGCCTCCGGACCTCATCGGCTGCCTGGCAGAGCACCTCCAGAGGTTCCTCTGCCAGGCTCATGATCTCTATTTTAGAGCATGCGCCGTCTTTATATAGTTTTTTTTGTAATTCCTTTATTCTGCTCATATTGATTCATCACCTTTACTAACGGTCCCGCCATGAGACTGGCCGCCACACATTTCACTGCATCCAACGGAAGAAACGGCGCACAGCCGGTCAGAAATGCGGCCTTCAGAGGCAGACCTGTCACCGCCACCATCCAGACCATGGCAAAAAGATACATCACCGGTATGCCAATGCCGATGGTAGCCATCAGGTATCTTGGTATGCTGTGCGTCTTACCTTTTAACAGGGAAATCAGCACCACAGCTGCCAGAAAACCGATAAAAAATCCGCCGGTGGGTCCCATGAGATAGGCCACTCCCCCCTTCCCTCCATTTGCCACCGGTACTCCCGCTCCGCAGAGCAGTATGTACACCAGGATGGATATGCCCGCTTCCAGCGGAGAGAGCAGCAAAGCGATAAGGTTTACCGCCAGTGTCTGAAGGCTGATGGATGCCACGGCAAAGGGCATAGGAATGACAATATAGGATGCCACGATAAGAAATGCCGTCATCAGGGTGATTTTCGTGATCATTAACGTTCTTTTTGAAATATTCATAATGTTAACCTTTCATTTTTTTAAGTTAACATTATCATATCACGGCATCAAAAAAATGTCAACCCATCGCATTGGATAAGTTGACATTTTTATTTTTTAATTTCTTCTTTTAAAACAATCCCGTGATCTTTCCCTCTCCGTCTACATCGATGCGCTCTGCCGCTGGTACTTTCGGAAGACCTGGCATCGTCATAACCGTTCCGGTGATCGCCACTACAAAACCAGCTCCCGCCGATACATACACATCGCGGATATGGATGGAAAAATCTCTGGGACGGCCAAGCAGTGTGGGATCATCCGACAGGGAATACTGGTTTTTCGCCATGCAAACCGGCATCTTTCCAAAGCCCAGAGCCTCCAGGCGGTCGATCTGAGCCTGCACCGCCTTGTCGTATACGACCTCTTTCGCCCCATAGATCTCTTTCGCCACTGTCTCCATCTTCTCCCGCAGGGAAAGAGAATCTTCGTACAGGCACTGAAAATGGCTTTCCTCCGTCTCAACGGTCTCCACTACCGTCTTCGCCAGCTCGATCCCACCCTCGCCGCCCTTTTCCCATACCTGGGACAGCGCAAAGCGGCAGCCTCTCTCTTCGCAGAAGTTTTTCACGAATTCCAGTTCTGCCTCGGTGTCGGTCACAAACTGATTCAGAGTGACCACACAGGGTACTTTATATTTTGCCACATTTTCAATGTGCTTTTCCAGATTGACAATTCCCTTTTTCAAGGCTTCCAGATTTTCCTGCCCAAGGTCTGTCTTCGCAACACCGCCATTATACTTAAGGGCACGTACCGTGGCAACCAGAACCACCGCATCCGGACGGAAGCCGCCCATCCGGCACTTAATGTCAAAAAACTTCTCAGCGCCGAGATCTGCGCCAAAACCAGCTTCCGTGATCGTATAATCTGCCAGTTTTAATGCCGTCTTCGTTCCCCGCATACTGTTACAGCCGTGGGCGATATTGGCAAAAGGTCCGCCGTGGACGATGGCCGGTGTGTGCTCCAGCGTCTGGATCAGATTCGGCTTCAGCGCCTCTTTGAGAAGCGCCGCCATAGCGCCTACTGCATTCAGCTCCTTTGCTGTTACCGGTTCCCCCTCGTAATTATAAGCAACGATAATACTTCCAAGCCGCTCTTTCAGGTCCCTCATATTTTCCGCCAGACAGAGAATCGCCATGATCTCCGAAGCCACCGTAATGATGAAATGATCCTCTCTGGTAACACCGTCCACTTTTCTTCCGAGACCAACAGTAATATTCCGGAGCACCCGGTCATTCATATCCTCACAGCGCTTCCAGACGATCTGTTTCGTGTCGATACCAAGGGCGTTTCCCTGATGAATGTGGTTATCCAGCATAGCCGCCAGCAGGTTATTGGCGGAGGTGATAGCGTGAAAATCCCCGGTAAAATGAAGATTCAGTTCGTCCATCGGCACCACCTGGGCATAGCCTCCTCCGGCTGCTCCCCCCTTAATACCAAAACATGGGCCAAGAGACGGTTCCCTCAATGCGATAACTGCTTTCTTCCCCAGCTTATCCATCGCCTGGCCAAGACCCACGGTAGTAGTTGTCTTCCCCTCGCCTGCCGGGGTAGGATTGATGGCAGTTACCAGGATCAGCCTGCCGTCCTTTCTGTCCTTGATCTTATCCCAAAGATCGTCTGTCAGCTTCGCCTTATATTTTCCATAAAGATCCAGATCCTCTTCCTGGATATCCAGTTTTTTCGCAACTTCCTGAATCGGTTGAAGTTCTGCTTCCAAAGCAATCTCAATATCTGATTTCATCTTCCCTCTCCTTCTTGTCATATCATTGAACGGAGCCATCCGGCGGCTCCAGTTTCTACCAACATCATAACATAAGTATACCACATTATCATGATAACTCAACCGTAAATGCTAGTAGATCCGTATACAAAATTAATTTTTAAATATCTTTTCTTCCAGGATATACCGGAGATATTCCTGGACGATATCCAGCTCCGGGGCACACTGGTACAACATCCTGGCTCCCGCCACATCCTCGATCTCATTGAGGATCAGCCCTCTCCTGCCATCCACGATAAAATCAATGCCCGCCATGCCAAACTCCATCCCATCCAGGACAGATTCCACAATGCGGACCTCCTGGCTGGAAAGATCATACCGGCACACCTCTCCTCCCAGAGAAAAGTTAGCGCGGAAATCCCCGGAAGAACCCCGCATCACCGCTGCAAAGATCTTATTTCCCACCACATAAACTCTCACATCCCGGCTCAGTCTGCCCTCTGTCAAAGATCCGTTCCCGACCATCGGCTGCAGCACAAATTCATGCCCGCTGATCCCATCCAGAACCTTCCTTTTGTCCTCCCCGAAGGAAAACACCTGTGTTCCCCCGTGGCCATCCACTGCTTTCAGGACAAAATCAGAAGCAGGGCAGATCAGCTCCCGTTCCTCCTGTTCAAAAGAACTGCTGTATATAAACTGATTTTCAAACAGCTGGATAAGCTCCTGAGGCTTTTTTGACAGAATGAGCGGAAGCTCTTTTCCTGAAAAGGTCAAAGAGGGCACCGACAGCACCCGGTCCTTAAAATACTCCAGCGTCCTCCCCTTATGATTGCAGACATAGCTGACCCGATATGAATTAAAGACCGGGATCCCCGCCTGCTCCAGCATCTGGTTGATCTCCGGGCGGATAGTCCGTACAAGGGCACAAACCGGCATTTCGCCATCCTGAAGGTGCCGGGGCAGGGTTTCTGCCAGCACCGGCTCCACCTCGATTTTATAAATACGGCATCGCTCCTGATACATTTGAATATAAGAAGCATTCCGCTCCATTCCTTCTCTGTCATAGATCATCCACAATTTCATATCACTTTTTCCTAAACCTCCATGCCGCTTTCAGCTCCTGGAAGAGATATATTCCATAATATAGTCTGCCGTATCGGTCCCGGTGCAGTCATAGAGATTTTTAAAATGTGCATTGGAGTTTACCTCGCACACCAGGAATCCATTTTCTGTGAACAAAAGATCCACTCCCGCAAAGTCACAGCCCGCCGCCTGGCACGCCCGGACTGCCAGAAGGCAGGCAGTTTCCTCTGGTTCATACCCTTCCATATGGCCTCCATTGGTAATGTTGGCGCGGAAATCATTGTCTGAATAACGGCGCATCGCCGCCACCACCTGATCTCCTACTACCTGCAGCCGCAGATCCTGGCCGCGGCTGGCAGAAATATACTGCTGGAGAAGAAAAGGCTTCCTTTCGATGGCTTTCAGGATACGCTCCAGATCCTCACGGTTTTCCGCCATATAAACCTGTTCCCCAAAGGAGCCAAAAGCTTCCTTGACGATCAGGGGATATCCCAGCCCGCCTTCCAGGCTGTCCAGAAAATCCAAAGCTGGAAACCCCACATTTTCATAGGTCATGGGGCCAGAAATGGTTCTGGGGACCGGAATCCCTGCTTCTAACAGGGAGAGATAAGTTTTTCTTTTGTCGTCACAGACTTCAATAGAACGGCTGCTGTTATACACTGGAATTCCCGATAACTCCAGATATCTTGCAAGGATCACATCCTTATCCCAGAACAACACGAAATCCGGTCTGGAAACAGCGGGATCCAGTTCAAAGATCCCGGTATAAATCTCTGAGTTGGATCTCACTTCCAGACAAATTCCTTTTCTTTCTGCCGCCGCCAAAAACATTTCAGTCAGTTCCGTAAATTTGCCTGTGCAGAGAAACCCATTTACCACAAGCCATCCCCTCAAAGGTATCCTCCCCCTCATCCCTCTGTTTCCAGATAATTGTCAAACTGTTCCATGGACATAAGTATCGTCCTGGGCTTCGTTCCTTCCTCTGGCCCTACCACACCGGCGTCACAGAGCTGGTCCATGATGCGGGCGGCGCGGTTAAAGCCGATGCGGAATACCCTTTGCAGCATTCCGATAGAAGCCTTATCCTTTTCAATGATAAAGCGTCCCACTTCCACAAAAAGCTCATCTCTTTCATTTCCTCCCGGTGCAGCCCCGGCAGCTCCTGCCTTGCCTCCCACCGGATTGGCCTCGATATGTTTCGTGATCTCCTCGTTATAAGATGGTCCCGACTGCTGCTGTTTCAGGAATGCCACCACGCCATCCCGCTCTTCATCGGATACGAAAGCCCCCTGAATACGCACAGGCTTGGGGTAATCCTGGGGCGCAAAAAGCATGTCTCCATTTCCCAGGAGCTTCTCTGCCCCGGCGCTGTCAATTATGGTCCGGGAATCGATGGCGGAGGACACCGACAGGGCGATACGGGATGGAATATTTGCTTTGATGAGACCGGTAATGACATTGACGGAAGGCCTCTGGGTCGCCAGTACCAGATGGATCCCCGCCGCTCTCGCCAGCTGCGCCAGACGGCAGACTGCATCTTCCACCTCTCCCGGCGCTACCATCATCAGATCCGCAAACTCGTCCACGATAATAACGATCTGGCACATCTTTTCATAGGTATTCTCTTCGTTGTATTTGAGACCGGCGATCTTTTTGTTATAACTCTTGATGTCCCGGACACCCAGCTCTGCAAATTTATTGTAGCGCACCGTCATCTCCTGCACCGCCCAGTTCAGCGCCGCAGAAGCTTTCTTGGGATCCGTCACCACAGGGATCATCAGATGGGGAATATCCGTATAAGCGGTCAGTTCCACCATCTTCGGATCTACCATGATAAATTTGACGTCATTGGGATCCGCCTTATAAATAATACTCATGATCAGCGTATTGATACACACCGATTTACCGGAACCTGTCGCCCCTGCCACAAGCATATGGGGCATTTTGGCGATATCCGTCACAATGGTCTTACCGCTGATGTCCTTTCCCACAGCAAAGGCCACGTTGGACTTGGCACTCTGAAATTCCCTGCTCTCCAGCAGTTCACGGAGAGTCACCATATTCCGTTTGGCATTCGGCACCTCGATGCCCACCGCCGCCTTGCCGGGGATCGGTGCCTCGATCCTGATATCCGAAGCCGCCAGGCTCAGTTTGATATCATCCGCAAGTCTGGTGATGCTGCTCACCTTAACTCCCTGCTCCGGCACCAGCTCATACCGGGTCACACTTGGCCCGCAGCTCACATCCCCCATCTTTACCTTTACACCAAAACTCTCCAATGTTCCCTGGAGTTTGGCTGCCGTGTCGATCAGATCTTTATCGCTGAGACCTTTGTTCCCCGCCTTGGGCTGGGAAAGAAGATCCAGGGAAGGAAATACATACGTATTTTCCTGCTGGGATTCTGGTTTCCTGATCTCTTCCTGGATCTGCTGGATCTCCGTTTGGGAATCCTCCGTTTTTGATTCTTTATTCCCAGACTCCCCTGTCTTTGCTTCTTTCGTCTTTTGTCCCTTCGGTGCTGGGTCTTTACTCTCTGACTTCTGATCATTCTTGCGATTTCCAAATTTTGTATCTAGTTCCTCCTGATACACCGGACTATCATTAGAATCCGGCGTACCTCCCCGGATAATGGATATGTTCGGGCGCTCCGGCTCTTCAGCAGCCACACCGGAACGTTGTTCCTGCTCCGCCTTGCCGTCCTCTTCCGTCTCCGGCTCCACCGTCTGCATCTGCGCTTTTTTCCGTTTTCGTTTTGTCTCTTTTCCTTTCTTCTTCTCAAAGGTGTGTACCTTCATCTGCCGTTTGGCCGGCTCTTCCACATCTTCTTCGTAATCCTCGTACTCTATGTAATCTTTTTTCGCTGACTTCTCTTCGTATAGATCACGGATCGCCGCAAAGATCAGCTTCCTCGTGATGAGCATCACAAAAAGCAGAGTCAGTCCGAGTATGATCACCAGGGAACCGGCTCTTCCCGCCAGAAGCGTCAAAAGATACGAAAGTATCCCTCCCAAAAATCCTCCGCCGGTGCGCTCGCTGCTGCAGAGCCTGAATACTTCAATCAATCCTTCTGCCTTGCTGTCGATCACCCACTGGAAAATGCCACAAAGACATATGTACAATCCCGCACTGTATATGATCTTACGTTTCAGCTCGGAATTGTCCGGGTTGGATATAAATAATCCACTTGCCACCAGAAGGCAGATTGGAAAAATATAAGAGACAGCACCAAAAAGTCCAAAGAGCAGCCCGCTCAGAAGCTTTCCTCCGGCGCCACACAGATCAAACAGACTCAGCAGTGACAAGATGGAAAATACGATGATCACCAAAAAGGTGATCTCTCTTGCCAGAGGAGACGCTTCCTGAACTTTTTTCACAGGTTTTCTCTTCTTATTTGCCATTTTTCTTCAAACCTTTCCCTCTCCTTCAACGCCGCTTCTCAGGCGTGAATCACTTTTTTCAGATAGGCCAGCGCAGAAGAGAGATTTCCAACTTCATTCACCAGCTTCTCCTCCACCGCCTCTTTCCCCACAAGAACCGTCCCAAGATCTTTGGAAAGCATGCAGGTATTCATCATAAGCTCTTCAATCCGTTCTTTTTTCGCCTCACAGTTCCGCACAATAAAATCAATGATGCGGTCCTGGATCTGCTGGAACTGTCCGTATGTCTGGGGAGCCCCGATCACCATGCCGCTCATGCGTACTGGATGTATGATCATCGTCGCGCTGGGCACAATAAAGGAATGATCGGTAGCCGTCGCCAGCGGCACACCGATGGAATGGCTGTCTCCAATGATCAGCGACACCGTCGGCTTGCTCAGACCGGCGATCATCTCTGCCAGCGCCAGGCCGCAGGACACATCCCCGCCCACGGTATTGACCAAAAATAGAATTCCCTTGACTTCCTCGTCGTGCTCTGCAGTCGCTAATAGAGGAAGCAGATGTTCGTATTTCGTGGATTTCGTATTTTCTGAGACACACTCATGTCCCTCAATTTCTCCGATGATAGATAACAGCTGGATCCCGCCCAGCTGGCATTGTCCGTATTCTTTAATATTCTCTGTTCCCATGTCACACACACCTTTTCTGATTATTACAGGCCCTGGGCCTACTCATAGTGTGACATTTATTCGCATCTTTATACGTCTTTTCCACGATCCCTGTGACTGGCAGTGCCGCCAGCCCCGCAAAGGAGAACAACACTATTTTGCTGCTAGCGCAGAACGAAACAGGGTTCAAATTGGCACCAACGAGCTAGATGAAACTGGTTCTAAATCTGTTCCTCGGCTACAGACTTTTATACCATTTTTTTCTCCGGTCCTGTTTTACCGGAAATTCTCTTCGCAGCTGCCGCGTCCTCTGGAGGTCCACCTCATACAAAAGACAGTCATCTCCTGCCTTGGTGGTAATACGCTGACATGGAATCTGGTTTCCCTCACAGTCATATGCCTCACTGGAATCCACATACTCGATACCGCCGCCCCAGCCTCTGCGGTTCACTCCCAAAACTACGGACTGGTTTTCTATAGCCCTTGCCGGGAGCAGACAGCGCCAGTGATGAATCCGCTCCCTGGGCCAGTTTGCGATCACTGCCAGCACTTCGCAGTCCTCACTGGACACCTGGAAAATCTCTGGAAACCGCAGGTCGTAGCATATAAAAAGCCCCATACGGATGCCGTCCAATTCTGCTGAGACCAGCCGGTCTCCCGGAATATATACGCGGTCCTCGCCCCCATAAGAAAAAGGATGTATCTTGGTATAGTCCGCAAGGATCTCGCCTTTGTCAGCCACCACAAAATGGTTGGTTCCCTTCTCCTCTTCCCGGTGGATATAACCAAATCCCACCGCCATCCCATACTGTTCGGACTGCTCCAGAAAAAAAGCCACTGTAGGACAGTGCCGGCACCGGCCTTCGGTCTCTCCACAGCCCTGGACATCCATAGTAAATCCCGTCAGGGTCATCTCTGGAAAAAGGATAAGGCGAGCCCCAGATTCCGAGGCCCGCTTTATCAGTTCCCTGCACTTTTCCTGGTTCACAGACTTATTCTCCCACGCTGTGTCCATGCTGGTAAGTGCTATTTTCATAAATGCTTCAGGCATTTTCTTTGAGATCTTTCATGCTGAAAGAGATCCTGCCCATCTTGTCTTTTCCAAGGCAGACAACCTTTACTTTGTCCCCCAGTGTCAGTTCATCTTCCACATGATTGATCCTTCTCTTGCAGATATTAGAAATATGAACCATGCCTTCCTTGCCAGGAGCAAATTCGATGAAAGCACCAAAGTCCTTGATACTTACTACGGTTCCTTCCAAAACTTGTCCCTTCTCAAAATCTGTCACAATGATCTGGATCAGACGGAGGGCCTCATCCATCATCGCTTTGTCGGTGCCACATACCGATACAGCACCGTCATCCGTAATATCAATCTTCACGCCAGTGCGCTCGATGAGCGTGTTGATGGTCTTTCCTCTCTGGCCAACCACATCGCCGATCTTCGCCGGATCGATCATGATCTGCTTGATCTTAGGAGCAAATTCATTTACTTCCTTACGTGGCTCTGCGATAGCTTTCATCATTACTTCATCCAGAATATAGGTTCTCGCCTCTTTGGTACGGCGGATCGCACCTTCCACGATCTCACGGGTGAGACCATGGATCTTAATATCCATCTGAATAGCTGTAATTCCCTTATGAGTACCGGCAACCTTAAAGTCCATATCGCCAAAGAAATCCTCCAGCCCCTGGATATCCGTAAGGATCAGATAGTCATCATCGGAATCTCCGGTCACCAGACCTACGGAAATACCTGCTACCGGTGCTTTGATCGGTACACCTGCCGCCATCAGTGACAGCGTGGAGGCACAAATACTTCCCTGGGAAGTAGAACCATTGGACTCCATGATCTCCGATACGGTACGGATGGTATAAGGGAACTCTTCCTCCGATGGGATCACAGGTATAAGTGCTCTCTCTGCCAGCGCTCCGTGTCCGATCTCACGGCGTCCCGGACCCCTGCTCGGTCTTGTCTCACCTACCGAATAGGATGGGAAATTATAATGATGGATGTATCTCTTGGATGTGATATGCTCATCCAGTCCATCCAGTTTTTGTCTTTCAACCAACGGTGCCAATGTGGTCACATTGAGCACCTGTGTCTGTCCTCTGGAGAACAATCCGGAACCGTGGACGGTAGGAAGTACGTCAATCTCTGCCGCCAGGGGACGGATCTGTGTCACTTCACGTCCATCCGGACGTTTGTGGTCTTTAAGGATCATCTTACGGACGGTCTTCTTCTGGAATTTATAAACGGCCTCGTCGATCAATTCCATCCACTCTGGATGCGCCTCTTCATAGCGCTCCTCCAGCTGATCCTTGATCTTGCGGATATTTTCCTCACGAACCTGCTTTACGTCCGTGAACACAGCTTCTTCCATGGCCTCCGGAGTAACAAAGGAAACCATATCCTCATACATATCTTCTGGTATATCAAAATGCTCATACTCATGTTTTTCTTTTCCGCACTCAGCAACAATCTTATCAAAAAATTCGATGATCTGCCCATTTACCTCGTGAGCCTTATAGATTGCTTCAATCATAAGGTCCTCCGGCACTTCATTGGCACCTGCCTCAATCATGATCACCTTTTCTCTCGTCGATGCCACAGTAAGGGCAAGATCGGAAACCTGTCTCTGCTCTGAAGTGGGATTTACCACCAGCTCGCCCTCTACCAGACCGATCTGCGTCGCTGCTGTCGGACCGTCAAAAGGAATATCTGAAATACATGTGGCGAGAGCAGAACCAAGCATCGCTGTGAGCTCCGGGCTGCAGTCCTGATCCACACACATCACCAGATTTTCAAGGGTTACATCATTCCGGTAATCTTTTGGAAACAGCGGCCGCATCGGACGGTCAATAACACGGCAGGTCAGGATCGCATTGTCAGAAGGCTTTCCCTCCCGTCTCGTAAATCCGCCAGGAATCTTACCCACGGAATACATCTTTTCATTATACTCCACGCTGAGCGGGAAAAAATCAATCCCCTCTCTCGGCTTCTCCGACGCTGTCGCCGTCGATAAAACAACAGTATTACCATAATGCATAAATGCTGCACCATTCGCCTGGGCAGCTACTCTTCCAATATCCACAGAAAGTGTTCTTCCCCCAAGCTCCATTGAAAATGTCTTGTACATATTTTTTTCTCCTTACATTCTTATTAAATTAGAGATTCCGAAACAACTGAAAAACACATTATCCGCCCTCTCAGATAATGCACTTTTCAGAAGTCTCGGACAAATCTCTATATTTTCTATTTTACACATACATTAAAAGTATAACATAATATCTCCGTAAAGGAAACATTTTTTTTAATATTGCATTCATGACCCTCTGAAACTGTGCCGTCACACCATCTTTTTCGCTGGATAACTGATATCCTCTCCGTCCCACAGCAGAACTTCATCATGAAAGAACGGCACCCGCATCAATCCTGCACCAAACAGATATGCCCGGTCCCTCTCTGCAATCTCATCCAGACGCAGCCATTTCACCGCTACAATGGACTGTTCCTCCATGGGAAGTTCTGGATCCAGTCCTTTTACCGCTTCTGCATCCTCTGGGATCTCTACCAGAAATGTATAGACCCTGCTTTCGAGATCCGGCTTATACTCGATGGTCAGCGGTCTCAGGATCCTCCCCTGCACATTGCACTCCTCTGCAAGTTCCCGCAGCGCCGCCTGCTCCGGCGTCTCTCCTTCTTCAATTCCTCCACCGGGAAGATTATAAAAATCCCGTCCAAACAATTCATGCTCTACAAGAAGAATCCGGTCTCCCCGGATCACCATGGACTGACTTCTATCTCTTTTCATAGGCCACCTCCGTCACTTTCACAGTAAATAGACAAAAATGATAGTTGCAGCTATAGAGTATCTATTGGCCACACCTATCATTTTCTACTGCTCTGCTGAGCAAACAATTCTTACTTTCTCAGACCCAGTCTTGCGATCAGGGCACGATACCCCTCCAGATCTGTTTTCTTCAGATAATCCAGAAGACCACGTCTCTTACCTACCATTTTCAAAAGACCTCTTCTTGAGTGATGGTCTTTTTTGTTCTCCTTCAAATGTTCTGTCAGCGTATTGATCCGCTCTGTCAGAAGAGCCACCTGAACCTCTGGTGAACCTGTGTCGTTTGGTGTTCTTCCAAACTCTTTAATGATCTCTGCTTTTTTCTCTGTTGTCATCATTTTAACGTACCTCCATATTTTTTAAATGCCAATTACCAAGAACCGGTCGGAGTCTTCCTGATTCTGAGTATTGGTTGATTCAACTCGATTATCTTACCACATATCCACAGATCTGTAAAGTTTTTTCTCTGAATTTTCCATATCTTTTACAATAGCTTGAAAATGAGGTGCAATAATTCTGCAAAAGGTGTATAATAACTGATACCAGGGTCAAAAAGCCATAAGGATATATGCTTGTATATGTCCTTATGGCTTTGGGACCCGCAAAACATATAGGAGGCCACACCCATGTTATTCTATCAATGGATGCATAAAATCAGTCCTACCCGGATCATCGCCATGAGTTTTATTCTTGTTATATTGACGGGAACTCTCCTGTTATGCCTTCCCGTATCCTCCCGGAGCGGGCAGTGGACCACCCCTTTGGATGCCCTGTTTACTTCTACCAGTGCAACCTGTGTGACGGGACTGATCATCGCTGACACCTATACGAACTGGTCCCTCTTTGGGCAGCTGGTCATACTGACCATGATCCAGATCGGCGGCATCGGGCTTATGACAATTATTTCCATGATCTTTATTATGATGAAGAAAAAGCTGAACATGCAGGAACGCATGCTTCTGATGCAGGCGGCAGGAAATGTCCAGGTGGGCGGCATGGTCCGTCTCGTCAAGCGGATCCTCGCCGGCACTGCCATCTTAGAAGGCATCGGTGCTCTGTTTCTCGCCATCCGGTTCGTTCCGCGGATGGGCTGGGGACAGGGTCTGTACTACGCCGTATTCCACTCGGTGTCCGCTTTCTGCAATGCGGGCTTTGACCTGATGGGAAAATACGAACCCTATTCTTCTTTTACCGCCTATCAGGATGACTGGCTGGTAGGGATGACTCTCGCCCTGCTGATCATTATCGGCGGCATCGGATTTTTAGTATGGGAGGATGTGCTGAAAAACAGGCTTCATTTTACCAGGTATTCCCTCCACGCCAAACTGATCCTGATCACCACGGGAATCCTCCTGATCCTGGGAACCGCCGGCTATTTTTTCTTTGAGTCCGGCTATACCATGAAAGGCGACGGCATTCCGGAACGGATCATCAAATCCTTTTTTGCTTCTACTACCATGCGTACGGCAGGCTTCAATACCATTGATTACAGCCAGATGTCCCCTTCTTCTGTCCTTCTCTCCAATGCCCTGATGATGATCGGCGGAAGTCCCGGTTCCACAGCCGGGGGGATCAAGACCACCACCCTGGCGGTTATATTTATCTCCATGGTCACTATGTCCCGCGGATATTCCGACAGTACGATATTCAGAAAACGGCTGGGAAAAGATCTGGTGAAGCAGGCTGCAGTGATTGTCATCGTATATCTCGCCTATGTGATCCTGGGAGCCATGCTGATCTGCCACATAGAAGGCATGGATCTTTCTGTTGTTCAGTTTGAAGTGATCTCCGCCACCTGTACCGTCGGCGTCACCATGGGGATCACGCCTGCTTTAAGCGCCCTGTCCCACATCATACTGATCCTTCTTATGTACAGCGGGCGCATCGGCGGGTTCACCCTGATGCTGGTATTTGGGGAATGTGATAAAAAGCCGCCGCTCAAACGGCCAAAGGAAAAAATTCTGATCGGCTGATCCTATAATAGATCAATCCAAAATAAATCAGATGATATATAAAATATCGAAAAGAAAGGAAATCAAAATGAAATCAATCTTAGTAATCGGGATGGGAATGCTGGGGCGCTGCCTTGCGGCAAAAATGCAGGAGTTAGGAAATGATGTCATGATCATAGACAAAGACGAGGAAAGGATACAGGAACTCTCCACTATATTTGGCGATGCCATTGCCGGGGACTGCACCAATCCCGCTGTCCTCAAGAGCATCGGCGTGAACAATTTTGACTACTGTTTTGTAGCTATCGGAGAAGATTTTTATGCCTCCCTGGAGATCACCTCCATTCTCAAAGAACTGGGAGCTTCCTTTGTGGTGTCCAAGGCAAAACGTCTCCGCCAGGCCGAATTCCTAAAAAAGATCGGGGCTGACGAAGTATTTTACCCGGAAAAAGAGATTGCCGAAAAACTCGCGGTCCGCTACAATGCCACAAATATATTTGATTACATTGAACTGACCTCGGATTGTTCGATCTTTGAGATCCCGATCATCCCAGACTGGATCGGCAAAACCATCATTGATATCAATGTGCGCCAGGAGTACAATGTCAATATCATTGCCATCAAAAACGGACAGTCCATCGATCCCATGCCCAAAGGAGACTATACCTTCCAGAAGGATGACCATATCGTTGTGATCGGAAAATCCTCCGATGTATTTAAGCTGTCGGCAAAAACAAACTAATGTTTCTCCTAACGTCCCTCGATGGCTGCAATATCGATCAGTGACATCTGGGTCTTATCCACATGTTCCAGGGAAGTCAGCAGGGCATCTGCCGTGTCCAGGGAGGTGAGACAGGTGACCCCTGTCTCGATGGAAGTCCGCCGGATCAGGAAACCATCGTGGGAATGCTCTCCCTGCTTGGGAATATCGATCACCAGATCGATCTCGTGTTCCAGTAACAGATCCATCAGCGTCGGCGCCTCCTGCTCGATCTTATTGATGCCGATCACCTCAACGCCCGCCCTGGCAAGAGCTTTTTTTGTTCCTAAAGTAGCATAGATCTCATACCCCAGGGCAAGAAAACGCCTGGCGATGGGAACTGCATTTTCCTGTTCCGGGGTACGCACTGTGAGGATCATTTTTTTGTGCCGGGGCAGATTGATGCCGGCACCAAGAAATGCCTTTGTCAGTGCCTCATTAAAGGTTTTGGCAATACCGAGACACTCTCCGGTGGATTTCATCTCTGGTCCCAGGCTGATCTCGGCGCCACGGAGCTTTTCAAAGGAAAATACCGGCATCTTAATAGCGATATAATCTGCCTTTTTCGCCAGCCCTGTCTCATATCCAAGTTCTCTGATCTTTGCTCCCAGGATCACCTGGGAAGCCAGCTTCACAATAGGGATCCCTGTCACCTTGCTGATATAGGGCACCGTCCGGGAAGAACGGGGATTGACCTCGATCACATAGACTTCCTCCTGATACACGATAAACTGTATGTTTATCAGTCCGATGACATGGAGGGATCTGGCGAGCTTTCTCGTATAATCCACCAGCACCTCCTGAATCTCCGGTTTGATGCTCTGCGCCGGATAGACGGAGATGCTGTCTCCTGAGTGGATCCCAGCGCGCTCGATGTGTTCCATAATACCAGGTATGAGTATATCTTCACCATCACACACAGCATCCACTTCTACCTCTTTCCCCATCAGGTACTTATCCACAAGGATCGGATGTTCCTGTACATGGCGGTTGATGATAGACATAAATTCTATGATGTCATCGTCGTTGATGGCGATCTGCATCCCCTGGCCTCCCAGCACATAAGAGGGACGCACCAGTACCGGATAGCCCAGCTCATTTGCAGCCTCCAGCGCCTCTTCGGTGGTAAACACAGTATGCCCCTTCGGCCTCGGGATCCCGCACTCCTCCAGAATCTGGTCAAACAGCTCTCTGTCCTCTGCGGCATCCACATTTTCCGCACTGGTTCCAAGGATGGGAACTCCCATCTCCATCAGCGCCTGGGTGAGCTTGATGGCGGTCTGCCCGCCAAACTGTACGACAGCTCCGTCGGGCTTTTCCAGATCTACGATATTTTCCACATCTTCCGGTGTCAGCGGCTCAAAATACAGTTTATTTGCCACATCAAAATCCGTACTTACGGTCTCTGGATTGTTATTTACGATAATGGTCTCATAACCGCTCTGTTCCAGCGACCAGGCACTGTGTACCGAACAAAAATCAAATTCGATGCCCTGGCCGATGCGTATAGGGCCGGAGCCAAGCACCATCACCTTTTTCTTTGTTTTCGCCGCATCCGCCTCGCACTCACTGCCAAAGCAGCTGTAATAATAGGGTGTCGCCGCCTCGAATTCCGCCGCGCAGGTATCCACCATCTTAAAGGCGGCGGTAATGCCGCCTGCAATGCGCAGGTCATGGACTTCCCGCTCCGTCATCCCGGCATAGCCGGCGATGACCTTATCGGGGAACTCAATCCGCTTTGCCTCCGCGAGAAGGTCCGTCGTCAGCGGTTCACTCTTAAGACGCTGCTCCATCTCTACCAGGATCGCTATCTTATCGATAAACCAGCGGTCGATCTTTGTGATCTCATGAATCTCATCATAGGCCGCTCCCTTTCGGATCAGTTCCGCTATGATAAAAATCCTCCGGTCATCCACGATACGGACACGCTCTAACAGCTCCTCTTTGGAGCGGTCCGTATATCTGCCGGTATCCAGGCTGTCGATATGCTGTTCCAGGGAACGCAGCGCCTTCATCAGAGCCCCTTCAAAATTGGTACAGATGCTCATAACCTCTCCCGTGGCCTTCATCTGGGTGGTCAGAGTCCTCTTTGCCTTGATAAACTTGTCAAAAGGTAATCTTGGGATTTTCACTACACAATAATCCAGCGCCGGCTCGAAGCTGGCGAAAGTCTTGCCAGTGATGGCATTGGGGATCTCATCCAGAGTATAGCCCAGGGCGATCTTCGCCGCCACCTTGGCAATGGGATATCCCGTGGCTTTTGAAGCAAGGGCGGAAGAACGGCTGACTCTCGGATTTACTTCGATGACACAATACTCGAAAGATTCCGGATGGAGGGCAAACTGTACGTTGCAGCCTCCGGTAATGTTCAGTTCGGTGATGATATTTAACGCCGAAGAGCGGAGCATCTGATATTCTTTGTCCGACAAGGTCTGGGATGGTGCCACCACAATGCTGTCTCCAGTATGGACGCCCACAGGATCGAGATTTTCCATATTGCAGACCGTGATACAGTTGCCTCCGGCATCCCGCATCACCTCATACTCGATCTCCTTCCAGCCGGCGATACAGCGCTCGATGAGGCACTGCCCCACCCGGGAGAGACGCAGGCCATTCGCACAGATCTCCCTCAGCTCTTCCTCAGTGCCGGCGATGCCGCCCCCGCTGCCCCCCAGGGTATAGGCGGGACGGATCACCACCGGATAGCCGATGGTGTTTGTAAATGCCACCGCATCTTCCACAGTCTCCACTACTTCACTGGCGGCGATGGGCTCTCCGATCTTTTCCATGGTCTGTTTAAATTCCAGACGGTCCTCGGCTTTTTTGATCGTCAGGGAGGTAGTTCCTATTAATCGAACTTTCTCTTCTTCCAGAAATCCGCATTCCTCCAGCTCCATGGCAATATTCAGTGCCGCCTGGCCCCCCAGCGTAGGCAGGACGCTGTCTGGCTTTTCCTTCCGGATCAGATTTTTTACTACATCCACCGTCAGCGGCTCGATATAAACCTTGTCCGCGATATCCTTATCCGTCATGATGGTAGCAGGATTTGAGTTGATGAGAACAACCTCCATCCCCTCTTCTTTCAGGGAACGGCATGCCTGGGTTCCTGCATAATCAAATTCTGCCGCCTGTCCGATGACGATCGGACCGGAGCCGATCACCAAAACCTTTTGTATTCCTTCCATCTTAGGCATATCACGCTTCCTCCTTCATCATACTCATAAACCGCTCAAATAATATCTCGGAATCCTTTGGCCCGGCACATGCCTCCGGGTGGAACTGCACCGTAAAAATATTTTTTCCTACATACCGCAGGCCCTCCACAGTGCCGTCGTTCACATTGATAAAGGCAGTCTCCGCCACTCCCTCCGGGATGGTATCCTCTTTTACCACATACCCGTGGTTCTGGGATGAAATGTAGACTCTCCCGGTCTCCAGATCTTTCACCGGGTGATTGGCGCCCCGGTGTCCATACTTCATCTTCTCGGTATCCGCCCCCATGGCAAGGGCCATCAGCTGGTGCCCAAGACAGATGGCAAAGATTGGTACCTCCGAGGCATAAAGGGTTTTCAGATTCCCGATCACTTCCCCGCAGTCCTTTGGATCCCCCGGACCATTAGTGATCATGATCCCATCGGGATTCCCCGCCAGAATATCCTCCGCCTTCGTCCGCGCGGGATAGATCGTCACCTCACAGCCCCGCTTCAGCAGGCATCTGGCAATATTAAATTTTGTCCCTACGTCAAGAATAGCAACCTTCTTTGTGACCGGAATGCTGCTATCTGTATCGAAATCCCCCGGTTGGCAGGATACAACTTCTTTTGTTGTCACCCTGTCCACAACGCCGAGGACACTATATTGTTTTAACTGACTGGTAACGGCATCCAGATCATAGTCTGCATTGGTGGTGATCAAGCCATTCATCGTTCCCTTTTCCCTCAGGATCTTGGTGAGGGCGCGGGTATCAATGCCTTCGATTCCTGGAATATCCTGCTCCACCAGAAATTCCTGGACACTCTGCTCATCCCGGAAATTGCTGCTGAGCCTGGACAATTCACGGACAATAAAACCATCCACACTGGATTTTTCCGACTCCATATCCCTCCGGCATATGCCATAATTACCAATGAGAGGATAGGTCATTGCTACTGCCTGTCCTGCGTAACTGGGATCTGTCAGCACTTCCAGATAACCGGTCATGGAAGTGTTAAATACGATCTCACTGATCACTTCCCTTTTACTTCCGATACTTTTTCCGGTAAATACGGTTCCATCTTCCAGAATCAAATAAGCTTTCATATATTGCCTCCATTCCATTATTCAAACGCCAGGATCATTTCCGCTGTTTCCACCAGATTATTTCCACTGTCCATACTGAGCTTCTGGATATATTTGTGCGCATCCTTTTCTGTCATCTGGTTGCGCTCCATCAAAAGAGCTTTCGCCGCATCAATGGTTTTTTGTTCCTCCGCCGACCGCCTTTTCGGCAGCTTTTTCTTCCGCCGCTTCAATTCCCTGGCGAGATCCATGGTCATCATATGTACGGTATTGATCAGCTCCCGGGAGTGAAGCGGCATGGACAGGCATACGATCTCCTGGCTGTAGCAGTCCTCCAGTCTGGCAGGGCTTGCCACCAGAAGCATGGAAAATTCTCTGGGCAGATAGCCGAACAATTCACTGTAGTGCATATCCGGCAGTTTATAACCGCTGATCACAATACCCCCATCGGAATCATTTGCCACGCTGATCACCTGGGACGCACTATTACAGGCAAATATATCATCAAAACCACCGCGGTTCAAAACGTTTTTTATTTTTTTTGCATCCTCCAGTTTCTGAAATGCGACAAGGATCCGCATGGCAGATATTCACCTCCTACTGTACCTATATACACTATACGCGGTGGAGATATTTTTCCACCTCCCAGGCTGTCACTTGTCTTGAAAATTCCTCCCATTCTTCTTTCTTTTCATTGATAATGATCTCAGAGAGGGTTTTTCCGAACACATTCTGCAAAAATGTATCTTCTTCAAAAGCATGGATTGCCTCCTGCAGCGTTCTCGGCAGAATGTCAAACCGGGGATCCTGTTCCCTGCTGACATCATCCATGCTCACCGGCGGTTCCAGTTTTTCACGGACCCCCTCCAGCCCGGCGGCCAGACAGCCCGCCAGCACTAGGTAGGGATTGCTGGCTCCATCGGGACTCCGCAGCACCACCCTGGGACCGATCGCCCCTACGTTGGTAATGCGGATCAGGGGCGTCCTGCTGGTGCGGGACCAGGTGATCTCTACCGGTGCATTGTAGCCCGGCACCAGCCGTTTATAGGAATTTATGATAGGATTATTAATCAGGGTCAGCCCCTTGATATGACGGATGATACCTGCCATAAAATGATACGCCGTTTTACTCATGCCATCCGCCGCATTCTCGTCGGCAAATATATTATCCCCATCTTTGCTCAAAAACATGTTAAGCATCATGGCAGATCCCTTTAAACCATATCTGGGCTTTGGCATAAAGGTAGCATGCAGTCCATGCCGTTTCGCCACCGTGCGGACCGTCAGCTTAAAGGTCATGATGTTGTCTGCAGTGCGCAGTCCCTCGTCACACATAAAGTCGATGCAGTGCTGCGCCACTTCGTTGGAATGGTAAGAACACTCCATGACAAAGCCCATCTCCTCCAGGGAAAGTATCATGTCACGCCTCGCATTTTCCCCGGAATCCAGTGGCCCGATATCAAAAAATCCGCCCTTTTCCATGGAATTCGTCGTGGGCTGTCCGTTCTCATCGGTATCGAAAAGGAAAAACTGGCTTTCCGGCCCCACATGGAAAGAAAATCCCTCTCTCTCCGCCTCCGCCGCTGCTTTTTTTAATATATATCTCGGATCTGCCTCATAGGGCGTGCCGTCCGGATTGAGCACATCGCAGATAAATCTCGCCACCCGTCCTCTCTGGGGCCTCCAGGGAAAAATGGTAAAGGTATCCAGATCCGGAGCCAGGATAAATTCTGATAATTCCTTCGTGTCATATCCCTGAATGGCGGCTCCGTCAAACATACAGCGGTTGTTCAGGATCTGGTCGAGATGATCGCTGGTCATCGCCACATTTTTTAACCCGCCGAAACTGTCCACAAACTGCAGACGGATAAATCCCACATCTTCCTCCTCCACTAACCGTATAATGTCCTGTTTGGTATAATTTGCCATTTCTTATCCTCCTATTTCCACAATTCCTGAATCTCTTCCCCAATCCATTTCACTTCAAGTTACCTTTAATTTAAGTTCGAGTAACCCATCAGATCCTCGTCTACTTCTCTCGCCATCTCACCAGGTTACCTTTAAGTTACCTTTAATTTAAGTTCGAGTAACCCATCAGATCCTCGTCTACTTCTCTC
>CAJUAU010000031.1:24290-32059 GCA_910584645.1 uncultured Eubacterium sp.
GCCACCTCACGGCCTTCCCGGATCGCCCAGACCACCAGGGACTGTCCCCGGTGCATGTCGCCGGCAGCAAATACTCGTTCTACATTTGTCTTGTACTGACCAGGCCTGGTGTACACATTCGTTCTTTCTGTCAATTTCAGGCCAAAGTCCTCAGCGATATATTCCTGGGTTCCCAGAAATCCGGCGGCGATAAACACGAGATCCACATCCAGAACATACTCACTGCCCGGGATCTCACTCATATTCATGCGTCCTGTCTTTTCATCCCTGGTCCATGCCAGTTTCACTGCCTTTACCTTTGTCAGGCAGCCCTTTTCATCTTTGATAAATTCTTTTACCGTGGTCTCATAGATCCGGGGATCGCTGCCGAACACAGCGATGGCTTCCTGCTGGCCATAATCAGTCTTCAGCACCTTGGGCCACTCCGGCCAGGGGTTATTGTCGGCCCGCTCTTCCAGAGGTTTTGGCATCATCTCCAGCTGTACTACACTTTTTGCCCCCTGCCGGATGGAAGATCCCACACAGTCGTTTCCAGTATCCCCGCCGCCAATGACCAGAACATTTTTTCCTTTGGCATTGATCACATCTTTATACTCCGGGTCCATCACGTGTTTTGTCACCCTGGTAAGATAATCTACGGCAAAATAAATTCCCTCTGCTTCTCTGCCTGGCGCCTTGATATCTCTGGGTTTCGATGAGCCGCAGGTGAGGATCACCCTGTCGTAATCCTTCAGAAGCTCTTCTGCCTTCACGTCAACTCCAACATTTATTCCCGTACGAAATTCTACTCCCTCTTCTTCCATGATCTTAACCCTGCCCTCGATCACCGTTTTTTCCAGCTTCATGTTCGGGATCCCGTACATCAGAAGCCCGCCGGGGCGGTCGGAACGCTCGAACACCGTCACATTGTGTCCCCTCTTGTTCAACTGGTCTGCCGCCGCCAGGCCAGAGGGGCCGGAGCCCACCACAGCCACTCTTTTCCCGGTCCTCACCTTGGGCGGTTTCGCCACCATCAGGTCATGGGCATAGCCGTACTCAATGATGGCATTTTCATTTTCCTTAATGGTGACCGGCGTATCGTTCAGGCCGCAGGTGCATGCCGCCTCACAGGGCGCGGGGCAGACTCTGGAGGTAAACTCCGGAAAATTATTGGTCTTAAGAAGCCTTCCCAATGCCTCTGTATAATTCCCCAGATAGATCAGATCGTTCCATTCCGGGCACATATTGTTTAACGGGCACCCGGAAGCCATCCCGCCGATCATCATTCCTGACTGGCAGAAGGGCACGCCGCAGTCCATACATCTGGCCGCCTGGCACCGGCGTTCCTCCTCTCCCATGGGCACATGAAATTCATTGAAGTTCTGGATCCGTTCAAGGGGTGCCGTCTCGGTGTTTCCCCTGCGGTCATATTCTAAAAATCCGGTTGGTTTTCCCATAGCTTTCAACCCTTTCTTCATTATAAATTATTTATATCTGCAATGCAACGTCTTTTCCCCTGGTCCCTTTTAGGGGTGCTGTTAGGAAATCTCCTTCTGGGTCTCATAGAAGGCCTCGATCTGGGCCTGCTCATTGCTCAGCCCTTTCTCTTCCATAACGGCGATCTTCTGCAGCATATTCTTGTAATCATGAGGTATGATCTTCTTGAACTTCGGAAGAACTTCCTTGAAGTTCTCCAGGATCTCCTTTCCCTTTTCTGAACCCGTCGCTTCTACATGCGCCGTGATCATATCCTTCAGCTGCATGACATCATATTTGTTGGACACTGCTTCTGAGGAAACCAGTTCCTTATTCAGTTTCAGATACAAGTCGCTGTTCTCATCCAGAACATAAGCGATACCGCCGCTCATTCCGGCGGCAAAATTCTTTCCAGTGGAACCGAGGATCACCACACAGCCGCCGGTCATGTATTCGCAGCCGTGTTCGCCCACGCCTTCCACCACAGCGTGAACACCAGAGTTTCTCACACAGAACCGCTCTCCTGCCACACCGTTGATATAGGCGGTGCCACTGGTGGCGCCGTACAGCGCCACATTACCGATCACGATGTTATCTTCCGGCTTATACTGGATATTTTCCGGCGGGTACACGATAAGTTTTCCTCCAGAAAGACCTTTTCCAAAGTAGTCATTGCTGTCACCTTCAAGTTCCAGTGTCAGCCCTTTGGGGATGAAAGCTCCAAAGCTCTGCCCGCCGCTGCCGGTACATTTTACCCGAAAGGTATCCTCTTCCAGGTCGTCTCCCAGTTTCTTTGTGATCTGGGATCCAAAGATTGTTCCCAGGGAACGGTCGGTATTGGTCACCTTCGCCGTGATGGTCTTCTTTTCCCCGGTCTCCAGGTTCTCTGCAAATTTTTTCAAAAAGACCTTTTCATCGATGGTCTTGTTTAACTTAAAGTCATAGATATCTCTGCTGCTGAACTTGCTTTTTTTCTCCTTCACGAAGGGGTTGTCAATGATCGCGGAGAGATCCAGCTTGCCAGCTCTCTCATTATCGATGTCTTCCCGCACTCTCAGAAGATCGGAACGTCCTACCAGTTCATCCAGCGCAGCCACGCCAAACTTCGCCATCAGCTCCCGGACCTCTTCGGCGATAAACCTCATAAAATTCTCCACGTATTCTGGTTTTCCCTTGAACCTCTTGCGGAGTTCCGGATTCTGTGTCGCCACACCCACCGGACAGGTATCCAGGTTACATACCCTCATCATGACACATCCCATGGTCACAAGAGGCGCTGTGGCAAATCCAAATTCCTCCGCCCCAAGAAGGGCGGCGATCATAACGTCACGCCCAGTCATCAGCTTCCCGTCGGTCTCAATGACCACCTTGGAACGCAGTCCGTTCATCAAAAGCGTCTGATGGGTCTCCGCCAGTCCCAGTTCCCAGGGAAGCCCGGCATTATGAATGGAGCTTCCCGGCGCTGCGCCGGTACCACCGTCATAACCAGAGATCAGGATCACCCCCGCACCGGCTTTCGCCACACCAGCTGCCACGGTGCCGACGCCCGCCTCAGACACCAGTTTCACCGAAATCCTCGCATCCCGGTTGGAGTTTTTCAGGTCATAGATCAGCTGCGCCAGATCTTCGATGGAATAAATATCATGATGCGGCGGCGGCGAGATCAGGGATACTCCCGGTGTGGAGTGTCTCGTCTTTGCCACCCAGGGATATACTTTTTTCCCCGGCAGATGTCCGCCCTCTCCCGGCTTTGCCCCCTGCGCCATCTTGATCTGTATCTCTTTGGCGCTGACCAGGTATCTGGAGGTTACGCCAAAGCGTCCCGATGCCACCTGCTTAATAGCAGAACAGCGGTTTAATCCGTCTTTTCCCACAGTGAGACGTTCCAGGCTCTCTCCTCCCTCACCACTGTTGGATTTTCCGTGAAGGCGGTTCATGGCGATGGCAAGAGTCTCATGGGCTTCCTGGGAAATGGAACCGTAGGACATGGCTCCAGTCTTAAAGCGTTTCACGATCTCCTCCACACTCTCCACTTTGGAAAGGGCGATCCCCTTTTTCGGGAAGTTAAAGTCAAGGAGGCTTCTTAAGTTCACGTAAAGGTCTTCCCTGTCGATCTCATGGGAGTATTCCTTGAACTTCTTGTAGTCCCCGGTTCTTGTCGCCTCCTGCAGAAGATGGATGGTCTTCGGATTATAGAGATGTTCTTCTTTTCCACTGCGGCTCTTGTGGTTTCCAATACTGTCAAGAGTAATATCCGTACCCAGTTCCAGCGGATCAAAAGCTTTATCATGAAGCATCTCTACCTGGTTCTGAATATCTTCGATACCCAGTCCGCCGATCCTGGAAACGGTTCCCGTAAAATAAGGATCAATCAATGTTTTCGACAGTCCCACCGCTTCAAAGATTTTAGCTCCCTGGTAAGACTGGATCGTGGAAATTCCCATTTTGGAAGCAATCTTTACAATTCCGTGAAGAACCGCAGAATTATAATCATTCACTGCCACGTAATAGTCCTTATCCAGCACACGGCTGTCGATGAGACCGCGGATCGTATCCAGCGCAAGATAGGGATTGACCGCGGTGGCGCCAAATCCGAGCAGCGTCGCAAAATGATGCACCTCTCTTGGTTCTGCACTCTCTAAGATCATAGAAAGGGAGGTCCGCTTTTTCGTGTTGACCAGATGCTGCTGCATGGCAGATACCGCCAGAAGCGCCGGGATCGCCACATGGTTCTCATCCACTCCCCGGTCAGAGAGGATCAGAATATTGGCGCCGTCCTTATAGGCCCGGTCTGCCTCCAGATAAAGACGGTGAATCGCCTTTTCCAGAGAGGTATTTTTATAGTAGGTAATGGGAATAACTGCCACCTTAAAACCAGGTACATTCATGGACTTGATCTTTAGGAGATCGGTATTCGTAAGAATTGGATCGTCAATCTTGAGTGAATGGCAGTTTTCCGCTTTCTCTTCCAGCAGATTTCCCGCATCCCCAATGTATACCGTAGTGGATGTCACAACCTCTTCCCGGATGGCATCGATAGGCGGATTGGTCACTTGGGCAAAACGCTGTTTAAAGTAGTTATACAAAGGCTGGGGCTGGCCGCTCAGCGCCGCCAGTGGTGTGTCGTGTCCCATCGCCGCGATGGGCTCAGATCCATTCTTAGCCATGGGGAGAATGGAGGACTTCACTTCTTCATAAGTATAGCCAAATGCCTTCTGAAGCCGCAGGCTCTCCTCTGGATCATAAGTCTCGATGCGTTTATTCGGGATCTGAAGGTCTTTCAGACACACGAGATTGGTATCCAGCCACTCTCCGTAGGGCTGTTTTGACGCAAAAGTTTCTTTCAGTTCATCATCGTCGATCAACTCACCCTTCACCGTGTCCACTAAAAGCATTTTTCCCGGACGCAGGCGGTCTTTTTTCACCACATGTTCTTCACGGATTGGCATAACCCCTACCTCAGAGGACAGGATCAGCTGGTCGTCATCGGTGATATAATATCGGGAGGGACGGAGTCCGTTGCGGTCCAATACCGCTCCCATGATATCACCGTCTGAAAACAGGATGGAGGCAGGCCCATCCCAGGGTTCCATCATCGTGGCATAGTACTGGTAAAAATCCTTTTTCTTATCACTGATATAACGGTTATTTGCCCAGGGTTCCGGTATCGTGATCATCACGGCGAGCGGGAGCTCCATGCCGCTCATTACGAGAAATTCCAGTGTGTTGTCCAGCATAGCGGAATCGGAACCCTCGGTATTTACCACCGGGAGCACCTTATGAAGTTCCCCGGTCAGATGATCCGACTCCATCGTCTCCTCTCTGGCCAGCATTTTATCCGCATTTCCACGGATGGTATTGATCTCTCCGTTGTGGACGATGAATCGGTTCGGATGGGCACGCTGCCAGCTGGGCTGGGTATTGGTGCTGAAACGGGAGTGAACCATGGCAATGGCAGATTCGTAGTCCGGATCCTGCAGGTCATCAAAAAACTGTCTCAGCTGCGCCACCAGAAACATTCCTTTATATACGATGGTACGGCTGGAAAGAGATACCACATAGGTATTTTCATTGGACTGCTCAAACACACGGCGGGCAATGTAGAGCTTTCGGTCGAATTCCAGTCCTTTTTCTGTCTCTGCCGGTTTTTTTATAAAACACTGCATGATATACGGCATGCATTCCACCGCTGCTTTTCCCAGGATACGGGGGGAGATGGGAACCTCACGCCAGCCCAGAAATGCCAGTCCCTCTTTATCCACGATGGTCTCAAACATTTTCTTTGCCTGGTTGCGTTTGAGCTCATCCTGAGGAAAGAAAAACATGCCTACACCATATTCTCTCTCCTCACCGATCTCAATGCCCATACCGGCAGCCACCTTCTGAAAGAACTTGTGGGAGATCTGCAGCAGGATCCCAACGCCGTCTCCTGTCTTTCCCTCTCCGTCCTTCCCGGCCCTGTGCTCTAAGTGAGCCACGATCTCCAAAGCATTTTTTACTGTGTCATGGGTTTTCTTTCCTTTAATATTAACGATCGCTCCGATCCCGCAGTTATCATGTTCAAAGCTTGGATCATACATACCAATGGCTTTTCTCTTTATCTCCTCTGCATATATGCCACTCATACTGATTCCTCCTTCTTTCTGTCTCATTTTGAAACAAAAAAGGTGCCAGAAAGAAACACTTTGGGTATGTATTTCTTTTCTGACACCTTTGTCTGAAAGCATTATACAATAATCTCTGTGATATTTCAAGCACTTTTTTGTTTTTTTAATAATTTTATCATTTTTCTTAAAAAAATAAAGTGCTATAGCAAAAAAGTTAATTTTATTAGCGCCCGCTGATTGGGCAGAGATTTGCATGTCCCAACTCTTTTTCAAGTAGGACAGGCCAGCAAAAAGCAGTTCCGCATTATACAACGAAGAACTGCCCTGCTTTATGTAGACGCGAGACTGCGTCCCTGCAATTATGTTACCTGTCAAATAATTTCCTTGATGCACATAACCCTTGCGGGCCTGCACTCAAACCATTCTTTTACACAGGTAACGGAAATCTGCGTATGAGATGCATTACAAGCTTTAAAACACATATCCAGTAATTCCATATCATTATTTCTATCTGTAACAATAACCAAATTTGATAGGGATTCTTGAGTCCTTGTAAACTCTAACCACTCTTGAAGTATTCGCTCATACGAAGCCAGCCGCGGCGAATGGGTATATACAAAATAGTATTTTCGTTTCTTTGCTGTAATATGTAATGGAATTTCCCTGCGCTTTCCATCTGCACATGTTGTAATATCCTCGATTTTAAAATTCTGAAGTGAAGGATTAAAAACGAGTTGGTTTAACACAATCTGATTCCATAATATTCCATTGATCAAAGTTCCCATAAAATTAACACATTTTCTACTTTCCCGTTTGATTCTTTGAAATGTATTTCCAAACGCCCCAAAGATACCAGATATTAAATTTCCCATATTGGTTAATTGATAACTTATTACCCTGTTTTTTACCTCTCCCGTTTTTTGGGTCATAAGTAAAATAGGATCATAAATGGTATGCCTTATTACTAGACCTTTTAATACCATATAATCCAGTCGTTCTTTTAAAGCAGAATTACTTATCCGTATACCTTTAATGCACAAATATGACTGTAATTGCAATAGCGTCATATTATATCCCGTTGATAAAATGCCAACAATCATCATTTCCGTATAATCCGTTTTTATATTCCCATCATATTCAATCAGATTCTGACAGCTTTGTAATTTAAGAGTGCACTCACAACCATAGTAGAAAGGAATTGTAACAAATGATTCATAATCTTCTGCTAATTTGTCTATATTACTATAAAAACTTTTGTTTCCCCATTTAGTATACTTGTTTGCCATATCTTCGTCTCCTTTCACAACAATCTGCTCTCATCCATGTATGCATATTTGCATTCAATTTCTCTCAACCATTCTAAAATCGACTCAATCCCAGGGGACGAATGGTCTGCTTTAAGCTGCTCTGTATTCTTTAATTCCTTTTGTTTCATTTCCTTTTGGAATTCAATTGAAATTTCCCATAATAAATCATCAATCATTTCTTCCCCTTCCTCTCTGTAAGAACTCTTTCCCATTCATTCGGCAAAACAAACGAACGGCTGGCACAAACTGCTTCAATATATGCATCTGTACTCCCTCCACACATTTGATTTTGAATCACATCACGCATACACTTCATTTCCCTGTCTTCTAATTCCGCCAAAAAAGTGCTCCTATGTCAAGATTTAGTACAAATTAAAATGAGAAATTTATAAGCTAGCTG
>CAJUAU010000032.1:0-20500 GCA_910584645.1 uncultured Eubacterium sp.
AGCACACGGCTGTTAACCGTGGGGTTGTTGGTTCGAGCCCAACTCGGGGAGTTAAACAACTAAAAACAGTTATTTAATAATCCAGTAAACACCTGTGTTTACTGGATTATGTTTATATATCTATTATTAAGAGAATATTTCATGAAAAAACATTTAAAACATTTTATCCCGCTCATGTTCTGTCTGATAGGATTTTTGCTATTTGGCAACATCTGTCAGGCGGAAGAGCCCGTATCCAACATTCATTACTCCCTGGCTGACAACGGCACCCTGACAATCTCGGGAACAG
Source organism: uncultured Eubacterium sp. (assembly GCA_910584645.1). GTDB lineage: Bacteria > Bacillota > Clostridia > Lachnospirales > Lachnospiraceae > Eubacterium_F. Next base: position 290 of record CAJUAU010000032.1, read on the forward strand.
GGATTGTATCAGACAAACAAGAACTGCACAAATATAAAGAAAATACAAAACATCTTATCGTAGAAGAAGGAATAACCGATCTGCAAAATATTGATCTGTGGGAATTTACTAAAATGGAAACCGTTAAACTGGCTGATACAATAACAGCAATCCATGACAATCTCTTTATGTCTTGCCACTCTCTAAAAAAGGTGGATATGCCCGGGGTTACAAGAATTGAAACAAAAGTATTCGGCTACTGCCAATCTCTGGAGGAAGTGAACATCCCCAAAACAATATATATTGGAGCTGAAGCATTTAAAGAATGTAAATCCCTGAAAAAAGTCAAGAATGCAAAGGCGGTGGAAGAAATCGGAGAATTTGCATTTGTGGACTGCGAATCATTAAAATGGCCTTCTTTTGGAACACGATTAAAAAAGATAGGCGAACAGGCTTTTTACAACTGCAGTTCCCTTAAAGATGTGGTAATCCCTGACTCCGTAACAGAAATCAAGCGGCTCACCTTTTGGTATTGTTTCAACATGGAAAAACTGGTACTGCCTGCTTCATTAGAAGTTTGGAAAAAGAACGCTGCCGAATGCTGTCCAAAATTGAAAACGATTGTAAATCGCTCCCGATTATCCTGTCAAATTTACGACTTTGACGGATACAGAATATGGAAATCAAATGGAAAACATGTAAAAAGTGTGCCTGCCAAAAAAACAGCGGTGGCCAGAGGAAAAAAACTAAAGATCATTTATAAACTTGACGGTGGGAAGAAAACTGGAAAACTGCCAGAATACTATGAATACGGAACATTGCTCCGCATTCCCAAAAACGTGAAACGGAAAGGTTATGTCATGGCAGAATGGGATTGTTGGGATATGAAGTCAGAGGACGAGGATGGGACTTATGAAGCAGCAGACCGGAGATTGTATTTGGGGCCAGTATTACGATGGCCAGAACTACATCCGATCTGGTTTGAATATTCCGCAAAGAATACCAAAAAGGGAACCGTGGAGTTAAAAGTGGGAGATCCTGAAAATCTACTTGATAGAGACGCTGCATGTTTTAAATATTTAGTTCGTTATTCTATAAATTAAAATATGAGAAATGCAAAAAGTAAATATATTACGGGTTATCCCGCTAAAACAGTGTTCCAAAATTTAAAAAAAGGCAAAACCTATTATCTTCAGGTTGGGCCGATTTATGATATTGAAGGAGATACTCCTGATTTCTGGTTAAAAAAACATAAAATAAAGATTAAGGTATGAAACAGTCCCTTTAACCGGAACCGTGTCTGACAAACAGGAACTACACAAACCGCATCATCAAACAGCTTAAGGTATATGCGAAAAATCATAACTTCGATGATTCTTATCATCGATTTTTATAACAAGGATTATCTGGATTCCCATCCCAACATCGTTGTTGAAAAGAAATCAAAATCTCCGGATGAAGACAAGTCACTTGCCGATTCAAAAGCACTGATTCCAACCCTTCGTATGTCCCAAGATGAAATGGGAATACAATCGGGAATTTACATCAAAATGAAAGAAGATTCCTTAAATTTTCGCATTTTTTTTGAATTTATGGATAAGTTTTGAGAAAAAGGGCATGGTTATGGGATTTTTTGCGGAAACTCAAGTAGAAAAAAGTCCTTGCAAACTGTGGATTTATGTGGTATACTCGTAAATGGACTTTCGCTAAACGGAAGTAAATGGGCCTGTTTTTTTGGGTCCAAAGATAACATGCCAACCATGTGAAAGGAGGTTATTACTGTGAAGGTTAGATCATCAGTAAAACCAATTTGCGAAAAATGCAAAGTTATTAAAAGAAAGGGCCGTATCAGAGTGATCTGTGAAAACCCAAAACACAAACAAAGACAGGGCTGAGAATATATCTGAGAGACCTAAAGGAGACTTTAGGTTCTTTTCGTGCTTATATAAGTCTTGCTTTCTGTGTTACAGACTTCTCATTCCGTCATTATGGGAACCTGTGATATCATGACGGTAAGCGTCGCGGATTTCTCCATATAGTTTTGTCTATATATTATATAGAAGAAAGTGGTTCTTGATCTGTGACGTTGTTATGGTTTAAAGCGGCTGCAAAGAATTTTCATATGAAAATTCTTGGTTAGAGAGAGGCGATGCTTCTTTCGGGTGGAATCCAGAGGAGATTCCAGAGAAATATTCTATTTAAAATTTTTATGGAGGTGTAAAGTACACATGGCTCGTATCAGTGGTGTAGATTTACCAAGAGAAAAACGTGTAGAGATAGGTCTGACCTATATTTACGGTATCGGCGTTGCCAGCTCAAGACGTATTCTTGCAGAGGCAAACGTAAATCCGGACATTCGTTGTAAGGATTTGACCGACGATGATGTTGCAAAGATTCGTGATGTTATTGACAGAACTCAGGTTGTAGAGGGTGATCTTCGCAGGGAGGTCGCATTAAATATCAAGAGATTACAGGAAATTGGATGCTACAGAGGAATTCGTCACAGAAAAGGACTTCCGGTTCGTGGTCAGAAAACAAAGACAAACGCGAGAACCAGAAAAGGTCCGAAGCGTACAGTAGCAAATAAGAAGAAATAGAAATTCTTATGAATTTCATTTGAAGCTGCTTCACAGCTTCATTTGGGCACAGAAAATATGTGCAAATCAAGGAAAATAATTTAGGAGGTTTTGTCATGGCTAAGAAAGTTGCAAAAAAAGTGACAAAAAGGCGTGTCAAAAAGAATATTGACCGCGGACAAGCGCACATTCAGTCATCTTTTAATAATACAATCGTAACACTGACCGATATGCAGGGAAATGCTATTTCATGGGCAAGTGCAGGTGGTTTGGGATTCAGAGGTTCCAGAAAGTCTACTCCATATGCCGCACAGATGGCTGCGGAGACGGCAGCAAAGGCGGCACTGCCTCATGGACTGAAGTCAGTAGAGGTAATGGTAAAAGGACCTGGTTCCGGACGTGAAGCTGCAATCCGTGCGATTCAGGCCTGTGGTATCGAAGTTACCAGTATCCAGGACGTAACACCAGTTCCACACAATGGTTGTAGACCACCAAAACGTAGAAGAGTTTAATCATAGGAGGTATTAAAAATGGCTATAGATAGGACGCCTGTTCTGAAAAGATGTAGATCTCTTGATCTGGATCCGGTATATCTGGGAATTGATAAGAAATCAAAGAGAAATGCAAGAACTGGAAGAAAACTCAGTGAGTATGGTACTCAGCTGAAAGAAAAGCAAAAAGCAAAATTTATATATGGTGTACTTGAGAAGCCTTTCCGTAACTATTTTGCGAAGGCTCAGAAATTGAAATATGGTACCGTGGGTGAAAACCTTATGATCCTTCTTGAACTGAGACTTGACAATGTTATGTTCCGTCTGGGATATGGCAGGACAAGAAAAGAAGCAAGACAGATCGTTGACCATAAGCATGTGCTTGTAAATGGCAAAGCGGTAAACATTCCATCTTATCAGCTGAAGGCTGGGGATGTGATCGAGATCAAGGAAAAATTCAAAGGAACACAGAGGTATAAGGACATTCTGGAAGTAACAGGTTCCCGGATGGTACCGGCATGGCTGGAGGCAGACCATGAAAATCTCAAAGGAACTGTATCTCAGATACCGACAAGAGCAGAGATCGATGTTCCTGTAAATGAAGTGCTTATCGTCGAGTTGTACTCCAAGTAATTAAGTAAACCCAAAAGGAGGGTCCTAGAGTGTTTGAATTTGAGAAGCCAAGAATTGAAATCGCTGAAATTTCTGAAGATAAGAAATATGGACGTTTTGTAGTAGAACCACTTGAAAGAGGATACGGAACAACTTTGGGTAATTCTTTGAGACGGATTATGCTTTCGTCTCTGCCAGGTACTGCGGTAAGTCATATCAAGATTGATGGTGTTGTGCATGAATTCAGTGCGATTCCGGGAGTGAAGGAAGATGTCACAGAGATCGTGATGAATATCAAGAGCCTTGCCATCAAAAACAGCAGTGATAACCTGAATGAGACGAAGATGATGTACATTGACGCAAACGGCGAGGGCGTGGTAACAGCCGCTGATATCAAGTGTGACGCTGATCTTGAAATTATAAATCAAGATCAGGTCATCGCCACATTGAACGGTGGAGCAGACTGTAAGCTCTACATAGAAATGACTGTGGTAAATGGTCGTGGATATGTAAGTTCTGATAAGAACAAGAGAGAAGAGATGGCAATCGATGTAATTCCGATCGATTCCATATTTACTCCCATCGAGCGGGTAAATATCTCGATTGAAAACACACGTGTCGGTCAGATTACTGATTTTGATAAGCTTACACTGGATGTATATACGAATGGAACCCTTGAGCCTGACGAGGCTGTCAGCCTTGCTGCAAAGGTTATGAGTGAGCATTTGAATACATTTATTGATCTGTCAGAGAAGGCCAGAATGGCTGAGGTTATTGTGGAGAAGGAAGAAGATGACACCGTCAAGGTATTGGAACTCAATATCGACGAGCTGGAGTTATCGGTACGTTCCTATAACTGTCTGAAGAGAGCGGGAATCAATACAGTGGAAGAACTGACAAATAAGACAGCTGACGATATGATGAAAGTTCGTAACCTGGGGCGCAAATCTTTAGAAGAGGTGCTCGCCAAGTTGAAGGAACTCGGTTTGTCACTTAAGTCAAGTGAAGATTAATCAAACTTTGTTTTACTAAGTATCAAGGAGGAAATAGAAATGGCAGGTTATAGAAAGCTTGGAAGAACTTCCAGCCAGAGAAAAGCCTTGCTTCGCAATCAGGTAACGAATCTTCTTTATCATGGTAAGATCGTTACTACTGAGGCAAAAGCAAAAGAAATCCGCAGAATTGCTGAGCATATGATCGCTCTTGCTGTTCGCGAAAAAGATAATTATGAGACTGTTACAGTAAAAGCCAAAGTGGCTCAGAAGGATAAAGACGGAAAACGTGTAAAGGAAGTCGTTGACGGCAAGAAAGTTACCGTTTTTGATATCGTTGACAAGGAAATCAAAAAAGAAGCTCCTTCCAGACTGCACGCAAGACGCCAGATGAACAAGATGCTTTATGGTATCAAGGAAGTTCCAACGGCTACGGCAGGACGTAAAAAAGGAACTAAGACCATTGATATTGCAAGCAAGCTGTTTGATGAGATTGCACCAAAGTATGCTGACCGCAAGGGAGGTTATACAAGGATCATCAAAATCGGACCCCGTAAGGGCGACGCAGCAATGGAAGTTGTAATTGAACTTGTGTAAAGGTTTTCTGATATCATTATGGCGGTATGACGAAGGTCATATCGCCATAAATATTTGCGCGAAGCGCGATGCTCGGGGTTAGCGGAAGGTAAAGTGAGAATACCTGCGGGGTTGTAGCGCAGAAATGGAGGAAAAGATGAGAAAAGCAGCAAAATTATTTTGTTTGTTATTGATATTAGTTCTGGGAATTACCGGATGTGGCGGAAATACAAAAGAGAAAGAGCAGTCTGGCAAGGCTGGTTCGACAGATTCCGGGAAACAGCAGGAATCACAGACGGGTGAGACACTTACGGGAAAACATCATGTGGAGATACAGATAAAAGATTATGGTACCATTAAGGCGGAACTGGATGCGGATGTGGCACCGGTCTCAGTTTCCAATTTCGTATCTCTGGCAAAGAGTGGGTTTTATGACGGCTTGACCTTTCACCGTATCATTTCTGATTTCATGATTCAGGGAGGGGATCCTAAGGGCGATGGAACAGGTGGATCCGACAAGAATATTAAAGGAGAGTTTTCAGCCAACGGAGTGGAAAACAACATTTCCCATGTCCGGGGGACGATCTCCATGGCACGCGCCCAGGAATATGATAGTGCAAGTTCCCAGTTTTTTATTATGCATAAGGATTCCACCTCTCTGGACGGCCAGTATGCGGCATTCGGAAAAGTGACGGAGGGAATGGAAATAGTGGATCAGATCTGTGAAAAGACGCCGGTGGTGGACGGAAATGGAAAAGTGGAGGCAGACAAACAGCCGAAGATTGAGACCATTAAGGTGATTGACTAATAGTTCTTTGGCGCACAGGGCGTGCGTGAATGGAGGAGAAGAAATGAAAGTATATGACGAATTGGAAGCCCGTGGGCTGATCGCGCAGGTGACCGATGAGAATGAGATCAAGGAGCTGGTGAATAACGGCAAGGCTGTATTTTACATTGGATTTGATCCAACAGCGGACAGCCTTCACGTGGGACATTTTATGGCTCTCTGCCTGATGAAAAGGCTGCAGATGGCTGGAAATAAACCGATCGTACTGATCGGAGGGGGAACCGCCATGGTGGGGGATCCTTCTGGCAGGACAGATATGCGCCAGATGATGACAGAGGAGACCATTCAGCATAATGTGGAATGTTTTAAAAAGCAGATGAGCCGGTTTATCGACTTCACAGAAGGTAAAGCTATTGTCGTAAATAATGCAGACTGGCTGATGGATCTAAATTATATGGAAGTTCTCAGGGACATCGGACCACATTTTTCTGTAAACCGCATGCTTGCGGCGGAGTGTTATAAACAGCGCATGGAGAAGGGATTGACTTTTCTGGAGTTTAACTATATGATCATGCAGAGTTACGACTTTTATGCCCTGTTTCAGAAATATGGCTGCAATATGCAGTTTGGCGGGGATGACCAGTGGAGCAATATGCTAGGCGGTACGGAACTGATCCGCCGTAAGCTGGGTAAGGATGCCTATGCCATGACCATCAATCTCCTCTTGAACTCTGAGGGAAAGAAGATGGGAAAGACGCAGTCAGGAGCGGTCTGGCTGGATCCTGAAAAGACCAGTCCCTTTGATTTTTACCAGTACTGGAGGAATGTCAGTGATTCAGATGTACTGAAATGCCTGCGCATGCTTACCTTCTTGCCATTGGATCAGATTGACGAGATGGATCAGTGGGAAGGAAGCCAGCTGAATCAGGCGAAAGAAATCCTTGCATTCGAGCTGACTAAGCTTGTGCATGGTGAAGAAGAGGCGGTGAAGGCACAGGAAGGTGCCAGGGCCCTGTTTGCCAGCGGAAGTGCGGCGCAGATGCCGGAGGTAGAGCTGACAGAGGCTGACTTTGAAGAGGGAAGCATCGGAATTCTTAATCTTCTTGTAAAGGCAGGGCTGGCGCCCTCTAACGGGGAAGCGCGGAGAAATGTTCAGCAGGGCGGCGTGTCTATCGATGGCGAAAAAGTAGAAGATGCCAGGATGCAGGTGGCAAGAGAAAGCATCGGTTCTGAAGGTATCGTGCTGAAACGTGGAAAGAAAAAGTTTATGCGGATCATCGTGAAAGACTTGACATAAAATGACTATTGTGTTAGTCTGTATATATCCAGAACTATTATTCTGGAAATAAAATCACGAAGGAGGAAGTATATGAGACGAAAGTATTTGTTACAAATACTTTTTTGGCTTTTCGTGGCAGGTGTAATGAGCCAGAATGGGACTGCCCAGGCGGCGAATGTTTACCGGGTCAACAGATACGGTGAGCTTACCTATTATTCCGGAAGTCCATCTGTCACCATTCGCAGCGATACGTCCGCAATATACGATCATGCCTTTGATGGTGTCCGCACCACCAGATTTTCAGTTTCATCTGGAAATCCTTATTTCAAGTCAATCGGAGGCGTGCTGTATAGTAAGGATGGAACGTTGCTGCTCAGATGCCCAACGGAGAAAACCGGATCTGTTACCATTCCATCAACGGTAAAAAAGATATCCGCAGGAGCTTTTAAGGATTGTTCCAAACTCTCCAGGGTGTTCATTCCGGATTCAGTAAATGTGATCGGCGAAGGATGTTTTGAAAATTGTTCTGCTTTACATAGCGCAAGAATTTCCGGGCGGCTCGAGAAAATCCCAGATGACTGTTTTGAGGGATGCAGCAGTATGAGAAGTATTGTTATTCCCGCCTCGGTTCATGAGATAGGGGACAGTGCATTTAACCGGTGTCAGAGCCTGAAGAATGTTTCCATTCCGGATTCAGTGAAAAGTTGTGGCAGCAGGGTATTTGCAGAATGTGTTGAACTGACCACAGTAAGGGTATCAAAAAACATGGATACCATTGGAAGCCGCAGTTTTCAGAATTGTACCAGTCTTAAAACTGTGAGCAATACAGGTGGCATCGAGGATATTGGCAATCGTGCATTTTATAATTGCGTGAATCTTCAGACCATGAATTTTTCGGATAAGCTTGACCGGATAGGATGGCAGGCATTCCGAAACTGTGTGGCGCTGGGGACAGTGCTGATCCCTAGAAAGACGGAGCGTATTGATAAAGATGCGTTCATGGGGGCGGCAAGCCGGTTTATCGTGGATGGATCAAATCCAAACTATGCCAGCACGAATGGAATGCTGATGTCGGAATCCAAAGAGACATTGATACAGGCGCCGGTGATGGAAAAAGGAAGCCTGAAGATACCGAATGGTACCAAACGTATTTCGCCTAATGCGCTGGTGAATGGACAGTATAGCAGTATTTCCCTGCCAGAGGGGATCACGGAGATCTACAAGAGGCAGTTTAAGAACTGTGATAAGCTTAAGACGATATATCTGCCTGCAAGTCTGATGAATATCAGGGGATCCGGATATGATTCATATGATCTGGGATTGAATAGTCTTGAGAAGATCGCAGTACCCAAAAGCAATACTGCGTACCAGAGTGTAGACGGAGCAGTTTATACAGCAGATGGAAAAACAATGGTATTTTATCCTTATGGAAGAAAAGGAAGTCTGCGTCTGCCAGATGCCTGTAAGAGGATTGGCGGACAGATGCGGGAAAATAAACTGAGCTCCATCAGTGTTTCTTCCAAGAATAAGTATTTTACATCTGTTCATGGAGTGCTGTATGACTTAAGGGGAAAGAAGATAAAGTGTTTCCCGATGAACAAGAAAACATATAAAATACCGAAAACCTTAAAGAGTATTGATTATCTCAATCGGGTTAAGGAAGATATGAAATGTAAGGCGATTCAGGTGGCTTCCGGCAATAAGACGTTTTATTCCAAGGGGGGCGTAGTCTTTGAAAAGGGATCTCACACACTAGCTTTTTATCCAACGAAAAAGAAAGGAAGCTACAAAATACCTGTTTCTACGCGGTATATTGATTCTCGTGCATTTAAGGAAGCTCATTATCTCACAGCCCTTACGATTACGAAAAATGTAAGTCGAAGCGGGGGAACGACATATTATTTTGACAGATGCCGGAACCTCAAAAAAATTGATGTGAAACAGGGAGAGCTGAATTACATCAGCATGAGTTTTTCGGGTTGTAAAAAACTGAAAAACATTTCTTTCCCATCTAACATCATGACGACGGATCTATGGGGACTTCCAGAAGGTGTGACCATTCGCGGATGGCAGAATACCCAGGCGAAGGAGTCAGCCGAGAGAGCAAAAGGAAAATTTGTGAGTCTTGGTACAATTCCAGCAGTGATCACCGGGGGAAGTGTGAAAAAGATCATCGACAAATACCAGCTCAGATGGAATGCCAGCAGAGGGGCGAGCGGATACCAGGTTTACACGGTATCTAATACCATCGCAGATCTGAAGGGCTCTGGAAATACTACCTGTTTTATTAAGGATATATATGAGTATGATACCATTTATATCCGGGCATACAGGATCGTGAATGGTAAGAAGGTCTATGGAAAGGCGAAAGCAGTTACCATCTGATGATCTGAAACCATAATACAACAAAAGACCAGGGAATGTTTCACATAGTGGAGCATTCTCTGGTTTTTTGCTGCATGGATCAATTTCCCCCGGGGCCATCCCTGCGCTCCCGCTGGTCATCCTGAACTACATATTTTGTAGTAGAGGAATCCTGGTCTGAATTGTCGTCTGCCCCGGATTCAGGGACTGGATGTTTTTTGGTTCTGTGGCAGTTGGTTACGCTGTTTTTGATGGGATCATTGATCCGGTCATTGATTTGTTCTGTGATTTTGTTATCTGACATTTGAACTGCTCCTTCCATTCAGCTTGTTTCCAGAATAGTATTTCCCTGTATTGCCAAAAATAATCATAAAAAGCGGAAATCTGATTGGAAGTGAGGGTTCTATGGGACAGTTTGAAAATATTAAGTCAGAATCTCTTTGGAGCAGAGAGGCGGACATTCCTCCCGGGCTATCTCTCGAAGGAGATATAGAAACGGAGACAGCTGTGATCGGGGCAGGGATGGCGGGGCTGCTTACGGCATATTTTCTTAAGAGACAGGGCAGGAAAGTGATCGTGCTGGAGGCTGACCGGATCGCAGGGGGACAGACTAAAAATACGACAGCGAAGATCACAAGCCAGCATGGCCTGATCTATTCTTCTCTTATGAAAAAGATTGGAAAAGATAGAGCAAAGCTATATGCCATGGCCAACCAGGAAGCGGTCAGGCTGTATGAGAAATTGGTCACAGAACAAGGGATAGAGTGTGATTTCAGGAAACTTTCATCTGTACTTTATTCCTGCCGGGAAACAGATTGTTTGAAAAGGGAAGCAGAGGTGGCGGAAGCCCTCGGATTGAGCGCTTTCTTTACGGAAAAAACAGAGCTTCCTTTCCGGGTGGAGGGAGCTGTCTGTTTTGAAGATCAGGCTCAGTTTGAACCACTGGCATTTGTTAAGCATATTTCACGGGAATTGGAAATATATGAAAATACCAGGGCGCTGTCGGTCAGAGGGAATGTCATTGCGACCGATCATGGAAATGTGACAGCGGATCATATTGTATTTGCCACACATTATCCATTTATCAATGTGCCGGGTTTTTATTTTTTAAGACAGCATCAGGAACGGAGCTATGTCCTGGCACTTTCGGGAGCAGAACAATATGAGAATATGTATTATGGAATGGATGCAGGAGGGCTTTCTTTTCGTAATGCAGGGGAATATCTTCTTTTGGGCGGCAGCGGTCACCGCACAGGAGAAAAAACGTGTGGGGGTGCATATGAAACACTTGCCGAAGAGGCGGTGAAACTTTATCCAGACTGTCAGATCGAGGCGGGATGGTCTGCCCAGGATTGTGTAACCCATGACCGGATTCCCTTTATTGGAAGATTTTCTCTCTATCACTCAAACTGGTATGTGGCGACGGGTTTTAAAAAGTGGGGAATGACCACTTCCATGGTGGCTGCCAGGCTAATTACGGATCAGATCTGTGAGGTGGAAAATCCCTATGAAAGTTTGTTCCGGCCGGCCCGGTTTCTGCTGCGGGCATCTGCTAAAGATCTGCTGAAAGATATTGGGATCAGCACCGCAGGATTGATCCGGGGCGGTTTTCACAAAAACAGGCGGTGTACACATATGGGCTGTGGCTGCCGCTGGAATCCGAACGAACAGAGCTGGGATTGTCCATGCCATGGTTCACGGTTTAAAGCGGACGGCAGTTTGATCGATAATCCGGCACAGATAAGTAAAAAAGCAGGTTATCGTTAGGGTAGTAAAACGAAAGCATCAGAAACCAGTACCCTGGGATGTCGGCACTGAATTTGGAAGCAGCCCGGCAGCGGGAATTTGAAACAGGGTTCAAATTCCCGCCGCCAGGCTGTGATGAAGATTAGTAAATCAATTATTTTTTGCAGTCAAACAATTTTTTGTCAAATTCCGGATTGAAATAGTAAAAATTTTTGGAATCCAGTTTGGATTTGGTCATTTCCAGGGCTTCTCCGAAACGCTGAAAATGAACGACTTCTCTGGCGCGCAGGAATTTTAATGGAGCCCGCACATCCGGATCATCGATAACCCGCAGAAGATTTTCATAGACAGTACGTGCTTTTTGTTCTGCTGCGAGATCTTCATATAGATCTGCGAAGGCATCCCCTTTGGACTGAAATTCCAGGGAGGTAAATGGAACGCCGGCTGCCGCCTGGGGCCACAGCCCTGTGGTATGATCGATATAGTAAGCATCAAATCCGGCGGTTTTTGCCTGTTCCGGAGTCAGATCCTTTGTCAGCTGGTAGACAATGGAACAAATGATCTCCATATGGTTGATCTCCTCCGTTCCGATATCCGTCAGCAGACCTCCTACTTTTTTGACCGGCATGGAATACCGCTGTGCCAGATATCGCATGGAAGCGGAGAGCTCACCGTCAGGTCCACCATACTGGCTGATAATGAGCTGGGCAGTTTTCGGGCAGGTCTTTTTGATCTTGACCGGATACTGTAAACGCTTTTCATAACTCCACATTTAGACCAACCCCCCTTCCCATGGTGCAGGACCTTCGCCCCAGCCGTACTCTGAGGTTTCGGGATCACCTGTGATCATAGAGATCTGTGTCAGGGGATTATATTTTTCTGCGTATTCTGCCAGAAGATCCAGACGGCGCTGGAGCAGTTCTTTGAAAAGGGAAAGACCATTCTGGCATGTGGGATGGGTATCCAGATAGAGGGTCAGGTCATTGATGGCAAAACTGACGGTGTTTATTTCGTTCATCAGACATTCCCGTTCTGAGACCTTGTCCAGAGCGGAGCCACATTTCAAGGAACTTTTGATATCTTCTGCTTTGAAAAATTCAAGATTCAGGCTAGGGAACACAGTCCCTTCCCGGAGGGCAGTTTCCAGGTCATAGGGTTCACACCATTCCTGCATGGGAACAGATGCCATTGCCAATGTTTCCGGGCAGGAACAGCAGTTGCTGGGATTACTCATTTGTATCATCTCCTTCTTTTGTATTTTAGGCTCGACAGTGCAAATTTTATCGAACAGTATTATTTTTTGTAAAAAAGGAGATAATATTCGGACAGTTATTTCCATAGTAAATTTTGATCCCAAAAGGTTGACGTTGTAGTCCTTATATGTTAAAATGGTCTACAAGATAGTCCGTTTTGGTCAGAGGAGGTGCAATGGATGGAAAAAAATGTTTCAAACAGTGAATGGTATGTATTGGAATGCTTATGGGAAAGCGCCCCCAAAACATTGATGCAGATCGTGGAAGAGTGCAGGGAGAAGGCTGGCTGGGCAAAGAGCACCACAGCGACGATGGTAAAAAGAATGGGGGAAAAGGGGCTGATCCGTTATGAGGAGGGAGGAAGGGCCAAATTATTTTATCCCCTGGTGAAACGGGAACATGTGGCGGTTCGGCAGACGAGAGAGTTTCTGCAGCGGATCTACCATGGCAGTGTCGGCATTATGATGAATACTCTGGCAAAGCAGGATGGTTTGACGGAGAAAGATCTTCGGGAACTGGAGGAGTTTTTGGATCAGTGCCGTAAGGAAAAAGACGAAACGTAAGACATTATTTGTCCGGTGGTTATCCGGGGTGATCAGGAGGGGATACATATGCAGATACCGATTATTTTATCATCTATATTGATCTGCCTGGTGCTGTTGATCCGGTACTGTTTCCGCAATAAGGTGAGAGCGGTATGGATCTATGGTTTGTGGGGGCTGGTGGCGCTCCGGCTTTTGGTTCCGGTGCAGTTTTTTTCTTTTCCAGCCGGATCAATGACAATGTTCAGCGGAGAGGATGATTTTTCTGTTTACAATTCCAAAGTACTGGAGCCGGGAAAAACTTCGGTTTACGATGCTGATGCTGGGGAAGAGACCGAAAGGGATGTAGAACATAAGGTAGAATCAAAGAAGAGAGAAGAGATTTTAATTTCAGAAGAAGCAGATAAAAGTGAGGAGCCTGGGATTAATAGCAAAAATGTACAGGGAGAGGGAAAGAAGCAGGTCAGCGATACGCAAACCCAAATAACAGATGGGAAGAGCAGAGTACAGAGTATTATGCTTTTAATCTGGCTTTTGGTGGCAGGCGGGATGTTTATGCTCTTTCTTGCTATGAATTTTCATATGAGCCACAAATTAAGGAGAGATCGGGAAATTTTGCAAAATAAGGCGCGGCCCCGTGTCTATCTTTCCGGGAGTGTATCGGTTCCCTGTCTATATGGATTTTTCCGTCCAGCTGTTTATCTGACAAAGGCGGTGGCAGAACAGAGTGGGGAAGACAGGTCTTACATAATATTGCACGAAAGTATGCATTATAGGCATCTGGACCATATATGGGCAGGAGCGCGTCTGCTTTTGATCTGTCTTTACTGGTTCCATCCTCTTGTATGGATCGCAGCAAAACTTTCCAGGCAGGATGCAGAATATGCCGCAGATGAGGCAGTGACAAAAAATATGAACCATGAGGAGCGGCTGCGATATGGTAAAATGATACTTTTTACGATTGGACACGGCCGGTATGGCAGAAAAGAGTTATCACTGGCCAGCACGGCTTCTAATTCCAGGAAGGAATTGGAGAGAAGGCTGGAAAAAATTGCTGGTAGGAAAAAGAAATCTTTCGTTTCTGCAATTCTATTGATGGTGACCGCTTTGGCGGTGACGGCATGTTCCTTTGCCGAAAAACAGGCAGAAACGGCAGAGACACCCTCTGATAAGAGAGAAACAGAGACTGTCAGTGGCGGCAGTGTCAGCGGAAGCGTTATCGGAGAGGGCGATACCGTGAAAGGGCCGGATAAAGCGCAGAATCAAAGAGAAGCATTGGATAAAGCTGTCACAGAGGTGATTAAACAGGATTTTTCCGGGAAAATGGCAGCTTCCTCCAGCTGGCAGTACCACGGGATAAAATATGAAAATGTGGTGGAAGCCCATACGACAATAGCTAAAACCGAAAGAGAAAATGAGGTTACGGTGTATCTGGCCTATATGGTGGGGGATTATGGAATCGGCGCGCCAGAAAACAAACCGGAAAAATGTTACGAACTTAGAGGCGGTGAAAGGTGTTTCGCAGCTCTCACTTTTGAAAAAGAGGATGGGAAGTATGTATTGAAAGAGTTCTGGAGGCCGGAAGATGGAGAGGAATTGAAAAAAGATCTCCAGAAAAAATTTCCTGTTTCTGTCAGTGAAGAAGAGTTGTCTGAATACCGCTATTACCATTATCTTACGGCAGAGTGCCACAGGCAGGCGCTGGAATTCCTAAAGTCATCTGAGACCGGAGGACAGCCGTCGGACAAGGCGGAGATCTCCAAGCTCAATTCCTCGGATGTGGAATTTGTTGAAATCTCTACAGGGAAAGGGCAGACGGTCCGCATTTTCAACGAAAAAGCTTCCGGTTTTGTAAAAAAACTGGTGTCTGCATATAACAAAATGGAGCTGGTTCCTGTTACAAATATCAAAGAAAATGCGCTGGAGGTAAAGCAGTCAGTTACATTAAACTTTTATACCAGGGATTCTTCTCATCCAGAACAGGTGATCTTTGATGGAAAAAAGATCTGCTGGATTCACGGAGAACCGAAAGCCTGGGTGATGGATGAGCAGTATTTTGATCATAAAGAGATCGTAGAAAAAGCGGAAAGCCAGCAGAGATATGAAAGAAGTGAGCATGCTGGTTCCAGAAAGGTACAGGACCCTTATGGGGGGCCATTGAGGCTGGTCAGTGATTATGGAAGTGAAAAAAAACTGTACAGGAGCTTATTGTCAGATAATAAGACCATTCTGCTGAAACTGGTGAAGGCAAGGGCAAGGGCGATGAGCAGCGAAAAAGGGATTGGATATTATGATGAGTACCAGTCCGAATTGAATCAGTTTATTACGGTCAAAAAAACGCATCTTCTGGCAGAGGACCTGGGGATCGCCCTGGACTGGCAGGGGACGGAAAAGATGATAGAAGCCAGTGGCGCTGCAGGTGATATTAGGAAGGCGATCCGAACATTCTGTAAAAGCTATGGGATAACAGAAGAACAGTATAAGGACTTTGCACGCCTGCGCCTGCAGTTGACATATTTTGATCATGAACAATATATGGGGATCAGAAATCTGAAAGATTCAGAACTGCAGGCGGCATTTGAGAAAGACCTGGAGAAGTATGAGGTACAGGTGGCAGAGTGATAAAGGAGAGATTATCTATGAGAAAATGGCTTGACCGGTTCAAAAAACATCCCTGGCTGTGGCTGATACTGGTGTCTTTTGAAGCTGGTTTTCTGGCTGCGGCTGCCGAGGGAAGTTTTATGGGAGACAATTATTATTCTTTTGATTATGACGCTTTTATAGTGTGTACCATCGTATATGCATTTTTCTTTTTACTGCCGATTTTTTTGACATTGATTCATGGAGCTGCACTATTCAGCCATCCAGAAGATATGGGGTGGAAAAGGTTTCTTATAAAGTGTCAGCGTGTCACTATTGTACTTGGGGTCGTCTATAGTTATCTGGGCTGGATACTCTCAGATATCACAGGGGCTGACTGGGATCAGGTGCTGTACAATACGGAATTACATACCCCAATCTGGAGCGGCGGAAGGACTACGATTCTGGTTCTGACTCTGCTGGCAGCGGCAGGTTATGTCATATTGTCCTCCCTGCCCTTGTCACGGATCCCGCCGCTGGTGATTGTTTTTTCCATGGCGGCCATGTATATCGGGATCCTGCTCTGTCTGACCTGGTGTGTGCAGATCACGGGAAAAGCAGAGTCCTTTGCCTTGGGGCTGGATGACATGATGTGGGTATTCTGCCTGTTTCCTGTCAATTGTATTATGATTGCCCTGAGGACGATAAGTGTTAAGATCCAGGAATGGAATACTCTTGAGAGAAAAGAGGGGTATTCGGGGAATAATATATATTTGGCGGGTTTGGATAAGTTTCTTAGGAAGGCGGAGAACTGGCCGATCGCGGCGTTTATCCTTATGCTGCCCCTGCTCGGAGCGGCAGTTGGAATTCTGGTTTTGTTCGGGCAGCAGCCCGACGCGCTGATCAAGGCATGGACAGAGACCAGTGACTGGATGCTTTCCCAGAAGACCGCCCCTCCTAATCTTCATCGGGATATGCATTATCTGTGCACTGTTGCGGCAGGCGGGCATGAAAGGATAGTAAAACCCCTGAGGATGGGAGAGAGGCACGGACACCGGGTGGTGGTAAACCGGCAGCTCTGTGTTGCCAATGCCTTTGAACAGATCCTGGAAGAGAGAATGCCAGGAGTTCACCGTAAGGTAAGATATATTTATGATACCTACGGTTTTCCGGTGGCAAAAATGATCCGGAGTCCTCTGGCTGCAGATGTGGTTTACCTGCTTATGAAACCGATGGAATGGTGCTTTCTGGCAGTTATTTATGCCTGTGATACAAAACCGGAAAACCGCATCGCCCTCCAGTATCTTCCACAGACTGGGAGAAAGAAATCTTGATAAAATCATAAGAAATTATTTGTTCCAGTGTGTTATACTGTAGAAGGAATGGAGGTCGCTATGTCAGAGCATATTTTGATCGTGGATGATGAAAGAGAGATTGCAGATCTTATGGAAGTATATCTTGAGAATGAAGGGTATCAGGTGCACAAATTCTATCATGGAAAAGGGGCTCTGGATTGTCTCAAAAGTACAAAGATCGACCTGGCGCTATTGGATATCATGCTTCCGGATATTGATGGATTTACGTTGTGCCGTGAGATTCGTGAAAAATGGTTTTTCCCTGTTATCATGCTGACGGCAAAGGCAGAGGATGGAGACAAGATCATGGGGATTACGCTGGGAGCCGATGATTATATTACCAAACCTTTCAATCCTTTGGAGGTTACGGCAAGGGTGAGGGCGCAGCTCAGGCGGGTAAATATGTATAATACGAGGCAAACGGAAGAGGATCCGGATTATTTTAATATTGACGGACTTGAAGTAAATGGAAGAAATCACGTCTGCCTGTTGTATGGAACCGAGATTTCCCTGACCCCGCTGGAGTTTTCCATCCTTTTCTATCTCTGCCAGCGGAGAGGGAATGTAGTCAGTGCAGAAGAGTTGTTTGAAGCGGTATGGGGAGAACGATATCTGGACAGCAATAATACTGTGATGACTCACATCGCAAAACTTCGGGAAAAATTAAAAGAAAATGCAAGAAAACCTAAATTTATAAAAACTGTCTGGGGAGTTGGCTATAAGATTGAGTGAACATTTTGACAAAAATAATAAATTAAGAATGGAGCTGACAGGGCAGCTGATGAGACGGTTTTATCTTCAGCTGCTGATCTATGCGATCCTTACGGCTTTGATGTTTGCGGTTGCCTACGCGGTTTGTTCCAGGCGGATCTGGTATAAAAGTGATCCCTTTTGGCCATTGATCCACTTCATTCATGAACACTGGTTTGGATGTTTTATGATCTGTATTGTTGCTGGGTTTATTCTTTTTTCCTTTTGGAATTTCAGGCGGACGGTGTGGTACATGGAAGATATACTTGGTGCAGTAAACGGCATATACCGTGAAAAGGATGAACTGGTGGAACTTCCCCAGGAACTGCACGAGGTAGAAAAGGAACTGAACCAGGTGATGCTGAATGTGCGTGCCAGCAGAAAAAAGGCGGAAGAGGCAGAACAGCGGAAAAATGACCTCATCATATATATGGCCCATGACCTGAAAACACCACTTACTTCTGTGATCGGCTACCTTTCTCTTCTCGATGAAGAGAAGGAAATTTCCGATGAACTAAAACAAAAATATCTGGGTATTGCGCTGAAGAAATCTCAGCGTCTGGAAGAGCTTGTCAACGAGTTTTTTGAGATAACAAGATTTAATCTTTCCACTATGACCCTGGAGCTGTCCACTGTCAATCTGACCCGCATGCTGGAACAGATATCTTATGAATTCATTCCTGTTTTCCAGGAAAAAGATCTCACCTATTATCTGGACCTGGATCCAGAGCTGAAACTTTTATGTGACATAGACAAGATGGAGCGGGTGTTTGATAATCTCTTAAAAAATGCAGTGAATTACAGTTATAAAGGAACGCAGATCCAGATTCTGGCCCATCTGGAGAAACAACCAGACTCCAATGAAGAAAAGATTCACATACAGATCATCAATCATGGGAAAACGATACCAAAGGAAAAGCAGGAGAGGATCTTTGAACAATTTTTCCGTCTGGAGTCTTCCAGGGATTCGGGAACCGGCGGAGCGGGGCTTGGTCTTGCCATCGCCAGAGAGATCATAGAACAGCACGGCGGGGAGCTGACCTGTGAAAGTGAGGATGAGCAGATCATTTTCCATTTACGGATGATGTGCGGCTGAAAGCCGGCTGCTTCGTGCGTGGCACTTTCGCAGCCGCCGTCAGAATTTACGCGAAAGGCACAAGCCAAACTGGAATGCTTGCATTCCAATTTGGCGCCGCCCGCGAACATGGGAAACTCGCGAAGCGCGTTTCTCATGTTTGCATTTCAGGCATTTGCCTTCCATGCTCATTCCGTCGGCGCGCCAAATGTCCGGGTCTGCGCCCATGCAGAGCATGACGCATCCCCGTCCGCTTGGCTTTGCTTTCATAAAAATAAGAAAATGTTAAGAATGATATAAGAAAACATTCAGATACTATGTACTGCGGAATAGTATAATTGTTTTAAAACAGTATCTGGAGGGATTTTTATGTCAAAGGTTAATGTACGTTATTATCAAAGAAGGGCACGGAGAAGAAGGCTGTTGGTTTCACGAACGATAAAGGTTATTTTTGTTCTGGCTGTGACGATTGGAATGCTTTTATTCTTGAGGCATATGTATCTGACAGAAGCGAAAGTATTGCTTGGCAAAGATGAAAAGGTGACCCAGGCCTTAAGCGATGAGGTGATCCCGGGGCAGATTCCGATGTTTTTTCAATATGACAGTCGGTGGAAGGATGAAAATTATGGGGATGGAACCATGGAATTTAATGGCTGCGGTCCCACCTGCTTGTCGATGGTGCTGTGTGGATTGAACGGAACGGCAGAATATGATCCGGTAACCATTGCAAAACTGGCAGATACGAGAGGTTATTATGAAGCCGGAGCGGGTTCTTCCTGGACATTGATGTCAGAATTGTCGGAAGAACTTGATTTGAAAGTTCATGAGGTGCATTTTGATGAAAGTCATATCCGGCAGGAGCTTAAGGAAAAGAGACCGATCATCTGTGTGGTAGGACCGGGAGATTTTACGACGACGGGGCATTTTATCGTATTATGCGGGCTGGATTCGGATGGGAGGGTTATCGTCCATGACCCCAATAGTGAAGAGCGGAGCCGGAGACCTTGGGAGCTTGAGGAGCTGATGCCTCAGATAAAAAATCTGTGGTCTTATAGCTGAAGAAACAATGGGAGAGAGTTTTTCACTGTTCAGCCAATAAAGCTCGATTGCGCCTGTGGCTACATCTCGCTTTGGCTGAGAAACTAATGAATAGGAGAGAGTTTTTCACTGTTCAGCCAATAAAGCTCGATTGCGCCTGCGGCTACATCTCGCTTTGGCTGAGAAACTAATGAATAGGAGAGAGTTTTTCACTGT
>CAJUAU010000032.1:20600-32002 GCA_910584645.1 uncultured Eubacterium sp.
TAATGAATAGGAGAGAGTTTTTCACTGTTCAGCCAATAAAGCTCGATTGCGCCTGTGGCTACATCTCGCTTTGGCTGAGAAACTAATGAATAGGAGAGAGTTTTTCACTGTTCAGCCAATAAAGCTCGATTGCGCCTGCGGCTACATCTCGCTTTGGCTGAGCGCCATATACAAGGGGAGGGGACTTTCTGTTCGCAAGCAAGCTTGCACAGAAAGTCCCCTCCCCTTGTGCATGGCTGAACAGTGAAAAAGTACTTGACCTGTCGTAGTAGTTGTGCTATGATGTAACTACGACAGACGTACTACGATAATCGTAGTAGAATATAATGTTATAAGGAGAGGAGGCGTGGGCAGAAGAATATGCCTGGAAAGTTATGATAAGCAGTGATGTGATCCGAGGGTATAATGATACCATTATTTTATATCTTCTGAAACAGGAGCCATCTTATGGTTATGAGATATCCAAACAGATCCGGCAGATTTCAGAAGAAAAGTATGTTATAAAGGAAACTACGCTGTATTCTGCATTTACAAGAATGGAGAAGAATGGATATATTGAGTCTTTCTTTGGCAATGAGACCGGGGGGAAGCGGAGAACATATTACCGTATTACGGAAGAAGGACTTCAATATTATAAAGAAAAATGCGAAGAATGGGCAGTGACCAAGGAAGTAATTGATAAATTTGTGCGATGAAATAAGTTCTGCTAACTTATTGGGAAGTTGCTTCGCAACTTGGCATGCACAAAAAACTTGTTCAGAAATTACGATAGAATGAATGGAGGATATTATGGAAGCGATCAGGGAATATCTCAATAATCTGTTTATGAGTCTGCCGGAGACGCCGGAAGTGCTTCGGGCGAAGGCGGAACTTCTTGAGATGATGGAAGACAAATATGAGGAGCTGATACAGGAAGGCAAATCTGAAAAGGAAGCCATCGGTACGGTAATCTCGGAGTTTGGCAACCTGGAGGAACTGGCAGAGGAGCTTGGGATTGACATTTATTTAAAGAAAGAGACAAAAGATAATAAAGCAAATGATTCGGAAATGAAAGACAAAGAATCCGGGGCGGAGCAAAAAAACAGTGAGCCTGCCGGGGCAGAGAAGACCAGGGCGGTGTATTGCTGGGGACTTGAAGAGGTGAGGGATTATGTGTCTTACGCATGGAAGCACGCAGAATATATTGCCATAGCGGTATTTCTTTGTATCTGTGCCCCCTATTTGGATTGTATCACGGATGGCGCCTGCGCGCAGGGTTACATTTCTCCTATGATCAGAAACGTAATAGGAAACAGTGGTCTTTTTGGTATGGTAGCCATAGCAGTCGCCTTGTTCTGCGGGGCTTCGGGGATGAAGAAAAGATATGGAAAACTCTCCAGATACTGTGTACTGCTTGATGAAAAGGCTGGCAGGTATGTGGGGCAGAAGCAGGCAAAAGATGCCCAGAGCAGACTGACGATGCGTATTGTGGGAATCAGTCTCTGCATATTGAGCGTCGTGCCTTCCAGTGTTAATTATTTTAATAATTTATTTTTGAAAGAGGTTTTTGACAGCAGTGTGCTG
Organism: uncultured Eubacterium sp.; assembly: GCA_910584645.1. GTDB lineage: Bacteria > Bacillota > Clostridia > Lachnospirales > Lachnospiraceae > Eubacterium_F. The sequence continues at coordinate 22,164 of CAJUAU010000032.1, forward strand.
CCAATCGCGGGGGTAGGAGTTTTGTTGCTGGTTCTGTCGGCAAGTGTGGGGAACCGATATGAAGAACTGGATAAAGCGGTAAAGAATGCCGGGAAGGTACAGGGAAAAACCTTTCAGGGGGCGGTATGGGAGAGTGCACCCAAAAAAGGAATGTCCCCAGCCGCTATATTGATCCTTGTTTTTGTGGGATTTTTAGTGGTAGGCGGGAACCTGCTGGGAAACCTGTTATTTGGAGCAAATATAAAATATGAAGAAGTAAATTCTGTCAAAGAATATGATTACATGGATATCCGGTCGTTGTCAGTGGATATGGATGCAGGAAATGTGGAGATCCGGAAAAGCCAAAACTCAGGAGATGGAAAGCTCCGTGTGGAATACAGCGGGGATTCCAGCCGCAAGCCTCAGGTTACATGTTCAGGCGGCAGGCTCCAGATCAGAGAGCCAGGAAGATTTCGGTGGTTCAACTTTGATCTCAGTTTTTTCCGCCGGGGATACTGGGAGCGGAAACTGGTTATCTGGGTGCCGGAGAATCTGAAAGATCTGGATGTTCAGATTGATTCAGATGCCGGAAGTGTCATCTGTTCCGATATTTTCATGACAAACCTGACAGCAGATGTGGATGCTGGACAGTTGAAAGTAGATGGCTGTACGGTTACTGGAGAGGCAAAGCTGGATGTGGATGCCGGCAGTGCTGATATAAATAATGTCTCTTTCGGGATCCTCAAAGGGGATGTGGATATGGGAGATATCAACTGCCATTTATCAAGCGGGATCCTTGCCGGTTATACGATGGATCTGGATGTAGATATGGGGGACATCACTATCAATGGGGAAAATAAAGGTGGTTCCTATAAACAGACTGCTGCTCCGGATCAGAATGGAGGCGGTCAGCCCTCCCGGATACAGCTGGAAGTGGATATGGGAAATATTGATATTGAAGCGCCCTTGCAGTAAAATTATATAGAATAAAGATTGGAGGATCAGAATGAAAAAAGACAATGTGTTCTGGGGAGTGATACTGATACTTGCGGCGGTGTATATCATCATAAACAGTCTCGGTTTTATGCCGGATGTAAGTGTGGTGCGTCTGGGAGTGGCTGTGATCTGCGGAGTTGTATTTTTTAAGTCACTGGCGGGATTGGAATTTGGAGGGATGCTATTCTCCCTTGCCGTACTTCTCATCCTTTTTGATGAACAGCTGGGGATCACAGCCCTCACGCCCTGGCCGGTGCTGATGGCTGCCCTGTTAGGCAGCATCGGGCTCAATATGATATTTGGAAGCCGAAAATTAAAAAAAAGTAATCATGGTCCGGCAGAGTATAAAGAGGCAGACTTTGTATCTGGAGATGAGATCCAGATCAGCGGGATGTTCGGCGCCTATAAGAAAACGGTTTCCTCCGACGATTTTACGAAAGCCAGTGTGAACTGCAGATTTGGCGGCATGGAGATCAGTTTTGACGATGCGGTGATCCAGAGTGGCAGGGCAGTGGTACAGCTGGACATATCTTTTTCCGGCGTGGAATTTTATATTCCCCAGTCCTGGAAAGTGGAAAACCATACCGAGGGGAGATTTGGTGGATTTCACGAACATCGTTCCCACAGCAGTAATGATGGACCGACGATTGTATTTGAGGGGAATATAACATTTTCCGGTGTGGAGATTTACCGGATCTGATTAGATGCATAAATTTCCATCTGTTGCGTTGGATAACGGCGCAACAGGGAAATTTATGCACATGTATTGTACTATTTTGTTTCTTTGACATATAATCTGTCTGTTCCATTACCATAATTAACAATATCTTTAAGATAATGATACCCATATTTTTCATACAAACCTATATGTTCTGATGGAATATAAGTTCTGTCAAATCCATATTTTTTTGCATACTCATTTGCAAAATCAATCAGCTGTTTACTAATCCTATATCCGCGATGATTTTCAGACACAAAGAGACTTGATATCCATGGGCATATTTCAGATATCGGATAGTAATCTGTCTTCATGATAGTAACCATTCCCACAATTTCACCGTTTACCATTGCTGCGAATGGAGTTTCCCAATCAGTAAACACCCACGACCGAAGCATTTCCAACATATGCTCTTTTACATCTTCCCAAGAAAAATTTTCAACAAAGCAGATTAACTTATCCGCCAAGTCTGTGTTTTTTTCTACTTTTTTTATCTCCAATGCATCTATATTGAAATCATTTTTTATAAACCCAAAGTGCTGCTCAACTTTTTCTACGGTTTCACGCACTGTACTTTTTGGGGTTCTTTCGATCCAAAAATAGTCACTATTCTTGATATCATTACATCTTTTCTCGTTGAGACTTTTCAGGGTTGCATTACACGTTGCTTTTGCTTTCTCAGTATCAGATGTACTCTTTATAAAGTCACTAAATCCCTGATGGTCGGGGCGGTTACAATAATCATCAACCAAATTAGAAGGATCTTTTATTAAAAAGACTATTCGGGATGCTTCCGTGAATTTTTCAGCTTCTTCCACTGTCAAATGGCAATCACACAATACAGTTTGATTTTGTGAAAGACGAATTAAATCCAAAAGTACAAAATCTAATTGTTCTCTTGTGTTATCAATCAGCCACTTTTTGTATTCCTCTACCGTACGCCCAAAAAATTCGTCCGCATTTTCAAAAACCATGTTCATTGACGGTTGAAAAGTAGAATTTGAAATTTTCCGATGATTTGCGAACTGCTCGTCAATATCATAAACTAATAAGTTGTGTTTTTGGGCCAACTTCCGTGAAATCGTTGTTTTTCCGCCACAAGGAGTCCCGGTTATAAAATAAACGTTTTTCAAATATTCTTTGATTACATTATCTTGAAATATCATTATTAAATCCCCTTTATTAAATAATTTTAGTATTCTGCCCGTACATAAAACTATTTAATACAGTTCCATGTACTTAGATATTTTTTGATCGTAAGAATACCAACATCTTTTTTACCTCCTCCAAATTGAGTCTTTTTATTTATTCTAACATATTAAGTCTAGATATTCTATCATTATTATCTTTTTATGAAATGCCCAGTTGCTTCCACTCACTTTTTAAATAATTTTTTAAAACCCAGTAGAATTACAACATTTCCCTTGACTTTCCCCTGCAAACTGTGGTATCCTATTCTAGCGATGAAATGGAACGAAACGTTCCCTAGGTCTTTTTTTTATGCCTAAATTTTAATCCGAATAAAACAAAAATCACGGAGGTGACGTAATGCGTACTAAAATTACTTTGGAATGTACAGAATGCAAACAGCGCAACTACAACATGACCAAAGACAAGAAGAACCATCCGGACAGAATGGAAACAAAAAAATATTGTAGATTTTGTAAAACACACACATTGCACAAAGAGACGAAATAATTGTTTCGTGTGATGTTATGGAAAGGATGTGTGTCGCATGAGCGAAGCAGAAAAGACTTCGAAAAAGGGCAGCTTCTTCAAACATGTCAAAGCAGAGTTTAAGAGATGTACATGGCCCAAAAGAGATGAACTTATTCGTCAGTCTTCATTAGTGATCGTAGTTTCAGTAGTTCTCGGAGGTGTGATCGCAGGGATCGACTGGCTGATTCGTATGGGGATGCAGGTCATTGGACTTTGATTAAATGGAGGGTGCTATGACGGAAGAGGCAAAATGGTATGTAGTGCATACTTATTCCGGTTACGAGAATAAGGTAAAGGTTGATATTGAGAAAACGATTGAGAATCGGAATCTCCAGGATCAGATCCTGGAGGTTATGGTACCGATGCAGACGGTCGTAGAGGAGAAGAACGGTGAGAAGAAACAGGTTCAGAAGAAAATGTTTCCCGCATACGTTCTGCTCAATATGATCATGAATGACGAGACCTGGTATGTAGTCCGCAACACAAGAGGTGTGACAGGATTTGTCGGTCCGGGATCCAAACCGGTACCGCTGACGGAAGAAGAGATCGCCAATATGGGATTTCTGGCACAGGCAGAGGAGGCACCATACAGCATTGGGGACCATGTTGTGGTTACCAAAGGTGTATGGCAGGATACCCACGGTGTCGTTCAGGAGGTACACCCGGCAAAACAGATGGTCGTTATCGAGATCGATATGTTTGGCCGTGGAACACCGGTAGAAATCGATTTCTCAGAATTAGAAAAGCTATAAAACAGGAGGAAACTTGAAATGGCTAAGAAAGTTGAAGGATATATCAAATTACAGATCCCAGCTGGAAAAGCAACACCGGCACCACCGGTTGGTCCGGCACTTGGACAGCATGGAGTAAATATCGTGGAGTTTACGAAGCAGTTTAATGCTAAGACAGCAGGACAGGAAGGAATGATCATTCCGGTTGTCATCACTGTATATGCAGACAGAAGTTTCAGTTTCATCACAAAAACTCCACCGGCAGCAGTTCTTCTTAAGAAGGCGTGCAAAATTGATTCCGGTTCTGGAGTACCGAATAAGCAGAAAGTGGCTTCTATCTCCAAGGAAGAGGTTCAGAAGATTGCTGAGCTTAAAATGCCGGATCTGAATGCCGGCAGCCTGGAAGCTGCCATGAGCATGATTGCCGGAACAGCAAGAAGTATGGGAATCACAGTAGAAGAATAAAACAGATTTAAAATTTAGACATCGCAAAAGACTTATGTCATTTGAACGTTGTGGGAGATTTGTTCGCTAATACCACCAGGAGGTTTTTATCATGAAAAGAGGTAAAAAGTATTTAGAAGCTGCAAAGTTGATCGATAGAACTACGCAGTATGAGCCAGAAGAGGCTATTGACCTTGTAAAGAAAACAGCAGTTGCAAAATTCGATGAAACGATTGAAGCGCATATTCGTCTCGGTGTAGACGGACGTCATGCAGACCAGCAGGTCCGTGGTGCGGTAGTACTGCCACACGGAACCGGTAAAAAGGTCCGTGTTCTTGTATTTGCAAAGGGTGATAAGCTGTCAGAGGCAGAAGCAGCAGGAGCTGATTTTGTTGGTGGCGAGGAGCTTATTCCGAAGATCCAGAACGACGGATGGCTGGAGTTTGATGTTGTAGTAGCTACTCCGGATATGATGGGTGTTGTTGGCCGTCTGGGACGTGTCCTTGGACCCAAGGGCCTGATGCCAAACCCCAAAGCAGGAACCGTTACAATGGATGTTACAAAGGCTGTTAACGATATCAAAGCAGGTAAGATCGAGTATCGTCTGGATAAAGCAAATATTATCCATGTTCCAGTAGGAAAGGCTTCCTTTACCGCGGAGCAGCTGAATGACAACTTCAATACGCTGATGGATGCGATCATCAAGGCGAAACCTTCCAGTGCGAAGGGACAGTACCTGAGAAGCGTAACCGTGACCAGCACAATGGGCCCCGGTGTGAAGGTAAACACCGCAAAGCTTGCATAATTCGGACGGATTAAATTAGCTATAAAGTCGGGAAAAAGAATTTAATTCCTAAAGGAAAAAGTATTTAATTCCTTTCTTGACATCAATTATATATTTGTGTTATTATATCATTTGTTAATAACTGCCGTAGACAGTAAGTAAAGAGAAATCTTTGTAAGAGCGTGAGCCGCTTACCGAGGAGTAAAAGGATGAAATTATATTCGCCCCCTCTTTGTCTTGGCAAAGAGGGGCGTTTTTTTGCCACAGAGCCTTGTTAGTTTAAAAACTACAAGGCGGAGCCGGTAGAATAGAATCATCTCCTTTCAGGCAGAAAAAATCTATAAGGAGGTAATAACCAATGGCGAAAGTCGAGTTAAAACAGCCGATCGTTGAAGAGATCAAGGGTTATGCAGCCGATGCGAAGGCGGCAGTACTTGTTGATTATCGTGGACTTACGGTGGAGCAGGACACAAGACTTCGTAAGCAGCTCAGAGAAGCAGGCGTTGTATACAAGGTATACAAAAACACAATGCTTGTCCGGGCGTTTGAAGGTACAGATTTTGCACAGCTGGAAAAGGATCTGGAAGGACCTACAGCGATTGCATTTTCATCAGAGGATGAAACAGCACCTGCAAGAATTCTTAATGATTTCGCGAAGGAAGCAGAGGCTCTTCAGTTCAAGAGTGGTGTCGTAGGTGGAACATACTACGATGAGGCGGGAATGCAGGCACTTGCTAAGATTCCGTCAAGGGATACGCTCATTTCCAAGCTGCTTGGAAGTCTGCAGTCACCTGTCACCAATCTTGCCCGCGTTCTGAACCAGATCGCAGAGAAGGGCGGAGCGTCCGCAGAGGCTGCTCCGGAAGCTGCCGAGGCAGCAGAACCAGCTGCAGAGTAAGCTGGCAAATATAGAATAATAAAATAAAATGGAGGAATTTAAAATGACTACTCAGGAATTTATTGATGCTATCAAAGAGATGAGCGTATTAGAGTTAAATGATCTTGTAAAAGCATGTGAAGAGGAATTTGGTGTTTCTGCAGCAGCAGGTGTTGTTGTGGCAGCAGCAGGCGACGGTGCGGCAGCAGGCGGCGCTGAGAAGGATGAGTTCGATGTAGAGCTTACAGAAGTTGGACCAAACAAAGTTAAGGTTATCAAAGTTGTACGTGAGGTAACTGGTCTTGGACTGAAAGAAGCAAAAGAAGTTGTAGACGGTGCTCCTAAGGTTGTCAAAGAAGCAGCAGCAAAAGAAGAGGCTGAGGACATCAAGACTAAGCTTGAGGCTGAGGGCGCAAAGGTTACATTGAAGTAATTTCCAAAGTGACAGATCAACAGGCGAATATCGTACTGCCTGAGAACGAAGAGTCCATTTTTAGATACATGAGGTGGTATCTGGGATGGGCTCTTTTTGTGTGCAATTGGGTTTTGTCGATTTATGTCGAAAAATGGCGAACAATTGTTCTTGTTAAATTTACCATGAAATGTTAAAATTAATATAAAAGTTGACATAGAATTGACAAAAATAATTCAGATAGGAAAAATGAAAGTATTAAAAAGTTATGAATGTATGAATGCCTGTATCCTGAATCATATGAACCGTGCAGGCATAAAGATAAACGGAAGCGACATCTTTTTTTCAGGTAGAGGATATCCTGTCAGCTATAAAAAGGGAAGTTTGACCCGTATTGTTTCAGATGGTTACGAGGCAAATTTTCGTTTTTTAGACCGGTATGGTATAGATTACAAGTTTGGGAGAGTATCACCGGAAAAAAATTCTCTCCTTTCGTTTCTTGAAAATTCTGATGCCATTACGATAAGGATGGTTTCTGACTTTTTGACGTATGATCCGGTATTTTCCCAGACAAGCGGTGCCTCCCATTTTATCAACATATTGAAATATGATAGTGATAAAATGAGATTTTATATTGCAGATGGAGATGTTCCCTCTGCAGAAACAGGAACTTATCTCGGGTGGCTGGAAGAGAGTGATGTCTTGAAGGGATGGGAGATAAAGTGTGGTGAAATTTTTGTTCTAAAACTGCCAGAAGGCCTGGATCAGAAAGAGTTTTGTCAGTGCGTCCGGGAAGAGGCGAATTCTCAGGTAAAGCAGTCAATTAAATGCTATTTAGATGGTACAGATCATTTCTGGCTAAGCCGCTCAACTGGCGAGAAAGCGATTTCCTGCATGGTCAAAGAAATGGGAAGATATGTAGAAAAAAGAGACTTTAGAGATATAACAATAGATGCCAATTTTCATCTGAGGGTAGATGGATATATGGGGGCAAAGAAATTCTTGTTAGAGAAACTTTGGGAACAGGGAAAAACTAAGTTGGTAGAAGAATATAAAGCTCTCATCGATCGATGGTCAAAATGGTGCATGTTGCTGTTAAAAAGCGGATTAGTAGCAACGCCAGAGAATTTTTCCTTTGTAAAACAAAGAATGGAGGAACTGGTTCAACAGGAGCATCATATATTGGAAAAATATTAACAGGAGATAACATGACAGAAGATATTCAAAAGAAAGCCATTCAGAAATATGGTTCCCCATTATATCTTTATGATATGGATCAATTCAGGCTCAATATAGACAAACTTAGAGAGCATCTTTTTCCTGAAAGCGGTTTATTCTTTTCTGTGAAGGCAAATCCATTGTCTGAATTTTGCAGCATAGCCTGTGAGAAAAGTTGTGGCATAGAAATAGCATCTGGAGGGGAGCTGGAACTGGCACTAGATAGTGGTGCTGCTCCTGGAAATATCGTGTTTACCGGACCAGGGAAAACAGAAAGTGAGTTACTGCAGGCCATCGATGCACAAATTTATATGATTCATGCAGAGTCTCTCCGGGAGATACGAATCATCAATCAGTTAGCGGAGGGGAAGAACCGCAATGTACCCATTGCACTGCGTATTAATCCAAATGGAATAAAGTCTTCTGGGAAAGTACAGATGAGTGGAACTGCTTCACAATTTGGATTCGAAGAGACGGATCTTGATGACAGTTTGTTCGAAGAAATATATTCTTTAAAAAATGTAAATTTATATGGCGTACATATTTATATGGGGACATCTATATTAAATGCGGAGGAGATATGTCGGAATACGGAGTATTCGATTTGGCTGGGAATAGAACTTTCTCAAAAATATGCTTTCAAATTAAGATATCTAAACGCAGGCGGGGGATTTGGCATTCCTTATTTTCCAGGAGAAAAGGCATTAGATTTGACAGCGATGAGTAACGGAATGGCAATATTAAAAGAAAAATACCAGGAACCGTTACGGGAAACAAAATTGTTTTTTGAGAGTGGACGTTTTCTTTTGGCTAAATGTGGATTGTTTATGGTTCGTGTGTTATATCGAAAAGAATCTCGTGGAAATACTTATCTGGTTTGTGACGGCGGTGCGAATTTCCATGCTGCCTCTGCCTTTTTAGGCAGGTTTGTCCGGGGGAATTTCCCTATGTATGTATTAGGCAAAGAGGGAGCGGAAAAAGAGTTTTATGTGACGGGACCCTCCTGTACGCCAACGGATCTGCTGGGGCAGAAGGTCATGCTTCCATCGGATGCAGATGCGGGTGATATCATTGTGATAGAAAAGTCTGGAGCATACGGACTTACTTACAGTCCTTATGGTTTTCTTAGCCACAAACTGCCATTGGAGATTGGCTACGAAAAAGAAAGTGGGTTCCAGATATTATAAATATTCGGAAGAGGCTAAAGAAGAGGTAATAATGAATTATTGCTGGCTGTTTAATATTGGGATTGAAGACAACTGGTCTGTAGACCGGTTTAAGATAAAAGATCTGGAAGAGGATCGTATTGTGCAGCATATGGAAGAAATTATGTTGATGATGGCAGATAGAGATGATACTCTGCTCTTACGCAGGAAACCAAATGACACGTTTTTACGCCAAATGAGATCCTATGGATTTGGAGTGCCCCAAATAATCTGCCCGGAGAAAGAAGATACAACAAAAACAATTACCCAGCTTGTTCTTGAAGACAATAAGGTACTTTGGGAATTAAAAGAATTGTCTCATAAAAAGGATACATATCTTCTTCCCTATGGTGTTACCGAGGATGAGGAAATACTGGCGAAGGAATGTGGTATGGGGTTGATTGGACCGAATTCGACGGTATCTCGTGTTTCTAATAGCAAATTATATGCAAAAGAACTTGTTAAAAAGCTTCATCTGTCATCGCCAGATGGAAAAGTATGTGAGAATTTTGACCAGATCCGGGAAGAGTGGGATCGTCTAAGGAATCAGTTTCGCCGTATCGTCATTAAAAGACCATATGGGGCATCTGGAAGAGGATTATATCTGGTGGAGGATTTTGAGAAGCTGCAAAAAGTGTTGTATATATTGAAGCGTTCTGGCAGTGAAAATGAAAAGTGGATTGTAGAGGGCTGGTATGAGGACAAGTTTGAAACAAATAAGTAGAGGACACCCGAGAAAGAAAGGTATAGCAAATA
>CAJUAU010000033.1 GCA_910584645.1 uncultured Eubacterium sp.
ATGGAAGCCCCGGTCTTTTCTTTTACCACCCGGTCCTGGCTGTCGTATTCTACGGCTGTAGTGACACCGTTGTAGTCGGTGCTCCTTTCCAGCCTTCCATACCGGTCGTAGGCTCTTGTGGCGATGCTTCCGTCTGCCTGGATGGTTTTTATCAGCCTTCCCGCCCCGTCATATTCATAGGAGGTCACGTTTCCATTGGCATCCTCCACGGCGCAGAGGTTTCCTGCCCTGTCATAGGTGTAGGAAGCTGTCCCGGAAGCGGGGTTTTCCACCCGGACCAGCCGGTCCGCCCCGTCGTAGGTGTATTCTGTTTTTGTTCCGGCAGCGTTTTTCTGCCAGATGGTGCGCCCCCTGCCGTCGTATCCGTTTTCCACACTGCTCCCGTCGGGATAGGTGGTCTTTACCCGGTTCCCGGCTCTGTTGTACTCGTAGGTTGTGGTGTTTCCCTTTGCATCCGTCACCCCGGTCAGGAAGGAATACTTGTTGTAGGTGAACTTCGTCGTGTTTCCTTCTGCATTCGTGACGGAGGTGTTGCGGTTTAAGGCGTCGTAAGTATAGGCCGTCTGCGCCCCGGCGGCATTCGTCACGGAGGTTACGTTGTTATTCCGGTCATAGGCGTAAGTGGTGCTGTTTCCCCGGCTGTCCGTGCTTTTTAGCAGGTTTCCCACCTTATCATAGGTATAGGCCTGGCTCTGTCCGAGACGGTTTACGGATCCTGTCACACGTCCTTCCGGATCATAGGCAAAGGTCTCGGTGGTGCCGTCTGCATAGGCCACCCTGCTGACTTCCCCCTGTCTGTTGTATTCGTAGGCGGTCCTGCGCCCCTGGGCGTCTGTGGATGCCGTCATCTGCCCCAGCAGGTTCCTCTCGATGGCGGTGACATTTCCTTCAGGATCTACCGTCTGGGCCAGGTCCCCGGCTTCATCATAGACATACCGGGTGGTGCGTTCTTCCGTGCCTTTTTCTGTCTCCACATGGCGGGTCTGGGTGAGCCGGTTCCCTTCTTCGTCATACGTATACGTTGTTTTGGTCCCGGCGCTGTCCGTGCTCTGGACCACGTTCCCATCCCCGTCATACTGTGCCGACGCCAGGGTGCCGATGGCATCCGCGATGCTGGTGACGCAGCCGTTTTCATCGTGTTCGTAGCTGGTTGTGTTTCCGGCAAGATCTGTGGTCTCTTCAATGTTTCCTGCCTCGTCGTAGTCGATGAGGATCTCCTCGTCCCCGGACTTCATGGCAGTGATGAGGTTTCTCCCGTTGTATGTGTTTTTCAGCGTGTTTCCTTCCGCATCCGTGACGGAGGTGATATTTCCGCTGCCGTCATAGGCGTATTGGGTTGTATTGCCGTTGGCATCCGTTTTTGTCAGCAGGTTTCCGCTGCCATCGTAGGTGTTTTTTGTGGTGTTCCCGTTGGCGTCGGTCTGCTGCAGGATGTTTCCCCGCTCATCGTATACATAGACCGTGCTGTTCCCCAGACGGTCTTTTACCACCTGGGTTTTTCCCTGGATGTCATAGCCGTACTCCGTCCGGTTTCCTTCCGCGTCGATGATGGCCGTCAGGCGTCCGTCTTTGTCGTACTCGTTTCTTGCCACGGCAGCTCCCGATGGATCGGTGATCCCGGTGAGGTTGTGCTCCCGGTCATAGTGGAAGGTGACGGTGCGCCCTGCCGGATCCGTCACTTCTGCCAGATTCCCCGCCTCATCGTAGGCATACCGGGTCTGTTTTCCGGCCGGGTCTTCCGCACAGGTGATCCGGTCCTCGGAATCCCTGGTAAAGGTGATGCCCCGCCCGTCTTCGGAATGGTAGCCGTCCCTGTCCACCCGGATGATATTTCCATACCTGTCCTCCATCTTTGTGACACCGGTGGCAGCGCTGAGATAGATGGCTGTCCCTTCTTCGGTGGTCAGCTTGTAGTTTACCTGCTGGTACATGGAGGTGTCCGGCAGGAGCATTTCGGTGTCCTGGATCACCGCAAGGTTGTTTCCGTCGATCTCTAACTTTACTTTCGGATTTGTCACACAGCGGTAGCCCAGCTCCACCTCATGGATCGGCACAAGCTCCCGCCTGTCCGGTGTCATGGTCAGTTCAAACCGGTCGCTGGTCCCGTCGCCGTAGGCGATGATGATGTCGTGGCTCTTTGTCTCGTTCAGGCGGTATCCCGGCGCGAACCAGGATCCGGCGATGGTCAGCTTGTACCCCTCATGCAGCGGCGTTGTCTCGGAGAGTGTCATTCCCTGCATGCCGAGGTTCCAGCCGATGCCGAAATCTCCTTTGTTCTTATTGGCACTGCTGTAGCTGCGGTTTACGTTGATCTTTGCCCCGCCCATGGCGGCTGTGATGTCCGTGAATCCCAGGTTCATGGCCCCTGTTTTTAAACTTCCCTCGACTACGTATTTCCGGGTGACGCGGCTGCGGTTCCCTCCCTTGTCCACCACGCTTAAGCGTACCTCATAATGCCCGTTTGGCAGCATGGTGGTGTCCAGATGTCCCAGGGTCTGGTGCTTTTTCGGCTCTGTGGACTGTTCCAGGAGAATGAAGTCTTCTGCCCCGCAGACCCGGTACTCCAGGGTGTAATAGTCCATTTCTTCTGCATCGTAAGCGGAACCTGTGATATCCACTGGCTCTGTCAGTATGGCTTCTCCCTTCGGGGAGTCAAAAGCTGCCACCGGCGGGTTTTTGTCGTTATCATGGTAGAATACACATTCTTTCGTATCCTTTACCAGTTCCCCATTCTGGTCAGCTCCCCTGGCAGTGACCGTAACTTTCCCAGCTTTTCCTTTTGTAAAAGAGACTTGTTTCGTTTTGGATGCGATCACTTTCCCATCTATTTCAATGACTACACTGTCTTCTTTAACAGTAAATGGCAGTGTGACATATGCCGTAATCTCGGATCCCACAAAGGCAATATCCTGGGATAAGGTGAGGCCAAAACTACGGTTTAATATTTCATCCAGTTTTTCATGGTCCACTTCGGGCAGGCCCGGCTGGGGTGCTGCCGACGGTTCCGGTGACGGCTTTATTGTCGGTGCCGCCGTTGGTGACACTGTAGCCTCCGGTGTTACTGCCGGAGTTTTTGCCGGTGCCGCCGTTGGTGACACTGTAGCCTCCGGTGTTACTGCCGGAGTTTTTGCCGGTGCCGCCGTTGGTGCCTCTGTGGCCTCTGGCGTTACTGCTGGTTCTGGTGTGTTTTCCGGTGCTGCCGGAACCACCACCGGTTCCTGACGAATCACTTCGGTAACCGTGACCGTGGTCTCTTTCTTTTCGATGATATATTCAAAGGAAGCAGTGGCAGTGGCTTTATTCCCGCTGGCGTCACTGGCTTCTAACTGAACCTCGTACTCCCCGGCTTCCATCTCCGACGCATCCAGGCTGCCCAGAAGGGTTTCTTTTTCCATTTCTTCGGTTCCGGTGGTGATCACTTCATAGGCACCGCTTCCAGCTTTCCTGCTGCTGAGCACGTACTGTGCCAGATGTCCTTCTCCCTGCGCCGTCCCGTATATATGGATCTGCTTTTCTGTTTCATCGTACACGATGCCGGTGATCCCAGCCTCCAGACGATAGGTGCTTTCTATGGTTTCATTCCGCTTTTCCACATAAAGCAGCAGTCCGCTGCTGGCTTTGTTCCCTGTCTGGTCCTCCGCCGTCAGCCGTATCTCATAGATTCCTTCTTCCAGCGTGTGGATGTCCAGAGTCCCCAGAACTTCATTTTCCTTTTCCTCGGTTCCTGCCGCGATGGTTGTCTCTGTTTCTTCCCCCTGTCTGCGGCAGGTGAGTGTGTATCTGGCAAAGGACGTCTCGTCTTTTACAGTTCCTTTGATCTGTACGCTGGTCCCGATATCAGAGCCGCTTCTGGGAGCGGTAATGACTGCAGTGGGGGCGGTTTTGTCCCGGCGGTCTGCCACCTGGATCTTTATGGTCTTTTCGGACACGTTGCCCCCGATATCCTCTGCTTTTGCGGTTACGGTTATTGTCCCTTCCTTTTCCGGCTGAAAGCGCACCTGTCCAAAGGAGGACAGAACGGTCTTCCCATCTATTTTCATCTCAAAGCTGTCAACCCCGTAATCGTCTTCTGCATATCCCTGGATATATACTTCTTCTCCCAGATTGATCTCCAGTTTTTCTGGCAGAATGTATACGGTCGGTGGGTTCTTATCCTCTATTTCTTTATAAGAACGGCATTCCGCTGTCTTTACTACCGCCACAGATGGAAAGGACAGGGCCCCCTCTATATCCTCTGCCATGTACCGGATCAGGTAAGTCTCCCCCATTTCTACTTTGTTCGGGATCTTTCCCTCTGTCCAGCTGCTGTCCTGAAGTTTTTTATAGCTGTACCATTCTTTCCGGATTCCTTTTTTTCCGTCTTCCGGATGATCTTTGTCCTCGGCATGGTAGTCCACTTTAAGAATACATTTTGCAGGATCTGCCGCATCTTCCACTGCTTCCGCCCGGACTTTGGCAGAGGGTCTCTGATGAACCAGAAGGAGTTTGTCTGCTCCCTGTTTTTCTGACCATTTTCTATAGTCTTTCAGCGCTTCGTTTTCTCCGGCGGGATCGTCACAGACACTCAGCCAGACCGCATAGGCTCCCGGATCTTTAAATATTGTAATAGGATCCTTTTCCTCCCGGATGACCATCTCCTTTTTATCTCCCGCGACGTCAAACAGATCCGGCGTGTATTCGTATACCCATTTTGCTTCACAGATCTGGTCGCCGTCTTCGTCCTGATAGTAATTTTTATATGCCACCCTGTCATCGGTGGTGATATAGGTATCGATCTCCGTATCCTCTGCCAGCAGGCTTTCGGTCAGCCGTTCTGATAAACGGTCCATCTCTGTTCCCAGATCCTCCACAGAGTACACGGCCCCGCCTGTTCCCGCCGCATTCAGAAGGCTGCGGTACTGGTCTGCGTTCTCCTCATTTCCGATTCCGTCAAAGGAAGCCTTGTTTTCGATCAGGACTTTCGCCAGATCCCCGGTCTGTTCTGCAGAGGCCAGTTCCGGGATCTCTTTTTCACTGATGTTCACAACGTAATGGGATGCCCCTTCCCGCCAGGAATACCCGGATAATATATCCGACAGGCTCTTTCCTTTTACCGTGCGCATGATAATATTGCGGAAGGTAAAGTAAGACTGCTGGTCGCAGTTGTGGCTTCTGTGGGCCGTGATCGGACCAAAGCCATAGCCATAATCGTTTTCCGGCAGCACAAAGCTGTCAATCACCAGTTTGTCCCCATCCCAGACCGAAAGTGTCCTGCGGTCCACCTCGATACGGAAATGGTGTTCCTCAAAGAGATTGCCCAGTGGAAAATCCCGGATCAGTTTTCCATAATTCTGTACATTTGAATATTTTCCGTCCCGGAATGCTTTCAGATCTTTGGAATCGATCTGCACCAGTTTCAATCCCGACTGGCTTACGAGAATGCAGAAGCCCTGGATCGTATTTTTTTCCTCGGATACGGTGGCATTAAATAAAAAACCTCCGCCTTCCATACTGTGCCAGTTCGTGCTGTCTTTCTGCAAGTCAAATTCAAAGGTCTTCTGACCAGGGTTGTCATCCCTTACATACAGGAAGTCCCTAAATGGTCTGGCTGAATACCCCATCATTTTTATATCTTTTTCCTGAAATACAATATGCCGCTCCAGATTAAGGGAACTCCAGTAGTCTTTATAGTTTAAATGATCAAATTCCTGCCAGGCAAATCGGTCCTGTGCTGTCAGAACCGAGGTTTCTGCCACATCAATACGGGCATCGATGCCCTTTTCATTTAGGGTCTTTTTCAGCTCTTCTGCTTTTTTTCCGTATAATTCCAGTTTTTCCCGGTCTGCCTCCCCCACTGTGAATACAATATCTGCGGCGCGGGATCTTTGTATGTCCACTTCTGCCCTGGGTGCCTTATTCACCACCTCAAACACACAGCCCTCACCCGGCTTTTCCTCTGTATCTGCCTTCCGGCGGGCATCCTCTGGAAGCAGCTTCGGGATCGTATCCTCAAAAATTTCTTCAGTCTCCAGGTAAACTTTGTATTTTCCTACTTTTTTTGTGGTATAACGGAGGTCTTTTTCATTTCCCTCCTGGACAAGGGTTTTCTCATCTTCGGAAAAGGTGCCGTCGTGATTGGCATCGTAATAGATATACCAGTTTCTTATTCCGATCTCATCCCCGTCGGGAGAGCAGGACTGGTCCTGGACCGTGACCGCTGCCTCTCCTTCCCTGTTACGCTCCAGTATCCTCTTCTCTAACGCAAATTCTGCCACTGGCGGGTCATCCCTGACTATGGTTAATTCCCTTTCTGCCAGTTTCTCTGTAAATCCCTCTTTTGCCGTGAGGATGACCTTGTATCTTCCCGGTTCCGTAAATATCATTTCCCGGTGAAAACCGTCGCTGGCCTCCAGGTCAGTCCGGCAGCATTCTCCAGCGGACTCTCCTTCTTTTTCCACACTCCAAAGAAGATCTTCTTTTTTCAGATTTTGTGTATTGGCGATCTGTTCCAGGTCAAGTACTACCTTCCGGTTCTGCTTCAGATTTCCTGACACCTTCAGCTCTACCTGCGGCCTCAGCAGAAAATCCAGCACATCATAGTCCCCTGCACCGGAATTGATGTTGATCAGAGTTCCATTGATACACACCTGTTCCGCGATGATCCTTCCCCGCAGGTTGACCTCGTTGGCATTGATCCGCACGCAGCCCTTCGGGGCATACAGTACGGCATCCATCGTTATATTAGTGCCATTGATCATGATATCTCCCTGCTCTGACATCATGAAGATCTGGGAATTTTTGTGGGTGGTCAGCTGGTTTACGTTGTATATGATGTTTTTACCTGCCGCTATGATCCCCTTCCCATCGAAAGTGGTAGCGTTAAAATTGATGTCTCCCTCAACATACAGGGACTTGTCCACAGAAATCTTATCGCTTCCAAAGGACTGGTCTGCCTTATAATGTTTTCCTGTTTCCAGGATATGCTGTCTGACTTCCCCGGTGATATCCGGCATCTCCTGGGCTTCCACACCTTCGCTGGATGACTGGATCTTTCTGGCTCCCTCCATGCTGGATGTCTGGACCGATATGTTCCCAGCTGCCTTCAGGTTTCCCTGGATGTCCAGTGTCGTTCCCTGATAGATAAAGTTTCCATTGGTATGTATATCCCCTGCGATATTGGTTTTATATGTGTACAATGAGATCCCGTTATCCGACCCTGAGAATATGGTTTTGTTGAGTCCGTCCCATTTGGGCGGAAAGATAGACGAAGCTGCTCCAGGCTCTGGTGACGGCGTACTTCCGCTCTCTTCGGGATCTTTGTTGTCTTCTCTGCTCTTTTCATCCGTCAGTTCTATCTCCTGGGGCACTTTCGGCACCCCGTCCCCGCCGCTGGCGATAAATCCAAAGCTCACGGTCTGTCCCTTTTCGATGGCCGCATTGTATGATTTGGCAGATATCCTGCAATACCCTTCTGTTTCCTGGGAGATATCTGCATTCCATATGTTTTCTATTTTTCCCTGATACTGGAACGTGAGCTCCCAGAGATTCTTTCTCTGGCCGCTCTCATTTGTTATGGATACATTTACGCTGGCAGAATTTCCCCAGCTGCCCATGTTCTGGTACAAAATCCTGCATCCCCCGGAAATGTATTCTTTTTCTGTCTGATTACTCTCTTCCTGAGGTGACGCATATGCCTCCTGGGGGATCATCCCTGCCAGAATGGCAAATACTAATATAAATGCGACACTTTTTTTGATTTTCTTTCTAATTTTCATATCCCTTTCCTTTCTTTTACTTTTTTCTACATTATAAGGGATATGCATGGTAGATACTAGTTTTTATCTATAATTTCGGGAACTTTCGTTCGACAATTTTCGACATATTATGACAAAACACAGGGTGGGGCAGGGGAAACCCCACGGTTCTCCGCATGATTTTCTATTTCCTGCATACACTAAAACCAATACGAGGAGGGATAGCTTGAAATATTCATTAAAGACAATTGAGCTCATCAGTTTTATCACCGCCAGCCTGCTGGGAGTGGTCTTTCATTTTATCTATGGCTGGAGTGGGGAAAATGGAGTGGCGGGACTTTTCTTTCCCGTCAATGAATCCACCTGGGAACACTTGAAACTGATCTTTTTCCCAATATTACTTGTGTCCATCGGGGAATATTTTATTTTTCATACCAGATACGACAACTTTATCTGCGTGAAGCTTCTGTCCGCCCTGCTGGCCATGGTACTTACCGTAGTCTGCTTTTATACTTATATTGGTGTTTATGGAAAAAACAGTGATGTCATGAATATTCTGATCTACTTTCTGTCCATGGCAGCCGCCTACCGTTATAGCTGCCGTGCCCTGACCGGCAGGAAGGGAACCCGTTTCCCTTCCACGGTCTGCTACTGGGGATTTGTCGCCCTGTGCTTTGTATTTTTTATCTTTTCCTTGTTCCCACCCCATATTGGCCTGTTCGCTTCTCCGGTGTGATCATTCGTCATCCTGCAAAGCGTCAAAACCGCTTTCCCCGGTTCTTACCTTGATAACTTCCTCTACATCATAGACAAAGATTTTTCCATCTCCGATGTGACCGGTGTAAAGCGCTTGTTTTGCCGCCTCCACAACCCGGCTCACTGGCACCGCGCTGACGATAACCTCTACCTTGATCTTGGGAAGAAGAGTAAAGTCCACTGGTACCCCACGGTAATATTCCGCATTTCCTTTCTGAGCGCCACAGCCAAGCACCTGAGTGACAGTAATACCACTGACACCGATATCATTGAGTGCTGTCTTCAATTCCTCAAACCTGCTCTGTTTGCAGACAATGGATATTTTGCTGAGCTTGGTTCCATCCGAAGACTCAGGCACTGCAGCCGGCGCTTTGGCAGCCGGAGTAACCTCTGTGACAGAAACAGCCTTCTCCACCGGAACACCCCCAGATATCTTTTTCTCCAGACTTGAAGACTCCGGATAGAATCTGTCGCCAGCCGGCATAAAATCTGCATAAGCAGATGGCAGACCATGCTCTGTCGCATCCAGGCCAAGGATCTCCTCTTCTGCTGTGACACGAAGTCCAAATGCCTTGTTGATCGCGGCAAATACAACTGCCATAACTGCCGCCGCATAAATTCCGATCACGACGACTCCGAGACACTGTATGCCCAGCTGGCGGGCGCCGCCACCGTAAAACAATCCATTCTCATAATCAAAAAGCCCTACCGCAATGGCTCCCCAGGCACCATTGAATCCATGGACAGCCACGGCACCCACCGGATCATCCACCTTACATACATTATCCACGAACCACACACCAAATACCACCAGAAGACCATCCACGATACCGATCACAGCTGCCCCTGCCGCATCCACATTGGCACATCCAGCGGTAATACCCACCAGACCGGCAAGAGAGGCATTCAGGCACATAGAAACGTCCGGCTTACCATATTTCACCCAGGTAAAAATCATACACGCCGTGGTGGCAATGGCTGGCGCAATCGTCGTCGTTGACAGGATCTTAGCCATTTCCTCCACACTGCCTGCTGCCGCGCCGTTGAAACCATACCATGCAAACCAGAGGATAAAACACCCCAGCGCTCCAATGGTAATGTTATGGCCCGGAATTGCTTTGGGCTTACCTTTTTTGTCAAATTTTCCAATCCGGGCTCCCAGGATCGAGGCACCTACAAGAGCTGTGATCCCTCCTACCATATGTATGACTGCGGATCCCGCAAAGTCAACAAATCCAAGCTGTGCCAGCCATCCCTGGCCGTTCCATGTCCATCCTGCCTCGATGGGATAAACCACTGCACTTATTATGATAGAGTAGAGACAATACATACTGAATTTGGTCCGCTCTGCCATAGCACCGGAAACAATGGTTGCACACGTGGCGCAGAATACCAGCTGGAAGAAAAAGTTCGACCAGTCAAAGCCCGCAAAATTTGTAAACATCTGATATTCAGGCATACCGATCAATCCGAAAAAGTAATTCTCTGAGTTCATAATACCGTAACCAAGAAATATAAATACAATCGTTCCGAGGCAGAAATCCATCAGGTTCTTCATAATAATGTTTCCTGCATTTTTTGCTCTGGTAAATCCAGTCTCCACCATGGCAAATCCCGCCTGCATGAAAAATACCAGTGCTGCACCGATCAAAAACCAGATGCCAAATGCTGTTTCTGAACTTGCTGCTGAAATTACATCCGTTAATTCTGTTGCTAATTCCATAAAAATCCCTCATTTCTGCACTGCATTCTGCGCATAAAGCAATTTTGTGCCAAGCCATGCAATGGCTTTGCAGCGCACAGACACAAATTGCCGTGTGAAAATATATTTTTCACACTAGCTGCCTCCAGGTTTGATCTTCTACGAGCCCCGCCCTCCAGGCATGCTGCCCAAAGGCCGTATAAACGACAAAAACGCCAGGTGAATTTTTCACCTGACGTCTTCGTCAATTACATGCTTTATTATATGCCCGCGTATTTCAAATGTCAATCTTTTTTTGAAAAAATATTTCCAGCATTGGCCACCGTATTTGTTATTTCTTCCCGGAGACCTGTAAAAGTTCCGGAAATACGTAATATAGAAACCTTTTTGATTCCTCTTTTTTATTGGAATTGAAAAGTACGGAAAATACAGGCCTCTCCACAATACCGCCGCCACTTTCAAATATTTTCCTGTACACACTGCTCTGGTCAAGATAGACGCCATAAGGATGCCTGTCTGTATTTTCCGGAGTATCCGGAATATACAGATGCCCCTCCAGAGCTTTTAGTTCTGATTCGTTAAGAAGTTCTGTGAGATCCATAACAAAATCATTTTCCATGTAGGAGGAAAGATCTTCCTGGGCTGCGATCATAGAATCCAGCGTCGACGCATAGATCATGGATGATATCTGCGTAAGATCTGTGGCTGCAGTCGCCCCCACCTTGCTGGCAAACTCGGAATTGGTAAAAAACAAATGAAAAGAGGGCGTATTCCGCTTCGTATCCAGCCCAAGAAACTCCATATAGCGATCTCCAAATTCTTCCAGTGGCACATCAAAAGCGCTCTCGTTCAGAATCGCACAGCGATACACCACCTCTTCCCTGGTTATCACATCGTTGTAAAAGAAATAACCCACCATTCCCAGTACTGCCACTCCGATCAAAAGCGGCAATAAATAATAGGTTTTAAAATGTGTTATCTTCTGGGATCGATTCATCCGTTTCCACTTGCTTTTTTCCGATTCGTCTTCGTTCCGTTTTTCATATATGGAAGCCTCATCCTCCAGTTTTGTCTTCTTGTCTTTTATATTGATCGCCATATTTCCTCCAGACTTAAAATGATCCAAAAAATAGTAACAATGTTCTCAAACCAGCTCTGTCATACCCTGCTAATGTCTCTGATAAAAATGATCCAGGGGACCATTTCCTTTTCCCAGATCCAGACCGGCGCCAATGGCACCTGTTATATAAATTTTGGCGTCAGCAACCGCCTCTTCTAATGTTTTCCCCCAGGCCATACCACAGGCAATGGCACTGGATAGCGTACATCCGGTTCCATGGGTATTGCTGCTTTCTATATGGGCGCCGGTATACCATGAGTGCGCTCCTGTTCCTGCATGAAACAAAAGATCATCCGCACCGCTGCCATGCCCTCCTTTGATCAGCACTGAACACCCATATCTGCCTGACAATTCTTCCGCGGCCCCCTCCCTGCTGCTATTATTTACAATCGGATTTCCCCAGAGCTGTTCCGCTTCCGGCAGATTAGGGGTGATCAGGTCTACCAACGGAAAAAGTTCGTCTTTCAATGCACTTTCAGCCTCAGGCTCCAGAAGCAGCCTGCCGCTGGTGGAGACCAGTACTGGATCCAGTACGGTGAAAGGAAGTGTATTTCCTTTTGCACAGTGCTCCTTCATAACACGAATCAGTGCCCGGATATTTTCTTTTGATACCACCATCCCAATCTTGATGGCATCTGGTAAAATATCTTCAAAAACGGCCTGTATCTGTTCCTCAACCAGATCAGGTTCCAGCGGTTCCACCCGCCTTACCCCCATGGTATTCTGGATGGTGACCGCTGTTATGACACTCATTCCATACAACCCAAAAGCACCGATGGTTTTCAGGTCTGCCTGAATACCTGCCCCGCCGCTGCAATCCGAGCCTGCCACTGTTAATACTGTATTCAATCTGCCCTCTCCCTTCCTTACAGCCCTCAGTTATCCTTTTACATTTTCCCCTGCAGACTCTCCATGATCACCGCCAGCCTGGCAAGGTTGATGGGTTTACTAATAGTTGCATTGATTCCGCTGACAAGCCCCATTTTCACATCATTGGTCTGTATTCCCTCCAGCATCTCGATAATGGGAATCCTCCGCAGGTTCTGATTTGACGTATATTTTATTCTTCTCGCAAACTCATAACAATCCATATCCTCAAGTTCCCGGTCCACAAGAATCGCTGACAGCAGTCCTGAATCAAATTTATTCAGGAGCTCTTCTGCCTCCTCTCCACTGGCCGCTGTATACACCATGGCGCCATTCACTCTGAGAAGAGGCGCAATAAGTTTATTCTGATCGCTTCCCCGCTCTACCAGTAAAATCCCCTGGCCGCTTAAGTCGGCTTCTCTGCCTTCTGTATTTGTTCCTGTCGTCGGCTCTCCAAAAACCTCCCCCGCCTGATCTGACAAAACCACGGGAATATCGATCTGGACAATACTATTGTAGGCAATCCCTTTCCGGAACTGAATGCTTCCACCCAGAAGTCCGGTGATCTTGCTGGAAAGAGAAATTGAATACCCCATACCGCCAAGGGCAATAATTTTTTCCCTAAGATCCGAATCATCCGTAAATCCTGCAGAACGTTCATAAAAACGTTCATTTATCACTGGCCCTTCATCCTCCATCTTAATACATATACTAAACCCTTCATTTTCCAGCTTTTTCTCCTGAATATACAGATTTATGGACGTTCCTTTTGGCGCGTACTTAATCCCATTGCCCAGCAGGTTGATTATAATTTCCTTAAAACGAAATTCATGTACAAAATAATTCTGGTCTTTGGGGAGAGTAATATGTTCATTGATGGAAATATCCAGACCAAGGGATATTTTTCTCACCTCTTCACATATCTGGGTACATATGTCATACAGATTCACCGAATTTGCCGAATGGGAATAGGGTGCCTGCAGCTGGTTATACTCCTCAATACTTCCGATGATCTCACTCACATACTCCATGCACCGCCGTATATGCTTATGGTTCTCTTCTGTATGCTTTTCATTCAGCAGCTGCTTTATCGTTACGATCGGGGGGTTCAACTCTTTGATTATATAGTTTAAAAATGTTTTTCTGGCCTCCATTCCCTCTTTTGCCTCTGACAATACATCCTTTAATATTTTCCGGTCCGAACGTTTCTGATAATGTTCTTCGGCCCGGACTGCATTGACATCTCTGACCGTAAAAATAATGGTATTCACATCAGAACCAAAAAAGGCAAAATAGCAGATCATGTGGGTGTATTTTCCATCCTTTCCTTTTACCCGGCAAAAACGGTATCCTTTTGGTTCTCCAGAATGAAGAATACGGAGCATCTGCTGCAGGCTGAGGAAGAAACTGATCTCTTTTTGTTCTTCCGGTGCCACCTTATTCTTGCACCACCAGGACAGAAATGTATCATATCTGCGATTTCCCTGATATTCCCAGTCATATTCATCAACAAAATACGAAGTAAAGGACTCAGTCGTCACATCTATTTTTAGTATGAAGCTATATTCCTTTAAAATATGTTCGTCAAAAATCTGGTGCAGCTCCTGCTTCATCGTAAGAGGGATCATTTTATACATGATCTTTTTAATATATCCTGTAACCCGGACCAGCTGTTCATTTTCATATATTTTATTCAAATATATTTCGTAATTGTCGTAGTATCTTTTGCCACTATCCTTATTATGTGTCAGCATCCGTAAATTATCATATCTCTGCCCTTCGCTTCGGATAAAGGACATGATCTTTCTCCGGTCACTCTTATGGATCAGCTCATTCCGAAACAATAAATCTTTGTAACTGATATACATATCACTCCCAATACACAGGAAGGTATTTTCAGCAAAATTGTTTTCCCCAAACAGCCGGAACCTCTCATCTCTGACATCATACTCAAACATCAGATCTGCGGTATTATTTTCCATCGCCATCCGGTATCGGTCTTTTTCTTTCAAAAGCTCAAAATAAATTGCTTTCCGCTTTGTGATCTCCGCAAGCATACACAAATATTCTACTCCATCCTCCCGGGTCTCGTAATAATTTCCATTGATCCTGTACCAGCAGACACTGCCATCCTGTTCTCTGACAGACCGGAACTCGTAATCAACAGACTCTCTGTTTGCCGCCTGAGTAATGAGATGTTCCCGGAGTCCCGGAAGATCTTCTGGAAATGTATACTTCCCTGATGTACCAATATATTCCTCTCTTCTGACCCCCATTAGTTCAAAATAATAATGGTTTGCTTCCCGGATATAAAAATTATCCTTGCCGATCACTAAAAATACGATACCCCCGGGCATATTTTCGTTGATAATATCCCTCTGGAGAGCCATTTTTTCCCATCCGTCAATATCCACAACTACACTGCGGATACAATCCCTTCCATTTATGTTCACAAGTTCGCCTGTATCCTTGACCCAGATGTAGTCTCCATCTCCGGTTTTCATCCGGTATTTGCATTCATATTCATTTGCCTTCTTCTCAAATCCGTATACTTCCTGGGCGATCCTTGGTACGTCCTCAGGATAGATGCGCTCCCCCATCGTTTTTCCCAGCAGGCAATCCTTATCTTCTACGGGAATCCTAAGCATCCTCGCGTAGTCATCATCTACCTCCAACACTTCAAAATCAATATTATAGACACAGATCCGGCATCCATAATGGATCATCTTCCCCAGGATCTCCAGTTTTTTCTTATCATGTGTATCCATCTTTTACCCCTCTCATTTCCTGGCATACCTATACATCAATCCGCATCGGCGTATAACGCATTCCGTCCCTGACCTGTTCCGGAGCCAGTTTATGAAATCCCATCGCCTCATAGGCTTTCCTGCCTTTCGGCGAGGAATTTACTGTGATCTGCCGCAGTTCCGGGTTCTGTTCCAGACAATATGCCGCCCCCCGTCTCACCAGCTTTGTCGCCACTCCTTTTCTCTGATGCTGCCGTTCCACAAATAAAAGACTGATGTGAAATCCACTTCGCATGGCGATCACACCGATCAGGCGGCTACCCTCGAAAGCACCAAAAAACACCATCTCGCCGCGGGAGAGCATCTCTTTCATATTTTCCCACCGGATAAAGTGCTGAAAGGTCTGTATTCCAATCTGTTCATAATCTTCCGCATCACACTCTTCAAATACCTTCCACACCAGATCCAGCGCTTTATCTAATTGTCTCATGTCTATCCTGCAGATCTGCATATTCTTTACTCTCTCTTTTACTCTGTTTTACTTGAATCCACATTATCAGTATAATATAATAGTTATCAAGGTGTCAAATGAAAGTCCCGGAAAATGGGTTAACCGCGAAAGGCAGGAACAGACATGAAGAAACTTTTTAACGACAGATGGAGTTTTAACAAATTTCCCCTGGATACACCAATGGCTGATATTTACCGTTCTTCTGGCTGGGAACCGGTAGATATTCCCCACGACTGGATGATCTACAACACGGAAAATCTATATGAAGAGGCGGTAAGCTGTTATAAAAAAATCTTTTCCAGAGAAGAGCTCACCACTTCTGGTGATGACAAGATCTGGCTGGTATTTGAAGGGGTTTATATGGATACTTCGGTATTTCTAAACGAAAAACCGATCTTTACCTGGAAAAACGGATACTCCGAATTTATTATAGATATCACGGACCTGCTGACAGAAGGCAGCAATGAACTTCTGGTACGCAATGAATACCATCTTCCCAACAGCCGCTGGTACCCAGGTTCTGGAATATACAGGGATGTCTGGCTGATCACCAGCCCACCCGCACATTTTATACATAATGGCACCTACCTTTCTACCAGACAGCTTGGAAAAACCTGGGAAGTATTTATGGACGCAGAAGTAGTATTTGAACATCTTTCCGGTGAAAAAAGAGGTACAATCCGGCATACCATAACCGATGCCCAGGGGAATGAGATTCTTACCCATGAAAATACTATCCAGCTTTCTGACACAGTCCAGACAAATAAACAGGTAATGACGCTGATCGACCCCCAGCTCTGGGATACCCGCTCCCCCTATCTCTATACCATTATATCTGAACTTTTCATTGATGGGGAACGAATGGATTCCCTGGCACAAAATCTGGGATTCCGCCATATCGAATTCGATGCGGATAAAGGTTTTTTCCTCAATGGAAGATCAGTAAAGATAAACGGAACCTGCGAACACCACGTTCTGGGATCCCTGGGGTCAGCCATGAACAGAGCAGCACTGAAACGCCAGCTCCTCATCCTGAAAGAAATGGGTGTAAATTCCATCCGCAATGCACACAATATGCCGCCAGAGCATATGCTGGAACTCTGTGACGAACTGGGGCTCCTTCTCTACACGGAGAGCTTTGACATGTGGGAGCGCACAAAAACCGACTATGACTACGGAAATGATTTTAATGAATGGTGGCAGAAGGATCTGGAGAGCTGGGTCCGTCAGGACCGCAACCATCCCTGCGTCTTTATCTGGGGCCTGGGAAATGAGATTTACGACACTCATTTTGACCGGGGACTGGAGATCACCAGAGAACTCCACGAGGCAGTGCGCAGGCTGGACTATAGAAAAAATGCTTTTACCACCCTGGCCTCCAACTACATCGAATGGGAATCCGCCCAGAGAACGGGTGAAGTGATCGATCTTGTGGGTTATAATTATCTTGACAAATGCTACGATGAGCACCATGAAAAATATCCAGACTGGAAAATATTTGGCAGCGAAACCGGCGCCACTGTTCAGAGCCGGGGAATTTATCATTTCCCTCTGTCAAACCGTCTCCTGACCTTTGATGACCTGCAGTGCTCCGCCCTGGGCAACTGCACCACCAACTGGGGCGCCAGAAACTCAGAACACACCATTATCGCCCACAGGGACCGGGAATTCTGTTTTGGACAGTACCTTTGGTCCGGCTTTGATTACCTGGGGGAACCCACGCCATATTTTACCAGAAACTCTTATTTTGGACAGGTTGACACCGCCGGTTTTAAAAAGGATACTTTCTATATGTATCAGTCTGCATGGACGGATCACAAAACCAGCCCCATGGTTCATATTCTGCCTTACTGGGATTTTAATGAGGGACAGCTTATCGATGTGCGGATCTATTCCAATGCCCCGAAAGTGGAACTTCTCTATCAGGGAGAAAGCCAGGGGTTCGCAGAAATTGACCACGCCCGTGGAAAAGTCCTTTCCGGTGACTGGCAGATCCCTTATGAGAAAGGAAATATCGTGGCACTTGCCTACGATGAAGAGGGCAATATCATCGCCAGAGACGAGCAGTGTTCCTTTGGTGATCCGGTTTCCATCCGGCTCACACCGGATAAACCTGTTCTGAATGCCGATGGAGAAGACCTTATTTTTCTCACCATCGAAACACTGGATGAAAACGGAAGCTTCGTCGCCAATGGCAGAAGCCGGATGCACATATCTGTCAGCGGTGCTGGCCGGCTTATCGGATTGGACAACGGCGACAGTTCTGATCCCGATCCTTACAAGGGCACCAGCAAAAGATTGTTCAGTGGAAAACTGCTGGCTGTCATTGCGGCAAAAACAATACCCGGTGATATTTTCGTCACTGTAACATCTCCCTCCCTGCCCGATTCACACCTGACGCTGAAAGCTCTTCCACATACATACCGGGAAGGAGTATCCTGCCTGATGGAAAATAAGCCTTTTCCCTTAAAATACCCTGATGAAATCCCTGTGCGCAGGATAGAATTAAAAAATTCAGGCAGAAACCACTTGGATAAAGATCATAAAACCACCACTGTCACTGCCTCCATTTACCCGGAAAACGCCACCTGGCGTGACCTGGAATTTAAAGCTGTCACCCTAAACGGAGTGGCAAGCAACGCTGTAAAAATCTCCCATATCAAGGAAAACAACCAGGCTGAGATCATGGCGGTGGGGGATGGCGAATTCCGTCTCTGCTGCACCTGCAGCAACGGACTGGATCATGTGGAAGTGGTCTCAGAACTTGAATTTGAGGTTACGGGTCTGGGAGAAGCCACTGTCAGCCCATACCGTATCGTATCTGCCATCAACTATAATTCCAGCTCTGATGACGGATTGATCCTGAGTTTTCAGGGCGGTGTGTATATCACAGGTAATAAGCGCACCACCGTAACCTTTGAAAACATAAATTTTGGAGACTACGGTGCCGATGAGATCCATCTCCCAATCTTTTCTTTCAGCGATGACCTTCCTCTGGAGATCTGGCAGGGAACACCAGGGGAAGAAATTACTGGCCCAGCCGATCCAGGCACGGTTTCCCCCACTGGCGAATGTCTCCTTCGTGAAATCTATCATGCCAAAAGCTGGTACAACCACTACCAGGAGAATATATTCCGGCTGTCAAAACGCCTGAAAGGCATCCAGGCCATTACAATCGTTGTTTATCCGGAAGTGAAAATGTCCCTGCAGGGCTTCTATTTTACCGAAGTAGAAAAATCCTATGCAAAACTGAATGCCTCCGACAGCAGCAATATCACCGGGGATATGTTTACCCTTGACGGGGATGCTGTCCGTAATATCGGAAATAATGTCACTGTGGAATTTGACAATATGCATTTTGGCATGGAAGGTCTCCGCAGCATCACCATCCATGGACGTTCCCACATCGAAACAAATACCATTCACGTGCGCTTTGCACCAGCTGACGGAAGTGATGCCATCATTAACCAGATCATCGAATTCCCTTACAGTGACAACCCCCAGACACTCACCTTTTCTCTGGATCCTGTATACGGTGACTACAGCCTGAACCTGATCTTCCTCCCCGGCTGTAAATTTGACCTGGAATGGCTGCAGATCGGCAAATAAACAGGCAGCCAGGACTACTTGTCCCTTCGCTTTGCAGCCTTCTTCAATTGGATTCTTGCAGAGCGGAGAGATCAAGATACATCTTTTCTTCAAATTCCTTAATATTCTCCGATCTGGCAGCCAGTTTTACCCATCTTGTCAAGCGTTCCATGTCAGTCTCACGGCAGATCTCTCCCCGTAATTTTTCAGGAATGTCTCCGAGTTCATCCAGGAATTCCAGGACCATGTCAGCTTTTCCCTCGGCTCTTCCTTCCATTTTTCCATCCTCATATACTTCCCTTGCATAGGTAATCGATGTCATATACCTCGCCTCCGTTTCCTGGTTTCTCTTTACTTCCTCCACACGCTTTCTGATCTGTTTCACTTCCGGGCTTTCCACCGGCGCATTGTGGTCTGATACATACCGCAGAAATTCTGCCAGAAGCCCGTCTCTTTCCGTTTCTTCCCTCCCCGCAGTATTCAAGAAAATCTTCACCGCGCCGTCGTGCAGTTTCAGTCCCGGCAGTTCTGTACAGGTATTTTCAAATGTATAACAAAGCTTTCCTTCCCCAAACAGATCAAAGGTACAAATGAAAATCAGAATGCTGTCGCACAGCTTATTGTAATCGATCTCTCCCGCCGGCAGCATCTGCACATCCATCATCCCTTGATAGTGGCGGCTCCTCTTCGGCAGGTTGTACCGGTTTCTCGTCTGCATCTCCACACTGTAGCAGGTGCTTTCATCATCACGGAAATATACATCCAGACGGATTCCTTTGTATCTGTGGTATCCTGTCCCAGCTTCCACCTGCTGTTCTTTGTTCACATACGCCACACGGCTGACCGGGCGTCCCAGAATGATCTCCAGCACCATGCGACAGGTCTCTTCATCCCGCATGACCTCCCCAAACAGGAAACCGTCGGAAAGATCCAGCTCCGACAGGGGCGCTGTCCCCGCAAAAAATTGTTCCTGCTGAGAGGATCCTTTCTCCTGTTTCATCTCCTTTTGTTTTCTTTTTCCCATCCATTTTCCTCCCTTTTACAGAGCAGAAATGAACCGGACTGCTGTACTAATTCCAAATCTCCACTCTGCTTACTGTTCTTTTATTTGAATTAAGCAAAGACTTCGATTCGGAATTTTACATACGATGATACCGCTGAAAACGGCATACTCATTTAGAAAATACTATTGTATTTAGAATTCTTAGAAATTTTGCTTTTTACTAGTATAGCATTATTTACTAAAAAGTGCAAGAGGACTTTTATAAATTTTAACCCGAAATAAAACAGCTTAGTTCTATAGGCTGATTACTGGTATACACCACCTGGCTCAACGTGTCCCCAGCTAATCTTAGATTTATTATTTCGTATACAATGAATCTGTCAGCTCTCCCTTTTTATTTTTCAGGGTAAGTCCCATCGGCAGACACATTTTATCCAGCTTATTCAGGATACGTGTCCTTTTCTTGCCTTTTGCGGGCGCTGGCTGGTAGTTATTGATCCCATCGGTGGAAGACACCGAACAGGGAATGATCTTCACGGTCCCCTTACCTTTTTTCATCTTTCGCTTTTCAAATACAAAGGTCTGCTGAAAGATCATGGTATCTTTATCCGGCGGATTAGTATTACCACCGAAGCAGAAATTACCAAGACTGTAAACAATATAGACACCCTTGTACTTTTCAATTCCCTGAAGATTGTGGGGATGATGCCCCAGCACCAGATCCGCCCCCCTGTCCACAGCATAACGGGCGATACTTTTCTGCTCTGCCGAAACAGAATAGACATGTTCAATACCTGCATGCATACTTACAATACAGAGATCCGCCCTCTGTTTTTTTAACTTCTCCATCCCGTCTGCGACCAGCTTCTTGACGGAACTGATATTTTCCAGACCATTCACCGATATCATGCCGATCTTTTTATCTTTTACTTTATAAATCCCCACTTTTGAGTATGAGGAATAGATCACGCCAGCCTTGCGAAAACACTGGATCGTATCAGTATAACTTCCACTTCCGAAATCACGGCAATGATTGTTAGCAAAGGCAGCTGCTTCGACGGAACCTTCCTTTAGGATCTTAACATAGCCAGGGTTTCCCCTGAAAGCATATTTCTTTGGTTCTCTCGTTGTCCGTTTTGTCAGTGTTCCCTCAAAGTTAACCAGAGTAAGGTCATCCCGCTCAAAAATCTTTTTTACTTTTTTAAAAAAATAATCTGGGGCCTTCTTTCGCTTTACTGCATAGAAGTTCACAGAAGAAGGGGAACTCTGATCCGACCCAAAGGTACAGTCGCCGGCTGCACTGATGGTAATCTCCGTCTCTTTTTGCCGCTCCTCTTCTTTCTTCACCGCCCTCTCCCGTCTGGCCGCGGCAGAGCAGGCCGGAGCCGGGGACGATGGCAGACATAAAATGAATGCCTGAACCATCAGCAGACTGATCCGCACAAAACATTTTACTCTTTTGAATTTTTTCATTGTTCTTATCTCCTCGTATATTATCATCATCATTCTAAAACATTTTCGGTGATCCGTAAAGGATATATTTTCCCAATGGCCTCCTGCATACAAAACCCACATTCTGTAATATTTAAATCTATTCATGTAATAGTTAAGCCATTTGATGTAAGAATTAATGCCAGCATTTACCTTTTCAAAATTCACAGGTAAGGTTATAATATATGAGATGGTTTCGGTTCAGAAAATAAACGGTATGCAGCACTGAAACTATTAGACATACAAAGAATAAATCAATGGAGTGACTTATGATAACAATAGGAATATGCGATAATGATCCTGTATTTTCAGATAATCTGTACGATATTATCTGGCATGCCATCTCCCCGACTGATGAATGCGATATCCATATTTTCCGAAATGGCAGGGAAATTATAGAGACAATTGAAAATAAAACCTTTAACTGTCAGCTTTTATTCATGGATATTTTAATGGATGGCGGAACAGGCTTCGAGACAGCGCAATATATCTGTGAACATATTTCCCATATTGACCTGATTTTTGTCACAGCCTCGGAAACACATGTTTTTGAGTGCTATCATTACCATGCTTTTGCCTATTTATTGAAACCGGTCACTGAAAATG
This sequence comes from uncultured Eubacterium sp., assembly GCA_910584645.1. Lineage (GTDB taxonomy): Bacteria > Bacillota > Clostridia > Lachnospirales > Lachnospiraceae > Eubacterium_F. The sequence goes on from CAJUAU010000033.1 coordinate 22,125, forward strand.
ACATTACGTCAGAATTAAGGAGATATTTTCAAAACCTGAGCCACTCTGCAAAATATCTTCCTATCACCTATCAGCACCATACCTGGCAGATTCCCATTGACTCCATCCTGTATATCGAAAGTAATCTGCGGAAAATAGCAATTCATACCTACCAGACAACATATTACTGTTATCAAAAATTAAGTGAAATGGCGGAGCAGCTCAAAGGCGACGGCTTTGTCCGCTGTCATCAGAGTTACCTGTTTGCCCTCAATAAAGTAACACATTACAGCAGCACCCATGTATACATACAAGACATACAGCTTCCGATCAGCAACCGGTACCAGACTTCTGTACGGGAGTTACTTTCCCAATCCAACATGGAAAAGGGCACAAACCTTTCACCCCCTGTCAGTCTCAATCAGGCGCAGATCAAGTGTGGGGCGCTCATCTGCATACGGGGCACTTATCTTGGTTCCATTATCCGGATTCATCCGGAACAGGAAATCATCATCGGCCGTGACGGAAACATAGCGGATCTGGTGATCAATCTTCCCCTTGCCAGCCGCCGCCATTGCACTCTTACATATCATTGTGATATAATGAAATACGAAGTAAGGGACTTTTCATCCAACGGTACTTTTGTTGACGGGGACAAACGATTATTAAAAAATGAGACGTATCTCTTGAAGCCTGGCAGTGAAATCTGTTTCGGGGACAAGGATACCGTATACAAATTAGGATAAACAGGTGATTCCCATGAACCTTATTAAATGTGAAAACAATCATTTTTATGATTCTGAAAAATTTTTGTCCTGTCCGCACTGCGCAAATAAAGTTGCAGAACCAACAGTCAGGGACATCCTTGGAGAAGAACAGAAAGCCGTCTGTACAGATCCGCCGGAGATGTACACAGCCTTGGATCCTTCAAAAATCACTACAAAAAAAACCGTCGGCTGGCTGGTATGTATCAGCGGCAATATGCTCGGAGAAAGCTTTATCCTCCGTGAAGGCGACAACCGCATCGGCCGGGCTGCCAGTATGGACGTTTCTCTTGCTTATGAACCCACTGTTTCAAGAGACCGCCATGCCATCATTACTTACGATTCTGCCCACAATTCTTTCGTTCTCCGCACTTCCGAACACGAAGGGCAGATATTGTGCAATAACAAAATAATAAAAAATAGAAAAACCATAAAAAACCGTGACATAATAACTCTAGGTGATTGTTCCCTTCTTTTTGTTGCCCTCTGCGGTGCTGACTTCCGCTGGGGAGAAAATCAGACGACACAATAGGAGGACTTTCTGTGACAACTCAATCCTTTTCCGGCTGCCACGAACTGCCAGCCGGCACCTGCCTGCACCAAACCTACCGAATTCAGAAAGTCATCGGAGCCGGAGGGTTTGGCATCACCTACGCAGGCATCCATAAAGACACCTGCCAGACCTTTGCCATCAAAGAATATTTTCCATCCAGCCTTGCTGTACGTAATGTACAGGAAGGCAGTTATGCGTTGCAGCCGTTTCCAGAAAAAAATGCGGAGGTATTTCAAAAGGGCAGACAACGTTTTTTGAATGAGGCAAAAATCCTTAAATCTCTTCCCGATCTGGAAAGCATCGTATCCATCTATGATCTGTTTGAAGAAAACGGTACCATTTATCTCGTTATGGAATACATCGATGGCCTGACCCTGGGCCAGTACATCACTGAAAACGGCCCTCTCACCTTTCCAGAAACCGCAGAACTTATGGCGCCCATCATCCGTTCCCTGTCAAAAATCCATGAAAACGGACTGTTACACAGGGATATCAGCCCTGACAATCTGATCCTTGGCATCGATAACAGGCTTCACCTCATCGATTTTGGCGCCGCCAGCAAAAATATTCCGGGAAACAGAAAAAACACTGTTATATTAAAAGCAGGCTATGCCCCGCCGGAACAATACATTCCCAACGGCAGCACCGGCGCATGGACAGATATCTATGCCATCTGCGCCACGATGTACTTTGCCCTCACCGGTGTTTCCCCCTCGGAAGCCATTGAGCGGCTGGACTCTTCCTGCCCTCCATGCCTTTCCATCCCCAATCTTCTCCCCTGGCAGTCTGCCCTTCTGGAAAAAGGACTGCAGATTCGTCCAGCCGACCGCTTCCAGACCGCCGGAGAACTATCCCTTGCCCTGGAAAAAGCCTCCGAAAGTGCCGAAAACGCAGTCACCGAACTCAGAACAGACTTGTCTAAAAAGGACCGGGCACGAATCCACAAATCCCTCCACCATCCCCGCCCCTTTCGGATTTCAGCCTCATTCTCCGCCATCATCGGCGTGGGGGCTGTCATTCTGTGTGCCGTCCTTTTATTTGCCCTGTCCACTCATTTTCGTCCACCGAAACAGAATGAGCCACCAGCCCAGGTTCCCACTCCCATATCCTCTGAACAACCAACCCGGGTTCCTGACGCGGATCTTCTCACCATGCCTGGCCTTACCGGAATAAAGCTGAGTAAAGCAAAAAAACGGATTAAAAAACTGGACGCTTCCATCCGCATAAACGTGTCCTATGTTTACAGCAGCTCAAAAAAACCGGGCACCGTTATCAGCCAGAGTGTCCGGAAGGGCAGCTCTTTTTCTAAAAAGCAGCTCCGTTCCCTATCTCTGACAGTGAGCAAAGGAAAAAGGCCGTCCGCCACACGTTCTCCGGAACCCAAACCAGCTGCTTCCAAAAAGCCCGCCGATTATCAGGTGAGGGATGACAACGACCTCTCTTCGATCCCACTGGAATGACAAAGCTCTTCCAGTGGGTATCTTTTTCCTATTTTTTTGCCTGGTTGATCAGTTTCGCATATTTCTTAACCATCACTTTTTTTGCCCGTATATCCACTTTACGGGATACACCAGTAAATGTCTGCTGCCCGATATAGTTTAACCGTTTTCCCTTGAAAACGATCTTTCTTAATTTCTTATCCTGATACAAAACCTTTCTTCCGAGTCTCTTCAGTCTCGTTCCAAACTGTACCGATGTCAGTCCCCGGCATCCCGCGAAAGCTTCATCTCCCACCTTTTCCACATAATTTCCTATAACCGCCGTCTTCAACTTTTTCTGTCCCTTAAATGCCCTCTTCTGAATCCCAGCCACCTTATGGAATCTTCCATTTATCATGACCATATCCGGGATCTCCAGCTTTTTTATCTGTCTGGCAGCAGTCCCCGTCACAACCACCTGGCTGTTACCCGTAACTTTATATTTAATCTTTTTAACCACCCATGCCTTTTTATTCATCGGTTTTTCCGATGGTTTATCCGCCGGGGCCGATGTCCGAACCGGGGGCTGTGTCTTTCCAGGCTGTTCTTCTGGTTTGGCTGTGGGGGCTGGCTCCGCACTCTGCATTGGAACAGGATTCGGGGCCGGGCTCTGTGCTGGTATCGGAGTTGAATCCGGCAGCGGAGCCGGACTCTTTGCCACTCCGGGCTGCTCTTCCGGCTTATCTGTTGGCACTGGCGTCACTGCCGGGGAGGGCGTCGCTCCGGGCTGTCCTTCCGGTTTGTCCGTGGGGGCTGGCTCCGCACTCTGTATTGGAACAGGGGTCGGAGTCGGCACTAAGGTTGGAACTGGAGTTGAAGCCAGAGTTGGGACTGGAGTTGGGACTGGAGTTGAGGCCGGAGTTGAGGCTGGAGTTGGCGCCGGAGACGGATCCGGCAATACCACCTCACCATTCTCTCCCACCTGGTACTTTAATCGATTTTCCTTTAAGTATTGTATGACCGGACTGTCCTCCGTCAGGTTTTCTGATGTCTGATACACAACGTTTTTGTAATTTTCTAAATGATATCTGGAAAAGTTTGTCATTCCCTTAGGGATCACTATCGTAAGCCCTTCTTTATCCGGAAAGGCATCTGCTGCGACTTCCAGCACACCATCCCAGTCTGGCAGAACAATTTTTTCCAGAAGCACACAGTCCTCAAATATACTGGAACCTATCGTCTGCAGGTCCCGCATCCCTAAAAAACTGAAAGACCCGGCACTTGATTCCGCAAATGCCTTTTCTTCAATATGTTTTATAGATGTTGGCAGGGAACATTTATTTGCTTTTATGCCTCCAAAGGCCTTCCTGCCGATCGTATCAACCGTCCCGGATATTTTTAAAACACCATCCACCTCTATATCTTTAAAGGCAAAGTCATCAATGTTCCCACCCATCATGCTTATCGTTATATTACCTTTGATCTGTGCACCCTGGAATGCATAGGGACCAATATATGTATTTTCTCCTCCTTCTATGACACAACAGTCTGCCATCTCTTCCCCCTGCGATAAACCAATCCTGGCAGCACGAAACGCACTGGCGCCAATCGCATATTTTCCTGCTTCCGGATCACATACCATATGCAGGGAGCGAAGCGTCTTCCCCCTGAAAACTTCTTCCTCTACTCCTCTTACTTTCCTTGTCCTGTCATATATATCCTTATAACTTGATTTGATATAAATATCCCCTGTGCTATCCTCGTCTTCCCTGTAGCCGCTCACAACCAGATAATCGCCCGCCTCTTCACTGCACACCCGGAATATCAATGGCCCAAGCTTCCAAGCTGGCGGTTCTTCCGCACTGGAAACAGCTGGATTGCACAGGCATAGTGCCAGCAGGCAAAGCAGACTGATTTCCCGCCGTATCTTTTTCAGGCATATCCTGTTCATCTCCCGTATGTCCATGGCTGTTCAAACACCACCTTTCGCTGTCATACTAATAGTATACCTTAATTTTTGCAGTATGTAAAATAAAATAACGTTTATTTATCTGGTAATTCCTCTTTCCGTCCAAAACAAATAAGGCACTGTAAAGCCGGAACCCTGCAGTGCCTTATTAGGACATTATTCTTCTATGTCACCGGGTATCACCGGTTAAAATTCCATACCTCCATGTTTTACAGAATTTTACTTAAAATATTATAAAACTTACAATTCTATTTACCGTCCCGGTACTCGTCTCCAGCAGTTTATTGATTTTATCTGCCAGGTTCTGCATCTTCTTAGGATCGTATAGATTCCACCCATTATCCGGAAGTTCAAAATTCATGTAAAAACTATCTTTCATTATGCCGAAATCATTCTCTTCTTTACTGGCATAACTTTTCATATATCGGTCGATAATATCATTTACTGCCCCCATGCAATCATCGAAGTCCCTGGCACTTTCATCCAGTATTCCATCCTCATTTTCCTTATCCTTATATTCCATAATTGCCTGCAATGCATCCTGTACATCCCTTTCCATCTCTTCCTCCATGAAAAAGACAATCCCATCCATATATACCGGCTGCTTCCGTTCTGCCACATACTGCTTGATCTGCTGTGTGATCTCCTCCTGCAGTCCGGCAGGAACTTCTATATCTTTTAATTCTTCCGGCGTCTTTCCGCTGTTTTCTTCATAGAAATCAGCTGTCTTTTTCCCCAATAATTTACCTGCCTTCCTGGCAAGATCAACTACCAGCTCCCCTGTCATGGCGCCTATTGGCAGACTTGCCGCTTTTAACAGTTCTAATAATATTTCGTTCATTACTTATATCCTCCTTTGGAATTTTAATATTTACTAAAAGCCTCCGGCAGAACGCCGCCTGCCGAAATGCTTTATAGTCTTATATTGTTCTGATATCTGAGACGTTTAGGATTCATTTCCAGCATAAATGACCTTCTTAACTCCTATAAATGCCTCATCATCTATGCTTGTTACACTCTCTGGAATCGTTATCGTCAATTCGCTGCAGCCATAAAATGCCTTCCAGCTTATCTCTGTTACACTCTCTGGGATTGTTACGCTCGTCAGTCCCCTGCAGTTCTCAAATGCCTCAACCCCTATGCTTGTTACACCCTCTGGGATCGTTATGCTCGTCAGTCCGCTGCAGCCATAAAATACCTCATTCTCTATGCTTGTTACACCCTCTGGAATCGTTATACTCGTCAGTCCGCTGCAGCCATAAAATGCCCCAATACGTATTTCTGTTACACTCTTTGGAATCGTTATACTCGTCAGTCCGCTGCAGCCCTGAAATATACGACCACTTATTTCTGTTACACTCTCTGGGATCGTTATGCTCGTCAGTCCGCTGCAGCGCTGAAATGCCCTAGACCCTATGCTTGTTACACTCTCTGGGATCGTTATGCTCGTCAGTCCGCTGCAGTCCTTAAATGCATCATTCCGTATGTCTCTTACACTTTCCGGGATCGTTATACTCGTCAGTTCCCTGCAGCCCTCAAATGCCCCACTCTCTATCGTCGTTATTCCTGCCTCATCTGGAATTATCAAGTCGCCCTCAAACTTTCCATAACATTCCACCAGCCAAGTACCTTTTACCTTTATACTGCCATCGTTCAGCAGGTTCTCCCATTTTTGAATTACCTCAGGCGGTGTTGGTGTCTTCTCCGGCTTTGGCGTTGGTGTCACAGACCCACCGGCCGTAGGCGCCGGACTCTTCCCTGGCTCTGGTGTCACACCCCCATCGGCCGTAGGTGCCGGACTCTTCCCTGGTTCTGGTGTCGCACCCCCACCGGCTGTAGGCGCCGGACTCTTCCCTGGCTCTGGTGTCACACCCCCACCGGCTGTAGGCACCGGACTCTTCCCTGGCTCTGGTGTCGCACCCCCACCGGCTGTAGGCGCCGGACTCTTCCCTGGCTCTGGTGTCACAGCCATATTATCCGGCTTTGTAATACTGCTGCTTTCCTTTTCCACAGTCACCTTGAACGTCAGTTTCTTCTTACTGGTTTTACCCTTTTTCTTATATTTCACAGTGACCTTGATATTCGTACTGCCCTTCTTCTTTGCTGTGACCTTTCCTTTTTTATCTACCTTTGCGATCCTGGCATTCGAGGACTTATAGGTGATTTTTTTTACCTTTATCCCCTTCTTCGCTTTTATCTTTACCTTTGTCTTTCCATAGACAGTCTTGCCGCCTTTCTCGCTGATCATCAGTTTTGTGCCTGCCTTGGCAAGTGTTACATCCGCCTTTGCCGCCTCTGCTTTTCCTGTTGGCAGTCCCCCTGCCAGCAATGCCGCTGTCAGCGCCAGCCCCATTGCCTTTTTACAAATAGTTCTCATTTTCTTCCTCCGTTTCTGCCAGATTTCCTGGCGGTATCGTTCTTCTGAAAGCATTCTACCACATCTTTTCCCCCAAAAAAGCAAGATGTAAGAATTAACCCATCTGATGTAAGAATTAATTATGCGTTTTATAGCACAAAAAAAGAGAGGCTCGAATGCAAACCGACCTTCCCGTTTTGTAATCGACTTTCACATTTTGAAAGC
>CAJUAU010000034.1 GCA_910584645.1 uncultured Eubacterium sp.
AATAAAGTGCGTAAGTTTAGTTAACGGTAACTTACACACTTTATATTACACTCTCTTGTGTAATGGGAAAATGATTTTTCACCGTATGCCTCGTTTTATTTTTCGAGAGATTCCAGTTCTTCTGCATAAGTTTCCCACTCTGTCAGAGCGGTATTCAGTTCTGCCTCCAATGCTTCCTTTTTTCTCGTAAGCTCTGTTAACTTTGCCACATCGGAGGCATACTGCGGAAGTGCAGTCTCTTTATCTATTTTTTCCATCTGTTCTTCCAGATCCTGGATCCTGTTTTCTGCGTTTTTATAATTATTTTCGATCTTACGCCGGTATGCTTCCCGTTCTTTTTGTTCCTTCCAGTTTAATTTTGCTTCGGACTCGTTTTTTTGTTTTGGGGAAGAAAGGTCCTCTGAATCAAGATATAATTTTTCCACTGTTTCTTTTTTCTCCAGATAATAGGAGTAATTCCCCTGGTAAGAGAGCAGTTTATGTTCTGTGAGTTCCATGATCCGGGTTGCCGTTTTATTGATAAAATAACGGTCATGGGATACATAGAGTACCGTTCCTGTGTACTGGTTCAGGGCTTCCTCAAGAATTTCCTTGGACTCAATATCTAGATGATTGGTGGGTTCGTCCAGCAGAAGGAAGTTTGCTTTTGACAGCATCAGTTTTGCCAGAGATACCCTTCCTTTTTCTCCACCGCTGAGCAGGGAGATCTTTTTGTATACATCATCTCCAGTAAACAAAAAGGCCGCCAGGACGTTACGGATCCTGGTGTTGTTCAGGTCCGGATAATCATCGTGGATCTCGTCAAAAATAGTCTTATCATCGTGCAGCACATTATGTTCCTGGTCATAATATCCAATCTCCACATTGGTTCCCAGTCTGGCGCTGCCAGTATCGGCTGTTTCTAGTTCGCAGAGTATTTTTAAAAGTGTGGTTTTTCCTGTACCATTTTTTCCAATGATGGCAGCCCGTTCTCCCCGGTGGATATCAAAAGAGATATGTTCAAAAAGATGTTTTTCTCCAAAAGATTTAGAAAAATCATTCACATAGAGGACGTCGTTCCCACTGGTTTTTTCCGGAGTAAGTTCAAAATGCATGGTTTTTTGATCTCCCACTGGTTTTTCCACAGGTGTCATTTTCTCCAGCATTTTTTCACGGCTTTCCGCCCGTTTTATAGACTTTTCCCGGTTAAAAGAACGAAGCTTTTCGATCACTTCCTCCTGATGTTTTACATTTCTCATATAATTTTCATATTCTTTGAGCCTGGTATGGCGCAGCTGCTCCTTCTTTTCTGCATAGGTGCTGTAATTTCCTGTAAAAGAAACCGCTTTACCATGTTCGATCTCCACAACTTTTTCTGCGATGCGGTCCAGAAAATACCGGTCATGGGACACGATCATAACACCGCCTTTATAGCTGGACAGATAATTTTCCAGCCACTGGATGGATGGCAGGTCTAAATGGTTGGTGGGCTCGTCCAGGATCAGCAGATCCGGTTCCAGCAACAGGAGTTTTCCCAGTGCCACTCTGGTTCTCTGTCCTCCGGAAAGCGTATTGATACACTGATCCATATCCCCGCCGCCAAAGCCAAGTCCATTGATGATCCCCATGATCTGGCTTTTACAGGCATAGCCGTCTTTTGCCTCAAATTCTGTCTGCAGGCGGTGATATTTTTCCAGCAGGGACTCCAGTTCCCTGCCGGAGAGATGCTGCATTTGCTTTTCCATGTTTCGTATGCTGCGGTCCAGCTCCACGATCTCTGACTTTACTTCCAGAAGCTCCTCATAAATGCTGTTTTCTGAGTGGTATCCCAGCTGCTGGGGCAGGTAACCGAGGGTTTTATCCTTTGCGGTGATGATCTCTCCGGCATCGGCTGTGAGTTCCCCTGCGATAATGCGGAGAAGAGTTGTTTTCCCGGCACCATTACTCCCCACTAAGGCAACCCGCTCCATTTCATTGATGTGAAAGGTGACATCTGAAAAAAGAGGGACATCATTAAATCTTTTATCGACATGACTGCAAGCAAGTAACATATTTTCCTCCATATGGTAACTCTATTTTCTACAACTACTTATTGTACCATAAAAAGTTGAGTTTTACATCTTTTTTTATCGGAAAAAATGTAGTATAATTAATATAATGATACCAGTACATGGAGGTTCTTGATTCATGGAAAATAAGAAAATATCTTCTGCGGTAGTCAAACGTCTGCCGCGGTATTATAGATATCTGAGTGAACTCCTGGAAAATGGGATCGACCGGATTTCTTCCCAGGAACTGAGTAAAAAGATGAAAGTTACCGCCTCTCAGATCCGTCAGGATTTTAATAATTTTGGAGGATTTGGACAACAGGGATATGGTTACAATGTCAGTTTCCTCTACGAAGAGATTGGAAAGATCCTGGGGCTGGAACATAACTATAATGTGATCATTATCGGTGCGGGAAATCTGGGGCAGGCACTGGCAAACTACAGCGGATTTGTGAAAAGGGGATTCCGCGTATCAGGTATCTTTGACATCGATCCCATGGTAGTGGGTAAGAAAATAAATGGCATACAGGTAATGCCGGTGGAGGATCTTGAAACCTTCACCAGAAAGCAGCCGGTACATATCGCAGCACTGACCCTGCCCAAAGATCAGGCTTCTAAAATAGCCGGCAGACTGGCAGATCTGGGTGTGAAGGCATTTTGGAATTTTGCCTCCACGGATCTGAATCTTCCAGAACATGTGGTGGTGGAAAATGTTCATCTGGCAGAGAGCCTGATGAGATTATCCTACAAATTATCTGAAAAAAACGGGTGATTATTTTTTGAAATGAGGTGCAGTATGAAGAAGAATGAAGCGGATAATATTCCGGTAGAAGAGCTTTTAAAAGGAAAAAAGATTCCTATTCTCGTGTTGGACCAGAGGTGGCATAAACTTTTTCCAGGAGGGAAAAAACCAGCTGAAATACAGGCTCTGGAAAAAGAACTGAATGAGTTGTTAAAAGAGCAGGGTAAACGGGTAAATACCATCAAAGGATTAAAAACCGGAAAAAAGAAGCTGATGGATGCCATTGTATCCGGAATGAATGAGGAAAACAGCGATAAAAAGAAGGATAAACAGCAAAAGCTTCTGCTGGAGACCAAAGAACGTATTGAAACCGAATCGGAACGGCTTCTGGATCTTCCCTATGAGATCAAAAATGCCAACGAACGTCTGCTTGTTACAGGTATCCGTTACTGCTATGATGAATGGAAGAACCGCAATGAAGAGCTGTCAGATCTCAGTGGCGAGATTGATATCATGAGAGAACAGCTCAAGGAAAAGGTGGCATACAAGGTGGAGCTGGAGGAGAGCATAGATTCTACCTATTCTCTGATGCATGCGCTCCTGGGAAGAGAAGTGATGAATCTTTTTGATAAAAATAAATTATGATCAGGAGTGGATCGCATTAATATGTTTACATGTATTGTCGGGATTGGAGTGGACTCCATCGAGATCGGCCGGGTGCGTAAAGCCTGTGAAAGAGAGCATTTTGTGAAACGGATCTTTACGGAAGCAGAGATCCGCCAGTTTGATTCCAGGAAGATCCGCGCCGCTTCGGATTTTGCGGGGAAGGAAGCGGTGTCTAAAGTGTTTGGAACCGGTTTTTCCGGCTGTCAGCCGGCAGAGATCGAGGTGCTGCGTGACGAAAAAGGAGCGCCTTATGTAAATCTGTATGGCGGCGCCAAAGAGATTGCCGGCCGGCTGGGGATCAAAGAACTCAAGATCAGTATCACAAATACGGTAGATACGGCTACTGCCTTTGTGATCGGCTGCGGCGGGTGCCAGGAGTTCAGTGAGGAGGGAGTACAGTGAGATATTTATTTACCAGCAGACAGTCAAAGCTGCTGGATGATCATGCCATAGACATCATAGGGTTTCCAGGGCTTGTTTTGATGGAAAAGGCGGCAATGACCCTTGTTTCTGTTCTGATGGAACGAGAGAGCCGTGACAGCGGGATCCTGATCGTGTGCGGTTCTGGAAATAATGGCGGGGATGGCCTGGCAGCGGCGCGTATGCTGCATCAACACGGTTTTCGGACCGCGGTGGTGCTGGTAGGGGATCCGGAAAAAATGACTCCGGACGCCAGAAAACAGCTGGCGCTGGCGGCAGCCTGTGATGTGCCGCTTCAGTCAGAGGAGGCTGTAGGCTCCCCGGTTTTTTCGGTTCTTGTAGACAGTTTGTTTGGTGTGGGATTGAGCCGGGATATCAGCGGGGTATATGAAAAAGTTATAAAGGATATAAATGCTTCCGGCAAAAAAATATATGCAGTGGATATTCCTTCCGGCATCAACGGAGATGACGGAAGGGTAATGAATGTGGCAGTAAGGGCAGATGTGACGGTGACATTTGGTGTAAATAAGCTGGGGCTGGTATTGTATCCGGGCTGCCAGTATGCTGGTGAGGTGATCATAGGAGATATCGGGTATCCCAGATCCAGTTATGAGGCAGTGGAAGATCCGGTCTTTTATTTTGAACCGGAAGATCTGCCAGCCATTCTGCCAGAGAGGGCTCCTGACGGGCACAAGGGGAGTTTCGGTCATGTGGCGGTCATTGGCGGAAGCGGCAAAATGAGCGGAGCTGCCCTTCTCAGCGCCAAAGCTGCCTATGCTTCCGGGGCCGGACTGGTGATGGTCTGTTCTGCCAGGGCAAACCGGGATCTGATTCTGACAGGCTGCCCGGAAGCGCTGTTTGAAGCCTATGATGTGGAAGATGGGGAACCGGATTTTTTGGCGCTGGACCGGGTTCTTTCTTTTGCCGATGCCCTGGTGCTGGGTCCAGGGCTGGGGAGAGAAAAATTGGCAAAACAGATCACAGCCTATGTGTTGAAAAATTGTAATAAGCCAATCATCCTGGATGGAGATGCTCTTGTGCTGTGTTCCAGGGAAGAACTAAAGGAACATAATTCGGTTATATTGACACCTCACCCCAAAGAATTTTCTGAGCTCTCCCATCAGGAGATATCTTATATCAAAGAACATTTAGGGGAGGCTGTCCGTGAGTTTGCAGCAGATACGGGTTGTATCCTGGTGGGAAAGGACGCCCGGACTATCGTGGGGGACGGTTCCAGGCAGTATGTAAACGTCTCTGGTAATTCAGGGATGGGCACCGGAGGAAGCGGGGATGTATTGACAGGGATCATTGCGGGATTTGCTGCTCAGGGAAAGCCGCTGTTTGATGCGGCTGCCGCCGGGGTATATGTTCATGGACTGGCAGGAGACTACTATACGGAGACTTATAGTCCCTATTCACTGACTGCCTCTGCATTGATTGACAGTCTGAAAAATATTCTATAATGTATAGAAGGTAGAAAGGTTTTTATCATGGAACTTGGAAATGAGAAGAGACAATACGACAGAACTTATGCGCTGATCGATCTGGGGGCGGTCCGCCACAATATAACAGCGGAGAGAAAACGGGTTGGTGAAGGTGTAAAGATTATGGCAGTCATCAAAGCAAATGCCTATGGTCATGGAGATATTGAAGTGGCAGAAGCGTTGGATGGCCTGGTGGATGCCTACGGGGTAGCCATTCCTGAGGAAGCCCTCAGACTACGGAAGAACGGCGTAAAAAAAATGCTTCTGATCCTCGGGTATTCTGGAAAGGACTGGTTTGAAGACATTATCCGTGAGGGGATTTCCCAGACTGTTTACAGTTATTCCATGGCAAAACAGTTGAGCGATACCGCAGTAAATATGGGAGAGACAGCAAAAATCCATATCAAGATCGATACTGGTATGAGCCGGATTGGATTTATGCCGGTCAAAGATAATATCGATGTCATCCGGTCGATCAGTGAACTGCCGGGCCTCCAGATTGAAGGTGCATTTACCCATTTTGCCCGTGCTGACGAGGAGACTTCGGAGGCGGCGAGAGAACCTTATGAAAAATTTATGATCTTTCTGGGAGAACTGGAAAACCGGGGAGTCCATATTCCGATCAGGCATGCGGCGAACAGCGCGTCCATCATTCAGTTTCCAGAATCCAGGCTGGATATGGTACGTTCCGGCATCACCACCTACGGATTGTATCCTTCCGAGAAAGTGTCCAGGGATATTCTTCAAATCATCCCGGCTCTTCAGTGGAAATCCCAGGTATCTTTTGTAAAACGCATTCATCCAGGAACCAGTGTTGGTTATGGGGGGACTTTTACTGCCAGCAGGGAGACCGTGGTAGCAACGATTCCAGTGGGCTATGCCGATGGGGTAAAACGGGATCTGTCAGGAAAAGGACATGTACTGATACGGGGACAGTATGCACCGATCATAGGAAAGATCTGCATGGATCAGTTTATGGTAGATGTTACGGAGATAGATGATATCTCTGAAGGAGATACCGTGACCTTGATCGGAACGGACGGGGAACATGAAATTTCCGTGGAGGAAGTGGCAGAGCTGTCACATTCTTTCAATTATGAGTATGTGTGCGGAATCTCAGCCCGGGTTCCAAGAAAATATATAAATTAATTGAGTACGATTCGTATAAACTTCCGTATATTGGTAATAATAGGCTACATAAGTAAAATATATCAATGTTAGGGAGTAATACCGATGGTAGTAAAAAGAGGCGATATTTATTATGCAGATTTAAGACCGGTTGTAGGCTCCGAACAGGGTGGTGTGCGGCCGGTCTTGATCATACAGAATGATATGGGAAACCGATATAGTCCGACGGTAATCTGTGCTGCGATCACATCCAAGATGAATAAGGCAAAACTGCCGACACACATCGCTCTGGATTCAGAAAGCTATGGGATTGTAAAGGATTCGGTCATTCTGCTGGAACAGATCCGTACTATAGATAAATCCAGATTAAAAGAGAAGGTCTGCCATCTGGACGAAACTGTTTTGAAGACAATCAACCGGGCGTTGGAGATCAGTCTTGCACTTGATACATATGACGATTGATCGACAGGGGCAGGCAGTTTTTTATCAATGATGAGAAACACACTTTGCGAGTTTCCCACCTTCATGGGAGCGCATAGCTTGTGCCTTCCGCACAAACAAAAAACACCTCTGGGAGGAGGTGTTTTCTGTGGTACCCCGAGGGTACCTAAGCGTATAATAGGGTGGGAGTAGAAAGTTTATACTTTCCGATTATTATAGTACAGTTTAAATGTGTCATTTTTGTGTCAAAATACAAATAATTACATAAAATACTGAAAAATGTTATTGCATTGTAATCCCTGTTATTGTTATACTAGTACTATGAAATGATTATTTGGAGGCGTACAAATGAAGATAGGACTGGTACGACATTTTAAAGTGGATTGTCCTCATAAGATGATGATGACATCAGAGGAATTCAGGGATTGGTCAGAAAAATATGAGCATGCGAGGATTTTAAAAAAGAAAGTAAATATGTCTGGTATCAACTGGGATGTTTGTTACTGCAGCGACCTGGAACGCGCCGTGGAAACTGCCAAAGAGGTCTACAGTGGAAATATTTATATAGACAAGCTTCTCCGGGAGGTGGACAATGCCCCCTTTATTCATACAGAACGGTTCCGGCTTCCGTTCCCGGTCTGGCATTTTTGCGGAAGACTTGCCTGGTTTTTTAAATCCAAGAGCCAGCCGGAGGACATCAAAGGAACCAGAAGGAGAGTCCGCCGTTTTTTTCGTCAGATTGACTGGTCGAAAGATAATGTGCTGATCGTATCCCACGGATTTCTTATTTTTAATTTTATATATGAGCTTTTCCGGCTGGGGTTCATGGGAAAAGAAGTGAGACGGGTGAAAAATGGTATTTTATACTTATATGAGATACCGGATTATAAGCGTCCCTTCCAGTATAAGAAACCATCGAAAAAATCAGCAGACCGGGGGGAGAAGAAATGAAGATCCGGATCCTGTGTGTGGGGAAGATAAAAGAAAAGTTTTTGCGGGAAGCCATTGCTGAGTACAGTAAAAGGCTGTCCCGCTACATAAAATTAGAGATCGATGAGGCTGCCGACGAAAAGACACCCGACAGCGCTTCAGAAAAAGAGGAGATCCAGATACGGAATAGAGAAGGGGAACGTCTGTTAAAACAGATCCGTCCAGAGGATTATGTGGTCGCTCTTGCCATCGACGGGAAAATGTACGATTCCGTGGCATTTTCCCAGAAGCTTGACAACCTTGGCGTGCTGGGAAGGGGGAGTGTGGTATTTGTGATCGGCGGATCCCTCGGTCTGGGAGAGCAGGTATTGCAGCGAGCGGACGAAACCATCAGTTTTTCCAAAATGACCTTTCCCCACCAGCTGATGCGGGTGATCCTTCTGGAACAGATATACCGTGGGTACCGGATATTGAGAAATGAACCGTACCATAAGTAAATGAGGATACAGACGATGATTTATTAAAAGAGTATACTTGACATATTGGGGGGAATCATGAATCGTAATAATATTTTGGAGTTTTTGGAGATATATAAAAATCTAGATGAACTATGTAGGCAAATCTTATCAAGTGACAGAGGGGTGTCTGAGTATATTGATGAAATGGATTTTGATAATCAAAGAGGGCGGTTAGTTGCCGGTTGGGAGAGAGATTACAAACAATTAAAGAGAATGAGATGGATACGAAATTGTCTTGTCCATGAAGTTGATGCATTTGATAAAAATCTTGTTAATGTAGATGATATTGAATGGTTACATACATTTTATAATCGAATTATGGAATGCACAGATCCTTTTTCTTTATTGCCTCAATCTGATAAAATAAATAGAAAAACAGATAAGCAGTTAAATTGTCAGAACAGTTATGTTTCTACAAATCGGGAATCTCTAATCAGAAATTGGGAGTTGTTATTTAGAATAATTTTAGCAGTAATAACTATAGTGGGAATAATTTTGTTGGGAATAGTGATGATTTAGATAGTGGAGCAAAGCTAAAACATGTAAGGTATCACAGCAGTTTGCTTGATGCCAGTGTATTATCAGCAAATGAGGGGAAAAGATGCAGGGAGGGAGGCAGCGATATGTGCGGAAGAACTGAATTGCAAAAGATTACTAAAACAGTCGTTCAATCTTCTTTGGAATTAATGGAAGATAAGATTTATAAAATCGTTCTTTATGGTTCTTATGCCAGAGGAGATTTTGACACTGAATCGGATGTTGATATTATAATTTTACTGGATTGTGATGAGAAAGAACTGAGAAATTATCGTAAACGGGTTGCTGTGTTAGCCAGCCGGATCAGTCTTGAAAATGATATTGAAGTTTCGCTTCTTCTTAAAAACCGTGATTCCTTTGAGGATCGGAGGACTGTTTTACCCTTCTATCAAAAGATAGAGAATGAAGGAGTTATATTATATGGAGAATGAGTTGAAAGAACTTTCAAAATATCGAATGGAGCAGGCAAAGCAGTGTATTAAATCTGCAAAAGCGCTGGTAGAGATTGAGGATTATAAAGGGGCAGCAAATCGCGCTTATTATGCGGTGTTTCTGCTTGTTTTAGGAAAGAATATATTAAGACGGGAATTTTTGATGTGGAACTTTCTGATATCATCAGTATGGCTTTTGTAACCAGAAGCAATAGTGACTATGATGATTTCTATGTTATCTCAATAGAAGAAGTAAATGAACAGATTGAAAACGCAATTAAATTTTGTGATGTCGTAGATTTATATCTGGCGGAGAAATCAAAATGAAATAAAGTCTATATGAAAAGGCCCTATGCAGGGAGGCAGCGGTACATACAAGGAAAAGAAAACGGAATTTAGCATTTTTCCATTTTCAGTTAAAGTAAAATACCGGCCAAAGTATAAAAATATTCATTGCCCCCTGTATTCTGGATGATTATACTATTGCATGTTATGATACGCTTCTGACAGAGTGATATAGTGGGATGATTTGCAGGCAAAATGAAAATAAGTTAGGAGTGAATGGTGTGAAACAGATTCCGGATTTTGATACAGAGTTAGACCAATCCATTAGTTTTGTTTTTGAGAGTGAAATTACAAAGAAGGCCCTGGTAAGACCACCTTTTGATAATTTTGCAAATATATTGTTGGAAATTATACATAGTATAGATCGTCTGGCGGATAATTGCCACATGGCGGAATTTACTAATCATGCTATGCCACATATATGCAGTATTATAAAACGTGCGTCAGAATGGGCAGAAAGCGATGGATGGATAAAAAGAATCAGTAGTCAGGAAGCAGCATACTTACTGTTAGCACTGCTCATTCATGATATAGGGATGTTATCACAAGATGCAAAATATATACCCGCAAAAGAACGTTCAAAATATATAAAGGGTTCTTCTGACATAGCCAATTGGGTAAGACGGACCCATGTTATTCGTATTGATGGGTTAGTGAAATACATATTAAATGAGTATATAAAAAAAGACGTGGAATTAGAAATCCACTTAAATGTAATTATTGGAATGGCAGGCTCTCATGACAAATGGCCATGGCAGCAGGGATTTGTTTCTTGCCAGCATGAGATTCAAAAACTTAATCTTTCTGAAAATAGAATTGCGGCCCTGAATGCGATCATTGCAGTTTGTGATTTGCTGGATGAGGATTCTAATCGTTGTGATACGATTGTATTAATTAAACATCATCATGGCACGGTAGAAAATATGGCTCATTGGATTCGCCATGCACTGACAAAAGAAGTTATTGGTGTCGAGAAGCAGGAAGTGACGGTAGTTTTTCGGACTTTTAAGTCGGAAATTCCAGACACTGAAATAATTTATCGTGCACTTAGAAATCATTATCGTTTGGTTAAATTATATAATGGAAAGCTTGTGGAATTAGGCGCTCAAATTATTCATATTAATTTTCAGCCGAATGATGGAGTGCCTATATACAAAGATATGATATCTGATGAATTGGAAATATATAAGCAAATTCCTGAACTGAGGAATGACTTAGTACCTCAGCTGATGTCTACGTTTATGAAGGAAGCACTTAATAAAGATGATGGTGACCAGCAGCTTCGCCAAAGACTGGATGCTATCGGGCTTGAATGTATAGATTTATCATCCATTTTATATTTTATGGAACCAGGTGCACTTCTACACCCGGAAGAACGGGTGATTTTCGGAAAAGATACGATATCGGTTAAGCTGAATTATATGAAAGATATGGCGGAAGATGCCTACGTAAATGGAAGAATTGGTAAGCTCCGCCATATTTGTGCATTGGCATTAAATGAAGTAAAAAAAGAGGAAGTTTTACTGGAACATATCTATTGGGTTTTTGCCTATATGCTTGTGTATCAAAAAGGCGATCTTGATTATTCGAGTGCCAGAAGGGATTATCCAAACTCTTTTGATTATAATGATAGAGTATCAAATATAATACAAAGAGATTGTACATATAGTAAATTGTTGGATGTACTATTTTGCTTTTTGCTGCCGAGAATCTCAGAGGAATATATTTTAGATTATGAGAAGTTTTTATGTGAAACGGACTATAGTTTACTTAGGGAAGATATGGCAACAGAGCTTTTGTGTTGTACACTTATTGGTTTGTTTTGGTTTTGGGATAGAGAGGGGGATTCCTGGAGAAGAGTATCTCGTTATATAAAGGAACATGTTAAGATAGACGCTTTATCGAAGAAGATATCAGATTTAGAAAAACAGCTAAGTTTTCAATATGATATTTTACATAGAAATTGTTGCGTAACAGATGAAATTTTGAATCAGACTGATATACCAGGTCTTGCAAAGGCATGGACATATTTTTATCGTGCAGATTGGAAGATGGTAGCACAAATAATTCCAGAATTGATTCGGGATGGAGAGTTAAATAAGGACCAATTTAGTGCCATACAGGGGTTTCAAAATATGACAAGACCGGTGATTCAATGGAACGATATTGAAATGAACGGGACCGATACGAAATTTGAATATGCAGGAATATACCGTTATCAGCGTGCTGCAGAGGAGCAGGCATTTCCTGCATACTGGCAGGCAAGAGAAGCGAAGATAGAGAGCTTATTGGCAGAAATACGATCGAAACCTAGAAAAGCTGCTAATAAACGGATGGAGTCGCTTCGTATGATCTCCCTTCGTTGTGTAGAAGGGGTACGGATGTGGAATCTGGGAGAATATTTGGAGTCTGTGCGAAATTATACTCTTTGGCTGTATAGTAGTTCAATGTATCGTGATAAATATGGAAAATACTGTGGATATCCTACTGATTTGCCACAAACTATTATTACTTGTATACAAGGCATGGACAATAAATGCTTTGAGGATGAGGAGAGAAAGAAATTAATTGAAACAATGAAAGTGCAGTATCCTCAGGGGTTTTCAGAAGTTATTCAATTTATTGTAAATAATGAATGTAAATGTACATGGAGGTATGCGATTGAGTGGATTGAGAGTATGATAAAAGAGTTGCAGGAGGAAGAACTTTCAATAGTATTACGTTGGCTGCCTGTTTATGATAATTATATTCAAACCTGTAAAGAATATATTAATCTTGGTGAGTTTGATTTTATCTCAGAAGTTGCTGAACGATTGACAGATGAGGATTGGCAGATTATAATGCCAATTATTCAGCGGGTTTATAACAACCCTCATATGTTTCGCTCAAATAAAAAATTGGGGAAGCGGGCTTTATGTTATATGCCATTGGAGGATTGCAAAAAAATGCTCAAAACGATTTCGCAGTGGGATGAAGAAGGCGAAATGAATATGAAAAGAGGAATTGTTTATGAACTTTGTATTAGTTTACATTTAGAAAGAAAAGACGAAATAAAAGGTGCGCTCCATCGTTTTATTGATGCGTGCAGGGAGATAGCGCCGTGTAAAATCTATGAGGAATTGAAGGAACTGATCGAAATTAACTCTATTTCCGAACGTAAAGAACCGGATATGGGAGGTGTTCAAGTGTGTCTGGATGAAACACTGAGAAAATTAGATGGTGAAAAAAATTTATCAGGGTATGATCCCAGAGTTATGGAGGAGATTCAGGAGAAATGTACGAATCAGAATTGGAGGCTGGCAGAGGAAAATGACGTGTTGGTCTTAATTTCACAAATCCAGGATTTTTTGCAAATGCACAGGGAAGATATGTCAGCACAATATTTTTATGATTTTTGCAGTCTGTTCTGTAGTATTAGCAGGATGGGGACATCAGCGGAAAAAAGTAAAATAACAACTTTTTTTATTGAACACTATATTAAGGCTCCTTTAAAACGGGTGGATAAAAAAGAAGGATTTGAGGATGGACCATTGAATGCTTTTAATCTTGATTTGGGTGGTGCCAGCCGGCTGAACCGGGGGATTGGGGAAATATTATTAAATGGAATTACCCAGATTCCTAAGACAGAGTATGCTGTTTGTATGGATTGGATTCATGAACGATTAGTAGAGGACCGTGGTTTTTTGTATTTTGCGGCTGTTATGCTATGTTCTTATGTGTATTTTGAAGAAGGAGCAGAACTAAAAATGCTTGCATTGGCAAATCTTATGTATATTCGGGGATATCTCGAAGAGGAAGGGCGATTTTTGAATACTAGGCGAGAAAGCGTATGCAAGGCTATAGAAAATTTAAAGGAAGTTACAGAATGGTTTGGAGATACAACATTTGATGCAATGGTTGAGAAAGATGAGACATATAAAAAGTTATTTTTAAATGTAGTTGAGGGGTGGAAGTGAAAATTTGAATAGCGATTCAGAACTTATGTGGCTGCGGTGATAAAATTATCTAAATTTCAGAAAGAGAAAGGCAGATGTTGTAATCTGTTTGAAAGGAGTTTTCATAAAAATGAAAAAAATAATTCCATTTTTGAGTTTGTTTTGTATCATATCCGTGCTGGTATCCGGCTGCGGTGGTGAATTTACGGGAAATTCACAGAGGGGGACGGTTTCTGAAAGCGCAGTATCCGGAGAAGCGGTGTCGGGGAGAGCGGTATCCGGGGAGGCGGTCCGTCCGGAGGGGACAGAGAAACAGGATAAGAAAAATGAATCTGTCAATACGTCTCTCGAGAGCCACCAATTTTGTTCGGCAAACTGTCTTTATATGGCAGATTGTGAAAATGATGAATTGATACAGTATTGTGTAAAAACAAATAAGAAAAAAATATATCATATAAAAGGACAGCTGCTGGGACTGCTTCTTGTTGAAAGGGACAGGATATACTATACAAAAAGTTTATGGGATGGGGAACTCGAAGAGGAAGAGGATAAATATAGGATTTACAGTATACCGATCGCCTCTGATGAGGACGGTTCAGAGAAGCCTCTTGTAGAAAAAGAAGAGCGCCTGGAGGACATACCGGAGCTTTCCTATGATTCCTACCCTCAGATGGATGGAGATTCGATCTATTATATTCCATATGGTTCAAGGGGGATGTGGAGGTATGACAGGAAGCAGAAAAAAGGAGAGATCGTACCTTTGGAATATTGTACAGGAGTTCAAACGCTAAAAGAGAAAACCATTTTATATGGTCATGAGGATGATAGGGATACTATCGGAGTATGGGACATTAAAACGGATAAGATGATCCATATACCACTGCCTGAGATGGACGAAGATGACAGGGATTCAGAGACGCTTGCCGACGATGGTCTCTATTATAGCTCGTATACCAATGGAGATCCAGTGTGGGGGGAAGTAAATCGTGTGGATTTTTCCACGCAGGAAATGAAAGTATTTGTGACAGAGCGGGAGATAAAAAATGTGCTTTCAGAGAAAGCCGGGATGAAAAAGAACTCGCTCAAGGGATGTGAAGTGGATCTGAAAGCTGTGGGCAACCGCCTGTATCTCATTCTGTTTCTGGAATGGACAGAGGGGACATGCTGGAATGCACAGGATGTCATCTTAAGCCGGGAACTGGGAACAGAAGGCGAACTGCAGTATGAAGAAGAGTTGACAGAATGCATTCGCAAATACGGAAAAAAAAGAGGAGAACCAAAGAAATTTGACGATTATTCTTTTGGTATCCATGCCGGGGAGGCGGAGGGCATAGAGGAATTATGTTACAATGCGGCTTCCTTTGCCGCCATCGAAGAGGAACGGGCATATCTGAATCCGGATACATATCAATATCTGGAGCCGGAGGACGAGAAGTATTTTCTTCTCTTTGACCGCAAAACGGGGAAAAGTAAGCTTATCGAAGAAGGCATGCCTGAGTATTATGAATACTACTATGACCGTGTATGGAAAGAGGATTTTGACGATGGATTTTGATGGGATGTTGCCGCGGAAATGAGGAAGGAAACCCATCATTCCAGGGCCTCCTTCCATTCATCCCATTGGTTCCATTCTTTTCTGGCTTCTTTTGTGTTTACATATTTTGCCTTTTTTAGGACCATACGATCTGACTTTTGATCGTACTGCAGAAACATGTGCATATTTCCAAGCTGCTCGGAACGGTGTCCCACAAAGATACCCCTGACTAGTTCAAGCAGGGTGGCATCCGATGATTTTTCCATTGTAACTTCGGCATGGTCCAGCGTGTACAGAAAAACGGCAGCGTCATCTTCCTGAGCGGTCTCCACTCTATCCTTCTGCAGCTTTCCATTTTTCCAAAAGCCGGCCATGTTGTCATCCGAACCTGCCTGGAGATCCTTTTCCTTAAAACCACCGTCATGAATCATGGAGACTTCTTTTGAATAGTGGATTTCCGGAAATTCCAATACCACCTGATAATCTTCTTTCAGCGTTCCGATAAAACCGGAACAATCTTCTTGTTCCTGATCGTCTAAAGTAGAAAAAAGATTGACCAGCCTGTGGTCTTTTTCTTCACAGCGGAAAATACCAATTTCCACGCTGTTATTATAAATGTGGGAAGCCATAAGTTCCTGTTTCCCATCTCCGGTCACGTCCACTGCTTTAAGGTTAGTCCAGCTTGAAAAACGGTGAAGGAAAAAATTTGTATCTGTTTTATAACAGGTACCATTGTCATAATCCAACACAACAAAATAATTCTTTTTATTCTCTGTGCCTGGATTTTCGTGTACAAATAATGCCAGACAGTCAGCTTCTGGTGAATCAGGATTCGTCATATTTCCAGTTATATACGAACTGATGATCACCTCGTTTTCAAAGCCGGCAAAAGAAAGGTCTGCCATATAACGTTTTAACAGTTCATCCTCGTTATACTCAAAGTCGTCTTCTTTTAATTCTTCCTGCAGCTTAATCTTTACAACACCGCCTTGTATCTTTGCAGGATCAGGAATGGTAATTTTGTTGCTGCTGTTTATATCAAGTTCAAGAGAAACTTTGTTATGCTTTTTTGTCGCTTCTACTGCTGAGCCAGAAACTACACTTGTAGAAGCTTGTGGGGACCCTGCAGTAAATTGTCCCCCGCAGCCCACAAGAGTACTGCAGATCACGGCCAATGTCATACTGGTATATATGAATCCTTTAATAACTGGTCTTTTTTTCATCTGATATTCATTCCTTTCCTTGATTTTAAATTTATTTTAACATTATGTACTGCTGAATTCAATAAAAATAAGGTTTGAATTGAGTAAAATGGGAAATTATGCTACAATGAAGGCATAAGCACGAACGCGGAGAAACCGCAGGTTTCGACTTGAGTGTGTATGCCAGAAGCATAGCTGACAGACACGGTGCAAAAAGCATGCACAAAAATTATGAAATGGGGGCATATATGGAACAGATACTGGTATTTTTTAAGGGAAAACTTCCAGCGGTGGCTGATTTTGGCATTCACATTGTCATTTCCCTGGCCGCCTGGTTTATTGGAAAACGCATCATAAAAGCAGTTTTGAAATTTTTGAAAAAATCTTTTGAGCGGGGCAAAATGGAGGACGGGGTTGCCGCCTTTCTTCTGTCGATCATTAAATTTGCCCTGTATTTTGTGCTGTTGATCCTGATCTGTCAGTTTCTGGGGCTGGAGACCAGTTCCGTGATCGCACTGCTGGGATCTGCGGGACTTGCTGTGGGGCTGGCGCTGCAGGGAAGCCTGGCGAATTTTGCCGGGGGAGTACTAATCCTTGTTATGAAACCTTTTATGGTGGGAGATTATATTATCGTCGGTGGAATGGAGGGTACTGTACTCAGTATTGATATTATTTATACGAAACTGCAGATGGTAGACAATAAAACGGTTATCATGCCCAATGGGAAGCTGGCGGATTCGGATATTATCAATGTCACCAGGCAGGACAAGCGGAGGATCGATATTGAGGTGGGTGTAGATTATTCCGAAAATATTCAGAAGGTGAAGCAAGTTCTGGACTCTATCATTCAGAACCAATCGGAGATTCTTCGGGATGAACCAGTGGATATTGTGGTAGGACAGCTGGGAAGCAGTTCGGTGGATATGGTTATTCATGTATGGGTAAAAAAAGAAGACTATTGGAACGTCCGCTGGGAGCTTCTGGAAAAGATCAAAGAGACCTTTGACCAGGAGGGAATTGTGATCCCCTATAACCATCTGGATGTGAGGCTTAAATAGAAAAGGTGCGGCTGAGAAACGCGCACCTCTAAAGAATTGCCTGCGGCCATTCTTTTGCTCCGCAAATTGATAAATTTTCTGTCAGAAAAAAAGGTGCGGCTGAGAAGCGCGCACCTTTTAAGAATTTTTCTATCAGATAAAAAATCCGTGAACCAGTGAATTATTTCACGCACTGTCCGAATTTTTGTTTTACCTGATCCAATTTCGTAGAATCCGCTGCGGGGGTTGGGTAATAACCTCTTGAGTGCATTTCATCAAATACGTTTTTCTGGATCTCATGTTCTTCCTCGAGACATTTCAGGATCGCGCCTCTGACGCGGTCGTGTACACACTCGTTGGCAAAGGTATTGTAATGGTCTGTTGCTGCCTTTTCAGATGCGAGAGCATCGGCAAGAATTTCTTTTTCACTATACTGCATGATCAATTCTCCTTTTTATGATTAGTTTAGCTGGGAATAAATTGAGTTGAAATGTTTCTGGTGGCGCTCTGAGATATTCAGCAGCTTGTTCTTGATTTCCTGATCCTGGCACTGGTCAGAAAGATTTTTAAATTTCTTGATCAGAAGATCTTCTTCGCTGAGAATATCCTGGACTGCAGATAATTCTTTCTCTGATAAATTTGTCATATCATAATACCTCCATTTGATTTTTTATTATTGTTTCCCAAAAGATGAAAATAATACAGAAAACCAGCTTGCAAAAACGACAAAATTGGTGCATACTAGTATATAGTTGGATTTTCGCGGGTGGTGTACTTGATAATACCTGTGGGAATGCTGGATATAAGCAAAAAAGTTTTATTTTAGAAATGGAGGAAACTATGAGAGGACCAACAGCACCAAAGGACCCAACCAGAAAAAGAGCTTGTTTATATATCATGCTGGATAAAAATATTGCAGGGATGCCCGGGCAGGGTGATATGTGCCGGGATACAAACTATATGGAAGGACGTCTTGTGGAGCAGGTAAAAGGGCTCTGCGGAGACGTGGATCCGGAGATTCTCAGATTGTTGGAGAATGTTCAGGGATTCAGAACACTGGTACATAGCATCGGAGTCAGCATAACAGCAGTAGATGACGAGGCAAAAGATCAATCTATAAAATTCACCATGCAGTGTTATGGGAAAACGGATAAATATGCTACGGGAACAAATGTTGTGCTTTCCTGTCCCTGTAACGGAGAAGAGGCTGTGATACAGATAGATGAGACGGGGATCAATGAAGAGGATGATATCATTGGCGCATTCCATTTTGATTTTCCCCAGGGCTGTGGTGCGGCTACGGTTACTTTGAAATTTTATCTGAATGATGGTTATACGGTTCCTGAGATTGAAGTGGATCCTCCCATTGATTATGAGTCTGAGAACTATGAGAAGATGATTGAGCGTTCCCTGCTTTCTCTTGGAAATACGAAGCGGCTCAAACGGGCGATCGAGAAGGCAAAACGTGGAGAAGAGGTAACCATTGCTTACATAGGCGGTTCGATCACCCAGGGAGCAGGGGCAAAACCTATTGATAAAAAATGTTATGCCTATTTGTCTTACTGCGGGTTTTGCGATCTGTTTACAGAAGACGGTGGAAAGCATGTCAAGTATATTAAAGCCGGTGTCGGGGGAACTCCTTCCGAGCTTGGGATCATCCGGTATGAAAAAGAAGTGACAGATTTCGGGAAGATCAAACCAGATATTGTGATCGTTGAATTTGCCGTAAACGATGAAGGGGATGAAACTGAGGGCGTATGTTTTGAGAGTCTTGTGCGGAAAATTGCCAAGGCAGATAATGAACCTGCCGTGATCCTGAATTTTGCCGTATTTATGAATGACTGGAATCTCGAAGACCGTTTGGTTCCAGTGGGGACCAATTATGATCTTCCGATGGTAAGCGTCAGGGCGGCAGTTGTTCCACAGTATAAGAAAGATACTGTGATATCAAAACGCCAGTATTTTTATGATATTTATCATCCCACCAACGACGGACATCATGTGATGTCAGACTGTCTGCTCCACTTATTCCGGAAAGCGGATGAAGCAGAATGTCCAGCGGCTGACAGTGATTTTTCAAAACCGCCGGCAAAGGGATGTGAGTTTGAAGATATTTTCTTGATGGATGCCACAAATATTGATAAATATGCGAAGGATGTTGTAAATCAAGGATTTGATGTGAAGGACCCAGAAATTCAGTTTGTGGAGCGGAATATGGATCTGACAGCCAGCCCGGTGCTGGAGAATGGCTGGGCGAAGACAGACGGCACAAAGGATGCCGAGTTTGCCCTGACGCTGAACTGCAGGAATATCATTCTGGTTTCCAAAGATTCCGGAAGTCCTGTCTTTGGAAAGGCTGATGTTTATGTGGATGACAAGCTGGTGCTGACGCCGGATCCACTGGTGAATGGCTGGAATCATACCAATCCACAGATCATTCTCAATGAAGAGAAGAGTGGAGAACACCGGGTGCGGATCGTGATGCATCCGGGTGAAGAGGAAAAGAGATTTACTATCCTGGGCTTTGGTATTACTTTATAACATCAAGTCAAAGGAGACAAAATAAATGGCTTTGATCTATATTGTTGAAGATGATACAAATATACAGGAGATCGAGAGCTTTGCCCTGAAAAACAGTGGATACAATGTGGAAGGCTTTGAAAATGCCAGGGGATTTTTCCAAAAGCTGGCGGAACGGGTTCCAGATCTAATTCTTCTGGATGTTATGCTCCCGGATATGGACGGTCTTTCGATTCTGAAAAAACTGAGAAATATTCCTGATTATCAAAAGATCCCCGTGATCTTTGTATCTGCTAAAACTTCAGAACTGGATAAAGTGAAGGGGCTGGATCTGGGGGCAGATGATTACCTTGCCAAACCTTTTGGAGTGATGGAGCTGATCTCCAGGGTAAAGGCGCTGCTTCGCAGAAGCCGGGATATGGAACAGGAAAAATCCCTTGCCATTGGAAATATTTACATTGACGGCGAGAAACACTGTGTTTTTGTAAAGGATGAGCCCTGTGAGCTTACGTATAAAGAGTACAAGCTTTTGAAGCTGCTGGTCCAGAATGCCAGTATCGTTCTGACGAGAGACCGCATTATGGAACGAATCTGGGGCGCTAATTATGAGGGAGAATCCCGGACTTTGGACATGCATATCAAAACCCTCCGAAAAAAACTGGGAGAAGAGGGAAGGCGCATTAAAACCATACGGAATGTGGGGTATATGCTGGAATGAAAGCAAAGCTGAACCGGACTTTTTTGCTGATCGCGGGGCTGGCCATTTTACTGACGATCACCTTTTCCACGCTGATCTTTTATCAGCTGCTTGTCAATGAGGTGGTGGACAATCTGGTCAGCAGCGCCAGACTGTTAGAGAGCACAGACTCTTTTCAGGATAAGAAAAATATTTCTTATCATAAGGAAATTACCAACCTCAGAGTAACCCTGATCGGCGAAGATGGAAAAGTTTATTTTGACAGCAATGCGGATATCGGAGCCATGGATAACCACCGGGAACGCCCGGAGGTCGGGAAGGCCTTTGAGAAGGGTGAAAGCCATTCTGTGAGACATTCTGCCACCATGAAAAAGGATACTTTTTATTATGCATTGAAAATGTCCAATGGATGTGTACTCCGCGTTGCAAAGGAATCGGACAGCCTTTACAGCATATTTCTGGGAATCGTTCCCGAGATCATAGGGATCATTATATTTATTCTGATCATCAGCTATATTTTTACCCAGTTCTTTGCCAAGAGTATCATAAAACCTATTGAACAAATGGCAGATGACATGGATTCAGTAAATATCACCGGAGGCTATAAGGAGCTGGTGCCTTTTATTCAGAAGATCAAGGACCAGCATACTGACATTTTGCGAAGCGCCAGTATGCGCCAGGCGTTTACAGCGAATGTATCCCACGAGCTGAAGACTCCACTTACCGCTATCTCAGGATATGCAGAGCTGATTGAAAACGGTATGGCAGAAAAGGAAGATATGATTCGTTTTGCCGGGGAGATACACCGGAATTCCAAGCGTCTTCTGACGCTGATCAACGATACCATCCGCCTGGCTGAACTGGATGCCATGGAAAAAACCATTGAATTTGAGGACGTAGATCTCTATGAGATTGCTGAAAACTGTGTTAATATGCTTCGGATCAGCGCTGAAAAACATCAGGTTCACATATCGCTGGAGGGAAAACGCTGTATCCTTTATGCCAATAAAAATATGATGGAAGAACTGGTCTATAACCTTTGTGACAACGCCATACGTTATAACAATACTGGAGGGAGCGTCCGGGTGCAGGTAATGGAGCTGCAGGACCAGGCCACGCTTTCTGTCCTGGATACCGGGATCGGTATTCCGGAAAAAAGCCAGAAACGGGTATTTGAACGTTTTTACCGGGTGGATAAGAGCCGTTCCAAGCAGACCGGGGGAACAGGGCTTGGCCTCGCTATCGTCAAGCATATCATCGCCCAGCACAATGCCCAGATCACCCTGGCCAGCGAGATGGGAAAAGGCACAGAAGTGAAAGTGATATTTTCAAAAAACACTTTACAAGAGCAATAAATGATATTATAATCTTAGTTAGTGTCGTTTTATGTTAAAACGACACTATTATATTGCAAAAGAAAGAGGGAAAAAACAGTGAACGGATTAACTGAATTTCGTTGGCATGGCCGCGGCGGCCAGGGTGCCAAGACAGCGGCGCTTTTACTGGCAGATGTAGCGTTTAAAACCGGCAAACATGTGCAGGGATTTCCGGAATATGGGCCGGAAAGAATGGGCGCACCGATTACTGCTTATGACAGGATCAGTGACAGGCAGATCCGGGTTCATTCCAATATTTACGAACCGGATTATGTCGTGGTCGTAGATGAGACCCTGCTGAACTCTGTCAATGTCACAAAAGGCTTAAAAAAGGACGGAGCGATCCTTGTCAATACGCCCCGTTCCAGCGAAGAGATCTATACATACCTCCACGGATACCAGGGCAGAGTGTACACCATTGATGCGAGAAAAGTGTGCATGAAGACGCTGGGGAAATATTTCCCCAATACACCAATGCTTGCGGCTATTGTTAAAATATCCGAAATCATGGAAGAAGATCAGTTTATCAAAGAAATGGAAGCTTCCCTTGGTCATAAATTTGCCAAAAAACCGGAGATGCTGGAGGGAAATATGAAGGCACTCCGCATGGCGTTACAGGAGGTGCACTGATATGTTAAAAGCAAAAGAAATCAATGAAAAGACTCCATGGCAGGACCTGACGCCGGGGCTGCAGATCTATGAGCCGGCAACATCCAAACGCTTTGAGACCGGTGAGTGGAGAGTCAATACCCCGGTATTTGATAAAGAAAAATGCAAGCAGTGTCTGCTCTGTGTTCCCTATTGCCCGGACAGCGCTATTCCGGTTAGAAACGGTAAAAGAGAAGCCTTTGATCTGCTTCACTGCAAGGGATGCGGCATCTGTGTAAAGGCATGTCCCTTCGGAGCGATCACAATGAAGGAGGGAAAATAACATGGCAGAATTAGAAAGAATGTCAGGCAATGAGGCAGTTGCCCATGCCATTAAACAGGTGGAGCCGGATGTCATGCCGGCATTTCCGATCACACCTTCTACAGAACTTCCACAATTTGTATCCAATTTTATTGCAAATGGTGAGATCAATACCGAATTTATTCCTGTGGAGAGCGAACACAGTTCCATGAGCGCTGCCATCGGTGCGTCAGCCGCCGGTGCCAGGGCACTGACTGCCACTTCTTCCTGCGGGCTTGCCCTGATGTGGGAAGTCTTATATGTGGCGGCATCCAACCGCCTGCCCATCTGCATGGCAGTGGTAAACCGTGCCTTGTCAGGACCACTGAATATCAACAGTGAGCACTCTGACAGTATGGGAGCCAGAGATTCCGGCTGGCTTCAGATCTATGCAGAAAATAACCAGGAAGCCTATGACAATTTCATTCAGGCGTACCGGATCGCAGAACATAAAGATGTGATGCTTCCCATCATGATCTGCCAGGATGGATTTATCACCAGCCACGCGGTAGAAAACATCACTCTGGAAGATACCGGACTGGTGAAAGAATTTGTAGGTGAATATGATCCAGAACATTATCTGCTGAACCCGGAAGAGGTGATGGCAGTGGGACCCTATGCGGTATCCAATTATTGCATGGAAGCGAAAAAGGCACAGGCGGAAGCCATGATCCGCGCCAAACAGGTGATCCTGGATGTGGCAAAAGAATTTGGCGAACTTACCGGAAGAAAATATGGCCTTTTTGAAGAATATAAATTAAGAGATGCAGAATACGCGATCGTTGCCATTGGCTCAGCCTGCGGCACCATTAAAGATACGGTGGACAGGCTGAGAAAGCAGGGAAAAAAAGTGGGACTTCTCAAAGTTCGTGTATTCCGCCCCTTCCCTGGTAAGGAGATGGCAAAGGCACTGAAAAAATGTAAAGCGGTGGCAATACTAGACCGCTGTGAGAGCTACAGCGCCAATGGAGGTCCTCTGGGATCGGAGCTGGAAGCCGCCTTTTACCGGAATAAAAATGTTTCAGAGGTTATCAACTATGTATACGGTCTCTCCGGCAGGGATCTGACGGTGGAACAGGTAGAGAACGTATATGAGGAATTGGCAGAAGCAGCAGAACACGGTGCGAAAAACGAGAAATACCGTTATATCGGTCTGCGTGACAAGGAGGTATAACATCATGGAACAACAGTTTGATTTTAAGGAAATCCAGGGCAGGGAAGAACGCCTGGCACCGGGACACCGTATGTGTGCCGGCTGCGGGGGAACCATTGCTGTAAGAAACGTATTGAAAGCACTTCATCCCGGAGATAAGGCGGTGGTGGGAAACGCCACAGGGTGTCTGGAGGTTTCTTCCTTTATGTATCCCTATACGTCTTATCAGGACAGTTATATTCACAATGCCTTTGAAAACGCAGGAGCAACGTTAAGCGGAGTGGAAGCTGCCTACCGGTATATGAAAAAGACCGGCAAGCTGGAAGAAAATTACAAGTTTATTACCTTCGGCGGTGACGGCGGCACTTATGATATCGGCTTTCAATCCCTGTCGGGTGCCATGGAGAGAGGGCATGATATGGTCTATGTCTGCTACGACAACGGCGCCTATATGAATACCGGCATCCAACGCTCATCCGCTACCCCGATGTTTGCCGACACGACGACCACGCCAGCAGGCAAAGTATCCAAAGGAAAGCCTCAGGGACGGAAGGATCTGGCAGCCATTATGGCGGCCCACAATATCCCCTATGTGGGACAGACCACCTTTATCAGGAACATGAAAGATCTTTATACAAAATCTGAAAAGGCGATCTATACAGAAGGTCCAGCATTTTTGAATATTATGGCGCCCTGCCCCCGGGGCTGGCGCTACGATGCACCAGATATCATCGATGTGTGCAGATCTGCGGTAGAGACCTGCTATTGGCCGCTGTTTGAGGTGGTGAACGGAAAATGGATCCTGAATTATAAGCCGAAAAACAAGTTGCCCATTGAAGATTTTCTAAAACGGCAGGGAAGGTTTAAGCATCTTTTCAAACCGGGAAATGAGCAGTTTATCGAAGCTTTTCAGCAGGAAGTGGACAGAAGATGGGAAGAGCTGCTGGAGAAATGCGATTAAATAAAAAGATAAAAGCCAGGCAAGAATTTACATATTGCCTGGCTTTTTGTAAAAGATCTAACAAATTCTAAAATCTATCCTTCTCAGCGGTTGGAACGTCTCCAGATGTTCATTTTTTCTGCCTCTTTGATCAGATCATCCCGGAACTGGGGATGGGCTACGGAGATCAGCGCCTCCGCTTTCTGCCAGGTAGAGAGACCTTTTAAGTTCACCTTTCCATACTCCGTTACAAACCAGTGGGTATTGGCCCTTGTATCGGTTACGATAGAACCGTTGGCAAGGGTGGGACGGATCCTCGATACCAGTTCTCCCTGTTTGTTCTTAAAAGTGGAAGAGCAGCA
Source organism: uncultured Eubacterium sp. (assembly GCA_910584645.1). Taxonomy (GTDB): domain Bacteria; phylum Bacillota; class Clostridia; order Lachnospirales; family Lachnospiraceae; genus Eubacterium_F. Next base: position 25,375 of record CAJUAU010000034.1, read on the forward strand.
GATAAAGCTTTTTCCTCCCTTGGAGAGATAGGCTCCAAGGACAAAATCCAGCTGTCCGCCGGCACCGCTTATATTTTTCGTTCCGGCACTCTCAGCATTGACCTGTCCGTACAGGTCGATATCTACGGCATTGTTAATGGAGATAAAGTTGTCCAGTGCGCTGATGGAGCGGATGTCATTGGTATAATCCACCGGTGCGCTCATGCACTCTGGATTGTCATCCAGAAAATCATAGAGTTTTTTCGTGCCTGCAGCAAAGGCATAGGTCTGACGGAAGCGGTCAATATTTTTCCTGGCTCCGGTGATCTTTCCGGCTCTGGAAATATCCACAAAAGCATCTACATACATTTCTGTATGAACACCAAGATCTTTCAGATCCGATTCTGCGATCATGGAACCCACAGCATTAGGCATGCCGCCAATTCCCAGCTGGAGGCATGCGCCGTCTGGGATTTCTTCCACGATCAGCTTAGCCACTGCCTGGTCTACCTCTGTGGCTGCAGCAGCTCCACCCATTTCCGCGATGGAAGGATTGTCTCCCTCTACGATCATATCAACCTTTGAAATATGGATGCCTTCCTCTTTTCCTCCAAGACATCTTGGCATATTTTCGTTTACCTCTACGATGATCGTCTCGGCACGTTCACAGCAGGCTCCCAGATGGGAAGCGCTTGGCCCAAAGTTGAAATAGCCGTGGGAATCCATCGGCGCCACCTGAAAGACAGCGACACGGGAAGGACAGGATAAATCCCGGTAGTATCTTGGAAGTTCTGAATAACGGATGGGGGCATAAAAAGCAAAGCCTTTTGCGGCTGCTTTTCTCTCGATCCCGCTCATATGCCAGGAATTCCATGAAAAATGTTCCCATGGATTCTCAATCTTAAATATTTCCGGCTCCCACATAAGGATACCGCCACGGAACTTCACATCCGTAAGATCCTTCATTCTCTTTGCCAGCTCCCTGTCAACAGCGACCGGGGTAGTGACAGTCCATCCATAGTCTACCCAGTCACCAGACTGGATGACTTTTGCCGCCTCTTTGGCAGTTGTAAGTTTACTTTGGTACATTACTTCAAAATCCATCGTTCCAATATCCTCCTTATACTTATAAATAGTTACATTTCCATATTTTATATAATTTACATTTTATCATTCATAAAATACATGGTCAAGTGAAATTTAGCTGTGTCCTTTGGAGTATCGCAGACTTGTGCAAAAGCTGGGATTATTATATAATTGTAATCGGTATGGAGTAATTGGCAGATTCTTAAAACCGGTTTTGAGGAGGTATGGATATGGGAAAAAAGAGTTTTTATGCAATGTTAAAAAGAAGTACAGCCTGCCTGTTGATATTGGCGGTATTGTGTAGTATGTTTCTGCCCGCAGGAGTAGATGCATCAGAGGCTGACCTGGATATAGAAACAGGGATCACCCTGGAGTTGACTGTGAAAACAGACAGTGGAGAAGAAATCAGGACGGTCAGTGGTGATAATCTGCGAAAGGCATTGTATATGAACGGGATCAAGCGTGGTGATGTCACATGCATTAAGGTCACAAAAGGAACAGTAACAACGGCTGACTGGGATGAGATCTGCTATAAAAGTACGGTTGAAAATGATATGGATGCTTCTTATATGAATTTAATCAGTATACTGGCAGAAAAAGAGGTGCGGGGCGAGGATATAAGTGACAGAAAATCCAAACATCCCTTTCCTGAATCGTTAAAAACGGTAGTTCTTCCAGTGGGAGTGACCAGGATCGGTGCTTCTGCCTTCAATCAATGCAGCAGCCTTCAGGAAATAACCTTGCCGGAAAGTGTGACAGAGATCGGGGATTACGCATTTTATAAATGCGGCAGTCTGTCAGGAATAACCATTCCAGCGGGTGTGGGGAAAATTGGTAATTGCACATTCCAGTTGTGCACCAGCCTGCAGAGGGTTGAGATTCCAGAGGGAGTAACAGAAATTGGCATGGAGAGTTTCCGTCAATGTGAAAATCTTCAAGAGGTGATTCTTCCTGAGAGCCTGCGCTCAATTTTTTCCAGTGCTTTTAGAGAGTGTGGAAATCTTCAGAAGATCAACTTTCCCAATAGCATAACATTATTAAGCTCTTATGCATTTTATGGATGTAAGAGTCTTCAGAAGGCAGACCTGCCAGATACTTTAACTACGATTGGTGAACATACTTTTGAGAATTGCTCTGGATTAAAAAAAATTAAAATTCCCAAGGCAGTATCCAAACTTGGCATGAGTGCCTTTGAGAAATGCACAAGTCTTGAAGAAGCAGAGATTTGGGGATCTGCAAATCTGGAGGCCAGTACCTTTTTTGGATGTTCCAGTCTCAAGAAGGTAACCTTGCTCAACGGACTGATTTTAGACTGCGAGGATCCCCCTTCTTATAGAAATCCTTCATATTGTGGAATCTTTAGCTCCTGCCCGCTCAAAATACTAAATATTGTTCTAAAGGAGGGAGAAACGGCGGCGAATATGACTCCTGTAACATGTATGCAGGCGGGTGCTTTTGGGATTGCCCTTCCAGGGCAGGATCCTTCCGCCATATTCTTTTACCTGCCGGATGGAACACTTTTATCAGAGGATACGACCCCTGCACTGGATGAGGTGGCGGCGCGTTATCTGTCGGAGGATGACGGCAATACAGAAGATAACCTCTGGTATGGCTGGGAGATCGGGCGGAGTTATGAGGTCGAGTATCGGATGACAAATCTTTCTACAAATAACGAGAGCAGTGTGTGGAAAAGTCCGGAGGGCAATTACACTGCTGTCTTAAGTGGAGAAGATGATACTGGAAGATTATATGAACTTCCCTCAACGATCCAGGTAATGATCGGGGAAAAAGAGGCAGTTTTAGAAGAAGACTATTCCTATGATCCTGACACGGGAGAGCTTGTGGTCTTTAAAGATTCTATCTGTGGGAAGATCGTGATCACGGCCCAGGGGAAAGCAATTTATTATGATGTGGCAGTAAGCACCCAGGGCGGAGGAAGGACCAAAGTCCAAACCAGCCTGGCTTCAGTTACTTCTGATGGGAATTCCAGGATCCGGGTGCAGGGAGGAGACGATATTCTCCTTACCTTTTTGCCAGAGGAAGGCTGTTCCCTCAGAGCCCTGGCCATCGACGGAGAGACAGTGGAGGTCTCAGAAAATACATATAAAATTCCCGCGGTCAAAAACAGCCATACGATTCATGTGATCTATACGGAAAAACCCCTGCCGACGCCGGTTCCCACCCCCACTGTTACTCCGGTCCCGTCGCCCACACCGGTCCCTACCCCCGTTCCCACCCTGGAACCACCCGTACCGACGGAAACTCCGGAACCGACAGGAACACCAGTGCCAACAGCGGTCCCGTCGCCTGCTGTATCCCCGGCAGCTTCTGTCACCCCGGAACCAGCACGATCACCGGAGCCGGTGCCATCTTTGGCACCAGCCCCCCAAGCTTCATCATCGCCTCTTCCGGAGAAAGACCTCTCATCCATCCAGGGCGGCCTGGGAGTCTCCCCGGATACGGCGGTGAAGATCCAGGCGGC
>CAJUAU010000035.1 GCA_910584645.1 uncultured Eubacterium sp.
CAGAGAAAAGCGGTGTTAGGTTTTGTGTCCTAACACCGCTTTGTCTACAGTCTGAGCAGAATAATATTTTATTCTGCCGATCTGTCAATTCGATTCCTTCAAATCAACGCATCCTCTCTATGATCTGGTTCGCTTTTGAATAAATCTGTTCAACATCCTCTCCGATGCCGAACCTGCCATCTTCATAAAGAATTTTTCCGTTTATCATCGTCAGCCTGACATTTTCTTTGCTGCCACTGTACACAAGATTTTTAGTCAGGTTATTTTCCGGCTGCATATTGGGACGGTGCATATCAATCATGATCAGATCTGCGCATTTTCCCTCTGCCAGGATATCACAATCCTTCAGCCCCATCGTCAGCGCGCCTCCCACCGTGGCCATACGAAGGACATCATCCGCATCCATAGCTGCTGCGTCCTGTCTGGTCACTTTTTGAAGCACCGATGCCAGGTACATCTCCCGGAACATATCCAGCGCATTGTTGCTGGCAGCACCATCGGTTCCCAGTGCCACTGTAATATTTTTATCGAGCAGCCCGCAAAGATCAGCTATTCCGCTGGCGAGCTTAAGATTGGACGACGGATTGGATACGATCGAGACACCTTTTTTCTGGCAGATTTCTTTGTCTTTTTCGGACATCCATACACCATGAAAGCCGCCGCCGCCATACTCAAACATCCCAATAGAATCCAGATACTCAAATGGTGAAACATTGTACCTCTCATAACATTCATCAACCTCTCTTTTCGTTTCTGCAATATGGGTATAAACCGGCTGCCGGATGCGATTCGCCATTCTGGCAAGTTTTTCAAGAGTCTCTCCCTTGGTGGTATACTCAGCATGAAACCCGATCTTAGCTGTCACCAGTGGTGAATACTCATTGAGCCGGTAAAATTCCTCCTCTGTTCCTTCTACCGTACCGCCAAAGTCATTCATGCTCCCGCAGAGTACAGTCCGAAACCCAATTTCGGCAGATGCCGCCGCGTGACAGGCATTGTCCAGATACATGTCAAAATTCGCAGTGATGCCGCTGGAAATATATTCCAAAATCCCCAGCTTTGCCAGAAGCACCTGATCTTCTTTCGTAAGCTTTGCCTCCATCGGAAACACCTTGTCATACAGCCATTCCTGCAGAGGCAGATCGTCTGCATAAGAGCGCAGGAAAGTCATGGCAGAATGGGTATGGGCATTTTTGAACCCTGGCATAAGCAGATTCCTTTCACAGTCAATCTCCCTGTCCCAGCGTATATCCAGGCCTCTTTTCTCATCTCTTTTACCAATATACGTAATCTTTCCGCCCTGTACCTGCAGCTCACCGTCGATAATATCTTTCCCATCTTCCATCGTAAGTATTCGACAATTAAAAAATCGTATGTTCATATAGAGCCCCCGTCTACATATCATCAATAATGGCACCCGTAGACATCATTTGCTGCTGGGGCGCATCTGTCTTTGTCTGATCTATCATATCCGCTGTCATTTTACTGATAGATTTATACACCAGAAGACGGAATAATGGTGCCATTTTTTCACCAACTTCCGTAACATCCATGTGGTTTAACGGGATCTTGCTGATGCCACATGCCATATTGGAAATACAGGAGAGCCCACACACCCTCATGCCCATATGCCTGCCTGCCACCGCCTCAATGGCTGTGCTCATTCCCACCGCATCTCCTCCGAGGATCTGGCACATTTTGACCTCCGCGCTGGTCTCATACTGCGGTCCTTTCATCTGCACATATACGCCTTCCCGCAAAAGAACATTGCACTCTCTGGCAGACTGACGGATAAATTCACACAACTGGGCATCATATATATTCTCCATAGAAGGAAAACGTTTCCCCCATTCCTCTACATTTTCCCCGATCAGCGGAGAAGGCATAAAGCTTCCGATATGATCGGTGATCATCATAAAATCACCAGGGCGGTACATCGTATTCAATCCGCCGGCAGAATTAGTCAGAAATAAAATGTCTGCCCCAAGCCTGCGCATGACACGGATCGGAAGTACCACATCACTGATCTCATATCCCTCATAAAAGTGAACACGCCCCTGCATAATGACAACCGGCGTCTCCTGAATATAGCCAAAAACAAATCTTCCCTTGTGTCCATCAACAGTAGACACCGGAAATCCACTGATATCTGAATAATCAACGGTATCCACAACCTGAATCACGTCAGCCAGCGCTCCCAGACCACTTCCTAATACAATGGCAACTTTCGGCACAAAGGCTACTTTTGCACGAATCTGCTTAAAACAAATCTCAACTTTTTCATACACTGGATTCAAACTTTTCACTTCCTTAGTTTTATAATTTAATTATTACTATTGTAACTGTTTTTTCCCTGGTTGTCTACAAAAAAATGCATACTTTTCCATCTTCTGTAACGTAATTTCAAAGACAGCCCTGCTTTATACAAACTCGCAAAACACCATGTTGCTGACATCCAGTCCATACTCCGTCAGAAACAGCCAGGTCCCCTGCTGCTTTAACAATCCGTATTCAATCAGCTTCCGTATCTGCTGCCCATAAACCTCAAAGGCATTGATCCCAAATAAACGCTGGAATTCCGTCAGTGAGACTCCCTTCGTTTTGCGGAGACCGAGAAAAAAGAATTCCGACATCAGTGTCTCCCTGTCCAAAATTTCCTCTGGGCCTGCCACTGTTTTCTCCTGCTGGATCCGCGTTGCATATTCTGCAGGATCTTCCAGATTGCGGTATCGGATGTTTCCCACCCGGGAACTGGCGCCGAGGCCAAATCCGATGTATTCTCCACCGGACCAGTATTTGAGATTGTGCCTGCAGGCAAACCCTTTTTTCGCATAGTTGGAAATCTCATACCTCTCATAACCACACCCGGATAACCGTAACCCCGTAGTTTTGTACATCTGGCGGTCTGTCTCCTCCTCCACCGGCGGCTCATCCCGGTAACGGTCATAAAAAGGGGTTCCCTCCTCAATGATCAGGCTATAAGCGGAGATATGCTCCGGCTCCAGATGAAGGATCCGGTCCAATGTCCTTTTATAACTCTCCAGGCTCTGTCCAGGGATTCCACTCATCAGGTCTATATTGATATTTTGAAAACCAGCTTCCCTGGCTTCCTGGAAAGATTTCTCCGCATCTTCATAAGTATGGATCCTCCCCAGCAGCCTCAGTTCTGTCTCTTCGGCCGACTGTACCCCAAAGCTGATGCGGTTGATCCCCATATCAAGACAGGCCTCAAAAGCATGCCTGTCCACCGCGCCTGGATTACATTCTATCGTGAATTCACACCCCTCCAGGATGGTAAAACGGCGGTCAAGAGCCTCACATATGAGATGCAGCTGGCCAGTAGAAAGGGTACTGGGAGTCCCGCCTCCGATAAATATCGAATCTACCTGGTCTATCTCCGGAAACCAGCGGTCTGAATGACCGATCTCCCGGGCCAGCCCCCTGACGTACTCCTCCCGCTCCTTCTCCCCTGCCCGCCAGGAGAGAAAATCACAATAATTACACTTCCTTAAACAAAAAGGAATGTGAACGTAAATTCCTGCTGGACGATTCATTGCTTATTTATCCTCATCCAGTTTCAGCACGCTCATAAATGCCTTCTGTGGAATCTCTACATTTCCGATCTGGCGCATCCGCTTCTTTCCTTCTTTTTGCTTTTCCAAAAGTTTCTTCTTTCTGGAAATATCGCCTCCATAGCACTTGGCAAGTACATCTTTGCGCACTGCCTTGACGGTCTCTCTGGCAATGATCTTGTTGCCTATGGCTGCCTGGATCGGGATCTCAAACAGATGTCTCGGAATCTCACCCTTTAATTTTTCACACATCTTTCTTCCCCGCTCATAAGCCGTACTCTCATGGACGATAAAGGACAGAGCATCCACTTCCTCTTTATTGATAAGAATGTTTAATTTGACCAGCGTAGAAGGTTCATAGCCTTTTAAGTCATAATCAAAGGAAGCATAGCCCCTGGATCTTGATTTAAGGGAATCAAAGAAATCGTAAATGATCTCGTTCAGAGGCAGGACATATTTGAGCAGCGCTCTCGTCTCTTCCATATATTCCATCCCAAGATATACACCACGGCGCTCCTGGCAAAGTGTCATGATCGCACCTACAAATTCGGTAGTCACCATGATCTCCGCGTTGACCACCGGTTCTTCCATATGCTCAATCTCAGAGGGATCCGGAAGATTGGAAGGATTCGTCACCTCCACCATTTCCCCATTGGTTTTATAGACACGGTATACCACTCCAGGAGCCGTGGTCACCAGGTCCAGATTGTACTCTCTCTCCAGCCTCTCCTGGATGACTTCCAGATGAAGCAGCCCCAAAAATCCACAACGGAATCCGAACCCCAGGGCGACGGAAGTCTCCGCCTCAAACTGCAGGGCGGCATCGTTGAGCTGAAGCTTTTCCAGTGCATCCCGGAGATCCTGATATTTGGCGCCGTCTGCCGGATACAGACCGCAGTATACCATCGGCTGTACCTTTTTATAACCAGGCAGTGCTTCTTCACAGGGGTTTACCGCATCCGTCACCGTATCTCCTACCTGGGTTCCTTCTACATTTTTCAGACTTGCGGTAATGTAACCCACCATACCGGCAGTCAATTCTTCACAGGGGATAAACTGACCGGCGCCGAAAGTACCCACTTCTACCACCTCTTCTTCCATGCCGGTCGCCATCATATGGATCCTTGTCCCCTTTTTTACTGTTCCGTCAAAAATCCGGCAAAAAATAATAACCCCCTTATATGAATCATAGATGGAATCAAAGATCAGCGCTTTGAGCGGTGCCTTCTCATCCCCCTGCGGCGCAGGAATCCTGGCTACGATCTGCTCCAACACGTCCTCAATATTCGTTCCCATCTTCGCCGAGATCAAGGGGGCATCCTGTGCCTCAATACCGATCACATCTTCAATCTCATTTTTTACTCTCTCCGGCTCCGCGCTGGGAAGATCGATCTTATTGATCACCGGCATGATCTCCAGATCGTGGTCAATGGCGAGATAACAGTTTGCCAGCGTCTGCGCCTCGATGCCCTGGGCAGCATCCACGATAAGTACCGCCCCTTCACATGCCGCAAGGCTCCTTGATACTTCATAATTAAAATCCACATGTCCCGGCGTGTCGATCAGGTTAAAAATATACTCTTCTCCGTCTTTTGCCTTGTACACGATACGGACCGTCTGAGCTTTGATCGTGATCCCCCGCTCCCGTTCCAGTTCCATATTATCCAGTACCTGCGCCTGCATCTCCCGCTCCGTCAGAAGCCCCGTCTTCTCTATGATCCGGTCTGCCAGAGTGGATTTACCGTGATCGATGTGGGCGATGATACAAAAGTTCCGAATATTTTTTTTATTGATAGTTGACATATTTTTGTGCATTCCTTCCCTTAAAATAGAACTGACTTGAATTATATCATAAAGGAAACTTTTTTTCCACCGTAAAATTGGCAGGCGGGTTAGTCTTGCACTTTTACAAAGTTTGATGTACAATAATTTTAGTTCGACATTTTATGTGGTGCACATCGGACTGATACAACATAGCGCCGCCCTGTTATTACGATCAGAAAGGAATTTTAGAACTATGAGAATTACGAAACGTATCCTGTCACTACTTTTGCTCCTATGTCTCTGTACTTCCCTCTGGATGCCAGATACATCAAGATCCTCTGCGGCTACTGTCCGTATTAACAAGAAAACTGCGACGCTCCGGGTTGGAAAGACATGCAGACTTAAGGTATACGGCACAAAGTCAAAGATCATTTGGCGCTCCTCTAAAAAAACAGTGGCATCGGTAAATTCTTCTGGTGTTGTCACCGCAAAAAAAATAGGAACAGCTAAGATCTATGCCAAATTCGGCGGCAGAAAACTGTACTGTAAAGTATCTGTCACAGGATCTTCCGCAGACACAAAGGCCGGCGGCCGGCTGAATCCTCTTTCTGCCTATGATGAGCATACGATCAGTTATTATGACGATGGGAAAAAGATCGGAACCTTTAAGATCAAGCTGGAAACCTTCCAGTCTGGGAATTCGGCCAAAAACCGCGTTCTGAAAAACAAAGAGAATCCCGTTCCCGCCAGCAATCAAGAATACCTGTATTTCTGTTTTCAGATCAAATATGTCTCTGGCAGTGAAGTGGTAGAGGCAAAGGATCTGTTCAGTTATTATTATAATATATTTGACTCCACAGGAACGACGCAGCTGGAAAACATTGACTGGGGCTTTTACTTTGAGCTTATGGAAGACCTGAGCGACGTCACTCTCTCGCCAGGCGCCTCCTCCAAATGCTCCAAAGCGGTTCTGGTGAGTAAAGGCAGCACTCCTGTGTTGTACCGGATCCGTACCGGAAAAAGTTCCTACACCTGGTTTACTACAGAGAAATAATATGTATTTTTGAATTCTTATTAAATAACGGTTAAAAAAACAACAGCAGTCTGGAAACTACTCCAAGACTGCTGTTGCCCGTATGTAATCAATAATTTAAAACTGTTTCATTCTGCGAATCAATTTGGCATTGTCATTTCTAATGATAAACGAAAACAGAAAAATTTCTTACCCATATCTGAATCGCTGCGATAGTTCCGCTTCCAATGCCGATCAAGTACAAAACAACTTTTAGTCCGTTCCGTTTTTTATCCTTTGCAATGGTTGCCAGTACGAAAGCGATAATTGAAATCAGCCAGCAGGGCATATTCCCACACTCCTTTGTCATCATTCTGCTTTTTTGGATTGAAGAACACCTGCGATCCAAAAAACAATCCCAAGAAAAATAAACCATTCATATAAACTATAGTTTCCATCATAAGGCACTTCCTGTAGGTTTGTCAACTGTATTTTTCCCAGGACACTTACAAACTTCTCGCTGGAGAAGCGGTAGTTTGAGATTGCTGTGTACAGTATAATGATAAACATCGATGCCGTAATACTTTTTGTAAAATAATTCAGAAAATATGCCAGCCCTCCCATAAAGAAGGATATGATCACCAGATGTTCAAAGAGATAAAGAATATTTGGGGTAAACTGGTAGCCTACATCAATCAAAAATAAGGGAACAAAACAAAATACATTAACCAGCCAGAAGAAAACAGCAGTAAAGAAGGTTCCCCTGCCCAGCAGCAGTACCTCTCTTCCATTTCCTTCCACATATTCTTTTACGATCATATAGATCCACCAGGTGGATAAAAAGGGAACCAGCAGAAAACACATTTGCATAATGGCATCGTATAATACACATTCACTGTTTGCAGTCATCAGCCACACACCAAGAGGTATGATACCAAAATAGCCTATGAGGGGGATCAGAAACATGGTTCTCATTCCCTTGATCTGCAGCCAGATCCTCTCGAAATAATTTTCCAGCATACCAGTCCCTCCTATATTCCTTTGATGGTCGCCATATATCCGTCTTCGATGGTGGGCTCCAGTATCTCAAAGGATTCTGCCAGACCACCTTGTTCTGCCATCAACACACGGTAATAGACCTCACCAGCTTTTTCGTATTGCTTTTCAATAAAATAACCGGCGGGCAGTCTGGTCTCCTCACCCTTTTTACAGGCGATCACCTTTCCTGCGGCCTCTTCCGCCAGTTCCTGGCAGGTTTTTATAGACAGGATCTCTCCCCGGTCCATAACGATCACTTTATCACAGCAGGCTTCGATATCTTCCACGATATGGGTGGAAATGATAACCGTCTCCTCTCCTCCCAGGGAAGAAATGGTATTTTTAAACCGGATCCTTTCTTCCGGATCAAGCCCTGCTGTGGGTTCGTCAAACAGGATCAGTTCTGGATGGTTCAACAGTGCCTGGGCAACTCCGACACGGCGCATCATTCCCCCGGATAACTTTCCGCCCGCCTTCTTTAAATTTTCTTCCATGTTGACGGCATGGATGCATCGCAGGATCTCCTCCTTCCGCTCCTTTTTGGGGATTCCCTTCAGATTGCAGAAATAGTTCATGGAGTCATAGACATTTAGTTCTTTAAAAAGCCCAAAGGACTGTGGCAGATAACCAATGTTGGTTTTCTTTTTCTTCTTACTGCTGACTCCATCGATCAGTACCTCTCCTCCCGAGAGGGAGTATAGATTGGTCATGCAGCGCATGAGCGTGGTCTTCCCGGCGCCGTTCGGCCCCAGAAGGCCATAGATCCCCTTCTCTATCGTACAGCTGATGTTATTCAATACCTGTTTTTTTCCAAATCTTTTGGATACATGTTTGACTTCTATCATGGCAGATCCTCCTCTGGTTCCACTTGCTCTTCCTTATCCCATTTTGTATGATCGATGGTGCAGCCTGTCTCCTGATAATACTCATATAATTCCTGAAGGCTTTCCGGAGCGGCGACGGCGTGGTCACTGGCTATATACCAGGAAATATCAGCATCCATGACATTTGCCAGGTCAAAAAGGATCCAGGGACCCTTTTTCCCCCTGTCCAAGCCTTTGACCGCCTGAAAAGATTTTTCCGCCGTCTCTCTGGTCTTTTCAATATTATTTTTCCAGTAGGGCGTAGCCAGAACCGAATAATACACAACACCGTCTTTTAATCTCATTTCCTTCACAAAAGGGGAAGCCACAAAAGTTGCCCCTTCCGCCGTACCCACATAGCGGCCATCCTCTGATTCCGACAGATTGGAGTACATCTGATGTTTCGTAGGAAAACGGATATCGTAATGGACCGGATACATCGCCCCCTTTAAATTATACCCATGCTGCCAGTAATTTCCCACCGGTTCGATCATATACTCATTCCAGCCCGCATTGGGCAGATACGGAAAATTCCCTGTCAGAAATACAGCCTGGCTGGTGGCAACATATTTTCTGGAATAGCCTTCATATTCAAAGTGTATTTTTTCCAAACGATGGGCTTTATTCGTCCGGACCAGCACATGATCGATATCCTGTTCAAAAGACAATTCTTCCCCGGCTTCATCTGTGACCCTTTTAACCACATACCCGTGATACAACGTAAAACCATATTCCGGCAGTTCCTGCCGGTCTACTGTGACATCCAGGGAAGCAGCCAGAACTCTTCTGGGAGTCAACTCCCCTTTGTATTCCAGGATCTTAAAATCCGGTTCTTTATATTTTCTTCCAATCCCCTGATGCTCCATGGCTGTAAGGTAAACATCTGAGGCGGGATCAGCATTATAATAGATCAGACTGTAATACTGCTGGTCGTCCATATATGCCCCCCAGTTTCCATACACATACCGATCCCCGGAGGGCTGGATATAAAATATGAAAACCGTGCAGGCAGCCAAAAACAATAGGGCTGTTACCGCCTTCTTTCTTATTTTGTTCATCACCAGGCTCAAACCGGACAAGGTGAGCAGGATCCAGAAGAGGATACGCTGGAGATTCACAGCTTCTGTGGTATACCCATAAATAAGGTCGCATAAAACATTGTAATTCCGGTTCATGATGCCGAATATATCAATCACATGGGTCCATCTCTCACTGTCGGATGCACAATTCATCATAATGGGATAAAGGATCCTGGAAAACATGGAAAACACGGTAACCAGGGCAAAAAATCCCTTGATCCTGGAGGGGATCATGGCAATCAGCATGCCCGCCAGCATAGCAAAAAAATAGGTGAGAAAATGATAAATAAAATAGGCTTTTACAAGCATGATTAACCAGTCTGTATTAAATTCCTTCAGGACACTGGTGGTCCCGATCATGGAAACTGCCAGGTATACGATATATAGGATCAGATCCAGTCCCAGAAAGATCAGCAGACCGTATATCTTCTCCCGCCCTGCCCCCATCCTGGAGATGCTGACGATCTCATCTAATCTGCAACGCCTGATCTGATAAAAAAATTCATAGGAGATCATCATAAAATAGAAAAAAGAAAAGGTCTGCGTCGAAAGCGCCGTATTGGAAATGTCCTCAATACCTGTCGCCGTATGTATGGGCTGCATCAGATAAAGTATGATCATATATGCCAGCGTTCCCAGCAAAAATACTGGCGATTTTATAAAGCGCTTCAGATTTATGTAAAACATAGGGTTCTCCTTATATTTTGTAATTTTGTATCAGCCGGCCTTAGCTCACAGCCGGCTGATACATTTGTTCATAAAATCAGGAATTGGTATTGGTTGCCCTGGCAGTCCCATAACAGCCTGTTTTTTGGTCGTCACAGTGATTCCCATACTGTCTCACACCAAACTGGTTAGAAAACGCGACTCCCCCATGAGTACGAGCATATAACTCAATATCCTTTTTAATAGAATTGGAGCCTCCTTTAGCGCATTTCAATGCAGGGTACATAAGCCATATGGCGCTTCCTCCTTCGGTTTTCCTCCCGCGTATTACAGCCATTGTTCCATATGAACTGCTTGAAGTGCAGGACATGGATAATGTAACATACTTTCCTCCTGTTGACCATTCAAAGGGAGAATCCTTTAACTTTGCTCCTCCTAATGAACATGATGTTGTTACAGCAGCAAATGAAGTACTGGCTCCAAACACAATACCAGCAATCACAAGTGCTATCACATATCTTTTTACTCTTGACATTTTCTTGTCCTCCTTTGCATTTTTTGAAGTATAAAAAAGATACTATATGTATTATAGCATCTTTTTTACTATTTGTGGAAAAAAATTCCTATACGACATGAATTTGCGACGAACGACATGTGCTGTAACGTTTTTCCGTACTTTTTGATTACTATTTTTCAATCAAATCTTCCATTGTGCAACCTAAAACCTTGGCAAGACTATATACGGTATCTACGCTCGCCTTGTTAATGTTTTTATTTCGTTGTTCATACATCTGAATAGAACGAAGGCTGACACCGGAATGTTCCGCCAACCCTGCCTGAGTGAATCCAAAGGCTGTCCGAATACGCTTTAAATTCGTTTCAAAAAAATATTTCTTCATTCGTGAATCCACGATATCAACAAACTTTGTTATATCTGCCTCATGGAGAGTGTAGTACATTTTCAGCAGATCTTCAAAAGAAATAACTTTAAAAATATCGCTGTACTTTCTACTTGAATACCACTGATAATAAGCAACTGCCCATCCAATCCAGTATTCCTTGGAGCGTTCGAAATGTTCCTGTGGTTCTATTTGAAGTTCCTGCCCTTTCGTTTCTGCGACAATTTCCACAACAATTTCAATACCACTTTTTCCTGCAATACAGGCAGGTTCGCCATTTTCCATTCTATTGCTCACCGAACTTACAATAAAAAGTTTCACAAATTCATTTCCAGGAATACCCCAAGCATTGACTGCATAATCAAAAGCATCCCCTAGTACTGACTGTGCCTTACTCAGATATATTTCTTGGTATGCGTGGATCATCGTTCTTAATGCCTCCTCTCATAATATCCTGAATATACAGTCCATCACTCTCCTCTTCAAGCATTTCAAGATAAAGCTTATTTGCTTCATGATCTCTGGCTTTGCGAAGAACATAATATTGTTCCTTCCCGGCAACATCGAATCCTTCATATTTCAGATTAGAAAAGGCAAACTTTGATTTAATAACGATTTGTTCGCCCAACTTTCCAAGCCGCATAGCCCGTGCAAGCTGCTCTACTGAAATACCGTTGTTAAGAAATAACTCTGCATAATCAAAATAGGAATCGTCTGCACGGTAGCCTGTAATCAAGTCAAACGCATTTACATTAACACTGAAGTTATCAATCAAATATCTCTTTGCTCTCCTGGCCACAGGCGTTTTTATAGAAAACAGACGGTGTTCTACTAAAACAGCAATCCAGTTAAGTATAGTGTAATCAGGACAATTTAAATTCAAAATATTTAAGTTTTTGGTATCTAACGTATATCGATTGGAAAAACCATCATGCAAGGAAGATACCGCCCATTCTTTTGCCAGCTCCTCACTTACCGTGCAATAAAAACCAAGACCAAAATCATTATTCATTTTGCCTTCACCGAAAGTCGGCCGTTCCACGATTTTTTCAGAACCGTGAAATATAGTAATCAGTTTGTCCATTTTCCCAACCTCCATTCCCTTACCGCAATTATATCACTAAAGTGATAGCATGTCAATCAAGCTGTAAACATTCCTCCATTCTCATCCATTCCATAAAAACGGAGCAGTGTAAGACTACTGCCCCGCCTCTGTTTCGTATTATCCTGTAACCTTTGCTGACACATTAAACAATTGTTCTACATACTTATTTATCTCATTCGCTCTGCTGGTTATATAATAATATTTGGGTTTTGAATCCACCATTTTAAATTGCTCTGTTCCATCTGACAAAAATAACTGAACTGAATAATTCCACCCCACCCTTGGTCCCTTGTTTGCCTGCTTATAATCAAACTTAAATTTTGCATCATTGATCAAAGCACACAAATTACGGACAGCCTCCTGTTCTTCAATTTTGACTACCGTTCCATCCGTTCCGCTACGGATCGTGGCATATTCCACCATTGATAAATCTTTTTGGGGATTTTTACTAACAACATCCAAATCAATCATATATCTTTTCTTTTTTGTTATGCCAATCAGCTTATATCTTCCAATTTTTTTGCTGTAAAAGTTTTACCGACGACTTTTAAATTTTTATTTTCAGAAACCCATTTTATTTTTTTATTTTTTAACTTCTGTGTCATTTTTTCTCCCGTGTCTATATCATGGACATCTTTAGCAATCTGGGATATTTTATACTTTGTACCATTCGCAACAATCACCTTGCTACAGTGGTAAGCCTGCATTCCCTTTGCACTCGTATCCACCCCGTTCAACATAGAAATAACAAGTGATGAGGTGAACATTATCACAATAACATGTTTTTGTTTTTTCATTTTCATCTGTTTTCCCTCCTTACAAAAAATCAATTACTCTCTTTATATTTAAATGAAAAACACGCTTTGCGAGTTTCTCACGTTCGCGGGCGGCGCCATGGCTTGTGCATTCCGCGTAAACAAAAAAGACACTATATATATTATAGCATCTTTTTTACTGTTTGTGGAAAAAAATTTCCTCAACGACATGAATTTGCGACAAACGACATATACGATAACGTTTTTCCGTACTTTTTGATTTAATTTTTTATATCCCTTCCAGCCTCAGGATTTCTTTTTTGAGGCGTTTCATGATCTTCTTTTCCAGTCTGGAAATGTAGCTCTGGGAGATGCCCAGAAGATCCGCTACTTCTTTTTGTGTTTTTTCACCTCCCTCATAATCATCAAGGCCAAACCGCATATGTATGATCATCCGCTCCCGCTCGCTCAGTGTGCTGAGGGCTTTTTTCAGCAGCTTGATATCTACTTCCCGCTCAATGTCTTTGTAGATGATATCTTCACTGGTGCCGAGAATGTCAGAGAGAAGAAGCTCATTGCCATCCCAATCCACATTCAGCGGCTCATCGATGGATACCTCCATCTTTACCTTGCTGTTTCGGCGCAGATACATCAGGATTTCGTTCTCGATGCATCGGGATGCGTAGGTGGCAAGCTTGATGTTTTTGTCCGGTTTAAAGGTGTTGATCGCCTTGATCAGTCCAATGGTGCCGATGGAGATCAGATCTTCCACCCCGACGCCGGTGTTGTCGAACTTTTTGGCAATGTAGACCACCAGCCTGAGATTATGCTCCACCAGCATATTCTTCGCCTTTTCCGAATTCTCTGCCCCCAGATTTTCGATACATGCTGCTTCCTCACCTGGTTCCAGCGGTGCCGGCAGTATTTCAGCTCCTCCGATGTAATGTATATCACCCCCCTGGTGAAAAAATACATTTTTCCAGTCCGGAATCATGCGGAACTGAAAACGATTTGGCATTGATAAACGTAAAAACATATACATCCCCCTTAATGAATTATTTTCGGAATATCCCGCTGTTCAACAGCACTTCATACCTACTGTCTGTTGACAGAAAACGGTCACAGATCCCAAGCCAGGTATTCCCTGTGTGAACCGTCTCACTGCCATTCACCTGAATCTCCATATCATCCGCCCGGACTCCCGGAAGATAATCACATTCTTTTCCCAGCGAATGAAATGGGATATAGCGCAAAAGCAGTTTGCCAAATAGTTCCGGTTCCATTTCATGCATAACTTTGTTAAAATCAGCTTTTTCTTCCTCAGACAGCATTTTTTGAAACAAATTGTATTCCACGATAGTAACGCACTCATGGCTGACCGGCTCATACAGATTGTTGCCGGTGTCCAGGAATCCAGCCGCTTTCACGCTCTTTCCCCGGTATTTGATCGTTACAGGAAATACATTTTGTTCGTTTCTTATCCCATGGTTTTTAGAAGAAACGATTTTCTGTGCAAGAAATAAAAGTAAGATTGCGGATGACAGCAGAAAGATGATCGGGAGGTTTCGGATTCCCGCAATTTCCCTTAAGAACATGACAGCGCCTGCAACACCTGCCGCTGTCAGATAAAACCCTGCCATATACCTGCCAAAGCCATAAACCGTTGTTTTTCCATAAGCAGTCCGTATCATCAGACAGCTCACGATGAGATACATAAGAATAAATGCCGCTGCCATCTGCCGTACCCCGCCAATCACGAGCAAAACCGCTGCCAGTGCCCCTTCTGCAGAAGCTGCTGCACATCTCATGCTCACAGGCCGTTTTCTTAAAAATATATTCATGATCTCAAATACAAGTAAATTCATAAAGAAGTTAACGGTAAAAAATACATCAAGATATATTTTCATGTTGCCTGCTCCCATTTTCTTTCATTTGCTTTTGCATATACAGATGATACACTATTTATGACTAAAATTTTGTCAAAATGAGGCGATAAAACCAAATAATTTTTCTCTGTTATCCGACAAATTCTCCATTCATTGGACACGCAAAATATCCAGTCTTCCTTTTTATAGACGAAAATAAAGGATTCTCTGCCTGCCAAGCAAAGAATCCCTTGTAATTTTTATGTGATTGCTGTCGTTTTTCGTCTATTCGAGGGTTGTCATCAGATGTGAAGCGCCATTTTTCGTCCTCCACTCCCCGATACTTCCATTAATGATGGTAAACTGAGGTGCCTTATGGCCAATATCAGCCTCATACACAATAGGGACATGAAGTTCTGATAAAATGACTTCCACCGCCTCCCGGTAACTGTGGTCCGTGAAGCTCTGGAACATGCAGGGGCGCCCGAAAACAAAGCCGGCGGCATGTTCAAACCAGCCCGCATGCTTAAGCTGCCACAGTCCCCTGGTGATAGAATCGCTGTCTAAAGAAAAGCTTTCCATATACCACAGGATCCCATCCTGGCGGTAAGAATCCACAAACTCACGGGTCTTGTCAAAGCATGTCCCTGCCAGGTTCAGCAGAACATCCAGACACCCTCCCAGCAGCCTTCCCCTCATGTTCACCTCATCTACGGTCTTTCCGTCCACTACAGCGTATTGGCGGGAAGGCTTGTCTTTCCGGTATCCCTCCTCCGGCCGCTCTCTGTCATAAAATTCGTCTTCATAGGCATCGAAAGAGGACTGTTCTATCATATTCCCTGTCATGATCTCTGCATTGTTCCAGACTGCCGGATGCCAGGGATCCATGGAAAAATCATTGAAATGGTTTCCGTATACAGTGGCAGTATGGCAGTTCACAGCAAGAGTGTAAGTCAGCCCTGTATTATCGGAAAACCCCTGGATCCACTTAGGATTCCTGCGGATCACATCCAGATCCAGCAGCGGCAGTATCTCCATCAGAAAATCCCCGCCCTTGGCTGAAAAAATGTACTTTACCTCAGGATCCTCAAACAGGCACATAAGCTGTTCTGCCCGCTGTTCCCTGGTGCTGCTCCGTCCCCTCCCGTCGCTCTGCCGGACATTTTCTGTCTCAAGGACACAAAATCCCTCTTTCCTGATCCTCTCTTCTGCCAGATCCAGTCTTGCAAAATCCATCGGCTTGCGGTTCCCATCGGATGGCGCTGTGATCCCTATGGTATCACCCTTTTTTAAAAAATCCGGATATATCATTTTACACTTCCTTTCTTCCAGTCCAAGGACGGGTTCAAATCCGCGCCGTTGAGCTGAATAAACTAAGTCTTGAAAAATTTTCCGATCTTCTGTATACTTAATTCCAGAAAAGATACAGAAAGGAATATAAACTATGGCTGAAAAAAATCCAATTGTAAAAATTCAGATGGCGGAAGGGGACACCATTCAGGTTGAACTTTACCCTGAGACGGCGCCCAACACCGTAAATAATTTTATATCGCTGGTGAAAAAAGGCTATTATGACGGCCTTACTTTCCACCGCATCATTAAAGGCTTCATGATCCAGGGCGGCTGTCCCGACGGCAATGGAATGGGTGGCCCCGGCTACAGCATCCGTGGAGAATTTGGCATGAACGGCTTTGAGAATAACTTAAAGCATACCGCCGGAGTCATCTCCATGGCCCGCTCCCAGATGCCGGATTCCGCCGGTTCCCAGTTCTTCATCATGCACAAGGACGCCCCTCATCTGGACGGCGCCTACGCCGCTTTTGGCAAAGTGACAGAAGGCATGGATGTGGTGGACAAACTTGCCGAGACAGCGACAGATTACAGCGATATGCCGCAAACCCCTGTGGTGATGCAAAAAGTCACTGTGGATACCTTCGGGGAAGAGTATCCGGAACCGGAAAAGAAATAACGGATCTTATTGTTGTTCAACCCAGCCCGGCAGCGCAAATCTGGACTCTGCTTCATTCTGCGCCGCCGGGCTGTCTTTGCGTCGTGGTACAGGCCTCTAATCTGCCTGAAGCTCTCCCATAAAATAAAAACCTTTACTTTCTGTCAGTTTTACCCTGCGGATCTCCCCTATGCAGTCCTCAGATGCCGGACAATGAACCACGGCATTGGAGGAAAGACGCCCGGTGATCAGAGACGGATCGTGATCATTGATCTCTTCCATCAGCACTTCTTCTATCGTTCCCACTTTGCTGTCTGTGATTTCCCTGGAAATAGACTGTATCTCCGTGAGAAGCCTGTCAAAACGCTGTTTTACCACGTCCTCCGGCACCTGGTTCTCCATCGCCGCAGCGGGAGTTCCCGTCCTTCTGGAATAGATAAAGGAATATACGCTGTCATAACGGACCTTCCGCACGACATCCAGCGTCTCCTCAAAATCCTCTTCGGTCTCACCCGGAAACCCTACAATAATATCTGTGGTCAGCGAGATATCCGGCAGTTTATCGCGAACCCGGTCTACCAGTGCCAGATAATCCTCTTTTGTGTACCGGCGGTTCATTTTTCTCAGGATCTCAGTACTTCCGGACTGCAGGGGAAGATGAAGATGGGTGCAGACCTTGCCGCACTCGGCCATCGCCTGAATCAGCTCTTCCGATAGATCCTTGGGGTGGGAAGTCATAAAACGGATCCGGCGCAGTTTCGGTATCTTATTCACTTCACGTAATAGCTCCGCGAAGTTCATGGGAACTTCCAGTGTCTTCCCGTAGGAATTTACATTCTGTCCTAAAAGCATCACCTCTGTGACACCATCCTCTGCCAGCCCCCGGATCTCCCGGAGAATTTCTTCCGGTTCCCTGCTCCGCTCCCGTCCCCGGACATAGGGAACGATACAATAGCTGCAGAAGTTATTGCAGCCATACATGATATTCACCCCAGCCTTAAAGGGATATTTCCGGATGCTTGGCAGATCTTCCACCACTTCCTCTGCCTCCTGCCAGATATCGATGACCATTCCTCCGGACTCTATCTGGGTATATAGAATCTCTGCCAGTTTATATACATTATGGGTGCCGAAGATCATATCCACAAAGGAATAACTTTTCTTTATTTTTTCTACTACTGTAGGTTCCTGCATCATACAGCCACACATGGCGATCTTCATCTGCGGGTTTTTCTTTTTCTGGTTTTTCATATATCCCAGTCTTCCATACACCTTTAGATTGGCATTTTCCCGGACCGTACAGGTATTGTAAAGGATGAAATCCGCTACGGTATCTTCCACCGTCTCATATCCAATATAAGAAAGTACTGCTTCTAATTTTTCTGAATCTCTGGCATTCATCTGGCAGCCCATGGTCTGCATGGAAAGCGTCAGTTTCCGTCCCAGCCTTTTGCTCTCTTCTTCTGCCCACATCCGGCATTTTTTCATAAAATAATATTGTCTTTCTGGTTCCGTCACCGGTGCCCCGCCGGTGATATCTGTATCATCAATCCGCTGATAATCAAACATAATCTTCCTCACTTTATCTTCACGAAGTTAAATGCCCCATACCACTTGGGTACGGGGCATAAGCCATTTCAAATGTGCCCTTTTCTCATTATACTAAAGGGCTTCACAATTTTCAAGATACAATAGTTCTCTGTAAATCCGCGCCATTGAGCTAAGATACGATATCACCTGTCCGGGCCCCTCCCTGGAACCCCTGGGAAGCGCCGTCTCCTTTCATCAGGTTTTCCATAATAGGCAGCGCATCCGAGATCGGAATGGCAAATCCCATTCCTTCCACCTCTTCCGAGGCAAACTTTGAGGAATTGATACCGATCACCTCTCCTTTGGCATTCACCAGCGCTCCTCCGCTGTTTCCGGGATTGATCGCTGCATCTGTCTGGATCAGCTTCATGGTATCCTGCCCTTCCATTCCCAGCTGGCGGTCCTTCGCACTGACATATCCCACGGTCACGCTGGTACCATATCCCAGAGCATTTCCAATGGCGATGGCCTGCTCACCAACTTTAGTCTCTTTGCTGTCTGCCAGTTCTGCGATCTTGATCTGGGACAGAGTACCGTCCTTCAGATCCTTCTTCGCCACCTTGACCACAGCAAGATCTGAAGCTTCATCGGTGCCTGTCACCGTTGCATTTGCTGTAGTTTCGTTGTTAAAGGTGATCTGAACCTGAACGCTGTCTGCTACCACATGATTATTGGTAACAATATAGATAGAATCGGAATCCTCTTTGAACAAAATTCCAGAACCACTTCCCTCTCCCTGGCTCTCAAAGGTCCGTCCAAAAAAGTCCTGCTGTCTGGAAACCACTTTTACATCAATGGCCACGATAGAGGGAAGAACTGCCTCTGCCACAGCTGAGACGCCAGAGGTTTCCTCTCCTCCACTGCTGGACGTCTGGATCACACTAGAATTTCCCGGCTGCTGCTCTGCTACAACACTCCTGTCCGCTTGTCCGGTCCCGCCATACAGTCCTGCCACATAACTGGTTCCCTGAAATACTACGCCGCTTAACAATCCAAATGTCATTGCTCCCGCTACTAGTTTTATCATTTTCTTCATCGTCATAGCCTCCAATCTCAAACTCTGTTTCTCTGTTTCGCCAACATCCCGCCCGGTTCATGCTCAGGCAGGAATGAATTTGTTATGGTTACACTATAACGTGAATTTGTGGGCAATCATTGTTTTCTTTTTGAAGAAGATGTGTGTAAATTTTGTTTAATCTGTGAACGCAAAAATCATTTGGCAGCACCTGAGTACATCATTTGATATGTACCAGACCTCAACACTTAAAATTTCCCAGCACTCTCACACTCTTCGCCTCTTCCTTTATACCGCGAAGGGCATT
Source organism: uncultured Eubacterium sp. (assembly GCA_910584645.1). Lineage (GTDB taxonomy): Bacteria > Bacillota > Clostridia > Lachnospirales > Lachnospiraceae > Eubacterium_F. The sequence continues at coordinate 19,479 of CAJUAU010000035.1, forward strand.
CTGTACGGAAGGGTCTTCAAGATTTCCTTCAATATCAATAAAAAAACGATACTCCCAGTTTTTCCCTTTCATCGGACGGGACTCGATGAGTGACATGTTCAATCCATTAAAAAGAAAATGAGACAGGATCCGGTACAAAGAACCACACTCGTGGGACAGCTCGATACAAAGAGCGATCTTATTGCTGTCCGCCAGATAGATGGGCTCTCTTCCAATCACGATAAACCTGGTGGAATTGTTTTTTTCCTGCTGGATCCCCTCCTGTAGCACCTGAAGCCCGTATTCTTTTGCCGCCCGCTTCGCCGCGATCGCCGCCTGGGACCGCTCTCCATCCTCCGCTACCTTTTTTGCCGCTGTGGCGGTATTGGAAAATTCAATCTGGTCAAATTCCGGATGTTCTTTTAAAAATCCACTGCACTGTAACAGCCCCTGGGGATGGGAATAGACGGTCCTGATCTCCTCCATCGACACCCCTGGCAGCGCCAGCAGACACTGCTCGATCCGGTTTACATACTGACCTACGATACAGTTGGAGTAATCCAGAAGCAGGTCATAATTTGCCGTGATCCCCCCAGTGGAGGAATTCTCAATAGGAAGAACGCCATAATCTGCCTCCCCCTGTTCCACAGCTTCCATCACGCTCTGAAAGGCTGGACAGCTGATACCGGTGATCTCCTCACCAAAAAAATCCTCCATGGCCTGATGGGTATGGGCTCCTGGTACTCCAAAATAGCAGACCTTCGTATCCGGACCCACAGGAAGTTTATCTGCCTTCTTAAGATCTGCCAGTTTCGACGGCTGGGGAAGAACCGTATACTGGTATTTGCGGCTGATGGACATGATCTGGCTGAACAGTTCGGTGATGGCTTTTTTATTGAATTCATTGCTGGAAAGCTGTCCAAGATTCTCCAGCTTTTCATCTTCCCGCTCCTTGTCATACACTGCCTTTCCGGTCTTTCTTTTGTACTCCGCCACGGCGTTCGCTTCCAGCATGCGCTTTTCAAAAAGCTCTACGATCTGCCTGTCAATGGCATCAATATTTTTTCTGGCCTCTTTCAAATCCAGCATCCTTATCCTCCTTTTTTTCTCTCTCCAAAAATTCCGTATATATATCCCTCACAGTTTTTCCAAGAACCGGATGAATCACATAGGGCGCGATCTCATTGAGGGGCTCCAGCACAAATCTGCGGCAGGGAATTTCTTTGTGGGGAATGATCAGATCCTCCGTCTGCAGGATCCGGTCTCCGTAAAACAGTATGTCCAGATCAATGGTCCGCGGTCCCCAATGGATCTCTCTCGTCCGGTCCCCCTCATCCTCCAGCCGGTGGAAAAACTTTAAGAGCTCCTCTGGACTGTATAAGGTCTCAAAACAGATAACGCCATTGAGGAAATTTGCCTGCTCTGTGTAACCATAAGGCTCCGTATCAATGATACTAGACATATATGCACATTTGCAGTATCGGTTATTGCGAATTCCAGCATAGGCATTATCAATATACTTCCTGCGGTTACCCTGATTGGAACCGACACCGGCGTATACTCTGGTCCACTGTCTTTCGATGGTCACAGCCACCGTCTCCAGAGGAAGCAGGATCGGAGCCCAGGGTTTCTGGATACTGACCTCAATCTTTTGCAGCAGGGGATACTTTAACAGTACCTCCCTGGCAATATGTTCTGCCACCGACTCGATCAGCCTGTGCTCCTTTAATGACATGATCTCATTGATAAAATGCGCTGTCTCCGCGTAATTAACAGACTGGGACAGATCGTCCTCCTTTCCTGCCTTTCTGGTATCCATATACAGAACAGCAGACACAAGAAATTTCTGTCCCAGCACATTTTCCTCCCGCATCACACCGTGGTGACAGTAACATTCCAGATTCCGGATCTCTATTTTATCCATATTCCCACATCCTTTCCTATAAGCTGGCCTTATATCCTATAACCCCTCCGCCACTGACACAGTAACCCAGAGCTGCATGAGCACCGTCGGGCTGTTATTTGTTCAGTTATTGTATATCGCTTCTGTCATCTGCAGTGCCCGGACATTTGCCTTTACATTATGTACCCGCACAAGACCACAGCCTTTCACGGCTCCGATCACGGTGGTAGCAATGGTTCCCTCTTCTCTTTCCTCCACCGGGAGATCCAGCGTAATGCCGATCATACTCTTTCTGGAAGCGCCAAGCAGCACCGGATATCCCATATCACATATATCTTCCAGATGATTCATCATCATAAGATTCTGCTCATAAGTCTTTCCAAATCCAATTCCCGGATCCAAAATGATCTTTTCTTTTTTCACTCCGTATTTTTCCGCTACTGCCAGACATTTTTCCAGATCTGCGATCACATCTTTTACAAAATCCGAGTATTCTGTATTATTTCTGTTGTGCATCAGACAGACCGGCACATCATACCTGGCAGCCAGCTCCGCCATCCCTTCATCATATAAAAATCCCCAGATATCATTTAGAAGATCCGCACCTGCCTTCAGCGCAGCCTCCGCCACAGAGCTTCTATAGGTGTCCACAGACACTGGTATGTCAAACTTTTCCTTTACCTCCCGGATCACCGGCACCACCCGCCGGATCTCTTCCTCCTCTGTGATCTGCTCATGTCCGGGTCTGGTAGATTCCCCACCGATATCAATGATATCAGCTCCTTCTGTGATCAGCTTCCGAACCTGTTCCAAAGCCTTTTCCCTGTCGTTATATCTCCCGCCATCGGAAAAAGAATCCGGCGTCACATTTAAGATCCCCATAACATAAGTTTTTTTCCCAAATTCAAACTCTCTACTTCCAATCCTCATCTGTATTTTCCTCTCCTGTTTTTATTGCCGGACCAGACTGAAAAACTCCTGCTTCAACTCCGGTTCCTCCTCAGCACATCCTCTTGTACTAATGGTAACCGTCCTGGAACCGGGCTTTTTTATGCCCCGCATGGTCATACACATGTGTTCCGCCTCGATCATCACCAGCACAGCCCGAGGCTCCAGAATATCCATTACTGCATCCGCGATCTGGTCCGTCAGCTGCTCCTGGATCTGGGCACGTCTGGCATAAACCTCCACAGTCCGGGCAAGCTTGCTCAACCCAACCACTCTGCCCTCCGGAACGTATCCAATGTGAACCTTTCCATAAAAAGGAAGCAGATGATGCTCACAGATAGAATAAAATGTGATATCTTTTTCCACCACCAGACCAGTTTGTTTCGAGGAAAATGTCCTGCCAAGATGTTCTGCCGCACTGCTCCCATATCCGGCAAAAAGCTCTTCACACATCTGGGCGATCCGCTCTGGCGTTTCTGTCAGCCCTTCTCTTTTTGTATCCTCACCAATTCCTTCCAAAAACAGTGTAACCGCCTGTTTGATCTTCTCTTTATCCATGTCTCATGTCCTCACGCCTTCTGAATGTGCTGGCACAACGGTGCCGATAAATTAAACTATATTTTACCACGATTATAGGATAAGGTCAAATTGCAAATTGGATTTTATGCGCCGTTTTCTGCCTGCTGATTTATCCACCCAGGAAAAACATTGTATCGGGCTTGCTCTCATGTCCGGAATCTGTTACAATATCCTAAAATGGAGGAAAACCTATGAGAGAAAAAAACAGTATCAAAATACATAGCAGAGGGAGCATCCTGGCTGTCGCCGGATTATGTTTTTTATCTGCCATCCTGGCGGCAGGATGTGGCGGAGAATACCTGTCACAGAGCAGGAATCATAAAAATGCCAGCAGCAGTGCTGTCAGCGGCGATGCCATAAAAAGCGGAAAAGATCCCTATGAGAGCATTTACTGCTCCAAGGACCCAATGTGCAATGACAGAAATTATTATAAATGTACCGACAAAGTGATTGAGCAACGCACATTGAAGGGCAGGCTTCTGCAGACCATACCATTTGGAAAATATGGGGTTCCGATCTATGTAACAGAGGATGAAATTTTCTGTATCACTCTTACAGACCCAGAAACAAACAGGGAAAAAACTCAGTTATGGAGTATCCCAATTGAAAAAAGGCCAGAAAGGGATGTGCTGCACACCGAACAGGCTTCCTTTATCCTGGAAGACGAAACAGTGGGCTGGGGAGACTACTTTTATGCGGACGCCGATCAGATCGTCTATATAAATCCCTATGATTTTAAAGTTTTTGACCGCAGGACGGGAAAATATATTAAACTTAAAAATAACCCCAAAGATCAAAAAGGCATGCCAAACGATATTACTTATATGGAAGACTGCATGTGCGACGGGTATATACTGTTTCAGTGCAAATACGACGGATTGTATGTATATGAGCTTGGGTCTGACCGTCTGACACTGGTAGACGAGATGGCTCACGGAGCTTATATCTCCACCGGTTATGGCAAAAAACATCAGATCATCTATGAGCACTGCGACACCTGCCAGCCGGGCAAAGATGCCAGAAAGGCTCCAGACCATACCGCTGCTCTCTATATCTATGACTGCCTGACGGGGGAAAAACAGCTGTTTATGAAGGATGAACAATGGAAAGAGGCATATAAAAAAAGCGGTATTTATGAGGATAACATGGAATATCTGGATGGATATGATTTTAGCTGGAAGTCCTTTTTCATAGACGGTAATATGTTTTATCTGGTGGATCAGGATCTGGAGAATCAGGGGATCGTATTTTCCATTGACCTGGAGGGTGGCAAGACGCCCCATTATGAGCGCCAGCTGACAGAATGGCTGCGGAAGACCGGTTATGAGGTAACTACCTTTGACCATGGCAGATGTTATACCCTGTATGAAAATGATTCCGAAGAAGAGTATAGTTCTATTTCCGGATATTATGACCTGGAAAAAAACGAGTTTGTAGAGACAGAGCGCGTGTGAGACATTCGTGAGGAGGTAATGAAATGGAGCATAAAGGGTCAATAGACATTAAAACAGATAGATTATTACTAAGGAAGTTTCAGATAAGCGATGCAGAAGAAATTTTTGCAACATGGACGAGTGATGAACGTGTGGCAAAATATACGAGCTGGTATGCCCACGAAAAAATCGAAGATACAAGAGCTTATGTAGGATATATGGCGGGCAAGAATGAATTGTCTGATTATAATTGGATAATCGAATTAGATAATAAAATAATAGGATCAATTAATGTATGCTATTCCGATGACTACTTAGAAATCGCAGGGATTGGATACGTCCTCGGATATGAATATTGGGGAAAAGGATATGCAACAGAAGCTACAAAAGCTGTTGTACGATTTTTGTTTAATGATGTCAGCTATAGAAAAATCATAGCGGGATGTGATAGTGAAAATACTGGTTCAAGCAAAGTTTTGGAAAAGGTAGGAATGAAGCGGGAAGCAGTTTTGCGGGAACATATAAAACGAAAAGATAATACCTGGGGCGATGATTTTCAATATGGACTTTTAAAAAAGGAGTTTCTATGTTAATAGTCCGCTTTCCCCAGGCGAGGCTGTAAAAAATCTTGTGTCTATGGAAGCTAGACTTTTCTGATAAGAATAAA
>CAJUAU010000036.1 GCA_910584645.1 uncultured Eubacterium sp.
TTCTGTTTGTAACCGTCTTTCCCCTTCAGACGGGAATCTCAGTTTTCATTTAAGATCAGAAAATCAGGGCTCGAATCGGAAAATAATTTTCCTGCCGTGATTCATATTGTGCAGGTTCCAACCTAAATATTATTATTCAGAAAATCCTTCAATTTCTTTTTAACATCCGCAACCCTTTTCTGGGACAGCGGCAGTACCCCTCCATTATCCATATAAATTTCATATCCCCTGATTTTTACTACGTGCCGTAGATTTATTAAATTGCCACGGCAGGTTACGGCAAATCCATAGTCTTCCAGCTCACCAGCCAGCTTTTCCATTACGCAGGGGTATTCATAGGTTTCTTTTTCCATAATAATAGCCGCCCTGCGTGTTGTTTTTATATATTCAAAATAGAGAATATCTTCTAATCTTAATTTCAGGAAGGGATACTCCTTCCCCTGGGAATCCAGTATTTTTTCAAACACCTTTTCCCTCTCTTCATTGCATTTGTTTCCGTGTTCCAACAGCCCTAGCACCTGTTTTTCCAGCTCTTTCTTTTCCACTGGTTTGCACAAAAATGAATAGGCATGAACTTTATTTATCGCCTGCAGACAATATTGTTCATAACTGGTTATATAGATAATTTCCGCCCCCGGACAACGGGCTTTCACTTTTTCCCCCAGTTCAATGCCGTTCATGGCTCCCAGGGAGATGTCCAGAATAGCAATATGTATCTTCTTAGCCGTCTCCAATAATTCCGCCGCCGAAACAAACGAGCGGATATGGTAATCCCGCTTATAACCAGATAGAATTTCCTGTAACAGCTGAAGGGTATATTCCAAATCCCCGCGGTCAGCATCGCAGATTACTATCTCTGTCATATTCCGCACACCTCCTATCAGACAAAAAAGGTGCGGATATCATCCACACCTTTTTACCTCTTAATTTTAAAGCGCTGGTTTGAATTCCGTCCCGCACTGTCTTCGTCTTTTCCACCATGCCGCCACAGGCGGCACAAACAATTCGTGAAAAGCGTGTGACCCTGTGCTTCGCACAGGCACATTCGTACTTCGCTTCGCTCGTACTCATGTTGTCCGTCGCTCTAATGTCAGTGGACAAGCATGCTTGCCACTGCCGCTCTCGCGACTTTAGTCACACTTTAATCTGTCAGTTTCACACTGGTCACCTGGAGTCCGGGATCTGCTGTGACGATCAGATTCCCAAGTCCAATGTTGTCCGTCGGATTCTGGTGATAGTAATAATCAATCACAAGAGTTGTTCCTGTGCTGAGACCAACAAGAGTTCCATCGCTGGACTTATATTCAACAGGCAGATTAAAGGAAATAGTCAATGTCTGTTTGTCTTTAGTGTGGTCCGCCTGATGTTTTCCGTCAATCTGAATCCGGTAATCACCGCGGCCATTCTGCATCTCCTGATGAACCCGCGTAGTGACGGTATAACATCCACTGGCTGCATACACACCTTCACTCAGTTCTTCATTGATCAAGATGGTCGGTTTGCTATACTCTTTCATACGTTCATCCTCCATAAAAACAAAATGATTCTGTCAACATCTATATCGGTATTATATATCATTTCTTTATACTTTGTCAATATTGCTCACTTCAAATTGCGGCTTTCCAAATTTTTGAATAATTTTAAATCCTTCGTATACCGGCTCCGCTCTTTCGTCCTTTTGAGCACTTCAAAGAAAGAAGTACCACGGATCTTCCGATTGTTCCGGCAGAACTTTATAAAAGCTGCCGGCCACAATACCGGCCAGAACAGCAGTATGCGGCTTGCGCCGGGATATCCCAGCCGCATCTGGTGATGAAATTCCCGGATATAATCCATGAGACCAGTGCCCCGGAGCACCACCATCCGGCTTTCTTCATGTAGGCCAAATTCCTCGGCATCGAGGATTTCCCTCATAAATATCTCCGGAGAGCCCTGAAAGGTTCCTGTCAGGATCTCCCCTGCATGCCCTCTGTCCAGTCCCAGATATTCAGTACAAAGAGAGGTGATCATATCGGAAAATCCGGCCAGGCCGGTCTGCCGGATCCACAGGAGATATCTTTCCCGTTCCGCCCGGGACACTGCCCCATTCCACAGCACCACCCAGTCACAGAGAAGTTTCAGGCCAAACCCTGCCCGCAGAAAATGCTGCAGCATATGAAGAAGCAGCTGAAAGGCATGGTCTCCCTTTTCCAGTACCGGAAAATCCACTCCCATTATATTGTCTCTCCGGATCCGCTGGCGCAGCTCATTCATCTGGTTTTTCAGAAAATTGTTGATCTTCTCACTGTCAAAAGGCTCTGCCATCATCACGTGCAGCTCCACATCGATTCCCTCGCTGGTACGCCATACCTCATGGTGATTTCCATTTTCGCCGGGTTTCCTGGCAAAGCCCATCTTTTGCAGAACCTCCTCTGCCTTCTCCAGCTGCTCTGGTTCCATCAGCAGCACATCCACATCTCCGGATTTGCGCAGTTCCGGTACCGGATAGTCCCCTGCGGCGGCAGCTCCTTTAAGAACAGCGGCAGCTATTCCCGCCTCTTCCAGTCCCTTGACCACATAATGGGTAAGAAACATCAGATGATAGCTCTGCTGAACTGTGCGCCGGCTCTCATGTTCCAGGCAGAGCCGGAAGGATTCCTGAAGCGGATATCCCTGCTCTATAAGAGGATACAGCAGTGGCAGCACCGCATGAACCTGGGCCAGCCTCAGGATCTCCTCCTGGCATTCATCGGAGGGCGGCTGATCCAGAACTTCCACCGCTTCGGAAAGCACTGCTGCCAGACAGGCAAAAAGTTCTTTCTCACTCCGGGAGAATGTGTCCTTTGTCTTATTTCCCATCGTCTCTCCCCTTCCATTTTTCCGTCAGATCCATAAACTTCTTCCACAAAAACCGGAATTCCTTCGTCCGGAAATAGCAGAGAAGGAAAATAAGATTCGGAACAATAATACAGATCAGCAGGCGGATTCCTAAAATTCTCCACACCCCGCCCCCTGCTCTGAGACAGAGCAGATTGGTCACAAACCCCGCTCCTGCCACTACCGCCGTATAGAACCCATAGCGCAGGAAATAAGAAGCTGCCCCGGTCTTTAAGCTATGCCGGTACAGAATCCACGGTTCTACCCAGAAGGAGGTCAGGAGCGTGCTGATCAGCGTCCCGCCAAATACCCCCACTGTACCGAACTGCCTTGCCAGGATGATGGAGATCCCCAGGTTCAGAAGCGCCCCTGCCAGGGATTTGTACCGGTCAAACCAGAATAGTCCCAGCGAATCCCGAAATACCAGTGCTGCCTGCCGCATCCCTGTGACGAAGAAATTCAGACATAATACCAGAACTACCTCCATCGGAAATACATACTGGGCACCAAAACTGATCTCCACAAAGGGATTTAACAGTTCATAGAGACAGATCACAGCAAAACCGTACATCCACTGTCCCACGAAAAAGGAACTCTCGAAGATCCGCCTCACCCGGCCGCTATCCTCGGTCACGCCCAGATTTCCCACGCTGGCTGTGATCCCCCGGAACACCTGGCTCACCAGCTGATGGATGGAACCGATCACCAGATAATAGTTGGAATAACACCCCACGCTGATGATCCCCACGATGGAGGACAGCATTAGATTGTCGGTGTTATTCACCACCACGTCCCCGATCTTGTGCATAAGCATGGCGCGGATATTTTTAAATATCCCCTTTCTCTCCGCCGGATCCAGAGGCCGGACATCCTTCTGTTTCAGATAGGGATAGAGGCGGTCCGCCTTTCTGGATATGCTGATATTATTTCCCAGGGTACACAAAATATATATGACGAGAAACAGTATAAAATTATGGGTTACCAGAAGAATTATGATCTGCAGCGTATCCTGGATCAAAAGAAATATCATCTGGTAGATCTCTCCGATATAGCTGAGCTGATGGGCATCGATCAGTGTCTTTTTGTAGATCAGCAGGTAGGACAGCACCGAGTTTGCCAGATACATCAGATAGATCAGTATAAGATGATCCACCTCCGGCTGATGCCGGATGAGTACATCCATAAAGGGGATGACCGCCAGCCCCCCGGCTAAGACGATGCCCGCCACAATACGGTAAAACCGGCAGTACATCTTCATAAGGGACTTCTGCCGCTCATGATCCCCCTCTGCGATGGGCTTATAAAGGGCATAGGTGATGGCAGTACCCACCCCCAGTTCAGACAGCGCCAGCACATTCAGCACATCCGAAAAGAGACCATTTACCCCGACATAGCTCTCACTGAGACAATGAGTAAACACCACCCTCGTGGCAAACCCCATCAGGATCGCGACGATCTTCGATACCATCGCCGCGGTAGTATTGCGCACCGAGTGCTCCGTCCTGCTTTTCTCCATCACTTTCTTCCGCCCCCTTTTACTTTTTTTATCGTATTCTTTCTGTTTCTATGCTATACTTAGCTCGACGGTGCTACTCCGGGGCAGCTTCCATGCTGCTGTTCAGACATGCCCTCCCGGCAGCGCGCCACCATATCCATGAAAGGAAACTTTACCATGTCCCATTTTATCCATAAAAAACAATTTATCCTGTCAGGAAGCCTGGTTCTGTTATGCGGAATGTGCGCCCTGTTTTTCTTCGCAGCCTCCCGCATCCACTATGAGAGTGCAGCTATGACAGAGAGCAGTGAGATCCTGAACAATCCCTATTGTGGGTTCTATCACCTCTATGGCTATCTTCTGTCAGACAAAGGCAGGAAACCCGCACAGCAATGGTGTGAAAATATGCTGGCCAGCGACTCCCAGTCCATCCTTCTGCTACAGATCAACCTGAAAAATTATTCCGGCAGCCCTATCAGCAGCACCGCCCTGGATCAGCTGGATACGATACTTTCTACATTCTCCAGCGCAGACAGACAGATCATTGTCCGCTTCCTCTATGACTGGGATGGCAGTGCCCTCCAGACGGAGCCCGCCAGCCAGGACCGGATCCTGTCCCATATGAAACAGGTGGCTCCGGTGGTGAACCGCTTCTCCAGCCATGTATTTCTCCTGCAGGGGATATTTACCGGGAACTGTGGGGAGATGAACCAGACCCATTATGGAGACAGGGAACATCTCTCTCTGTTTATGGAAACCCTTGCCTCTTTGACCTCCCCGGATATATTTTTATCGGTGCGGACGCCACAGCATCTGCGGACCATCACAGGTACCAGAACGCCCTTAGACAGCAGCCAGGCATATACCGGAACCCTTCCGGCGCGCCTTGGTCTCTACAACGACGGTATGCTCGGTGATGTGTACGACTGCGGCACCTACGATGACACTTCTTTTGCCGGAGCCAGCGATCCCGCCGAGAAAGGTACCCGGTCCGAAGAGATCCAGTTTCAGAACCAGCTCTGTCTGTACGTGCCCAATGGCGGTGAGGCCGTCCTGGATAATCCTTACAACGACCTGGAACGGGCAGTCCAGGATCTGAGACAGATGCACGTCTCCTATCTCAGCGCCGACCATGATGCTTCTGTGCTGGACAAATGGAGAGCTTCCCGGTACCAGGGAAACCCCGGCGATGCCTTTGACGGAGCCAGCGGCTATGACTATATCGCCGCCCATCTGGGCTACCGGTATGTGCTCCGGGACTCCTGGATGACAGGCACAGAAGGATTCCGCTCCCAGCCTGCCCTGCACATAACCCTGGAAAACACCGGATTCTCGCCAGCCTACCGCTCCTTTAACACGGAGATCCTTCTTCAGAATAGTTCCAGTGGAGAAAAAATCTCCCTTCCCGTGGCTTTTGACAACCGGACTCTGCTTCCTGGCAAGCCGCATACCTTGTCTGTATCCATGGATATACCATCACTTTCCCAGGGAAGCTGGCAGATCTCACTGTCCATGGCCGACCGGTCCACTGGCATTGCCATCCAGTTTGCCAATGACGGGCAGAACTCAGAAAAAGAGGTGGTCTGCGGACAGCTCAGCATAAAATAACCTCCCCCAGCAGCAGGCGCCCCTTCTCTCCCTGGCGGTTGGCAAAATATACCGTCCTCCCGTCATGGCATCTGCGCATCGAGAGAAAATATTTTCCCGCCCCTGATATCAGACTCTGTGACAGGCATACCCTCTCACCGGGGTTCCAGTTTCGTACGTCCGTTTCCATCCTTTGGAGCTTCGTATTCCCATCCAGGTCCTCATACTCCAGCAGCAATTCCGCCTCTTCATACATCCTGGCAAAACCGATGTTTTCAATCTCCAGCTGCAGCTTCATTTCCTTCCTCTTCGGCCTTAGTTCTGCCCGGCGTACCACAAACCGGTATCCGAGATGGCGGCCGATGTAATCAAAGCCATTCATCCCCTGCCAGGCATCCTCTTTGTCCCATCTCAGCTTTTTCCAGATCTCAAATACCCTCTGATCATGATCCCGGTTGAGGTAGGAAAGGTTCATCCGGGACAGCCGCCCGGCGATCTGCCCCAGCGGCATTTTTTCTGTCATTTCCCCATAGACCACTTCGCCCCCCTGGGGCGCATACCGGCATAACCGCTGCTCAAAATCCAGTTCTTCCTGGGGGAACCAGGGCTGTTCCCAGCCAGCTTCTTCCCTGGACTGGCATCCAAAGGTACCTAGATCCGTCTCCGAGGCGAGAATCCCATCGTTGTACAGCCCGGTCTTAGCCGTTTTTGCCGCTCTTTCCCAATCCTCCCAGCCAAAGAGCTGCCTCCACTGGACAGGTTTCCGCACAGAATGATAGATCCTGCCTCCTGTGCCTTCCCGGAAAATTGATGCCAGACGGCTCAGATATCTGGCAGACAGATATCTTGAGGTGTGCATCTCTCCCCAGCTCCCCACAAGAATCCCCTGATACACAAAAATATGCTGCGACTGTGTTCCCATCAATTCCGACAGCTGCTGAAAATGTCTCTCAACGATGGCAAAGCGGTCCGGTTCATTTTCCAGCCCCTTTCCCTCCAGATCGTAGACAAAACGCAGCAGCATATCCTTCCCAGCCTCAGAAAACGTCCTTAAAATGCTGCAGATCCAATCCAGTTCTTCCCCTTTCAGGGATTCCCCGCCGACGGGTATGCGGATCAGAAGGAGCACAAGGGCATCCTTTTCATGCAGACTGCTCCTCATCTCCTCCGGCGTCCTGCAGGTTCTGGTTTCAAAGGTGTGGATCTGGTACCAGCCCCGCCCTGGATTGCACAACTCTTCGGTAGATTCTATGAGTTCAGAGGGTTCAACCCTCCACCTATGCATCCTTTTCATCGGCAGCCCCCGCATCCAGCTTGAATATTCGTATTCCTACCCAGACGGCAAGAATGGAAAACAACATCCGGCACATATAAAACAGTGGCTTTAGCCCGGAGTGCATACTTACTCCCTCGGTCCGCGGGTGCATCACCGCCGGAACCTCCACCAGCCGGAAGCCCAGAAGCAGCATCTGCATAATAATATTGGCATCAGGATAGCGGTCGTCAAAATGATTGTACCGGGAATAAAAGATAACCACCCGGCGGCTGAGCCCCTGTAATCCTGTGGTGGGATCTGCGATCTTCCGTTTGGTCCCGAGAAATATCATGGTGCGGAACAGGGACCAGGCAAGTCTCTTTGCCACAGAAACCGGAAAGGGCGTGCTTCCCTCCATAAATCTCGATCCCAGCACGATATCCGGCTTCTTCCCGTTTTCATCTGCCGTCTTTAATTTTTCATAGATCACAGGAATGTTGCACACATCATGCTGGCCGTCCGCATCCATCTGGATCACATACTCATATCCCCGGCGGATCGCATATTTGTATCCCAGCTGCAGGGCACTCCCATAGCCCAGATTAAATACATGGGTAACGATCTGGTACTTCCGTCCCTTTACGATCCAGTTGGTGGCATCCGAAGATGCATCGTTCATGATCAATACATCCGCGATGGCAGCAATGTCCGGCTGTTCCAGCTGGTCCAGCAGCTTCTCAATATTTTTTTCTTCATTATAAGCGGGAATTATAATGAGCAGTTCCTTCGTCTCTTCCATATCGTCACCTCCCTAGCTTTCTGTGATCAGACCCAGCAGCCGTTCCAGCTGCTCTCTCTCCACAAGATTCTTTTTTGCCGCTTCCTCTCCATAACGCCGGCATGCCTCCGGATCCCGGAGCAGTCCGCAGATCCCATCCCGGATCCCCTCTGCAGTCAGTTCACACATTCTGCCGTCCATGCCATCCCTGACCTGCTCCCGGTTGCCGCTGCAGTCAGAAACCAGGATCGTACACCCCAGCGTCTGTGCCTCCTGAATGGCGATGCTTTTTCCCTCAAAGCGGGTACAGTGGACATAGAGGTCTGTCTGGGCGTAATAAGGATATGGGTTTTCTTTCGCTCCCAGCAGAAGGAAGTCTTTCTCCAGGCCATACTGCCGGATCTTCTTCTCCAAAGGCCTGCGCTCCTCCCCCTCCCCCAGCACGTACCACCTGACATTTTCCCCCGCTTCCTTTAAAAGCTTCATGGCTTCTACTGCTGTCTCATAGGCTTTCTGGGCGGTAAGCCTTCCCACAGTAAGGATACGGACACCGTCAAAGTCATCTTCAAACCCGCCGGGAAGCGCCGCCCGCTCCCGGATCCTTCCCGGATCGATCATATTATGAAAAACTTCCGTCTTTTCCCCGTATTCCGGATAGATCTCAAGAAAATGCCGGCGCACCTCATCGGATACCGTGAAAATCCGGTCAAAACCGGCATAACAATCCCGGTCCAGGGATCTGGTATATCCGGCTTTCCCATAATCGATGTGGATAAACCCTGCCTTTTTCGCCGCCTTTACATGATCTGCCACAAAATAAGCGGAACCGCCCTCCAGAAAAGCCACAGCCAGATCATAAGTTTCTTCCAGTGCCGCCGCACCGTCGGACATCACCCGCCACAACAGTTTATCCGGCAGCAGCCTCCCTTTCCGGATCATGGAAACCAGATTTTTTATCAGATAGGGAAGATTGCGGAACACACTTCCCCGCCGGAATAATGTCCGGAACACATAGCGGTTCAACCTCTTTTTTCCCTCCCTGCCCAGCACCGATTCCCGGCAGAAATCTGTATTGAGAAGCCTGACATGGGAGGGCAGCTGATCCACCATCTCCCCCTGGTTCAGCAGAACAAAGAGCGAGATTTCATATTCTTCAGGGGAAAGACTGCGCAGAAGTTCCAGCATAGCAGTCTCCGCCCCGGCTCCTCCCAGGGTATTGATTACAAATAATATCTTCTTCATACATACACCTCCCGTCGGTTCCGTCATCTCCAGACTGCATACACTAGTTTTTCTTCTTTAGCTTCTCCAGTTCCGCCAGGATCCTCTCATTTTCCTGATTCAGCAGAGAGACCTGCATGGCAAGCTCCTGATTTTTGCGGCTCAGGACGGACAGCTGGATGCTCAGAAAATACAGACAGCACACAACACAGCTGCCCGCCACCAGGATAAGCAGCATACCTGTTCCGCTGATATACTGGCTCAGCGTGACCGGCCGAAGAATGATCCCCGCCAGAACCAGCAGAAAGGATATGACTCCCCATAGCAGGCAGAACTGCTCTTTTAACCGCCGTTTTGCCAGAGACAATATGGTCTGCATAAAAATTAGTACACCCGCTGTGATCATTACGATCCGTAAAATCTCTCCCGTCTGCATGAATCTCACTCCTCCTCATTTTCTATTTGCTGTAACGCCAGCGAATACCGGTCAAACACCTTGGAGTCCGGCTGCTTCCCATGACCCGCCTGCAAAATATTTCCCCGGCAGAACACATGCTCATCCAGATGGTCCTCCAGCCAGTTCAAGCGGTAATATGCACTGCACCACCCCAGAAAAGCCCCGGTGAACACGCCGGTCCCATACCAGATTTCTGACAGATTTACCGCCACGATGCTGCCGCCAAGGGTTGACAGGCAAAAGATCAATGCGGTCAGAAGGGACCCCGTCAGATCATTAAAATAGTACAGGAAAATGATCGCTGCATACATGATAAACAGTATAAAATAACCTGCTGCCAGACACGGATAGATCTTCATCACCATCCCCCCAAACCCAAACCTGGGAAGCAGGATAATACACAGGAAGAACAGGACCGCAGAAATGATGAACTGAATTCTGGCAAGATTTAGCAATTCTTCAGAAACTTGATGAAACATCCGTTTTTTCGCCAGGTCAATATCCATCTCCCTGCCTCCGATCACCGCCTCCGAATAGGTTTTATATCTCTCATGAAAATGCATTTCTATCCGGGAGATAAAAATAACCGACGTAGATATATTGGTAAACATGGCAAGGCAGGTCGCCAGATCATAGGACGGGGCACTCACAAAGGTATCCGCCACCACCATTTTAAGTTCTGTGGACCAAAATACAAAATTGTGTATAAACAATCCAAGGATGTACAGAAAATTCGTCACAATGAGTTTCCAGTACCGCTTAAAATAGTGCAGCACCCTTTTGTATTCCCCGCTGTTTCCCCGGAAATAATTCCGGATCACGGCGATCTCCAGACTTGCGATCAGAAGAAAGCCGGCATCCAGTGAAACCAGCATGGAAAAAGTCTTTTCCAGATGAAAACCATAGACAAGTAAAGCCGATAATCCCACAGTCAGCACCATCCCCAGAAAGAAAAAAAAGGAGATCTTCTTATAATCTTTACAGATTGACAGATACAGCATCTCATAAAATACCAGAACCAGCACAACATATCCACAGTAACCGGCAGTCACAAAAGCACCTGGCACCTGTGCCGCCATATACTCCCGGATACAGAAGGGAATACCGAACAGACAGCTGAAACCAACGTTTATGATCATCCCCACATAAAAACAGGGAAGAACGTCGTCGAAGGTTTCATCATAGATCACATCCGACATGTACCTTGACAGAACAGAGTTAAAAGGAGCCGCTGTCAGTAATGAAAAAATAAAGATGTAAAGTACGGTACAGGCAAAAAGCTCCCTGGCCGCATAACCAGTCTTCGATATCTCCAGAACCAGCTGCATCGCAACGATAGCTAAAATTACCATGATCATGGGAGCGACGGTGATCACCGTACTGTATCCCATACCGACCAGATTGGTAGTCAGCGTATTTTTATTGTATATTTTATTCAGCTTTACGCCGATTCCAGCCATGACCACTCCTCCTCTCTATCCGGTAACAGAAAATGCTTCTTCATTCCAGGCCCCGCCTGATTTCCTGCAAAAATCATAGTAGATCCCATGATAGGTCTTCCGCATGTCCTCGATCTTGTATTTACTCATCACCCGCCGGTATCCATTTTCCCCCATCCGTTCTCTCCGTTCCTGGTTCCGCGCCAGCTCCACCATGGCATCGGTAATCTCCTCCAGATTCATAATGTGGGTGAGGATCCCCGCTGTGCCAAAATCGTCCTCCCCGCCATAGATCAGCTCCCGGCAGTTCCCAACATCGGTAGCGATCACTGGCTTATGTGCCGCAAAGCTCTCCAATATCGTCAGTGGCTGCCCCTCACTGATGCTGGTGAGGATCGTCATATCCATACGCCCCAGGTACTCCCTGACATCCACCCGCCCGGTGAATACCACGTCGGATACCCCCAGTGTTTCGACCAGTTCAAAGCATTCCCCGGCATATTCCTCATCCTCATCACAGGGTCCCATAATAAACAGGCGGAGAGCCGGCACCTTTTTCTTCGCAAAAGAGAATGCCTGGATCATCGTCTTCACATCCTTGATAGGCGTCACCCGGAGTACCGCCCCGATCTGGATCATATCCTGCTCCCCTTCTTTTTTGCCGGGAAGTTCTTCCAGCCTGCCTGTATCGATGCCATTGGGAGTTACCCTGGTTTTTTCGGCAGGGCATCCCAGCTCGATCTGGAGGCTTCTGGCATGCTGGTACAGGCTGGTAACCAGATCTGCCCGGTCATATGCCGCCTGAGACATCTTCTTAAACTGTTCGATCCAGATATTTTTATAAATCCCCTCCACCCAGTCTGCCTTGATCAGCTCTTCTTCCCTCTCCCTGGTATAGATCCCGTGTTCCGAGAGCAGCAGACCGCAGCGGTGGAAATGTTTTGCCATGCTTCCCAGTATCCCGGCATAACCAGTGGCTACACAGTGGTAGAGATCCGCCTCAGGGACCCTGGTCTTCAGGACAAAAAACAGAGGAAGATAGATGGATCTGAGGGTCCACAAAAAATCGGAGAACACGATCTGGGAATAGTGGGTCTTATAACACTCCCTGGCGATATGAAAAAAGTCCGGTCCCATCAATAATTCATCGATGGAAAACTTCTTATGGCAGAAGAGGTCAAAGATCACATCCCAGTCTATTTTTTCATTGAACACCATGCTTCTCAGCGCCCGGTACTCTTTTTTATTTAGTTTAAACTTATGTTTTTTCATCTCCCGGTTCTGCCAGTCATGGTCCTCCAGATATACCTCGTAAACCTCCGTGAGATTTTCTGGCAGCTCATAGGCAAATCTGCCCCGCTGGGAACGATTTGCCACGATGGCCAGCAGGATAAATTCTATATTCGGGAAATTGCGGATCATACTGTGTATCCATCCGGATACCCCGCCTACCACATAGGGATAACATCCCTCTGCCACAATGCAGATCTTCACCTCTCTCACCTCTTTTCCATATCTGACTCTGCTTTCCTCTGTCTGACTCTGCCTGATTTCATCGGAAACATTCCTAAAATGGGAAAATGCACTATCAGGGCAGGTAATAATATAAAGAATCTTCCGCTTCACAGCAGATCGTAAGCTCATCCTGGCTGGCACGGATCAGGTAGGCGTCTGCCTCAATCTCTTTGAAATCTCCGCCCTGCACCGAAACCACCTTTTCTCCATGGGTCCGTAGTATAAACCACAGATTCCCGTTCCGGTCCTCTATGCTGACATGGATTTCATCGCCCTCTCTGGAATCCTCATAATCCATCGCAAGAAAATTCCGTATCCTCCCATCGCATTGGGAAGCCGAAGTCTGATCAAACATCTCAAAGGCTTTCCAGTAGGTATTGATCTGGCTGGAAAACTTCTCAGACAGGATCTCCCAGCGGTCTTCCTCTTCCTCCGGCCAGGTGATGTGATTCATATCCAGTACAATATTAGAATACCCCAGCGCCGTCTGCAGGCTTTTCATCCTCAGATCTTCCTTATAGGTATGGGAAAGCCCGGTACTCGTTATACTCTGGAGTGTGATTTCGTCTGTGAGATAGGAAACCACCGGACGCTCTGCCGAATAAATCCCTGCCACCGTCTGGATATGTGCAAAAAAATCGTATTCCTTTAACTTCTCTATGCTGTACGCCGCCCCACCCGGTGGAACATAGGCGGCTCCATAGCGGTACTGGCTGCCGGAATTCTGGAAAAAGGACTGATCCGCCTTCATTTTCCCGGTCAGGCCGCTGGCAGAAACATATTCCAGCGTAAGTCCAGCCTCTGCTTCCCTCTCCTTTAACTGCCGAAGATAGAAAACCAGCTGTTCCTTCCGGGGCTCCTGGTCATCTCCATAATCAAACTGGGGAGCCAGATAACAGGTCAGATGGGCGCCGCTTTTCTCAACAGCGGAGCAGAGCCCCGGCCAGATGATATCCCGGAATACAGCGGGCAGTTCCCTGCTATAAAGCTCTTTCATCTTCTCCGGATTCTCTGACGCCAGCCCCGGAAAGTTCGCCACCCCGATACACTGGGCATTCACCACGGGGTACAGATCATAGGGTTTGATCTCTGCCAGAATGGCGTTCAGCATGCCGATCCCGGTACAGTCTCTCATAAAACCGCCATTGACGGCAAACACCTTTCCCTTTCCCACACCGGCACGCCAGATCAGTGGCGGCAGTTCTTCATTTTTCACCGTAGGATCCGAAAGCATCCCTGCCATATAGGTTTTACAGCCAGTGATGGTCTCGTACCAGACTGTACTCAGATCCAGATCCTGACGCTCTTCTTTTTCCTCTTCATCTTCCGGGAGATAGATCGCCTGCCCTCCCAGCAAAAAACCGGAGAACAGATTGACTCCCTGGATCTCCTGCCGCTGCTCCTTCACCTGGCGGATCCCCAGCAGCTCTTTCCACTGACGGGAGGTTTTGATCTCATAGACATCTGGCAGATCACAAAAAATCAGGTTTCCCCCGCTGCGGGCTGTCTCTGTCAGAGCTTCAACATCTTTTTTTTCTGAGACATAGGAGGCTTCCAGAAGAAACACCTCTGCCTTTTCTGCTGCCTCCTCTGGACACTCATCTACACTCTGGCAGACTACCAGCTCCCGCTTGGTATACGTACACCACCAGGAAACCGTCTTTCCGATATCACTCTTCCTATTTCCTATGAACAGCACATAACCGCCCTCTTCCAGTACATCTTTCTGGGAGTTTTTCTGCCAGACATCCTCTCCGTTCAGGCTGGCAGCCGCCGCATAATTATTGACATCGTATTCATTTCCCGACTCTTTCATGATCTGTGAGAACTGAAACAAAAATAACAGTACGAACATGGTCACTGCCATGATCAGAAAATTTTTCTTTGTTATCATACCCTCACTCCTCTAATTTACGGGAATTGTAACCGTAATCAATGGCAAAATTAAACAGGTGGTACGGATTCTGGCTGATCTTATAACACACGAACTGGTCCGTCTCACAATAGGTACGCACTTCGTAGGGATACAGCTGTTTAAACTCCTGCGCCCAGTAATAGATCCTTGACATCAGGATCCAGCGGTTCTCTCCCTTGTACATATCGATCCCCCCCACACTGGGAAGATCACGCCCCGCCCCCTGCCTCGATACTGTCTGGCCGCTTTCCGCATAATGTTCTGTGTAATCGATGGGGACTTTCTCGATAAATACATAGACACTGTCGGTAGGAATACGGATCAATGGCTCCTCCCCCGGTTCCAGATCATTTAATTCCATATCTTTCAGGAAGGTGATCAGCTCATAATGATAGCCATGGTCCAGTCCCATCTGTGTCTCATCATTGGCGGAGCAGATCGTCCAGGTAAAATCTTTTTCCTCCCGGATAATATTGGTCAGGCAGGTGATGGCTTCGTTGGTTACAAGGGTTGTATTCTCCACAGGCTCTTTGCGGTAATCCCCGTTCCACAGCAGGCAGACCGAAGCCGCCACAAAGACCAGGGAGCAGAAATTCCGCCCCTTATGCCAATTTTTCTTCCACAGCAGCAGACGGATCACCCCGTCCGCCGCAAAGGCAAATGCCACCGGCAGCATATAGCCAAAATAGATCCGGCACCGGCTTCCATCCATCAGTTCCGGTAATCCCAATTCTTTCGCGGTCTGCAGGATCAGCATAAGTCCCATAAAAACGCCTGTAGACAGGAGCATGGCTCCATAACAGGGCCTTCGGAGCACCAGAAACAGGATCCCCAGCACAAACAGCAGTCCCATGGCCGCCAGAACAACGATGTAGTACCAGGGCAGAGGTTCATTCAGCACTGCACCGTTGACCGCAGAGCAGAGCTTATCCCATACCCGTCCCAGCTTCTGCCGGATTCCCTCTGCCGGTTCACTGTTCTCCGTACCTTCAACGGATTCCAGGGCTTCTGGTTCGGACACCTGGTTGCCCATCTCATCATAGTAGATCACTGTACCGCCAGTCTTTTCCTCTTCTGTTCCCTCCTGCTTATCACCAGAACCGTTGATGACGCTCATCCCCCATCCCAGAGACCCCTGCAGCGGTGTCCCCATAACATAAGCAGCCGCCATCGGCAGAACAGCGATCATCACACTGAGAAATCCCGTGAGCAGCACACTCCAGAAGTACCGTTTCCTAAAAAACCAGAACAGGTACCCGGCAGCCACCCCCACGCAGAACAGCCCTGCGATCATTGTATCATAAAAATGCACTGCCAGCGTCATGGAAAAGCTCATGGCAAAAAATACCAGCGCCAGCCGGGACTCCCTGGGAGGCAGCCATTTTTTCACTTCCCGCCTTCTCTCCTGGAAAAAATAAAAGGCAAAATAGATCGCAGGAAGAATAAAGATCATGCCGTACTCCTGGGGAAGCACCGAGAAAAAACGCAGGTAGGTGCTGGGCTGCAGAAAATCACCAATGATATAAATCCCCATAACCGCATAGCTGATGTATCTGCTCCGGCAGCACAGACGGATAAATCCCAGAAGAACCATGTGGAGCATCAGCGTCTGCACAAAGGAAAAAAGCCGCATAAAAACATAGCTGTCTATCCCAAATACTGTGTGAAGGTAATAGATCACACAGTGATAACCAAAGGGATATACGCCGTCAATAAAAATATTATTTCTGCTCATCCCATTGATCCAGTACAGATGCACCGGGGTATCGGAAGCGGTATATCCATATCCCCGCAGCAGCTGTATACCGTAGAAAGCCGCCAGCAGCACTAAAACTGCCGCCACCATGATCCATTCCAGCCACCGCTTTCTAAAACTCTGCAAAAGGGCGCGCCCCAGTGCCGCCACACCCTGGCGCAGATGATCCAGCAGCCGGAATACAACGGTCTTCCCTCCCATTTTCCCATCTGAAATCCGGTGCAGGTTATGCCAGATACCACGAAAAAAAGGCATAAGATGTATGTTATTCAGCCGCCGCCACAGAATAAAAGCCGGAATAAAGGTACCAGTGATCAGCGTAAAACGGTTAGAAATGTGAAGAAGCTGCAGTATAAAAACGAGATTCATAAAATAAAAGTTTCCTGACAGCAGACAGATAAAAAACTTCTGGGCGAACCTGCGCTCCCTTATCCTGTCATACAGGACGAAAGCAGGCAGCAGTACCGTCATGATCATATATACGCTTAAAATTTCGGTAAACTGTAATATAGTATAAAGCCTCATTGACATTTGCAGCACCTTCTATCTTCCTTATTGCTGAAATACCCGGATGAGCTCCAGCGTCTCATTGTCGATCACCACTTTGGATCTGCGCAGCTGTGTAAGAACCTCAAAAAAATGCTCCCTGTCCCCAATGGAAAAAAATAATTTCAGCTGGCAGGTATAAGTGGCCAGCGTATCCGGATAATGTACCTCCGCCCGCCCGCACCAGACCCTGCACCGGTCAAACTCCCGGATCTCCAGCAGCCGCATGCTGACCGCCTCATAGTGGCGGCTGGTCATCTGATCTGGATGTTCCCTGTATAATAATTCACATACCGAGTCCATCTGTTCCACAAAGGATCTCTGTTCCATATCCGTAAATACCTGCTGCCGCAGCACCTGATCCATATAATCGATGAGGATACGGATGTACTCCTCCCGGTTGTCTTCCCGCTTCTGAACCTCATTATAGCACTTCTGAACCGTTGTCCGGAAATCATTCAGTGCATCCTGAAGAACTGAAGCCGCATAATGAGAAGTCTCCGAATCCTCACTGTTTAATGCCAGCGAGATGGCTGCCAGGGATTCCCGGACATCTCCCCGTACCACATTTAACATCAGGGTACGCAGATTATCCTTATCCGTAACAGCTAATGCCTCCTCCATGGAAACTACCGTGCGCCCCCGCTCCTCATCCGCATGGGTAAAAGTCTTCACCCGGTCTTTTTTAAAGATGACGTCTTCCAGATCTACCTCCTGGGAGAAAAAACACCGGTAAATGATATACCCCAGAAAAACATAAATGGCACCAAGAACAGGACATAATATCATCACTATGCCTTTGGAAATGTAACTGAGAGGCCTCTCTTTATTTTGAATCCGGTTCCAGGCCAGATACCCCGCCGCCACCAGAGTATTGATAATAACCAGAACAATGAATCTCTCCATATCTGAACTCATTCCTCGATTCTTTCCACGATCTTGCTTTCGATTCCCGCTTCCGCAAACCTGCTGATCACAATGTCCGCTTCCATCCGGACCGTATTTGCCAGAAGCACATACATCTTCCCATCCCCCATTGTCCCCATATAATCGGTCTGCCGCAGATTTTTCATCAGCACTTTTCCAATCTGCTCATAATCTTCCGAATCCGTCTGGATCTGCAGCAGTGTACAGACCGTAAGGTTTTTCTTTTTTGCTTTATGATAGGCTTTGACAAGGGCACTGAATGCCTCCGGCTCCAGGATCTGGGTATCCTCCACATATCTCTGCTCTTCAAGAGCCGCCATATAACGGCTTGCCCGCAGCATGGCATTCTGGATCAGATAACTGATGACAACGAGCAGATTCGCCTGCCCCAGTGTCATCCGTTCCCAGGGGATCCCCCATACCATAACGATCATATTCATTTCTTCTTTGTCATAAATAGCATTTGCCATCAGCGGATACCGTTCATCCATCTTACGGTTGATGTACACCTTACGCTCTTTCAGGCTCTCATATAGCTCTCCCATCTCCGGATAGCGGATGGAATTTCCCAGCTTACGCGCCACCTCGGAGCTGGAGGAAAACAATCTGGCATAATCCGAATTATATACTGTATAGATCGCCACATCCGGACTTCGCAGGATCTTGGACAAAATCTCCACCGCATAAAAGAGAACCTCTTCCGGCGTGTACTGATCCAGAGTGGAGGTGATGCTGTACAGTTTTCCAATGCTGTCTTTTTGATCGATCACCTGCCGCTCCAGTACATCCTTCACCCGGACGTTGCTGCTGTTGATATCTTTGATATCCCTCAGCTGGCGTCCCAGACTCTTCTGTACCTCTGCGCCCTCGGTCCGGATCGCCCGTATCTGATCCCGCATATACCCCACCACCAGGCCAAGTATGAATAACTGCGCCATCCAGACATAGGTGGTGTAATCCAGCATCACTTCAAATCCGCTGCGGGTATACATTTGCCGGAACAAGTAGCCGCAGACCGCCAGTACAGCTGAAAAAATTGCCTGATGCTGTCCATAGACCACAGCAAAAAGCAATACATACAGCAGGTAAAAATCCAGCCTGGAAAAATACCGGCTGTCAACGGTTCTGTTATTCAACATAAAAAATGGAATAAAGCAGGCCATATTTTCTATAAACGGAACACATGCCTTAAAAAACCACCCAAA
Source organism: uncultured Eubacterium sp. (assembly GCA_910584645.1). GTDB lineage: Bacteria > Bacillota > Clostridia > Lachnospirales > Lachnospiraceae > Eubacterium_F. Next base: position 18,953 of record CAJUAU010000036.1, read on the forward strand.
TTTTCGGAAAATGTGCCCGCCAAATTTCCTTTTTTCTTCCTCTTCCTGTTTAAATGCCTCTTTATGTTTCATAATATAAGAAGCCACTCTCTGGATCCCGTCCTCCGGCGGATGACAGACAGCAGCTCCAAATTCACTGATAAACCGCTGATTGGAAAGCACTTTCCGGTGCTCTTCCAGCTCATTCGCCTCTACCAGCTCCGTATCATCACCCATCGACCGACACAGGATCTCTCCAATCTGCAGCTCTGTCACTGGGACAGAAGAAGAGATATGATACAGAGAATATCCCGTCTTCCTATTATTCATAAACTGATAAATAAACTCTATGGCATCTGATTCAAATAGAAGGGAATGGGTAATGTTTGGATCCGCCAGAAGATATCCCTGCTCCAATGCCCTTACACACATAGAGCCACAGAGCCCATCCAGCTGGCTCCGGTCATTCGGAATACCATACAGATGATCTAGTCTCAGTACCACAATGTCCAGTTCCTGGATTTCCCTGAAATTATTACAGAGATATTCGGCCTGTACCAGCGCCATTCCCCGGATTCCTTCCCCACAGGCAGGGATATCTTCTGTAATATTTTCCTCAAAATTTCCACGGTACACCTCTTCCGATGAGAGGTAGACAAACCGCCCCTGTCTCACGCTGGCATATGCTGTCAGCAGATTCATAAGGGATGAGATATACCGCACAGAATCCCTCTCCCTTTCCTGCCAGGAAAAATTGGGATCATATGCCCCCAGAAATAAAGCCACATCCGGGCTGATACTTTCAAATATCTCATTCAGACTACTATTATCATAAGAAAAATCATAACGTTCAAATACTTTTGCATAGGAACTTGTACCAAATTGCTCTCCCGTCAGCAGATACACCCTGTGCCCTTCTTTTCTCAGTTTGATGATCATCTGATTCATCAAACTTCCCGCGCCTCCAATAAGTAAAATATTCATTTCTGCCTCCACGCCGTCTCATTCAGATCTACCATTTATGCGCTTTGATTCCCTGCCGTTCAAGCTGCTGGCAAAAGTCCCGTACATCCTTTCCCACCTCTTCCTGGGAAATCCCATATTCCTCTGCCAGCTCCGCCGAAATCTCTTCCTGCCCCATCCCCTTTTCCATCATTCTCCAGATCGAGGCTCCCATCTCGTTCAGAGGCAACGGTTTTCTGTAGGGATATCCCGGCTGGCTCATATCAAGCAGCCAGTAGATCCCGGCAGCATACCGCAGCTGGTACAAAGTTTTGCCAGATTCCGATCCTAACGGCATGTTTCTGATTCTCCTTTACCTTATCGTCCTTCTAATATTTTTTCATTATACTACATAAACAGGGGGTTGTAAACCCTGGCGGGTGAGGGATATCCCCTGGTTCACTGCTCCGTTTCCTTATCACAAATAAATTCCTTTTTCCAATATACTTCTCCCACTCTGTATTCCAGGATCTTAAAACAGGAAATCGGATAATCCCTAAAACCAATATATTTGTGAAACTTAATAATTTTCTCCCCGCACTCTTTCCTTGTAGCATAAAATCCAATTCTTTTTGTTTCCCTGATGATTATGCCATCAATTTTACTATCGTAAATATGATACAATGCATATATAATATCATTCCTATTCAGATATAAAACCCCCTTCCCATTGCGAGTTTCCAATATCAATCATACTCACATAAAGAGTATCTCCCCTTAATTCCCACTCCTTGATGATCTGATCCCTTTTTTCTTCCGCTTGTTTCTCTGTCAGGAAGATACCAAGCAGACTATATCTGTCATAAGATAAATCCCCATTTTCAATTTCTTCGTAGTACTCTAAAATATACATACTTTTTCCCATAATACAAACCCATTCTGATTTTTTGGCAAAAAAACTTAATGGTCAACCATTTAGCGGAACACACTTACTGCTATAGCCTCTCGATTGACTCATATTATAAAAGAAATATCCATCATACACGTGACCGACCGATATCAGAAAATTCTTTTATTAAATTTTTGTCATTTGTTTCAATGTAGATATCATTAAAATCGTCCAATTGGATATATACTATCTCACTATTACCACTATAAAACAACACTGCCCCATAAACTCTATCACGTAACAAATCATAAAGACTATTATACTCAAATATATACTTTGTTATAAAAATATCAACTTCATATCCAATAATATCTGTATCAAACCGTTCTCTTATTTTTTTAGGCACACTAATAATTTTACATTTTTCTTCTAATTCCAATACCTTATCATTTGTCATCAGATCCCTATAAAATGTAAAATATATTTTATCTGCCACACCGCATAAATAATGAACTATTTTTTTGTATTTGTTACCTTTAATAATATCCGAAGAAAATATATAATACATCTCTTCTTTGTATGATGTCTTTAGAAGTTCAAACACCATAGCTCCTTTCTTTTTATACTATAATGATTTTGGGAGTTATTTCCCTTTGGATATATCTATACTATCTATTAAAAAATATAAAATCTAGCCTCACATTGTTTTGCTAATAACATGATGTCAGGGTCAAATAAATAAAAATATTTTGCCCATCTTTGGTCAGCACCTT
>CAJUAU010000037.1 GCA_910584645.1 uncultured Eubacterium sp.
CCCAGCGGTATTCCAATACCAACCGGAAAGTTGCCGGGGTATTGACCGATATCGGGATATCGGCAGGGAAGTTGCGTATGGAAGTGTCCCGGGAAATAGGGGATTATAGAACACCGCATATGAATTCACGATACAAATCCCCACTCCAATATCTCCGTATGATATTCTTCCCCCATCCCTGCAGACTTGATTCTAAGGCATATGCCAGCGGGCAGGGACTTAAACCACACAACAAGGCGCTTATCCCCCCGTTCAGCATCCCGGCAGACAACAATCTTCTCCAATATCTCACGGTACAGCATTTCATTGTCCTCACGAAATGACAAAATTTCATCCAGCATTTTTTCCAATTCAGCTATTTCATCCTTTTTGCTATACTGTCTGTTATACTGCTCGTTTTCTTCAAGCAGCGTCTGCAGACGGGAAAGTTCACTGTCATACCATTCCGTCTGCTTTTTCAAGTCCTCTTTCGTAAGCAGCCCCTCCAGCATGGCATCAAAAGATTTCCTCTTCTTTTCCTCGATTGCCTCCATCTTCTTCCTGATTTTGTCTCCGCCTATTTCCGTGGCCGATCCCCCGCAAACTGCCTGAATGCTGGAAAGAATTTCTTCCCGCAGCTGTTTCCGGTTTTGGCATACAAGATTGACACAGTATTTCATACAGGCAAGCAATGCCTTTTCATTGATGGAATTATTATTGCAGCCGATTTCTTTTCCGTCCGCATCCTTTTTTAATATACCATGATTTGCAGCCCGATAACACCGCCACGCCTTATATGTCCCTTTTTTTAATTTCTTTGTCCGGCTGACAAACCTGCTGCCGCACTCCCCGCAGCAGATCTTGCCGCTGCACCAATAACGGTTGCTATGTCTCGATTTCTGAGCGGCAGACAGAGAACGCCGTTTTCGTTCTGCCTGTGTCCGGTTCCACAAGTCACGGTCAATAATAGCCTCATGATGGTCTTTTATGTAAATTTTTTCTTCTTCGCCACGGTTGTATTTCTTTTTATGCGTCAGATAATCCGGAGTAAACGTCTTTTTCTGGCATAAATCCCCCACATATTTTTCATTCTGCAAAATACGGAGGATCACGGTATCAGACCATAGGGAAATGCGTTTTGGACGATGTCCTTCCTCAATCAGTTCCCTGGCGATAACATGTACGCCTTTTCCCTCATTTGTGTACTTGTGAAAAATGGCTTTGACAACGGGTACCTCCTCAGGATTGATGGAAAGCATCCCATTTTTTACCCTATAGCCCAGGAGATCCCTGCCAAAGACAACCCCCTGCTCCATCCGCCTCTGTTGTCCCCATTTGACACGTTCTGAGGTCTTCCTGCTCTCCTCCTGGGCGAGACTTGCCATAATTGTCAGGCGCAGCTCGCCGTCGCTCTGGCGGGTATCAATATGATCAATGGTAAAGACCACACCGACTCCTGCCTTTTTGAGTTCCCTCGTATAAAAAAGGGTGTCTACCGTATTTCTTGCAAAACGGGAAACCTCTTTTGTCAGAATGAGGTTGAAATTTCCATTGAGTGCATCTTGGATCATCTGATTAAATCCAGAGCGTTTCTTCGTCTGTGTACCGCTGATCCCCTCATCAAAATACACATTACTAAGTTCCATATCGCTCTGTCTGCCGATATAATCTGCAAAATAATTTTTCTGGCTGGCCAAAGAATTAGCCTGATCATCCTTTTCTGTAGATACTCTCGCATATGCCGCAACCCGCAGTTTATTTTTCATCCGCACTGTCTCCGATCATATCATGAGAGGATAATAACATGTCAAGCTGCCCATCCGATAACATTTTCCTACGATGTAGTTCCTTATAAACTCCCTTTTTTAAAAGACGATCAATAGAATCTTTCATCTCTATTGGAATTGTAATACTTTCATGAAATGTAATTGCCTGATCGAAGATTTCCTTATTCATGGTAAACCATCCAGCTTCTGCTTTATACATGATATGCAGGATCTTTCTTTACATATTCTTATTACTTAGCTCGACGGTGCAAATTAGCGCCATCGAGCCAGGATGATTTATAAAAAAAATACTCCCTGCTTGCGCAGGGAGCTGGCAGTACTAAGGCACTGCTGATAAGATACTTCGTTAGTATAACATATCTCTATTTGTTTTGCAACAATTTTTTCCTTTTTATTCCCACTTTTTACATTTTTTAAATTGCTCACAATAGTGAAGTCCTGCAGCTCCTTTGGGAACCACAGAATCTTCCTATGGGTTCACCGCTTCTGCCTGCTTTCCGGTATTTGAGCTTTGTTGAAATTTTTTATTTCAGCTCAGTACTTTCTTTAACAGCTTAAACAGTTTTTCCACATCGATCGGCTTTGCCAGGTGACCGTTCATCCCACATTTTAAAGCCTCTCGTTTGTCTTCTTCAAAGGCATTGGCGGTCATTGCAAAGATTGGTATCGACGACAATTTCTTATTTTCCAGCTTCCGGATCGCTTTCGTTGCATCGTAGCCGTTCATCACTGGCATCTTAACATCCATAAGGATCAGCTGATAATGATCCGGTTCCGATTTTTCCAGCATTTCCACGGCGATCTGTCCATTTCCTGCCACCTCGACGCTGAGTCCGGCCTCTTCTAATATTGCCACGGCAATTTCCTGGTTCAGCTCATTATCCTCAGCCAGAAGGATCCTTCCCGTCGGGAGTTCCATTGCCTCGTCGTCATCTTCCTTGTCTTCCATATCCTCTGCGTTTACAACAGAATTTAAACAACTGCTGAGTTCCGACATAAAGAGGGGTTTACTGCAGAATGCCGTTACACCTGCCTCCTTCGCCTCACTCTCGATATCCGACCAGTCATATGCGGTCAGTACGATCACTGGCACATCCTCCCCCATCTCCTTCCGGATCCTCCGGGTGACTTCGATGCCATTCATATCAGGAAGAAGCCAGTCAATGATATATACACTGTAGCAGTCTCCCCTCATGGATGCCTGGCGGGTACGCAGCACCGCTTCCTTTCCTGATAAAGTCCATTCTGCCCGCAGCCCGAGCTGCCCCAGCATGAAAGATACGCTGTCGCATGTATTAAAATCATCGTCTACAACCAGCGCCCTGCAGTTCTTGAGCTCTGGAATCTCCTGATAAGATTTTGTTTCAGAACTGAGACGGAATGTAAAGGATACAGTAAATTCGGTTCCTATCCCCTGCTCACTCTTTACATCAATAGTTCCATTCATCATATCCACGATATTTTTCGTGATCGCCATTCCAAGACCGGCTCCCTCTATGCCGCTGATAGTTGTAGTCCGTTCTCTCTCAAAGGGCTCAAAGATATGTAATACGAATTCTTCACTCATACCGATACCGGTATCTTTTATACTAAACTCATAATTTGCATAACCGGCTGGAGCGCCTGGTTTTTCTGTCACCCTCACGCTGACGATGCCACCTGCTGTCGTATACTTGACCGCATTACTTAACAGATTCAAAAGCACCTGGTTTAACCTCAGCTTATCACAGTATATCTCCTCATTCATAACATCCACGGCATCCAGATACAGTTCCAGCTGTTTGGCGCGGATGTCTGACTGCAGGATGTTACGAAGTTCATGCAGGATATCCGGCAGGCTGCAGAGCTTCTCCTCCAGATGCATCTTGCCGCTTTCGATCCGGCTCATATCCAGAACGTCATTGATCAGGCTCAGCAGATGATTTCCTGATGTCATGATCTTCTTAAGGTATTCCTCTACCTGTTCTTTTTGTTCTATATGAGTGATCGCCAGAGCCGTAAAACCAATGATCGCATTCATCGGAGTACGGATGTCATGAGACATGTGGGAAAGAAATACACTCTTTGCCTTGCTCGCCTGATTTGCCTGCATAAGAGCATCTTCCAGCAGATTTTTCTGTTCCATCTCGTTGCGGATCTCCGCATCCACACTATGAAATCCGAGAACAATACCGTGGTTCTTCTCCCATGATCCTGCACGAACCACCTTCAGCTGGAAATACTTGATCTTACCCTCTTTTATTATGCGGTAATTCACAGAGTACATCTTCTTTCCTTCCAGCTCTTTTATGAGCAGTTCCCGGGAAGACGCCTCTCTCAGCATATCCCTGTCATCCTCATGAACAAACTTGTCGATGTACTGCGTCATGCCTTCATCCAGGGACAGTTTTTCATCAAAAGCATCCACAAACATATTCTTATCATTTTGTACCTGTAATCCCATCCCGGTATCAAGATCAAAGAAACAGACAAGATTATAATCAATACTCAGTGCCTGAACCAGCTCCTGATGACGTTTTTCCTTTTTCTTTTCCTGCAGTTTCTGGGCTGTACAATCCAGGAGAAAACGCTGATAAACATGTTCACCGTTCTCCTCCAGCAGTTTAACATTGCCCATGATATGTAAAATTTCCCCATTCTTATGCCGTACACGGTATTCCACACCGACATTGTCTCCCACTTCTTTCAGCTCCCTGATGGATTCCAGAAGCCTCGGTTTATCTTCTTCCATTACAGAGGCTGCCACCATATCAAAACCTCCGGCTTCCAGTTCCTCTTTCGACTCATATCCCAGGATCTTAAGCGCTGCCCGGTTAACACTGAGGATCTGTTTTCCATCTTCTGTATGCAGCATAACCCCACAGTCAATAGAAGTAAATATTTTCTCCAGAGACTGATTTTTTCGGATAATCTCCTGCTCATACTCACGTTCTTTTGTCACATCGATGGCGACGCCCACTGTCCCCATTACACTGCCATCCACATTATATAGTGGTGATTTGTAGGTGGTAAGCTGCCTCATACCCTCTCCGGTCTTGATCGTTTCCTCTGAAACATAAGTTTTTTCTTTCGTCATAACTTCACGTTCCGATTCTATACAAGCCGGATCATCTTCCTCCACATCCCAGATATAGGCGTGGCGGCGCCCCTCCACCTGTTTCTTGGTCTTTCCCACCGTCTGGCAGAAACTGTCATTTACCTTTTCGTGAACACCATCTTTATCCTTATACCAGATTAAATTTGGGACATTGTTGATAGTTGCCTCCAGAAAATGACTTGTCTCCCAGAAGTCTCTGCTCATTTTATATGCCTGCTGCCATCTCAGGAACCGGAAACGGATCTCCACATCTGACAGTGGCAGCGTCCATATATCCGTAAATTCCGAAAGTTTGTCTGACAGAACCTGGATCTGTTCCTTGTCCGCAAGCAAAATGACTTCCGCGTCCTCTTTCCTTTTTGAAGCCAACATCTGCGTTGCTTCTTTTGCATCCATTCCCTGTAAGCTGACCAGGATCACATCCGCCTGGGCTGTCAGCTTCTCCTCCAGCTTGTCACTTTCCGAGAACTCATGGGTAAACGGTACAAGCGGGGACATTTCCTTTATGATCTCAAAGGCTCTGCACGGATGACCTGCAAAATAGAAATGAATATGGCAATGATACATCTTTTTCCCTCCTGTATTTGCTGATAACTTCTTCTCTATCATAAATCTAGGATAATGCCTGCTCGAATACCTTGAGCAGCTGCTCCTGATAAAATGGCTTATCCACAAAACCTCTTGCGCCGATTGCATTGGCTCTTTCTATAGTATCGTCATAGGCCAGAGATGAAACCATGACGATCCTGGCATCTGGATGATCTTTCAGAATAAGCTCCGCAGCATCCAATCCGTCCATTCCCTGCATGATAATATCCATTGTTATCAGATCAGGCTTCACTTCATCATACCGATTTATCGCATCTTCCCCGCTTCGGCAATATGCTGCGATCTCATAATCTGTGCCCTCAAGAACATCTCCCAGCTGAACCAGGACCAACCGGGAATCATCTACCACCATTATTCGTTTGCTCATTTTATATGCTCCCTTCTCTCAGGTTTTAGCCAAACCAGTTCCATCCTTATCGGAACTGGGTACATGATGAACCAGTTGCACACTTCCATAGCGTTCATTGGAATATGTAAGCACAAATTGTACCTCACGCCCCTCAGACTTATAACACCCATGATAAAACACAGGCGGCCCAAAATGAGCCGGGATCTGTGTGACGCGGAACATCGCTCCGACTATCTTGCCGCACAATACATTGAAATATTCTTTGCTGAACTCCTCTATATCCTCGGGACTGACTGAATCTTCATGAAAAGAATTACATGCCATACGGTACAGCAGCCTGGTATCTGCGCAAAGAGTAAGGCTGGTACAAAACCCCTTGTCAAAGGTGATCTGAACGGTACAAAGGTCTTCCCCCAGTACCTGGTCTGCCTGATGCAGCTGCACACCCGCGGTACGTTCTGTCACATCCTGAACCGCTTGATCCAGTATCTGTTCAAGCTCTTCTTGCGTCATAGCAGTATTCATCTCACAAGTCCCCTCTCTATCAAGATTTCGTATCCTATCATTTTTCCTGTACAAAAACCCGGTGGATCCTGTCCAGAAGAACATCTGAATCAAAAGGTTTCAGTATGTAATCGCAGATTCCCAGTTTGTGGGTCAGTACAACCATATCTTTTTCCTCCACACCGGTAAGCATGATCACAGGGATATCCGCCCGGTTTTTCATAGCACGTATCCTCTTCAGCGTTTCGATGCCGTTCATCTGCGCCATCTTAATGTCCAGAAGAATAAGATCCGGCTTCTCCTGCTCCAGATATTTCAAAGCCCGTACCCCGGAATTTACAGTGATCACATCATAATCATCCTGCAGAGTGTTGAAAATCCGCGTCAGGATAATTGCCGTATCATCCACCGCCAAAATACACTTTTTAGAACTTTTTGTTACTACGATCTGGCCCATTTTATTCTTCCTCCTTATCAAGTACGGTCAAAAGCTGGTCCAGCAGCTCTTCCGCATCATCATCCTCATATAACATCAGTTGTTCCCGTATCTGCAAAAGTCTCTCTTCCACATCCTCAGACAGCTCATGAAGCAGCATCTCATCCACTCTTGCCGCACACTCCTGAGACCGAAAACGCTTCAGTTCCTTCAGCGCTGACTCTGCCTGTTCCCTCAGCTCCTGAGCTGTCAGAGGGGAAAGCTTCTCTTTCCCGCCATCCGCCAGGCTGCGCTGCTTCAAAAACTGTTCGATATTCGCCAGAAGGTTCTCATACTCTGCCATCAACACTGGAAACTGACTGTCGATAAATTCGCTATCACCTTGTACAGCAGCATATTCCTGTTCACGGGCCATCTCTGAGACAACCATGGCTCCAATATTTGCGGAGGCACTCTTAAGTCCATGCACCTCTATCTGATAGTGTAAAATATCTGATCTTACAAGCTCACGCAATAATTCTGTCTTGCGCTTACCATCCATACAGTAAAGTTCCAGCAGATCAACAAAACCCTCTTCATCTCCGGAATAATACTGCAGTGCAGCCTCCATATCCACCCCATCGATCTGAAACATCTCCGGATCCAGCGGCCTGGATTCCTCCTGGCTGTCATCCACCTGTCTGTATTTTTCTGGAACCCAGCGCAATAAAAGCTGATTCATCTCTTTCCTGTCAAGAGGTTTGGATATAAAATCCTGAAAACCACACTCCAGAAAATGTTCCCGCATGCCTTCCATAGCATTGGCGGTCAGTGCAACCATAACAGGAGCAGTCCCTTTTTCGCCACAGTCCCTGCGGATGATCTCCGCCGCCTCAATGCCGTCCATGCCTGGCATCATATGATCCATAAAAATGATGTCAAACCGGGATCCGCGTACCAGTTCGATGGCCTCCGGCCCGCTTTCCGCCTCGGTGAGATCGAAATCATAATTTTTCAGAAAGCCCCTGGCCACTTTGCGGTTGATCACATTATCATCCACAATAAGTACTTTTATGCCCGGCGCTGTAAAACTGTCCGCCACTTTCTCCTCTCTCTGCGGGACCTCCGGCCTCTCGGAGATCGGACATCTGTCTACGATCTTCTGGGGGATCATGATCGTCACCATCGTTCCTTTACCGTAGGTACTTTCCACCTCGATGGTACCCCCCATCAGTTCTACCAGATGCTTTACTATCGCAAGCCCCAGCCCGGTGCCCTCGGCGCTCCGGTTCCGTTTGGAATCCACCTGCCGGAAATCTTCAAAGATCTTGTCAAGGTCTTCCTCCCGAATTCCGCAGCCGGTATCTTCCACATGGAAAATAAGCAGTTCCTCATCTGCATGCTTTCCGGGTTTGCCGGTAATATATGTACGTACATATCCCTTGTCCGTAAACTTAATGGCGTTGTTTATAATGTTGATCAAAATCTGTTTGATCCTGCCATCATCCCCATTGTAGCAGCAGGGGATTGTCTCGTCGCACTCATACTTCAGGATCAGTCCCCTCTGGGAAGCCGCCATATCCATCATTGCAACAATCTCATTCGCCAGGTCTTTCAGATAATAATCTACAACCACCAATTCCATTTTCCCTGCTTCCACCTTGGACAGATCCAGAATATCATTGATGATCGCCAGCAGATTTTTTGCTGCGGACTGCACATCCTTGGCATAGGCATAAATCTCAGTATCCCCACATTCCTCCATGATAATATCATTCAGGCCGATGATGGCATTCATCGGTGTTCGTATCTCATGGGACATATTAGCAAGAAACTCACTTTTGGCAATGCTGGCTTTCTCCGCCTCATGCCGCACACGCTTAATTTCTTTTATATAGGCCTTTATATCTGTCATATCCAGGATCAGGATAACATTGCCCTGTACCCTGCCGTTTTCATCTATAATATGCTTGCTGTGGCTTTCATAATGCTGTCCATTGATAGAAAAACTCTGGGGAATGTCCTTGTTCAGCATTTCCTCACGAAAATCCTCCACTACCCGGATATTCTCTCCCAGCTTATGGTCAGGCAGATGGGTAAAAATATTTGCCGCCGCTCTGTTATAGCTGACCAGCCGGTCATGGTCATCCAATGCGATCACACCATCCCCCAGGCTCTCCAGGACTTTGGCAGCCGCCAGATGACGGAAATCATAATTACGGCGGCTCCATACCACGATGACTACCATGGACATGGATATTGCCAGCGTTGCCGGCGTAAAATCAAATACTTTAACCAGTTTAAGAACATAGGCCATCAGCATAATGACAGGAAACGTAGAGATCACGAGAATTGTCCAATACTGACGGCTGGCCTTCTGATCCGAGCGCCCACAGATCGCTCTCACCAATGTGGCCATACAGAGAATAAAAGGCAGAATAATACGGCTGATCAGGAAAAACACATATAATGGACCATATGTAATGCTGATATGATAAAATCCATCCGCGTCCGCGAGCCACTGAACATCCCTGTAAAAAACACCCTGCCAGTTAAAGATCACAGTAGGCAGTATAAAGAAGCTGACTGCGAAAAGAACCCTTATAAGCTTTATCGGCGGAGTAATATAACAATAAATATAAATAAACAGACAATAACAAAGCGGAACAAAAGCAGAGCCCACATTTTCTACAGTCACAGCTGTCATCGCAGCCTCCAGCGTAGCCGCTTTCAGTTCCAATAAATAACCCAAATTTTGTACCAGTGAGCCACACATAATAAAGATCAGTAGTTTCTGTTCCCTGGCTCCATCCCCATTGAGCAGAAAGAACAGAGCTATGATAGTCAGGCATATGCCAAAACACTCTAATAAAATGACTAAATTTACCATACTACCTTTCCGCCCATTTGCAGCTTTAAGTACCGGCATCACGACCTTTTCATGATTTCCCCAGGCAATGATCCGGATCCTTTAACCGCATGAACATATGGCGAATGCCACAAAATCTTTTCTTCTATAAATACAATATTACAATTTTCCCGATGTGTCAAGGAGTAGCGTGTTCCGGGTTCACACAGTTTTTTCCAATCCGGGGCATTACCGCTGCTTCTGTAGGTCGAGGTTACGAAAATGGCTCACTTCATTATAGAAGCATTAGCATCATTGTTTGTTCATGATAATTTCTTGATTATTTACATACAGCCGAACGTTTATATTCCAATTATCTTTATAGCCTCCAATAATAATCAGAATAGGCTCTGGACAATTTAATTGTTTGTTTTGCGATAAATTCATCATTTGGGTTTTGTCTGTGCTACTTGGAAAGGATAATGCATTTGGATGATAATGCCACTCACCTAGGTAGTATTGACCTTGATTCCATGCTGCATCTAAAGTCTTCTTTAAGCCGCTTGAACTTCTATAAAATTTGCATTTTGCATGTTTTGATTTTTTGGGGGGCGGCGTTATTTGCAAAATGTTCGCCGTTGTTTGGTCTAGAGAGTAATTTCCTATTAATATCCCTCCAGTTTCATAAGGATTAGACTCGTTGCAGTAGTAAAGCATCTGTTCATAGGCTCCTCTGCTTAAATTAATATAATATATTCTACTTTTATCTTGAAAAAGCAAATTATCCATCTTCTTTTTTATCCACCAATATATAACCTTCGAAAAGCCCATCGTTTTCTCTCTGTTCATAAACAATTGAAAGAGTTTTTTCAGATTTTGTAATGATATAGTTTTCGATTGCTTTTACTGCTGTAGCAGCCGCAAGCCAAACATCATCACTTCTTGCAGGAAAGGTTGGATGCCAACATCCAATCCCATTTCTTGGTAAGTTATAATCATCAAATAAGTCTCTTTCGCTTTGTATATATGGCGAAATTAACCTATAAAATGAGTTGAAACAAAAGGTATTACCACTCATTATCGTCAGATATAAATGCTTTGCTCCCAATCCTACAGATATGGAAGCTATAATATGACTTTTTCTAAAATCAACTTTTTGAAAAACATCAAGAACGCTGTTTTCACCTGTGCAATCAATAATTATATCATATTTATCTAGAGTAATATTGGTTTTGGATCCTTCATCAATCGTAAGTGTATCGTTTATCACCTTAATATTTGCATGTGGATTTAAAAAATTAAGATGACTGCACAAGGATAGTTCTTTAAATTCTCCAACATTGCTCATATTTAGAACATGACGAGACAAATTCCCGACTTCAAATAAGTCAGAGTCTACAATAGTGAGGTTATATACTCCTGCCCGTACAAATATCTCTGCTACTGATGAACCAATACAACCTGCTCCAACAAGCAATATCTTTTTTCTAAGTAAAAAATCATTCATTTTACCTCTCTGTGATATTTCTTGCCGATTCCAGTTTTCTGAAATAATCCAATCTAACTTTGTTTTTCGAGTCAAAACTGCACTTTTATCACGCAACCACCATCCTTGTTGATTAGTTCGGAAGCCCTTTGCTGTCTTTTTACCGTATGATACAACTGGTAAATATAATGCCTTCCAAAAAACAATTTCAGGCTCACCACCAAAAGTTTTCGGTACAGGAAAACCAAGTAGAAGTAGATGTCGTCTTCCATCTCGAATCTTTGAAACAACATTTTTCAACACATTCAAAACGTCAATGTGCTGGCTATTACAGGCATCAATTAAATCACCCAAAGTTTCTGGTGCTTGCCACTCATTAATTACTGGAGGCTGCTTCAAAAGTATCCACGGAGCATTAATCGGAGGCGAAATATTCGTTTTTGAAAGATAATTACCCCATTGCGTGTAGTGCTCGATGCTACCATTTAATGATTTAAATTGCTTTACATAATACACAAATGGCTTGCTTTTATAAACATCTAATTCTGCGATTCCATATCTGCAATCAGTACTTTCCCATTGCATAAAAGTAACAATATCTTCAGAAAAAGCAAATTGCATTTCTAATACATTGCTCAAATTAAATTCGGGCAGTTCAAACGGCTCACCATCTGCAACTAACTCATCTTTAGCGGCTAGTTCAAGCCAATTGATTGTTCTTTTTACATGATAAAGTAATCGTTCATCTATACTATAAGGTTCCGATTGAAAATCAGATATCGTATTTACTTCAAGACATAATGCTCCTTTTCTCCATAACCCATTTCTTTCAATTTTGGAGTTATTAGCCTGATGATACAATGTAACCGTTATACTGTTTTTCACATCAGGATATACTTTTATTTTTCCTTTTGGATAATTGGAGTCAACAACAATATACCATTGAGATATTGGGGGGAAATATGTTGTTTTATACTCAATCGCTATACCTAAATGTAAATACCACACATTTAATTCATTTTCAAATTTCCATTCATCTATTATCTCAACTTGCGACAATGAATCTAATGCTCTTCGTGCCTGATTTAATTTATTTAATATTTGTTTTGGTTCCATTTATGCAAATCTTCCTTCTGGAATAGCTGCTGATTTTTCAGTACGATTTGTAAATCCCGCTGGAGAATTAGACTTTGTAGGTTCGGGAGCAGAGGGAAATTCATTGCCAAATAACTCTCTCCATTTGCAAACACTATCATACAATTCTTCACAATCATAAGCTTCACGAGCAATTTTAGCGGCATCACAAACGGTATCATAAAAATCAGAATACTCATCATCTGTAATTCTTGCAAAAACATCATGTTCAGGAACTCCTCTATCAGCTAAGAAGGGTTTTGTAGGGTGTTCAGAAACGATATTTTCAAGAGTTAATACAACCCCTTCAGCTACAGTAGTTATACCATCTGGACAGCAATCGCCAATAAAATGCTCTAATGGATAGCTCTTCGGATGTTTCATATCTGGATATTGTGTCTTACGCCACCACTTTAATGCCTTAACAACATTTATATAGTGTGTATTACAATTCTTGTTTTTCTCAACTGTCCATCGAATTTGTTCAAGCGGATGTGTCTCATCCCATTCTTCAGCTTCACGGTCAGGAATTATGAGTGGCTCAGCTTTCCATTGGGGTTCGCTATCTGATTTACAAAATATATTATAGGAGCTTTCAAACAAAGTAGTATCAAATGATTTTGAAAACACATTTTGCTGGAAATCTTCAATTGTATATTCAGAAATAATAGCTTTATCTTGCAATATTCCTGTTTCGCTTTCACTTGGAGCAGAAGTAGGCACAATATCCAAGTCAACATAACTTAAACTTATACCTATTGACCTGCCTTGAATTCTATACTTATCTTTATAGTGCTTGTCTAAAAAAGGTACGAATAAATTTAATGCTTCTTCTGGCGTATATTCTTCAGAGTCTAATTTTGTTACAACAATAACGTCAACATCTGATTTGTTTCCATTTTTAGGTTTCACAGCCGTAGAACGACGGTAGCTTCCCTGCAAGAAAGTGCTAACAATAATTTTTGATAATTTTTCGTCTCCCTCTAATCTTTTTCTTAATGTCGTGTGTCCTGTCTTCAAATCATTCACTTGATTATCGGTTAGACGAATATTGGACAAAAAATCCTTAAAATATGATGGTACAGTAGACATAAATAATCCTCCTTCAATTTGTAAAATTTATTGATTTTGAATATGAACAAGAGTCTCGTTGCTCAAAATCATATTCATACAAAACACATTTACCAAATCCTCGTGAATTTTGTCCCAAGAAAAACATAAATGCATTTGGTGCAGAAGCAAAAATATGTAGCGTTGCTCGTCGCTCTACAGTAGTTCTTTGCGCTATAGCGTTATAAACAGAATTAGCAAGAGCTGCTGCATGGTTTCCATCTTCTATTGAAAAATTTGTGGCACCGACTTCGCTTGGTGTACAATTTATGATACGCCCAATTGATAGATTTTTTTCTTTAATGTATTCAACCACATTAT
Organism: uncultured Eubacterium sp.; assembly: GCA_910584645.1. Lineage (GTDB taxonomy): Bacteria > Bacillota > Clostridia > Lachnospirales > Lachnospiraceae > Eubacterium_F. The sequence continues at coordinate 13,640 of CAJUAU010000037.1, forward strand.
GATAAATGGGACGAGTAACATTTAGTATTAATGCAGAATCAAATCGGTTTTCATCAAATATTTCATGTGAAATATCCCAATTAGAATAGTTTCTTTTAAATGACAGTTTTACATCCCATAATTCAGTACCATTTGTTGCTGACTTTTGTATTGGAAATACATTGATACCAGATTTACTATCAAGAACCTGTCCTGCCGCAAAAGCTAAGGATGCATGTGCATCTAAAAATATTTGATAGGCTTGATTATTGTTGGTATTCGCAAGCAAAAAATCTTTTTCTTTTTCATAAACATCATTATTCCAATCATATCCCTCTTTTATATTACGACCATCAAACTTATCTAACAGGGATAAGCACATTGTTTCATCTTCTAGATGTACTGCTCCACGTGGAAAGCTTGTAACACCAATAGATATTCTTTTAGGAGAATATTTATCAGCAACAAGCAAAATACGTTTTTCCAATTCTGCATCAAACACTTTTCTATCAATGCCATTACCGTGTGTTGAAGAAATCATTTGGTCATTTACAGTAGCCGAAGCAATAAAGCTAATTTGGTCAAAAGTCATCTTTTGATTGCTATACGAGATATACTTATGCAACGAATCTCGTACAATTTTTTCTAATACCTCTATTTCAAAAGGTAAGATAACAAAATCAATTCTTTTATCTTTAAGCAAATCCGTATCAAATCCGTTAAGTGATGCTATTGCCATTTTATCAAGCGTGTTGCTATAAAATTTTCCAATTGAATTTATAAAAGTAATTGCTGCCTTTTCACATTGCCCAATTAAACATAGTTCATATTCGAAGGTATCTATATCTGCTATAAGGTCACAAAGCCATAATTTAACATCAAATTTAGAAAATGTATTTATTGTTGATTTTACTTGTATACTTTTTGTGATTTTATCAGCTTTTCCTAATGCTATATCAACTTTGTCATTAGATGTCGGAAATTCAATATAAATCTTATCCCAATTGTCTTTATCGGTTAATGCTTCTAATACTGAAGCAAAACCTTGATATAAAAAACCTCGTGAAGCTTCCTTACCGCCCATCAGTTTCACCAACCTTTCTTTTTTATCCACTAGTTTTAACCCAGATGTTAGATGATATATCCCAAGAATTTTGCCACTCATCTTCGTTCACAATCGCATTAAATACAGGCTCAAGGAAAGTCTGTATTTCATTTATGACCTCCGAAAACTCAAGTGTATCATCTTTCATAGTCTTCAAGAAGAATTTCCACCGCTTCTGCATATCCACATCCTCAGCAAGTGTGAGAATACGCTTGAAACTGTCCTTTTCGTAGGGTGTCCCTCGCCGTTCCAATGTTCTGGATATTGCTGTCTGCAATTTCACTCCATCAAAATTAAAAGTCTTTGCCAGATAGTAAATATCGTAAAAGTCCTTCATTCTGCCTGTCAGTTCAAACCGCTGTAAAATAGCGTCAAACTTTTCAGCAATCGTACTTTCAAGAGAATACGTCATAATAACAGGAGATTCAAACTCAGGAAGCTGCGTATGAATCGTCCGTTCCTCGGCACATGGCACAATCACATCCCCTACTCCTATATCTACATTGAACGGCACACGGACATTTTTAATTTTTCCGATAATCTGCGTACTAATGCCGTGATATTTCCTTTGTGGGGAAATTTTCTCAAAGCCTTTGGCTGTCATCTCAATATAATCATTGCCCGTAGGCACGGCAAGAATTTTTACAATAAGAGCCTGTACTTCTTCTAACGAGTTAGAAACACTGCGCAATAGAAAATCCACATCAACAGTCGCTCTGCTTTCAAAATTTGTAAGCGTATAAATAAACAAACCGCCCTTAAGAATAAGAGTATCCTCATGCCCCGATTTTGAAAGCTTCCGCAAAAATTCCTCCTGCATAAAAAGCTGTAAGCATTGCTGATAACTAATGCCAGCCGCCTTTGCCTTATTCCTTAGCCTTGCCAAAACAGATGCCGCAATATCAGCCACTACAACCACACTCCAATCAATTCTTTTACTTTCTTCTGCACTCTGAGTTCCTTTGCATATTTCATAAGGTTTGGGATATTTTTCTGCGTGTCTCTCACATAACCTTGAACTGCCTTATTAAAAATTTCTTTATCCATCTTGCTCATATTCCGCAAGACATCACAAATCGTACGGTCACGGTCATAAATGCGGACATCTACAAAATCAATACTTCCTTTTATTTCCCCTAGCGGTACGAAATAAGGCTCAACTCTATAAGCCTTTACAAACGGATAATCTATCTTTGTACGATTCCTTGAAACATTTTTATCAACCGTAATATTCCATTCGACAGGATTACGGTCGCTATAATGATAATAAAAGAGAGCTGTTTCCATACAAAGGACTGCATCTGGAAAAAGCCGATTGATTATCTTAACCTCCTGTCCATCAAAAGAATCCACCCAATGGTAATATCCCCATTTTACCTTTTCAATCAGTCCTTCATCTAATAATTTCTGAATATCAGCATAATATAGTTTATAAGAATTAAGTTCAGCGGTCGTCATGATACAATCATGGTCAAAAAAAATCCTTCTGACAATATCTATCACTTTTTCATCAAGCATTGATTACACCTCTATTAATCCACACAAAAATATCTCAAGAATTATGTGATTTGTTATAGTATATCCTCTTTTGTATGAAAAGTCAATGATAGTAAAACACCATAAACAAATTATTCAATGGCGTAGTTTGATATAAAAAACTCAGCTTGTCCAAGAATATATAGACAAGCTGAGTTTCTTACATTCCGTATCATAAATAAACATCATCATTAGCTGCCGCATAGAGATTTATCCATCTCGGAGTGTCGCAAATCTCGATAGAATAAGGCTTCCCGACATTCCCCGCATCTTCATTTTCATCATATTTC
>CAJUAU010000038.1 GCA_910584645.1 uncultured Eubacterium sp.
GGGCTTGGGACTGCTACAGAAGATTTATCCAGATGTACTCCGACGTTGTTATGGAAGTTGGAAAGAAATATTTTGAAGAACTGATTGACAAAATGAAAGAAGACCGCGGCGTACAGCAGGACGTTGAGCTGACCGCAGATGATCTGAAGGAACTGGCAAATCAGTTCAAAGCTGAATATAAAGAAAAGATCGGCGCAGACTTCCCGGATGATCCGAAGGAGCAGCTGATGGGTGCTATCAAGGCCGTATTCCGTTCCTGGGACAACCCTCGTGCAAATGTATACCGCCGTGACAATGATATCCCGTATTCCTGGGGTACAGCTGTAAACGTACAGTCCATGGCATTTGGTAACATGGGTGATGACTGTGGTACAGGTGTTGCCTTTACCCGTGATCCAGCTACCGGCGAGAAGAAACTTATGGGTGAGTTCCTGAAGAATGCCCAGGGTGAAGACGTGGTTGCTGGTGTTCGTACACCGATGCCGATCGCTCAGATGGAGCAGGAATTCCCAGAGGCATTTGCTCAGTTTAAAGAGGTTTGCTCCACTCTGGAGAACCACTACAGAGATATGCAGGATATGGAGTTTACTGTTGAAAATAAGAAGCTCTACATGCTGCAGACCCGTAACGGTAAGAGAACTGCCCAGGCCGCTCTTAAGATTGCATGTGACCTGGTAGATGAGGGAATGAGAACAGAAGAAGAGGCAGTTGTGATGATCGATCCCCGTAATTTGGACACCCTTCTTCATCCACAGTTCGATGCCGCTGCACTGAAAGCTGCTACACCGATGGCAAAAGCACTTGGTGCTTCTCCGGGAGCTGCTTGTGGTAAAGTGGTATTTACTGCTGAGGATGCAGTAGAGTGGAATGCCCGTGGAGAAAAAGTTGTTCTTGTTCGTCTTGAGACTTCTCCAGAAGATATCACTGGTATGAAAGCTTCCCAGGGTATCCTGACCGTCCGTGGTGGTATGACAAGCCATGCAGCCGTTGTTGCACGTGGTATGGGTACATGCTGTGTATCCGGCTGTGGTGACATCAACATGGACGAGGCAAACAAAAAATTCACTTTAAATGGTAAAGAGTTCAAAGAGGGAGATTCTATCTCCATCGACGGCTCTACCGGAAATATTTATGATGGCATTATCCCAACAGTAGACGCTACCATTGCTGGTGAGTTTGGCCGTATCATGGATTGGGCTGACAAATATCGTACCATGAAAGTACGTACCAACGCAGATACTCCTGCGGATGCAAAGAAAGCACGTGAGCTCGGTGCAGAGGGTATCGGACTTTGCCGTACAGAGCATATGTTCTTCGAGGAAGACAGGATCGCTGCATTCCGTGAGATGATCTGTGCAGATACTGTAGAGGAAAGAGAAGCTGCTCTGGACAAGATCCTTCCTTATCAGCAGAGTGACTTTGAAGCTCTCTACGAGGCTCTTGAAGGAAATCCGGTTACCATCCGTTTTCTGGATCCGCCTCTTCATGAGTTCGTTCCGACAGAGGAAGCAGATATTAAGAAACTGGCGGATGCCCAGGGCAAATCCGTAGAGGATATCAAAGCGATCATCGCTTCCCTGCATGAGTTCAACCCAATGATGGGACATCGTGGATGCCGTCTGGCTGTGACCTATCCGGAGATCGCAAAGATGCAGACAAAAGCTGTGATCCGTGCAGCGATCAACGTTCAGAAAGCACATGCAGACTGGACCGTAAAACCGGAGATCATGATTCCGCTGATCGGCGATGTAAAAGAGCTTAAATATGTTAAGAAATTTGTTGTTGAGACCGCTGATGCTGAGATCGCAGCAGCTGGCAGCAGCTTGAAATATGAAGTAGGTACCATGATCGAGATTCCTCGTGCCGCACTTACTGCGGATGAGATCGCAAAAGAGGCTGACTTCTTCTGCTTCGGTACTAACGACCTGACCCAGATGACATTCGGGTTCTCCCGTGATGACGCTGGTAAATTCCTGGATGCTTACTATGATGCTAAGATCTTTGAGAACGATCCATTTGCAAAACTTGACCAGACTGGTGTAGGCAAGCTTATGGAAACTTCCCTGAAGCTCGGCAAACCTGTAAACAGTGCCCTTCACTGCGGTATCTGTGGTGAACACGGTGGAGATCCATCTTCTGTAGAGTTCTGCAACAAGATTGGTCTTGACTATGTATCCTGTTCACCATTCCGTGTGCCGATCGCAAGACTTGCGGCAGCACAGGCGGCGATTGCACAGAAGTGAGCAATTGGAAAAGTCTGAATTTATAGGGCTTTGAGGAATGTCTGATTTCCTGAAGCTGATATAAGAATGTATAAAACCCAGTCCATTCAGGGGGCAATCTCCGGATGGGCTGGGTTTGTTTTTCCCAGATTATGGAAAGATTTTCATTCTCCCTGCCAAGGCTGACCAGTGTCGTAGTGATAACAGCCTGTGAAAGGGAAGTTTGTTATGACACGTTCGATGGCGACTCCACTTTTGTTAAAGGGGTAATCCCGAAAATAAAGCCCATGTTTCAAAAAGGAACTGTCAATAATGTGTTTGATATGTAAATCATTAATTCCATAGGCATTTTTGTGAGAGTTGATTTTTTGATGTTTTCTTGTTATTCTGCAACAGAAAATAAAGTTTCCATTGAAATTAATTGTAGTCTTTGCGATATTCTCAAAATCTTTCATTGAGAAATCTTTTTCATATCCTTTTGTTTCAGGGTATGGTGGGTCAACGAAAAGGAGGTGATTTTTTCTGCTATGCTTTTTTATGGTAGTTGAGGCATCTTCGTTATGTACAATAACCTTTTTTCCAGAGCGATAAGAGTTCCAGAGAGAGTCCAGATATTTTATATATTTTTGTACAGCACCCTCATTGCCCTCAAGGATATTATTTGGGTTCAATCCTCCCCTAGATTTGTTGCAGTAGTTGATAAAAAGGTATCTGGCGGCAACATCAGGAAGAATCTCATCCGTCGAATAATCTTTATATTTTTCGATAACTTTATTTGCCTCATCATAGGTTGCCCGGTCAGGTCTCAGGGAAAGGCAGGCGGCTTTCAGGGCATCTGATGCATGGAAAAATGCCCGAAGGTAGTTTGCTTTATGCCAATAAATATCATTCGTGATAATGCGCTTGAAACGTTTTTGTTTGCAGGCTTCTAAAGTGACGATCCCACTTCCCATGCAAGACTCCACAAAAGTATCTACAGAATTAGGAAGTGCCTGTATGATTTCCTCAAAATTATCCAAAAACCATTTTTTATTTCCAAGAACTTTCAGACCAGTATCCGAGGGGGTCTTGGACGTGGGGGCAGGCGTATGTCGGCTGGGAGCGGTATGAGCCGGGATCGTTGATAATTCGAGAATGCAATTATAATAATCGGTGGCATTAGCATTAACCTGTGAGATGTTATCTTGCTGTCGTATGGCATGATGAAGCAGGAGAAGCCAGAAAAATCCTTCGGTCAGCGTTTCTTCACCCGACAATGTATGGATAGTGGTTATTTGATCCTCTCCCAGATGCAGGCTTACTTTCCGAGACTTTATTCTGTCAGACGGGGCGGGGAAAAGCAGGGTAAAAAGTTCGTCAAGATATTTCTTGTTCTGCCAGAAATTCTTTTCTCCTTTTTTGGTTTTTATCCCGTATAATTTAAATAATTTGCGTAAGTCAGAGTCGTCCAGATACTCTGGTCTGATCTCCAGAACCGCCTTTTTCATCTCACAGCCGTATCCTCCATACGCATTTGCAAGCCCTCTTTTGATATTTACTGATGTTTTCCGGCTAATTTTCTTATTCATAGTCATTCTCCTTTCAATTGTGGCAGATTGCCGTTTTTTGTTTCAAAATTTGATGTTTGTTATATTTGATCTCAGTTGCAGTCTCGCAACGTACAATTGAAACGGAGGTGCAAAAAAGAGGTGCAAAAAGACCACATCAAAATTTTTGATATGGTCTATAAACGATATCGCTGTGTAATCTCTCTCACAACATGTAAGATAATATTGCACGGTTGTAGTGCCAGAGGTGATTTTAACGTTGCCTCAGCATACAAAAAAATATCTCTTGGTATGAAAATCAGCCTTAGGGGTAATTTTTTGATAATGCATCATGCTATGTTTTCATACTGTGTAAAATTAATATCCACGTGGGTTATTTAAAGAAAAAAAGTAGTATAGAAGATGACAATTTTCAATAAAAAGGTAGTATAGAAAAGAGAGATATTTCCGTAAAAAGTAGTATGAAAATGCCTTTATTTCGATAAAAAATGGTTACGGTTCTGCTGAAAACACGCCAGTAAAAATAGATTTCCAATCCATGTGGCGAGTTTGGCTATATTTTTTTCATACCCCCGTATCCCCCTCAAACATTGGCTGGAGCACGTTCTCCAGCCATTTTTTTAACAAAAAACAAAAAATTAACTTGACTTTTCTTCCCGGCAGAGTGATAGATAGCATACGGAAAAGCTGTTCTGCCGTATATCTGGCAGAACACAGCATTCCCGTATCAAAACAACCAAACAAAGAAAAGGAGGAATTGCATATGGTGAGGATTCTAACACCCAGGGCAGAACTGCAGGAGGTAATGCAGGATATCCACTGCATCAAGGAGAAAACAGTAGATTTTGCCGAAGGGAAAAAGAGGGTAGTGATAAAGGCGAAACAAATGGATGCCGAGGTGACTGGTATCATGGCAGTGTCGGGCTTGGTACACATGATATGGGGCAACCTCAGTGCCGCCAGAGTGAGGGAGATTCTTGATACGATGGCAGAAAAAGGTTTTTACAATTTTCTGTCAGAAGGATTTGCCGTAGTTGACAGCCCAGCCGAGATTGCGGCGTTAAACGGCAGACCATATTTTCTGGCGCAGAAGCGGGATTTCCGCTTAGGAGTGGGAATGCAGGGGGGTATGAGTGGGAACTTGTTTTCTCTGGCAAACCGCTGTGAGGATGAGGATGACTTTTTCCTGATTGAAGACGATGAGGAAGACTGACTGGGGGTGTATGGATGCAGAAAAGTACACTGCCTACCGGCACGAGAACACTAAAGAAGTGGTATGAGAAAGGCAGTCTGACATTTGATAATCCAGTCCAGCGTTCCGGCTCCCAGTGGAGTCTGATACAGCGCAGTCTGCTGATTCATTCCATGCTGGCTGGCTATCCCATACCGCCATTATATCTTCTGAAGTCCAAGGAAGGTCAGAACACCATCTACGATGCCTTAGACGGCAAGCAGAGGATGACAGGTGTTTTCGATTTCATTGAAGGAGGCTATGCCCTCCACGGGGGTACGCCGGAAGTAGAACTGGATGGTGTCATATATGAACTGGCAAATGCGGGATTTGAGGAATTGAGTGAAGAATGCAAAGATGAGATACTCGGCTACCGCTTCAGTATCTTTTGTCTGGAGGAAGCCACGGACGAAGAGGTCGAGGAGATATTCAAAAGGCTCAACAACAGCACGCCGTTATCCCCGATCCAGAAGTGCAGGAGTGTGCTGGGGGTAGAATTATCCGCATGGGCGAAAGAGGTATGCCGGAAAGATTTCTTCCAGCATGCCATATCCCTCACGGTAGCCCAGTTGCGCCGTGAGTCAGATTTGGAGGTACTGCTCCAGACCATGCTCCTGCTGGACGCCCGGCATGAGGGGTATGACTATAAGGCAATCAGCTCCAGAGAGGTGACAAAGTACTGCGGACATATCCGTGGAAACTACAATGCGGATAAACGGGAAATGATGGAGGAGATTGCGGATTATCTGGGCAGGGCATTCCCGGAGAAGCACAAATTCCTCAAAAAATCCAACGTCCCGATGGTAATGGTATTGTCAAAGATTGCGCTGGAGCATGGCATCACACCAGCGCAGTTTAAGGAGTTCCTTGATGAGTTTTGTGAAGCAAGGTGTCCTGCCTACACGATGAACACGGGTACTGGCAATGTAAAGAGAGCCAAGACAGAGGGGAGGCTGACGGCGCTCCTTGATATCTTTGCCTGCCGGTTTGGTCTTGGCACTGACGTGAGCATCCTGAGTACAGAGACTGGCGCAGAAACTGCCGGGAATGAGGCATCGGTACCGGCAGGGGGAGAAGCGTCCGGCGAAGGTCTGGAAGAGGAAATAGACCCGGGAAAACCAGAGGAAGCTGAGGATAAGGAGGTGTCCTCGTCATGCTGAACATCCAGTCCATAACCGTGACGCCTTACGTCCTGTGCGAGGTACATAGGGTCAGCGGCGGGTTTCAGCCCTCGGGATACCGCAGGATAGCAGAAGGAACAAGGGAAGAAATGGTGCAGATGCAGGAAGGGCTGGAGTTAGACACGGTAATCCTCCCGCCAGTGGAAAAAAAGGCGGATGGTACAGTGTTATTTGGGAGAAACCCAGCCGATACCGCTCTCTTCCTCCGGGGGTATTTGGGTATTTAAATTCAGAAATGACAGCACAGAAAAGTACAGCATCCGAAATTTTCGGATGCTGTAAGGTTTTACTGGCAAAGGTGAGATTACAATACAATAATGAGCAGAAGAGACAATTCAAGGAAGAAGGGAAAGGAAAGACAGGAACCCCGTGATTTCGCATATACCCTCAGGTTCTGACAGCCGGGGTATCCGCAAAAGGGCGGGGGGCGGGGCATCCGGCACACGCCGCCGTATCTGCCCCACACAGCCATCCTGTTCCATTCCCGCCAAACACTCCACCTGCTGTATTTCGGCGGCACACGGGTCGCACAGCGTGCCACACGGGGGGTATTCCGTCGCTCCGGCAGGGCTGGCGGGAAATTTCAGGGGTATCCGGCACTGAAAAAGTGTGGTGGAAGGGGGAATGACCATGCTGATGGAAAAAGGAGATTTCATAATCCGGGAGAAAAGTCTGAGAGACCTGTTTTGTGTGCTGTGTGCAGAGGATGTGCCAATGGAAAAGAAGGTACAGCAGCTCAGGAAATATGAAGACTGGCTGTTCCGGCGGGATATTGGGCAGATCAGGGAGGCGAAGCTGGCACTCTTGCGGGAACTGCTCTGGCTGATGTACGGAGACAGGCTGAAACTGCTGGAGGCGGCTATGAGAGACAGGGAGAGTCCTGCCGGGGAGGAGGTATCCGGCAGTTCGGCGGTACTGGTAAAGGCGGCACATTTTGCTCTCGGGGGTATCACGGAGGAGGAAGTTTCCGGCATCATGGAGATGATGTGGCTCATGAAGGCAGACGGTGTCGGGGCGCGGGAACTTCCCTTTTTATAATACAGGCGGGGGTACAGCATAATAATGAGGAGGATAAACATATGGATACGAGAGAACTGTTACAAGAGATTTGGGAGGCAAGGACAGATTATCTGGATGAAATCATTCAGGAAGATAGCAGGTATCAGGGAATTCTGGATGAGCAGGAGGAGAAGTGGGCAGAGGTGAAGTCGCTGAACCTTTCCAAAGAAGCCCTGATGAAAATGATGGAGTATGCCGATATGAAGGCGGCGGTGGGCGAGAGGTATGCGAACCTCGCCTATGCTCTTGGCTTTGAGGACGGGCTTTCGCTGGGTAAGATGTAGGTATGGTTGGTATTGCGATGGGTGTAACTAATATAGATAGGAAAGAACCTGATTCAGGGGGTATTCAGAGTCAGGTTCTTTCTTGTTGTTCTGGGGGGATTATTTCAGAAAAGTTTTAGTTGCATAGTGGGCTGGCGATGAATTATAATAATAACAGTAAGATGCGCTTGTCAAGAGAATGGAGGTGTTTGGTATGCTGGCATTGCAGGGGTATTATGATGGACAGAAGATACAGACTTTAGAGGCGATTCAGGCAAAGAAGAACCAGAAGGTAATTATTACTGTGCTGGATGAGTTTGTTGAGGAGATGCCTATCAGAAAAGGACATTCTGCCAGAGGTCTGCTTTCTGAGTATGCGGACATCGAATTGTGGGAAAAAGAAAAGACTGCATGGGAAAAGGCGGTGGTAGAGAAATATGCAGATACTTGATACAAACATGGTACTGCGGTATCTTCTGAACGATAACAGGGAGATGGCAGACGAGGCGGAGAGAGTTATTAAAGAAGGCTCTGTTTTGCTTACAATAGAGGTAATCGCAGAAGTAGTTTATGTTTTGAAAGGGGTATATTCTATAGAACGTGGACAGATTGCTTCCTGCCTGTTGGAATTTTTATCAGAAGTCAATATCCTTGAAGAACAGGTAGTAAGGTTGGGGCTGGAAATATATGCAGAACAAAATCTGGATTTTGTGGATTGTATATTATATGCTTATAACCGAGTAAAGGGGTATGAGGTTAAGACATTTGATAAGAAGCTTCTAAGACTGATTGGTGGGTATCATAAGTAAGAAGGAAAAAAGAACCTGATTCTGAGGGGGTAATTCAGAGTCAGGTTCTTTTTTTGTATTTTGCAGGGGTATTCATGTATTTTTTGTAATGGGGGTATCGGAGTGGAAGTGATGGTCGCTGAAGTTGAACTGGTTCCGTCTAAAATTGAAGCGGGGTACGCTGGAGTTGAACATGCCTGACCAGAATGTGAATGGATTTATCTGGCGTTGAACTGGTTCCGTCTTTTGGTGTTTGGGAAGTCTGCCCTGCCCGTTCAGGCATCCCATTCGGAGGACAGCGGCACACTCCCGGATTCGGGGGTATGTATTTTACTTTTTTTCTTTCATAATGGCAACAATTTCTGCCAGAGAGTTGATTTCCCTGTCAGATAAGCCATCCACGTTTAGCGTCCTTACGGTTTCCCTGCCGATGAGGTAGTCGCAGGATACATCGTACAGGGTGGCGAGTTTCAGGAGTATGTGATAGGAGGGGTGCCTGTCCTCGACTTCATATGCGGATAAAACAGATACAGAGATACCCACTCTTTCTGCAACCTGTTTCAGCGTCAGATGATTTGCCTGCCGGAGGGATTTCAGCCGCTCTCCCATTTTTATGTTTACCATATGAGTACACCGCCTTTCTACTAAGAGTGTAATAGAGAGGATTCCATTTGAGGTAAAAATAGTTCCCGTATAAGAAGAAAAAGTTATTGAAATAGTGGAAAAGAGGTGGTAAAATAGAGAAAGAATTGTACATATAGAAGAAATGGTTCTTGAATAAGTGGAATATAGTGAGGGGGTATAATTATTTCTTACATCAGGGGAGTTAATTCTTACATCTTGCTTTTTCGGGGTAAAAGATGTGGTAGAATGCTTACAGAAACAAAAAGGAGATAAAAAATGTATTGTGAAAAGTGTGGTACAGAGATACCTAAAGGGGCGAAATTCTGCGAGAAGTGTGGTGCTTCGGTAGAACCTGAATTACAAGGGCATACAGAGGGGGTATCTCATAAAAAGTGGATTGTAGGGGGTATCATAGGCGGTGTGGTTGTAGTTATCACATTGTTTGCGGCAGGCGTTTTTGGTAGTAAAGAAGAAGCGGTGCAGACAAGTATAGGTGGTGGCATTCAGTCAAATACAGGGGTATTAGAACCTGCTGTACAGACGACAGAACAGTCAACTGTTACGCCAGCCATAACACCCACTCCTGTTCCAGAATTATCAAAAGCGATAGAAGCTGACATATCGGCAAAAGCAGCAGTACTTATTGATAATAATAGTGGACAGATTATTTATGAAAAAGCAAAAGATATTGAACTGGCTCCAGCAAGTTTAACAAAGATTATGACAATGTTATTAATTTACGATGCTATTGAACAAGGAAAGATATCAGTCGAGGATAAGGTTACGGTCAGCGAATACGCCGCTGGCATGGGTGGTAATGAGGTTTATTTTGAAGCTGGAGAAATCCAAACTGTGGATACGATGATTAAATGTATCGCCGTCGCTAGTGCTAATGATGCTTCAGTAGCTATGGCTGAGAAAATAGCTGATTCGGAAGAGAATTTTGTTAAAATGATGAATGAGAGAGCCAAAAACTTAGGAATGAGTCATACCCAATTTAAAGACTGCACAGGACAGCATGATAATATAGAGTCTGGGAATATTTCCAGTGCTTATGATATTGCGTTAATGTCGCGTGAGATGGTTATGAAGTATCCGCAGATTTCAAACTATACAACTATCTGGATGGATTCGATAACTCATAAGTCTGAGAAAAGACAAGAAGAATTTGGTATTACCAATACAAATAAATTAGTAAGATTTTATGAGGGAATTACAGGGCTTATTGCTGGTGCATCGTCAAAGGCAAAATATTGTCTTAGTGCTACGGCAAAAAGAGAAGAGGTAAATTTAACTGCGGTTGTTATGGCGTCATCTGACCATAAAACTCGTTTTACCGAGACTCAGGAGTTATTAGATGCTGGTTTTGCAAATACAATCGTAAAATAATGAGTCTGGTGAAAGGAGATAAAAATGTATTGTGAAAAGTGTGGTACAGAGATACCCCAAGGAGCGAAATTCTGCGAGAAGTGCGGTTCGCAGGTAGAACCAGACATACGAGAGAGAAAAGGGAAGAGTTCCAATAAAAAGTGGATTGTAGGGGGTATCATAGGCGGCACAATTTTTGTGGTTGTTCTGACAGGAGGGATACTGTTTGCTACGGGTATTGTTGGGGGTAACAAAGAGGTTGTTCAAACAAGTGCAGATCAGCATTCAGATACAGGTGGAGAAGAGGTTACGGCAAAACCCACAGAACAACCTACTGTGCAGTTCACAGAACAGCCTGTCGCTACGCCGGTTATAACATCCAGTCCTGTGCCAGAACCGACAGAAGCTCCAGTGGGAAGTGATGAACCAGAAGAATTGATAGATGCCAGAACTCCAGAGGAAACATATCAAAAATATATTGAAACCTTTGTAGAAGCTGTTAATACAGGAAATATAGGTGGATTAAGCGAGGTGCTGTCTGGTAGGGTATATAAACAGCAGTGTGATTTGGTTGAGAATTATTATAATCGAAATATTCAGGAAGAACTACAGTCTTACTCAGTCACATCTACAAAGAAAGCCAATGATAGTTGTATCAAGGTAAATGCTAAAGAAACCATTAAGGTGTTTTATGAGGATGGTTCATCCAAAGTGGTAAAGCAAAAATACAGTTATGTTTGTAAATATATTAATTCAATGTGGGTAATTACGGGAATGAAAGAGATTAAATAAAATGCTGAGAGGAGAAATACATATGAAATACTGTAAAAACTGTGGAACAGAGTTAGCAGAAGGAGCAGGTTTCTGTGAGAAATGCGGCAATCCTGTCGGACAGACACCAAAACAGGGGAATACAAAGAAGAAGTGGGTGTTTGCTATTAGTTCAGGGGTAATCATTCTGGCAGTTGCCATTGTAGGCGGATTATTTGCTATGGGTGTCATTGGGGATAAGGTGGTTCAGACAAGCACGGATACTGCGGATATAAAGGAAACGCCAAGTGTTACAGGTGAGGCTGTTGGGGCTACAGAAGAATTAGAGGGGAGTAAACAGAAAGATACATCAGACAATGGTAATGCAGAGGATATGGCGTGGGAGGCTTATGTGGCATATAAGGCGTACATGGATGCAAAGATTAATGCAGAACTGGAAGACCAGAATGCGGATTACGAACAAGGTGATGATTCTTATATGGACATGGAAGAATATTTGCAGGGATTTGGATATTATTATGCCTTGATTTATTTGGATTCTGATAACTATCCTGAAATGGTAACATCATGGAAAGGTGCAAGATCGGGTACTAGCTTATATACATATAAAAATGGTAATGTTGTAGAAACAGATATAACTCATACAAGTTATATTGAGTATAAAGACCGTGAAGGATATGTTTATAGTATGTTTAGTGAATCGGGTACTTATTCCGAGACTTTTTCAAAGATGGAAGATTCATATCCATATTTGACTCAATTATATTCTAATGGTGGAGAATATGTATCAGGTATAGAGGAGAGTCCGGCAAAGGGTGCAGGACAAATTGAGAAAGAACTTGGATTAAAGACACAAACAGAAATATGGAATAAGATTGAATGGGAAGATTTTTGTTCCACCATTGATGAGGCATATACACAACTATTAAGAAGAAATAAAGAGAAGGAGAATAATTAACATGAGATACTGCATCCATTGTGGAAAAGAAATCAAAGAGACAGCGGACTTCTGTCCATACTGTGGGAAAAAGCAGGCAAATAAGACGAGGCAGGAAGATAGTGGGAAAGAAATCCAGTTTGACACCGATGCGTTGAAACAAATTGCAAGAGAAAAAATGTCTCAGGCAAAAGAATTAGGCAAAGATATCAGTCAACAGGGAAGAGAATTAATTAAAGTTGGCATTGATGTTTTGAAAGAGGAAAGAGCATCGGATATTCGAAATGAATATCGGATTCTGGACAATAAGAGACTGCGTAGATATATTATGATAATGGCAATTTTGGGATTGGTGTGTGGATTGATAGCATTAGTTCGTAGTAGATCAGGCATTGATTACAATTATCGCAATGGTTTCATTTCGCACTCGTTGGATATGGGTTTAGAAATGCTCGTTATGTTTTTCTTATTGATATCAATGCATAGAGTAAAAAAAGTGTATTTGAGTGACCAGACTTCGTTATTTATATTAAATGTTATAGTAGTGCTGTTAGGTTCATACATGGGTCTTTCTAACATATGGAAAATATACGAAGAAAAATTAAGGGGTGGATTGATAATAGAGGGACTCATTTCATTGTGTGCGATTGCACTCTCTGTAGCCGTAGTAGTGCTTTTTTACAAGATTATCAAACGGAAAAACAGAAAAAAATTACTTATGTTTATATTTATTTGTATGGCAGTATGTAAAACCTTTCTATCGGTGGGTGAGAATATTATAGTGTATGAAGAAATGAGAGGACATCAGTTTGTTTATGATTTCAATCATTATTATTATACACAATATGGGGAGTATCTTGGTATAGATAATTCCATTAGTCTCGATAGATTAGAGAGATACATAAATGAAAATGAAGATACATATGGTGAAGATTTCAAAGAATTTGAGAAAAATTATAGACCTCAGGAAAATACTTCTTTAGAGAAAGCAGGTTTGAACTTTATTTTAATAATATTGCTTCAGGTGATTTATCATGTGGTTGTGTAAATAAATTTGTGTTTTTGGAAATATATGGCTCCTTTTTGGTAAGA
>CAJUAU010000039.1 GCA_910584645.1 uncultured Eubacterium sp.
ATACAGTCCTTGGAGAGGGACTATAAACACTACTACTTTATAATACGAGGAGAACCAATATGCCAAGACCCACCTCGAAATCAGAATTGATCAGTGCAGCCTCAGAAACATATGAGCAGCTGAATGAACTTATTACCTCGCTGACGCAGACAGAATTATTAACACCTATGAAATTTAGTGAAACAAAAAAGGAGGCACACTGGAGAAGAGATAAAAATCTGCGCGATGTTTTGACTCATCTCTACGAATGGCACCAGCTTCTAATAAACTGGGTTACATCAAATTTGGAGGGAGAGGCCAGACCTCTCCTCCCACAGCCCTATAACTGGAGAAATTATGGTGAAATGAATATTGAATTCTGGAAAAAGCATCAGGATACACCCCTGGAAGAAGCAAAAGACCTGCTGGAAAAATCTCACCGGGAAGTCATAAAACTGGCAGATACCTTTTCAAACGAAGAATTGTTTTCTAAAGGAGTTTTTCCCTGGGCCGGAAACAATGCCCTGGGCTCTTATTTCGTTTCCAATCTCTCAAGCCATTATAACTGGGCGATCAAAAAACTCAAGGCACACAGAAGAAACTGCAAAGCTTAGAAAAAGCCCAGTACCCCTCTAATGATACTTTTTCATCAGAGGGGTACTGGCTTCGTCTTTCAATCTTCAAGCATTGAATCGGGAATGATACAGCGTCTGGGAAATCCTTTTGCTTTATATATACCATGATAGCTGGATCTTTCCAAAATATTTTTTCCCTTTTTATTACATATCCTCAATGAAACTTTCTTCCTATTCACATTTAAATTAAAATTTTCATAATCAATATCTTCGCCCTTCTTATGCTTTTGGGATACATTTACATTGATAATACCATTTTTCCGATAAAAAATCTTCCCGATGCGGTAGCCCAGTTTTTCTGCCTGCCTCAAATACTTACCAGCGCCTTTGTATTGTTCCAGCTGCTTTCTGCTGATCTTCCTGCCCTCATATTCCACAAATCCAGTGCCTGTCCACCTAAGATAGTATTCTTTCCATGTATGTCCCAGGTAAAATTTCCCAAAATCGTCATACATAGCATCAAACGCAGATTGATGAATTGTGAAATTTTTACCGGAACGATGTGCCAACCATTCCCCAGCTCTTTTCACAAGGATCGCCCTGCCATTTTTCACATAACAGCAGTAGGACCAGCTGCCGCTACCTCCTCCGCTTCCCTCCGCTACAAAAATCTTCTGCTTCGGTGAAACCTGGCAGATCCCCTGGGCAGCTTTATCCACCCAGATTATAGACGCAGCGATCTTTTTTACTTCCTGGCCACTGGAAAACCACAATGTCTGATCATCCTCGGATCTGGTCGTAATGATAAAGGCTTCCTGACTGCCATCATAATCATAATCTGTATAATATACCTGGTCCACCTTATCTGTCGTCTTCTTCTTCACTTGTTCCACCAGCTCATCTTTTGAATATGCCTCCGCCTTTTTTTCATTTGTACAAAGGCACACAACAGATAATAAAATTGCTGCAAAATATATACACTTTCTCATCAGATCACTCCTCCAGATTAACTAAAAACATGTGCTGCTCCCACCTACAGTTCCTCCGCCTTAAAGGTATTGTATCCCTCATAGTAATAGCTGACATCAATACCTTTCATATATACTTCCCTATTATCTATTTCATCTGTTAATGCATTCTTTAATAAAACCTTGATCTCCACATCCTTGATCGGACTTCTCTCCATAGCAAGTAAATAATCTCCTTTATCAACTTTGTTCCAATCTATAACTAACTTCAACTCTTTTTTTAATATCAGATCAAGCCATATGCGTGTACTTCTCCCGTTACCTTCCCTAAAAGGATGGGCCACATTCATTTCCACATATTTTTCAATTATTTCATCGAATGTTGATTGTGGCATATCGTCAATATGTTTTAATGCAGCATCCAAATACATTACAGGTACGAATCGAAAATTACTTTTCGCAATATTTACCGTCCTTACTTTCCCGGCGAAATCATATAACTCTTCAAATAGAAATTTATGAATTTTAGCAAGACCAGAAAATTTTCCAGCTTCAACTTCTTCTATGATTTGGCTTTCATACAATTTAATTGCTTTGATCTTGCTTATTTTTTCCTCTTCCCTCGCAAGTTCTGCTGAATCGTTAATACCCAGTTTATTTTCCAGAGCCATATTACCCTCCATAAATCTACTATTTCAAAAAGAAAATTTATTTCTGTTATCTTTACCATAGTATATCATTCATCCGTCCAATATACAACTATTGCCGATTTCTATTTTCCCTTCTCATACCATTTTGCCTGTTCCCGGTACATTTTTTCATAATGCCCCCGCCTGCCAAGCAAAGCCTCATGGGTTCCCTGTTCCACAACTTTTCCGTCTTTTAGCACAACAATACGATCGGCAATCCTGGCGGAACCAAGCCGGTGTGTCACAAGGATCCCCATTTTATTCTGGATCATTTTCTGAAATTTTCGGTACAACACACCTTCTTCCACCGGATCAATGGCGGATGTCGGTTCGTCCAGCAGAATGAACCTGCTGTCCTTATATAAACCTCTTGCAAGGGCCACACGCTGCCATTGCCCGCCGGATAGATCAATCCCATCGAATTCCCTGGACAACATAGTATCATATCCCTGGGGGAAACATTCATCCAGAGAAATTTCACTTTTTTCTACACAGTACCTCATTTTCTCATAGTCGCTGTCCTGTGCTGAGATCTCCACATTTTCACGAAGGCTCATCTGATACTTTATAAACTGTTGAAATACCGCGGATACATATCGAAAACGATCCTCCTGGCACACAGAAAACAAGTCTTTTCCATCCACCAGAACCTCTCCCGCATCCGGGATCAGTACACCAGAAAGGATACGGACCAGCGTGCTTTTTCCCGCGCCATTTTCTCCCACAAGCGCAATGGTTTCTCCTCTTTGGATTTCAAAAGAAACATCATCCAGTACGTTCTGGCCTGTTCCGGGATAACAATAGGAGACATGTCTAACTTCCAATTTATCTTTCCATCCGATCTCTCCCTCTATTGATGTCTCCTCCGGAAGATCAAAAAATTCAAAATATTTTTTCACAGATCCAAAATTATCAAAGAGGGACCCCAGATGATTTCCAATGGCGTCATTCATAAAAGTGATTAATGTTGTAATAGAAGAAAATACAGCGGCAAATGCACCGATGGAAATCGAACCCTCCATCATGGAATACAGCAGTAACAGGATAATCCCCAGATAACCTGCCAGTGTCAGGCTTCGCATCCCCAGATCAACACCTGCTGCTTTTTTAGATGACTTCCACTTTTTTTCACAAAACAGATTGTTTACTGAGACAAATTTCTTTCTAAAAAAAGAATAAGAACCATAAAGACGGTTTTCTTTGCAGGTTTCCCTGCTGAACAGTTCCGTTTCATAATAATCCTTTTCCCGTTGCAGTGGAATGGTCTCATCCACCTGTTTTTCAAGTATTCCTTTTCTGATAAAAAGATTGAAAACAAGCGGCAGAAAAATAAGTAATAATGTGAGAAACAGGATTGGTTTCAGTCTCCACAGATAAATTCCAAAAACAATAAAATACGGAACATAAAACAATAAGATCGTGGCTATTGCATTGTATACTGCATAGCACTTGTCCGCCCCCATCTCTGCCTTTTCAATGCACTCTAATACTTTTACATCTTCAAATAAATTTCCCGGCAGTCTGGCGATTTTTCTATGGATCTTCTGCTTCAGCCTGCCAACCATGGATTTCATTGCGGGGGACCAGGTAAAATTGCAGACCGCATTCAACAGCTCGTTTCCGATCTGAAACAGCACAACACATATTGTAACCATAATAAGTACCCGATAGGTTGTATTTCCTGCTGCTGCCTCTGTGATCGTGTCAAACAGCCACTGCTTTACCACCGTACTAAAAGCGTAACAGACCGATGACAACAGCATTGCCCCACAATCTAACATAAGCCATTTTTTCATTGATACCAGCTCCTTTGCTCCTCGTACATCGTATAAAACAGCCCCTTTTTCTGCATTAACCGCTGGAAACCACCCTGTTCCCTTATTTTCCCATTTTCAAAAACAATGATCTCATCCGCTAATCTGGCAAATCCCAGCCGGTGGCTGATCAATATCGTCAAAGTGTCTTTCGTCATTTCCTGAAACAGACGATAGATCTCGCTCTCCATTTTAGGATCCAATGATGCCGTTGGTTCATCCAGAATACGAACCTTTGCCGGCCGCAGGAGAGCACGCACCATAGCCAGTTTCTGCCATTGTCCCCCGGAAAGATCCACACCGCCTTCCCTTGTCTTTCCCAAAAGTGTATCATATCCTTCAGGAAAACTCTCAATCCTGCGGTTCAGGTCAAATTGTTCTGCCAGTTTCACCATTTTTTCTTCTGATAGTTCATGACAGGGATCACTGATCTCACAATTTTCTCTAAAAGTCAGGGCATGCCTGCAAAAATCCTGATATACAACAGAAAATATACCCTTTTGCTCAGATGGAGGATAACTGCGGAGTTCTCTGCCGTTGATCAATATATCTCCTGAATAGTCCGTATACAAACCAGTCAGCAGTTTTATAATTGTTGTCTTACCCGCCCCATTCGCACCTACCAGAGCATAATTCTTTCCCATTTCCATAGTAAAGGATACATTTTCCAGCACCTTATGATCCGTCCCTGGATATTGGAAACAAACATTACGAAATATAATTTCTTCTATATTTTTTACATACTGCGGAGGTTCCAGAACTCCTTCTTCCTCCGGCAATTCCCAAAATGTCCGCATATCCCTGCAGAATTCGTTTCCTCTTACCAGCGTATCGATATTCCTGCTCAGCCCCCAGCTCATTTGATTTGTCAGTAAAAACACTGCATTTACCAGAGAAATAAATAAACCGATGCTGATCTTCCCCGAGAGTGTTGGCTGAATCAGCGTGACCACGATCAGCAGCGCCGCGATAGCGGACAGCCCGCCGCTTAATTTTGTTTTTACTGCCCAAAAAATCTGGGTTTTCATCTCAATTCCAAAGGCCTCCTGATAAGTATCTGCATACTGCCTGTTTACTTTTTCTGTATAACCGAATAACTTTCTCTCATTCAGACATTCCCGGCTGTTCAGCACATGATCCAGATACCAGTATTTTCTGCTGTAATGGGAGGTATCCCGCGACGTCTGAAAGTTAATCTTTCCGCCTTTTACAGACAGAACAAACAAGGGAATGCAAAAGAGTAAAATAAGCCCCGCCGCCCACCATACATATCCTGCGATCACTAACATGACACCTGTGATGCTGATAAATAGTTTAAGAAGGGCAAACACTGCCTGCCAGATATCCTGCCAGTTCCTCTCTGGTTCCTTTAGCACCCGGTGGATCAGATCCTGGCTGTCCGGCCTCTCTACATGGATATACTTCAAAGCGGCACATTTTTCGAGCAGGCGCGGACGATATTCCCGGATCAGTTTCAGTTCTGCTTTCTGCCTGAGTACAATGCTGATACGGGGAGCCAGCCAATCCACTGCCACCGTCAAAAGCAGCAGCGAAAGTTTTAAGAACAGCTCTGGATGAAATAATGAATTATGTACTGACCGCAATGCCGTATTAATAAATGCAGATACAGCATAAATCTGTAATATAGAACAAAGACCGCTTATAACAGCAAGAATCAACATCCCTGCATTTTCAGTTCTGGTAATGCCTGACGGCATTTCTGAAAAAATAAATACACTCTTTTTTCTTTTCATAGAAAACCACCCTCCGTTTTTATCCAGACATATAGCGTCCCCAGGTAATATACAATCCGCTGCTCTTGGAAACAAATACATCCTGTTCCTGAAGCAGCTGCAGGACATCTTCCTGATATTTCATAAATGCTTCTGCCTCCGGCAGACTGCACCCTCTGTTTAAATAAAACGCATATCCTTTCTCTACCCGTTCCAGATGCCTGATCACATTTCGATATTTTGCCAGCTCCTCTTCTCTGCCCTCGGGAAAATTTCCATCATAAATAAACACCCTGTCACTCAGACGGGCATCCACATGACGAAGCCCTTTCTTCCGGAAAAGAAATGCCATCTCAGTTCCGGACTGAACATTCATGATCTCCTGCTCCTGCATATATTCCCATACTTTATCCGGGCTGGGGATCTGAGGTTTATACGGTTTGCTGCCCCGGGCAATAAAGAATCCATTCTCAGCCAGCGGCAGGCTGATATCAATAGATGCCAACATGCCTCCGGGTTTTAGCATCTGCATCATCCTGTCAATCGCACTCTCTGGATCTGAAAGGTAGGATAAGATCATCTGGGAAATCACAAGATCAAATTTTTCAGGGCTTTTATAGTCTAAAATGTTACCTTTTACGAACCGAACCGCTGGATTATCTTTCCCAAATCTTTGCCGCCCCTCTTCCAGATACATTTCGCTTGCATCAAATCCGGTATATGTGCTGCCTTCTGGTAAATGTGGAAATATTTTCTCTGCCAGATAACCATAACCACAGGCACAATCTAACATTTTCACAGGTCTGTCGAATTTCCAGACCTTTTTTACCAGGAACTCCAGATAATCATCATTAAAATAGAATATCTTCCAGTTTTTTGTACATTCCAGCTGCTGCTCCCAGTATTCTTCACTACTATAATCTGGAGCGGTTACTTTCTGCTCCAGAGGACGCATCCCCAGCACCACTTCTACATCAACTTGAAAATACATTGCCAGAGCAGGCAGATAACTGATATCTGGCATAGAAATTCCATTTTCCCACTTGCTTACCGTCTGAAAGGAAACATGAAGCGCTTCTGCCAATTCTTTCTGTGTAACCTCTTTTTCTTTTCTCAATGCTTTGATCTGTAACTGCAGCTTCTGATCCACCAGCCTTACCCCCTGTTCTTATTTTGTCATATCAAATCTCTTTCATCAATAACTTATACTGCGACCAGATTCGCCTGTGAGGTGAATTATATTTATTATAACAAAAAAGGACTGATCTATCAGCCCCTTTCGATTCAACGGTTCTTTTACTTCACATTATTCCTGACCAGATAATAGACGCAGTTCCTTTCACTGCTTCATGCCGCCAGTCATCCTCTTCTGGAAAACCAGTCTGGAACACAGCCACAAAATCCTCTTCCTTATCTACCAGAAACACAGATGCGCCGCTGCCTTCATGGTATATTACATCTTCGGATACCAGCTGTTCAAGATCTGTTTTATGGGTTGCAATCGGCATCCCCGCACCATAAGCAACCGGATGCCCTGAATGTCCCCAGCAATGATCCAAAACGTGGTCTCCTACAAGATTTGTCCAAAGCCATGACAATGCAGTTTTTCCTATCACACGATTTCCCCGGTACCATCCGCCGCGAAGCATCATCTCACCCAGTTTCACCATTTCACGTCCTGTGGACATGATCCCTCCTGCTGTGTCGGGCACCCCCTTCCACCAGTAATAGGAAGGACGAGCCATCGCCGCCATCCCCATTTTCTCATATTCTATTACCATCTTCAGATCTGTCTGATTAACAATATTATAACGTTTCAGCCATTTCTCATTTGTATTCACACGCCAGTGGCTTTCTGTCATTTCACAGGGAAGAAAGATGGTCTCCCGTATAAACTCCTCCACCCTCATTCCGCTAGCCCGCTCTATGATCTCTCCCAGAACCGGATAGCCGACCGCTGAATAGATCCATTTCTCCCCAGGTTTTGCATGAAGCCCCGCCTGGATCACCGCAGGAATCCATGTCTCACCCACCCGTTCTTCATCGATCCCCTTCCACCATTTTCTCTCATCATCAGGAAGAGCACCGGGCAGCGCGCACAGCCCGGACGTATGAGTCAGCAAATGCTGCACTGTAATCTCGCGGAATGCCCCCGTCCCAAACTCATCGATCCATTGCCACACTGGCTGTCCCAGGTAGAGGATCCCATCCTCTGCCAGTTTCAGTACCGCCATCGCAGTAAAGACTTTCGTTATGGATTGTATTTCAAAAAAAGTATCCGGCATAAATTTTGTTCTCCCCTGCCACTCACACGCCAGATCCCCAAGGGCCGCATCGGCAAATACTTTGCCGCGCCTCCACAGGCAGTAGCTGGCTGACCGGATCATTTTTTCATCGATCAGCTTCTGTAAATGGCGGTTCAGTACATCCAGCCGGCTGGGATCATAGTCCACCTCTTCCGGAGCCGCCTCACATTTTTCCTGTATCACTTTAGGCCGCAGATTTTGTTGTTCCTTCCAGTTCATTATCCTTTGGTTTCCTTTCTAAAAATATCTCAGCACCCCCAGTAACCTTCCAATTCCTCCGGTATAAAACTCATTCCACCATCCATCTGCCACTCTGGATACGCCTCTTCATAACTGGTATCATAATAGGGCAGATAATACTCCTTATTTTTCTCTGTTATGATCTTTCCTGTTTTTTTCACTGGATCATAGCAGGCAACGTCCTCCGCATCCCCAAGCAGCATGATAACTTTGCCATCTGCCATGCACACCCCGCCCGACGCATTATATACAACCTTATTACACCCATCTACTTTTTCACGGATCGTACTATCCTTACTGTTCTTCTCCTTGAAATCCATCCAGTCCTGTTCGACATAAAGTTCTGCCCCCTTGTTCAGATCCGCACAAAGCGTAACATATTTCATCTTATATGTATCATTGTGGCTCCAGTCAACCTGCATCTCCACATAAAATTTATCTTTATAACTAAAGATCTGGCAGAGCTCTGAAAACCTGTATTTTCCTCCCTGATCCTTCACATAGGCTTCACAGGCGGCATCAAGCTGATCCCCTGATAAAAACATTTTATCTTCTCTCTCAACCACGTCATATAGCCGGACATCTGCTCCACCGTCATTTCTGTCGTTCACGGCATAAAAATATAATCTGCCGTTGACTGCTGTCGGGTCTTCTCCAACCTCCCTGTTCTTATAGAACTGTGTCCATTTATCCTCCGTCAGATCCCAGTGGGAGTATCCACCATACATGTTGCTGACGATCAGAACTCCTTCACCTATAGATGAAATACTGGCAATATTTCCTTCCAGCTGGTGACGGCTTTTTTCCCCTGTCTTCCGGTCATATTTTACAGCATCATCCTCATAAGTAATGTATACAATACAGGAATCATCTACATAACATCCACTATCTGCAATAATCCCATCTTTTTCTTCAAAAATCTGTTCCTCTTCCTCTGGTTTTGGCACATCAGTTCCCTTATCATTTTTCCCTATCGGCATTCTCCAGACCGTGTTATCGGTTTTACCATAATAAATCCCTTCTTCCGTCACACAGAGCAGTGAGGAAAGTTTATCCACCTGTATTTTTTCCTTTGGGGAGACATCCTCTTTCATATACATAACAAATCCATCTCTTCTATCCTCCAGTTCATCTCCCCCATATGGCAGGTAAAAATTCGTATCCGTCGCAAAACGATGGCTGCTCTGTATCTTCTTCCTGACATTCACTGCAGTTCCTGAGACAGCCTGGCCTGATACTGCCTGTCCTGACACTGCGCCCTCAGATACTGCTTTCCTCCCATCTGTTTTTCCCGCGTGTTCCCCGCCACAGCCAGATAAGGATATGCCAGCCAGTATGGCACACAATATGATCATATTTTTTCTTTTCACACTATCAGCCCCTTTTCGATTCAACGCCTAATCATCCCACGTTCTTTTATCAACATGTCCTCTTCATCTTTGTCATAAGGAATCTGACGCTGAATAACTGCAAGTTTTTTTTCGTCATACTCAATAACCGTGTAATTACTCAAACTGTCATTTCTTCGCTGACCTACGGATGCACAGTTTATCAGTAATTTTCCGTCCATTGGTATCACGTGCGGCTCATGGAAATGTCCATAAACAACAATGTTTTCCTCCAAACTTCCATATGTCTTCTCCAAAACCTCTAAATCTCTGTCTGACCCGCAGGTATATGATTCCATATCATTTAATGCTGCATGAAATCCTATCAATGTATATGCACTATTCAATGTAATCCTGATCTCCGTCGGCAGACTTGTTACAAGCTGGTAATACTCAGATTTCAGATTTTTTTTAAGCCAATCATGAGTGAAATAAATCTCAGGATAGTAATTTCCATTATCCTCTCCACGGTCAATCAGATTAAGTATTTCTTCATGTCCGCCCCGTATGAGAACTACATTATTCTCAAGGCATAAATCTATTATATCATTGCAGCCAGCTCCCCATCCAAAATAATCCCCTAAGCCAATAATATATTCTACGTTTTCCAGTCTTTTTACTTCTTTTATAACTTCTTTAAGCCCGGTTATATTGCCGTGGACATCTGAAAAAAGCACTATTCTTTTTGTATTCATCCTTTTTCTCCTGACTCCTGTTCTTTTTCAGGCTTTGTAGATATCATGCCAAAGCCGCCGGATTTTATATGAGTCCCTGCCCATTCCTCCATGGTCTGGGATTCCTCCCCCATTGTCGCCCAAAGTATGGCCCAGCACGTTTCATGCCCCAGTCGCTCATAGGCCACTACCCGGTGGTTGCCGTCGTTCACCACAAGTCTGCCACCGGTCACGTTCACGATGACCGGCGGCAACTCCCTTCCAGAGCTAAGGAATTCCTCCATGGCCCTGACCCTGTTCTCAAAATCCATGGGATGAGCCGGGAACTCTATATCCGGCTCCGGTCCGCTGCACCGCTCCAGCCAGCCGACCGGCAGGAGATACGGCCCCAGATACACCCTGGGCTCCTGCCTCAGCCCTTGGGCAAAAGGCTGATTATGTCCGTCCTCCGAGCCAAGATACCTCAGCACCCACTCCTCCAATTTACCCTCCCGGGAGAACTCTGCCGCAGAGGAGAGCGTTGGTCCGTACCTCAAAATATCACTCCTTCCTTTCCCAGTTATTTACTATATCCGGGAGCGTTTGTATTGTATATTTCCGACAGTTCTTTCGACTTTCTTCTTCGGATTTATGATAGTGTTCATACGTGCCGTCGAGCTAGCTCAATGGTCTCATCATATCCACCGGCACTTCTGTCAGCGACACCATCTCACCCACATCGAAACCTACGATCAGGTGCAGCCAGATAAACGTACTCCCACAATATTGTATTGTGTCAAGGTTTCCCGCTTAATCTTATGGATCAAGCAAAGACAATGGGCTGGCGGAGAGTCTGAACCGTCTTATGAATCTCTGCTTATCTCACACCCCATCTTTTTGCTGCTCAATATTCTTTTACCAGATCTTCTTCCTGTACGCCATATTTTTCCAAAAAGTAAGCCCTATCCGCCTCACTCCGGATCAGCATCACCTCGCGGAATCTGCCAGTCTCTCTGTCTTTGAAACCTGCCACCTGCTCACCCGTACAGATACTGGCCTGGATCACCGCCTGTTCTTTTACTTTATCATAATTTTCGCACACGATTTCTGTGCATTTTAAGTTGCGAAGCAACTTGCTAATAAACTTGCCAGAGTTTATTTTATCATATTGTCCTACTTCTATCTTTTTCTTAATTCCAAACATATTCTTTACATCCTCCAAATTCTGTACTTCTATTATATCAGACAGTCTATGTGGTAACAAGAAATTTATTTGCAGGGAAATCTTCTCAAGAGAATTTTTCCAAAATACTCTGTTCATTTTTATAACAATCTGTGTAAAATATCGTTAGCGAGAAAACACAAAGGAGATTTCACCATGAAAAACGTAAAAACACACATATCTGAGTACCTGAGCTATTGCCAGTCCCAAAAAAGACTGGACAAAAAGACCTTGAAGGCATACCGGACCGACCTGGGACAGATGGAATGCCAGCTCCCCACTGACGACATTCTGTCAGTAACCCCCACGATATTAGAACTTTATATCGCAGACCTCCACAAAAAATATGCTCCCCGGACCGTAAGGCGAAAAATCGCGTCAATCAAGGCATTTTTCCGCTTTTTAGAACAAAAGGAACGAATTGACCGCAGCCCATTCCACAAAATGGAAATCAAGTTCCGGGAACCTGTTATACTGCCCAAAACAATCTCCCTCCGCACGATCGAAACATTTCTCTCCACTATATACCATCAATACAAAAATGCCCAAACAGAGTATCAACGGAAAAATGCCCTCCGGGACGCCGCTGTGATCGAAACGCTTTTCGCCACTGGCATCCGGATCTCTGAGCTCTGCTCTTTAAGACCAAAGGACGTGGATCTGCAGGACAATTGTATCCTGATCTACGGAAAAGGCTCTAAAGAACGAAAGTTACAGATCGGAAATGAAGACGTTACCTGTATCTTGCAAAAATACAAAAATTCTTTCCTAACGGAAATGCAGGCCTGCAATCACTTTTTTGCCAATCAGAACCAGACGCCCCTCTCCGACCAGTCTGTCCGCAGAATGATCAACCGCTATACGTCCCTCGCCTCGATCGAATTACACATCACCCCCCACATGTTCCGCCACACCTTCGCCACCAGCCTGTTAGAAGCAGACGTGGACATCCGCTACATCCAGAAAATGCTGGGCCACAGTTCGATCCATGTCACGGAGATCTATACCCACGTCGCCATGGCAAAACAACGGGATATCCTAAGGACAAAACATCCCAGGAAGGATTTAAGGATAGAGGGGTAAGGAAAGGGGAATTGGATAGAGAAATAGGAAGAGCTTCTGCTGGTGCAGGGGTTCTTTTTTTGTGGGGGAGTGACGGATAACTTTTTATTATCTGTCGGTTTTTTGTATGTTTAAGAAG
>CAJUAU010000040.1 GCA_910584645.1 uncultured Eubacterium sp.
TTTATTTGCTATACCTTTCTTTCTCGGGTGTCCTCTACTTATTTGTTTCAAACTTAAACCTCCTTTTTTAATTCAAAGCCTATTCCTGCTCCTTTAGCTGCTCCTGCTGCCTGCTCTGGAATGCCTTCACCTCTCTGGGACTCTTCAGCACTACCACCTTGTTAGAATATTTTTCACATAGCTCCTGATACCAGGCTTTGTGGCTCTTATCCCTTCCTTCGTGCAGGATCCACCAGAGAAATTCCCAGTCAATCTTTTCTTCACATCCCTCCGTCATAGATTCCCGTGACTTTCCCCGGTATGCAAAATATCTCTTCCATGCCCGGTACAGGCAGATATGTACTGGAAAATCCAGGAAAATAATCCGGGTGGCTGTCTCCATCCTTCTCTCATAACAGGTGGACTTATAATTTCCGTCAATTACCCAGCTATTGTGCATATCCATAAATTCTGATACGATTTCTTCTTTTTCTGCATTGTCCCGCTCCCTCCAGCCGGGAAGCCAGTGCACACAGTCCAGATGCAGCACCTCACATCCATATTGGCCTGACAGCTTCCGTGCCAGGGTCGATTTACCACTTCCGCTGTATCCAATTACAACAATTCTATGCTCCATTACTGCCTCCTTCCCGAATCCAGTCTTACACGGCCATTATATTTTATTTTATCAAAAAGCAGAAAAAATACCAGACTTGTCAAGAGAGAAAAAATGTATTAAAATAAGAGCAAAGACTTATAGTTACACAAGTATGCTGCTGTACATCTCTGGTGTCAGCATCAGCTTAACCATGCCCGGTGGTATCACCGGACGAAATGAAACGAATTTAAAACGGAGGATTCAATGAGCAATTATTCATTAGTAGAGATCAATGAAAGATATGTTGATGTTCTTCAGGAACTCGGAAATATTGGTGCGGGAAATGCTACTACGGCGATCGCCTCCATGCTCTCGATCCGTATTGACATGAATGTACCGAAAGTGGAGCTGCTGGAGGTTTCAAAACTGGGAGCTTCTATCTGTCCAGAGGACGAGATCATCGTCGGCATCTTCCTGGAGATCCAGATGGATATCGAGGGAAGCATGATGTTTTTGATGAGACTGGACTCTGCCCAGTATCTTGTAAACAAACTTATGATGCGGGATGCTTCCTACAAGGAGGAATTTGATGAGATGGATCTCTCTGCCCTGAAGGAGATTGGTAATATTATCGCCGGATCCTATCTGTCAGCACTGTCTACGATGACGAATCTTGTTATTTCACCTTCGATTCCATATCTCGCTGTCGATATGGCTGCTTCAGTACTAAGCGTACCAGCGATAGAATTCGGTCAGTACGGTGACTACGCTTTGCTGATTCAGACAGAATTTGGTGATGATGTTATGATCAACGGTTATTTTATCCTTATGCCGGAACAACAATCCTATGATAAAATATTAAAGGGATTAGGACTTGAGATGTAGAGGTAAGAAAATGAGTAATGTAATTAGAGTCGGAATGGCAGATTTAAATATATGTAAAGCACCTGATGTTATTATGACGATCGGATTAGGTTCATGTATCGGGCTCACCCTTTATGATCCCGTGACAAAAATTGGCGGAATGGTTCACTATATGCTGCCAGACAGTACCGCCACGGAAAATAACGGAAATATTGCAAAATTTGCAGACACAGGCATCGAAGAATTATTAAAACAGGTTACCCGTGCCGGCGCCAGCCGGAGCCGTCTTGTCGCCAAGATTGCCGGCGGGGCCAAAATGTTTGGCGTCGCGCAGCTGTCAAACATTGGAAGCATCGGCGACAGAAATGCCCAGGCTGCAAAAGAAATGCTGAAGAAACTAAATATCCGGCTGATCGCTGAAGATACCGGCCTGAATTATGGACGCACAGTAGAGCTGCACTGTGATAACGGTGACTTTCATATCAAAGCGATCAAAAAACCGGTTAAGATCATTTAAGCCTCGGCAGCCGGTGTGAACTCGTTTTATCCTGTTCCGCCAGGGGCTTGTTAAAGTATGGTCAGGCTGTTAAATGATGAAAAAAAAGGTTCTCTGAATGATTACATATAGCGCTATAGGTTGGGAGTTAGATCAAACCAATTTTTCCACTTAACAGTTATCCCATACGAGGAATACATTAACAAGGGCGTATGCAGGTTATCCTGAATCTGTATACTGGTTTCCATATACCATATTTATTCCAAGTCTATACGCCTTCTTCTGGATAGATAAATTCATCCCCCTCATCCATTTCCTGTGTAATAAATTTAACTTTGGGGGTTATATTGCCATCCCCACGATCTTCACATATTTCGGAAGTCCTCCCTTCCGCAGCGCCTTTGTGTACTCTTTCTTCTTGCTCTTCGGCACCCGGATCACCAGGTCCTTCCTCGCTTTCCCAAAGATTCCCTTCCCCCACTTTTTGATCTGGGTGGAACGGATGGTGACCTTCTTCAGCTTTCCCTCTTCCGGCGAAAAAGCAAAAAAGGCATGCTCCCCGATCTCCGTCACGCTGGAAGGAATGGTAACTGTTTTAAATCCACATTTGGAAAACATACCACTACTAAAGGTTTTTACCCCCTCCTCGATCCTCACACTTTTTAAATTTGTACAGGATGAAAAGGCATAACTCCCGAAAGACGTGCCAGCGGGGATCGTAACATGTCTTAACTCTGATCCGGAAAATGCTTCACTTTCGACCTTTTTCACGTATTTTAAGGACACGGAAGCGATTCCTGATTCGGCAAAGGCATCCCCCCCGATATTTCTTAGAGTGGAAGGAAAGTTTACCTTTTTTAAATGATAGGTCTGCCAGAAAGCTGAATATCCAACGGATACCAGTCCTTCCGGCAGTACCACTTCCTTTATATTCTGGAAATTATCAAAGGCAAAATCCCCAATATGGGTGATCCCCTTTTTAAACACCACTTTTTGAGCTTTCAGATATCTTTCATTTCCTCCCCAGTCCATGGATACCCCGTGCTGGCCACCGTCCTCCATCCGCCCCTTACAGTCGATGGTGACTGTCTTTGTCCGGGTGTCATAGTACCATCTGGTATTCCCCTCAAAGGTTCCGCTATGTACTTTCGCGCTGCTGTGGGTGCACAGCAGCATGACAGCCAGGGCGGGGATGAGGAGACAGAAAGCCCGCTTTAAAATTCGTG
This sequence comes from uncultured Eubacterium sp., assembly GCA_910584645.1. Lineage (GTDB taxonomy): Bacteria > Bacillota > Clostridia > Lachnospirales > Lachnospiraceae > Eubacterium_F. The sequence continues at coordinate 3,164 of CAJUAU010000040.1, forward strand.
TATATAACATATTGGCCGCTTTATTTTTCATATACTCTTTCCCTTCTTTCCATATCTTCCCCTGTTACAGTGGAAGGTGAACCCCCTTACACCAGAAATCACATCCCCACGATCTTCACATACTTCGGAAGTCCTCCCTTACGCAGCGCCTTTGTGTACTCTTTCTTCTTGCTCTTCGGCACCCGGATCACCAGATCCTTCCTCGCTTTCCCAAAAATCTCCTTCCCCCACTTTTCGATCTGGGTGGAACGGATGGTGACCTTCTTCAGCTTTCCCTCTTCCGGCGAAAAAGCAAAAAAGGCATGCTCCCCGATCTCCGTCACGCTGGAAGGAATGGTAACTGTTTTAAATCCACATTTGGAAAACATACCACTACTAAAGGTTTTTACCCCCTCCTCGATCCTCACACTTTTTAAATTTGTACAGGATGAAAAGGCATAACTCCCGAAAGACGTGCCAGCGGGGATCGTAACATGTCTTAACTCTGATCCGGAAAATGCTTCACTTTCGACCTTTTTCACGTATTTTAAGGACACGGAAGCGATTCCTGATTCGGCAAAGGCATCCCCCCCGATATTTCTTAGAGTGGAAGGAAAGTTTACCTTTTTTAAATGATAGGTCTGCCAGAAAGCTGAATATCCAACGGATACCAGTCCTTCCGGCAGTACCACTTCCTTTATATTCTGGAAATTATCAAAGGCAAAATCCCCAATATGGGTGATCCCCTTTTTAAACACCACTTTTTGAGCTTTCAGATATCTTTCATTTCCTCCCCAGTCCATGGATACCCCGTGCTGGCCACCGTCCTCCATCCGCCCCTTACAGTCGATGGTGACTGTCTTTGTCCGGGTGTCATAGTACCATCTGGTATTCCCCTCAAAGGTTCCGCTGTGCACTTTCGCGCTGCTGTGGGTGCACAGCAGCATGACAGCCAGGGCGGCGGTGAGGAGACAGAAAGCCCGCTTTAAAATTCGTGTATTTAACATATTGCCCGCATTATTTTTCATAAACTCTTTTCCTTCTTTCCATATCTTCCTCTGTTACAGTGGAAGGGGAACCCCCTCACACCAGAAATCACATCCCCACGATCTTCACATATTTCGGAAGTCCTCCCTTCCGCAGCGCCTTCGTGTACTCTTTCTTCTTGCTCTTCGGCACCCGGATCACCAGGTCCTTCCTCGCTTTCCCAAAGATTCCCTTCCCCCACTTTTTGATCTGGGTGGAACGGATGGTGACCTTCTTCAGCTTTCCCTCTTCCGGCGAAAAAGCAAAAAAGGCATGCTCCCCGATCTCCGTCACGCTGGAAGGAATGGTAACTGTTTTAAATCCACATTTGGAAAACATACCACTACTAAAGGTTTTTACCCCCTCCTCGATCCTCACACTTTTTAAATTTGTACAGGATGAAAAGGCATAACTCCCGAAAGACGTGCCAGCGGGGATCGTAACATGTCTTAACTCTGATCCGGAAAATGCTTCACTTTCGACCTTTTTCACGTATTTTAAGGACACGGAAGCGATTCCTGATTCGGCAAAGGCATCCCCCCCGATATTTCTTAGAGTGGAAGGAAAGTTTACCTTTTTTAAATGATAGGTCTGCCAGAAAGCTGAATATCCAACGGATACCAGTCCTTCCGGCAGTACCACTTCCTTTATATTCTGGAAATTATCAAAGGCAAAATCCCCAATATGGGTGATCCCCTTTTTAAACACCACTTTTTGAGCTTTCAGATATCTTTCATTTCCTCCCCAGTCCATGGATACCCCGTGCTGGCCACCGTCCTCCATCCGCCCCTTACAGTCGATGGTGACTGTCTTTGTCCGGGTGTCATAGTACCATCTGGTATTCCCCTCAAAGGTTCCGCTATGTACTTTCGCGCTGCTGTGGGTGCACAGCAGCATGACAGCCAGGGCGGGGATGAGGAGACAGAAAGCCCGCTTTAAAATTCGTGTATATAACATATTGGCCGCTTTATTTTTCATATACTCTTTCCCTTCTTTCCATATCTTCCCCTGTTACAGTGGAAGGTGAACCCCCTTACACCAGAAATCACATCCCCACGATCTTCACATACTTCGGAAGTCCTCCCTTACGCAGCGCCTTTGTGTACTCTTTCTTCTTGCTCTTCGGCACCCGGATCACCAGATCCTTCCTCGCTTTCCCAAAAATCTCCTTCCCCCACTTTTCGATCTGGGTGGAACGGATGGTGACCTTCTTCAGCTTTCCCTCTTCCGGCGAAAAAGCAAAAAAGGCATGCTCCCCGATCTCCGTCACGCTGGAAGGAATGGTAACTGTTTTAAATCCACATTTGGAAAACATACCACTACTAAAGGTTTTTACCCCCTCCTCGATCCTCACACTTTTTAAATTTGTACAGGATGAAAAGGCATAACTCCCGAAAGACGTGCCAGCGGGGATCGTAACATGTCTTAACTCTGATCCGGAAAATGCTTCACTTTCGACCTTTTTCACGTATTTTAAGGACACGGAAGCGATTCCTGATTCGGCAAAGGCATCCCCCCCGATATTTCTTAGAGTGGAAGGAAAGTTTACCTTTTTTAAATGATAGGTCTGCCAGAAAGCTGAATATCCAACGGATACCAGTCCTTCCGGCAGTACCACTTCCTTTATATTCTGGAAATTATCAAAGGCAAAATCCCCAATATGGGTGATCCCCTTTTTAAACACCACTTTTTGAGCTTTCAGATATCTTTCATTTCCTCCCCAGTCCATGGATACCCCGTGCTGGCCACCGTCCTCCATCCGCCCCTTACAGTCGATGGTGACTGTCTTTGTCCGGGTGTCATAGTACCATCTGGTATTCCCCTCAAAGGTTCCGCTATGTACTTTCGCGCTGCTGTGGGTGCACAGCAGCATGACAGCCAGGGCGGGGATGATGAGACAGCATACTCGTTTCAGTATTTTAGCCATCCCTACACCTCCTTTTTATACAAAACGATTTTTGACATATATCCTCCGATATTACCTATGACCGTTCCATAGATATATAGGCTTTGGTAACCCTCTTTGCTGATCACAAGGGTATAGGCCCCCGCACTTAGAAAACCAGTGGAAAAATATCCCTTTTCATCCGTCTCTACAGTTTTCACAGGCCCTTTATGGTAGCATTCCACACCTTCATAGATCCGTACCTCTGCACCCGCAAGGGGGCGGTTCGCTGCCCCGTCATATAAATAACCAGCCAGGTACCCCTCGCCAAACCATTCCTCGTCGATAAGCTGAACTGTAGTATTTTTATACAGATCCATAACAGACGTTATGGCGACAGACTGGTGTACAACAGTATACTTCTCACCTTTCTCATAGGTGACCTCATATCTGCCGGCGGGTACCTCAATCCGATAGGAACCGTCTTTCTTGGTTTTGGATTTATACACATCTCCGGTATCCCGCGACCGGAAGCTGATATCCGCTCCCCCCAGTCCGGGCATATCCTCCTTGGAAGCCGATCCCTCAGTATAAACAAAATAGACGACCTTCCCCTTGACCAGACAATCCGTGGACATCTCATATTGCCTGAGATCACACAGCTCCATTTCCTCCTCTTCCTCAGGTTCTTCGGCATCCTCTGTCCCACCAGTCCGCATCTTCCTGCCAATCTCATCGTATAAGACGCCTTCCTCGATGGTACAGATGGTGTTGCTTCCCTGAGGTCTGACATTCTCCACCTGACACTCCAGATCTTCCGGCAGCAAAAGGAATATGCTGTCTCCTTTTGGTTTCAGATCCAGGATAGTTTTTGTCCCCACCTTCACTTTGAGGGTAGAATTTTTGTCCATACCCATTTTCTTATCCTTCTTAATCTTGAGCAGCCCGCATTTTTTTAAACAGTCCCTCAGTTGTTCCTGGTCCACATAGGCAAGATACTTCTCCAGATTTGTGGATGTCCTGCCTGTGATCTTTACTTCCGTTTTGTAGCTGCCCGCAAAATCTTTTAAGGCATAACCCTCTTCGAGATATTCTATCTTTGGCACCTTTACTTTTTTCCCCTTTTTGTCTTTTACTGTGGCAAACATCTTCTTAAGCTTGCCAAACTTCTTGCTGGGACAAAAAGCCTCTGCTGCCGAACCGTAATTCTCATAACCAGCCAGTCCTTTTCCGGGATCTACCTCTATCTTCTTGATCGCCGCTTTAGTAGCCGCCTTAGCAGACTGATACCGAAGTTTTCTGCTCTCCGTATTGTCAGCGTACCATTCTCCCTTTTTATTGTCACCGTGGGCATATCTCTTCCACGTCACCTTCCCGGCAATCACCTTGTCTTTATTCTGGGACTTCTTCTTAGGGACAACCTTTTCCAGACCAAAACTGCTGTGGGAGAAGGTATCCCCCAGGGTATGCAGCGCCATGCCATAGACCAGCAGGCTCCGGCAGTCCCTAGGGACCGAGTCCCCCTGTTTCCCACAATTTGTATCAATATCTTGCCAGCTCTGGCTTCCCACCATTTCTTCGTCACTGAATGCCTTTTGGATCCCCTTCAAAGTGCTTTCCACAACGGGGTCCGAACTCTCTGTGCTGATGTCTTTGATCTTCCCCTGGCGGCGCATATGATCCGCCAGCTCCAGCAGCGTACGGAAGCTGGTCATATAGCTGGATCTCGGCGTCTTTTCACCCGGTTTTTTCTTATCTTCCACCCCGCCGTAGAAGCCGTGGAACCAGGGATGGGCCCGCATGCCGCTGCACTTCGGGTTTTTATCTTCTTTATCCACAAAGGACAGCCCGCTCCGTAATACTGCCACGTACTTTGTACCGTTCGTCCATTTTCTCTCATATTTATCGCTAACAAATTGTTCATGAAGATTTGATTTCCAGCTCCCGTGAAGCTTTTCCATCTCCTCCTCGGTCTCTACCTCCCTGTCGTTTTCGATGGCACCGCCCACCTCTTCCATAACCTTCTCCGGACTCCGGTTCCGGGAGATCCGGTCCAGCAGGCTGGGGTCATTCCGGACCTGTCTCTCAAATTCCTCATAGGACTCCAGGGCGTAGCGGCAGTCGATGAGACCGTATCCGCCCTCTGTCTCCGGGCGCTGGTTGGCGGACACGTCGATCAGTCCGCGGATAAAGGCCGCATCCTTTGTGGCATCCTGCTGCCAGAGGATACTTGCCAGCCCCGTCACATGGGGAACTGCCATGCTGCTGCCGGAGAAGACCTGCATGCTGTCAAACACACCCCGGGACACGATAAAATCCCCAGGGGCGGACACTTCCGGACTGGCGTCTGCGGATTCTCCCATGCTGTTTACCATGCCCACTGCCATCACCTCCGGGTATGCCGCCGGATAATCCGTCCTCCCATCCTCTCCCGTAGCGGCAATGATCAGCATTCCGCTCTCTGCTGCCTTTTTAACTGCCCTGTGCAGCTTCTCGGAATCCTTATCCATGCCCAGGCTCAGACTGAGTATATCCGTCTCGTTTTCTATCGCCCACTCGATGCCTTCCACCAGCCGGTCCACGGTGGTCTCATTTTCCTCGTCCAGTACCTTGCCCGAAAACAATTCGATATTGGGGTTCACACCCTCCGTCCACTCGTATCCGCTCTCCAGCAGGTCTAACATGGAAACCTTCCCTGCCTCCCCCGCATCGATGGCCTCTCCCTCTTCGCTTCCGTCGTCATCTTCATCATCGTCATCGGGCTCACTGTAATATGTATAGGTCCCAAAATCCTCCTCCCCGTCGTCTTCATCATAGGCAGACTTCGGATCGGATGCCAGTATTTCTGCGATGGCAGTTCCGTGGCCACTGATGTCTTCAAAAAGACAGCTCATCTCATCCTGCCCCTCTACAAAATTTCTCCGCTGAAGGACATCAACCTCATCACTATAGTTAATGCCGGAATCCAGCATCGTGACCCGGATCTTTCTGTCAGCTTTTCCTTTTGCCTTCTGCACCGCCGGATCGTTGGCATGGATCATATCCATATTCCAGTCCCGGTTCTCCACCTGGATAAACTGGATATCATCCTCAGAAACCTCTTCGCCCGGCTTCTCCGTCACTGACGGTGTCGCTGACGGCTCCGGCGCAGCTGTCGTTATGGGCGCTTCTGTAGCAGGGACCATAGTGGCAATGGCTGTCGATGCCGGCGATTCTGCCGGTTTTACATCCTCTCCTGCCTCTCCCTGTTCGCCGGCAAATATCCTGACATTGCGGATACCACTGAAAGATTCTGTATCATAGGAGACCTCAAAGCCGAATACAGCGCTTTCCCCCGCTTCGAGAACCCCATTGTACCCACTGTTTTTCAGATAATAGGTATTGCCGTATTCCTCTGTCACTTTTGCATTCCAAATATTTACTATTCTACCTTCCATCTCAAAAGAGAGGGACCAGTCCCGGATGGCCTTTCCGCTCTGATTTGTTATGGTGCCCTCCATGATCTTGTGGTCCTCCCAGCTTCCGGTCTCTTGAAAAATCATATCCGCCCGGCTGGTACTGAGGATCTTTCCGGGAACCAGTTTCAAGGAAACGAGATCCGCAAAACTTCCTCCTGCTGCCTTGAAACCAAAGACCGCTTTTTCCCCGGAAGGAATAACCATGTTGTGCTTTTCTGATCCAAAGACCACTTCCTGCCTTCCGATCTTCTCTACTCCGGCATTCCATGCATTCTCGATATCCCCTTCCAGCAGCTCAGCCGCCACAGACCAGTTTCTAAGTTCTTCCTCTCCCGTGTTCCGTACTGTGATCTCCGCCGTGTAGCCGCCTTCCCAGGCAGAGGTCTGTGACGCCTCCAGACGGTAACCGGCCCCTTCGTTTACCCATGTCCTTCCGTCTCCGGTCCGGCTGTCTGCCCGGCTTGACGGCGCTGATACGACAGAACTCATAACCAGACACAGGATCAAAAACAATGACATAAATCTTGCCCTGGCCGCATTTCCCCATCCCTTCGTTTTTCTTTTACCGAATATGTACATATCCCTTCTCCTCGTATTATAAAGTAGTAGTGTTTATAGTCCCTCTCCAAGGACTGTATG
>CAJUAU010000041.1 GCA_910584645.1 uncultured Eubacterium sp.
TTCCGTTTATTCAACAACCCATATCGACCGTTCTATTTTGTTACAACCATATGTACAGTGCTTTTGGACACCCCGAACTTTTTCGCAGTCTGCCGCACCGTGGCGCCATTTTCCACTATATAGTTCCCGATCTCGATAGCGCGCTGTTCGATATATGATTTCAAAAAACTACCCCCTGAATACTCGTTGATTCATTGTATGCAGGGGGAAAATAAAATATTCTGCAATCCGCAGGTGTTTTTAGATACGGTCAGGCACCGCCGTCTGGACCGGGTCTACTCTGTGGCGATAAACACAGCCCTGAGATAAAATAGTGTTGGAATCACAAATAATGCGGCGAAATAGATGATAAACACCCCGATAAAGATCACATATGCCGCATAGCCGGCAAGCTCCAGCGCCCTTTCAGGAATGACCGCTTTTTTTCTGGCAAAGACAAACGCCGCCAGCGCTAACAAGGCACAGATTGATAACACGGCTCCCGCTTTCTGTCCTGGCGCAGTATATCTCAGCCTGATATCATTCTTACCTTTGACAACAGGTATCGAAAGCATTCCGTCTATATTCTGGATATCGGATACCTTTTCTCCATTTATTTTGCACTCCCAGCCCTCATCATAGGAAACAGGAAGAAAAAGATGGGATTTGGTCACACCCTCCAGTTCAATGTCCACACCGGACCTGCCCTGTTCCAGAGAAACAATCTTGGGATTTTCCTTTTTCACTTTCTCAATTCCGTTGACAAAGACAGCGTGATCCAGCATTCCCAGATGAAGAGCCGAGGCGCCCACTCCGCCGCTAAATTGAACCTGAACAGTCTCATTTTGAAAAACTCCCAGACAAATGAAACCATTTCCAAAATCTGCGGGGTATTCCTGGTTCTGCGTGGAAGAAGAGGCCGGAATCCGCACCGGAACTCCATTTACCGTGACCACCACTGGATGATCATTTGTATTCGTCCCATAGAAATACAGGACCTTTTTCTCATTTCCTATCTGCATCTCACAGAAATTGTTTTGGATCTGGCTGGACACATCCTGGATCAGCTTCTCCTGGCTTCCGGTAACCGCCGCAAACAATGCATTCTGTGTCTCAAATTTCTCGGTCTTAGGCACAAGGGAAGGGGTATCTGTATTGATGGCAAAGGGAAGCTCAAACTTGTTTTTGTACAGCTGCAGGATGTCACCATTCGCTTCTATATCTTCACTATATTCATATAATTCTTCCGACATATTTTCCTGGCCCAAAAAATACTTTATATTAAACAGGGTATCTGAAAAGACAGTCCCCCCTGTATCCAGCAGCTGAGTCCAGTTAATGGAATAGCCAAGCGCGGCAAATTTGGGCTGTACAGATGGATTGATCACATGCCAGTAGTTTGAGATCGCCTCTTTGCCAAGCACCAGCGAATATTCTATATGATCCACCTTATAATCTGTATTCTTTATTCTTTCAAAATCTTTGATCTCGGTCTCCATCTCTGTGGCAACATCATTTGCCGCCTTCAGGTATTCAGCAGAAAAAACGGTTACATTATCTTTGTTAGGGGCAAAACTTATAACGGAAGTACAGGTTATCTCCACACATAATAACACCAGTATCAGACCCTTTGCCCTTGACTTTAAGAGACACCAGTAAACTCCGGCAAAAACCAGCTCTACAAAAATGCAGAGGAATCCGTCCCCCAGGGAGGCATAGGAAGGCTGTTCACAGTAGGCGTGGTATATTCTATAAAACAGCCACCCGGAAAAAAGCATGGCTGCCACGCCAATCCCAATCCAAATCTTTTTCTTAAGCCAATTTCCGACAGCCTCCATGCTCTCTTTATTTTCCTGATAGAGTACAACTGCCAGATCGATCAATACAAAAGAAATGACATACACAAAACGCAGCGGCCAGCTGGCACGGCTTCCTCCATGCCACAAAGACTCGATCCCGGCAACGGCCACAGAAAGCAATAAAAGACCGGCCACGCAAATACGGCTCTTATATTTTCTGATCTTCTCAGAAACCAATCCCTTTCCATGTACCAGGAAAAACAATATGCAGGTGCAGGGCAGGGCAGTATTTACCAGCATGGTCTCTACTGTTTTCCATTCGTGAAAACTCCACCGGTTTCCAAGCGCCGCCCTGTATACGTCTAAAAAGCCTCCCTCTCCGCTCCTGGGCGTATCAGCCACACAGAGCAGGGCCGGAATACTTACAAAGGCACTAATCAGAATAGCTGCGCCGACAGATACGCCAAGCCACAAGGCACACCTTCTTTTCTCCTCTTTTTCCTCCAAATCCCAAAACGTTCTGATGGCGCTTGAAAGAAAAAGAAAAACCAGTGTGATACAGCCAGTATAAACATTCACCATCATACATAAGGCTAAGATAAAGATAAAAAATTTGCACCCTTTCCTGTTAAATATACGATCCAGCCCGATCATAAGCAGGGGAAGCAAAAATGCTATGTCCATCACGAGCATGATCTGAAAATGAACCAGGGTAGCTGCACCAAAAGCATACAAAATGCCTCCAGCCATTTGAACAATATTTTTCACCTCATACTTCCGCAGGTAGAAATACATGGAGAAAGCAATAGCGATCATTTTGAGTATCACGAGGATATTGGCAAAATTTGCTATATTATCCCTGGTGGTAAAGTATAAAAACAGATTCAGCGGACTCAGCTGAGCCCCCAGAGAGGAAGCTCCTGATATATTCATGCCAAAGGCAGAATTCCATGTAAAAAACGGACTTGCTTGTCCATGCAGGATATCCCAGACATAATACATTCCTCCTGGGATCGTCTGCTGAACCATATCACCACGGGCAATGGTCCCATCACCAAAAGGATAAATATCATTCAGCAAATACACGATAAGCACCACTACACTGATCACGACCGCTATAACAGACAGGTCCTTGGCAATTGTTTTCTTTTTTTCTGTTACTGTAAACCAGCTGCGAAAATTCTTTTCTATCATTGGTCTTTTTCCTTCCTTTTTAAATAAATTCTTAATTTCTCAAAATCAATTTTATCTGATCCTCATACGAATTTGAGACAGAAAGTAGTTAAAACTTGGCGAATTATTGTTATCAATATTCATATATCTACCAATTTCATCCGCCCATTTTGACTTATATTTCCCAATTTCACCATATGAAGGGCAATCTTTCTTAAACTTTTTCAGTCCACCTTTATATACAACATTTGCCAGCACCTCCCATGTTCCACAAATGCTGTCCTGCTCATACTCCCTGAAAGCGCTCTCCCTGGCATTTGGATACGCCTTAAACAGCGCAGTCCTGTCCCCAAGCAGCCATGCCTCCATCTCCTCTACAGCAATACAAAAGACATGATCAATGGAAATCATTGCCCATAAAGCCCGCCTATGCAGCTCTTCCCTGAACTCTTCCATATTTCTTTGATCGTTATCCAATACAATTACTATGGAAGCCTCGACAGCCTGCAGGCTTTTTTCAAAACCTTTTAGATAAATCCCCAGATCATTAAGCAATTTATTCGTTTTCACATTTGATGCAGAAACATTCTTTTTAAATCCACCAATCCCTTTAAAGGCTTTGCAATCATACGTTACTGATCCATTACCTATAAGTAATTTACTCATAACATGCCTTATCAGCACTTCTCCAGACATATCTTCTATCAAAAACTGAATATGCATATAGACTCCTATCCAAAATATTTGTCGTACCATAAATCCCCAACTTCCACTCCTTCTTCCGTCAGCTCCTTTACAAATTCATATTCTGAAGTTCTTCTAGCAGTAGAAAAACCACTTTCATCTTTTTTCAATACCCATACATCATCTGGTTTTAAGGAGTTTACAAAAAATGGACTATGAGTGGTGACAAACAGCTGTTTACTGAAACCTGTTCCGGCACTCTTGCGCATCTCCACAGCCAGATCTGATAAGTAATGATGATAAAGACCATTTTCCGGTTCTTCAATAAATACCAGCTGTCTGGCATTTTTCTCATGAAGCAAAAGATAATATGCGAAAAGCTTCAACGTTCCATCTGACATTTTATGTGAGAAAAAAGGTTCTGGAAAACCTTTTTCCCAAAATTGTAAAACCACTTGTCCATTTGGCATTTTCAGGGGCTCGATTTTATTAATTCCAGGAAGCTTAGTTTGTATATCAGATAACGTCCTGACAAAATCTGCTTTATTCTCCCTGTACATATACTGCGCTACATTATTAAGGTTGCTCCCGATCCTGTCTAGATAGGGCTGCGGTGCTGATGTTTGAATTCTCCGGGCCGCATCCGGAGTAAAGTAACAAAGATACCAGCTCTTTAGAAATTTCAATAACTTCTCTATCCGCGAGTATTGTTTCATGGCGCCAAGAGTTACAACACCCAGTTTCCTGCTATCTGATAATGTAACAGGTATTTTTACTCCGTCTGATACACCAGTTTCATCATCCTGTCCTCCCGTATTTCCTTCAAAAGCATATCCTGTTCCATTCTGAAGGTGCAGAAATGACCTTGGACGTCCCTGGCTCTCAACTCTCTGCCGCAATCTCTCTTCTGCCACATAAGGACGCCCGGATCGATCCAGATCCATTGCCAGTTCATAAGTGATAGGACGTGTATTGCTTGATTCCCTGTAATATAATTCAAAACGTATCGCATCCCTAATACCCTGGGAACGTATTTGTTCAAATCCCCCTCTGTTTCCTGCATCACATGCCGCTTCTATCCCCATCTCCAGACAATCCGCAATAAATCCAAAGACATCTGCTATCGTGCTTTTTCCATTTCCACTGGGACCTATGATCGTAGTCATATTGCTTAATGGTTTCTCTTTTTGATGTGAAAGCGTTTTCCCCAGGGTAATATCTTTCAAAGACCCATAATTACATATAGAAATCCCTTCAATTTTTCCCATCACAACCTCCTGACCTTTCAATACATATACGTCTTTCCCCATTATAAGGGTTCTACGGAAAAAAATCAATGCCAACTGTCCAAAGATACCCAGGGCGTCTTGACCGCCTTTTCTTATTTTGATACAATATTAGCCAAATGGAGGTATACAAGTTTGAAACAAATAAGTAGAGGACACCCGAGAAAGAAAGGTATAGCAAATA
>CAJUAU010000042.1 GCA_910584645.1 uncultured Eubacterium sp.
TTAACTCGGCCACCAAAAAAATCAAAAAAACTTACACACTTTACTTGACAAACCCTTACACAAAATCTGCCAGCCCAGAAGGCCGGCAGATTTTTGAGTTTATGTCTTATGCATATTATATACAGCATATTACATCCGGTATATCATTTTCAAGTTACAGATACCAGTTCCAGGCGCTCATGGGATACTGAAACATATTGTATGTACCTGTTCTTCCATAAGTGGTTCCTGTAGAGGCTTCCCTGACCGCCGCCTGGCCGATACTCTGGGCACGGCTGGAAGTCAGTGCCGCAAAAGAAGTGTTTCCATTGAATATCCGTTTTAAATTGTCGATATTTGTACTTTTCAGTTTGTCGGTATCCAGAGACAGCATGTTATCTTTTTCAACCGTAATACCGGCCTGTGCCAGGCTTTTCTCATAGATTGCTGTTTGTCTGACCATATACTGGGTATTTCTCTTCACATTGGTACTGGAAGATTCGCTGCCCGCCTTCACCGCCGTATTATAATCCGAGACAAAGTTTTTGACAGCATTAGTTATAGCTTCCATATCGTAGCCCCGCGTGGTCGTCTGCACTCCGGTCTCTGCATCTTTTGTGGTGGTAACAACTTCATTAAAAAGTGAACGTGTTCCTTTTGCCGTAAGGGCTGCCGCAGATTCTGACAGATCGTCGGTCTCTTCTTTTACTTTATTTAATGCCCTGCCCGTATAGGAATAAGACGATGAAGCTTTCCACAGATCCTGATAAACTGAATTAGTCTTTGTACCTGTACTGCTGTAACTGCCCTGTGAAACCTTCTGGCTTTCTCTTGTCTTCGCATAATATGACGTAAGAAGTTTCTTATAACTGCCGCTGCGGATACTGGAATAATCACCTATACATCCGTAAAAGCTGTTTCCGAAACCACCGCCAAGCATACTGCGGTACATTCCATAATTTCCAAAATTCATGTTCATATCCATCCCTCCTTTTATATGATGTTGGGGAAAATATTTTGGCCTTAGCATCATTTATATGTTGCTGTCTACTTTTACTCCTTTTAAATCTTCCTGGATCAGCTTCAGCTCATCCAGAATTTCATCTATCTCTTTCTTTACCTGGGAATCTGGATCATTATAAGAATTCATCGTTTCGATGTTTTCCTTCTTCTGCGTCTCTTCCAGCTTCTCCTCTTTTTCTTCCTTCTTTTCTAAGCGCTCTTCTTCCTCTTCTTTCTTTTCGGCAAGTTTTTCTGCTTTCTCCTTTGCTTCCTCCATTTTTTCCTCAATATGTTTTTTGCCTTCATTTATAAGATCACCATAAATATCTTTATTAGCAGCCTCCAAAATCGCTTCAGATTGTTTTTCGGCCTTTACCATTGGATTTGATTTAAGCCGCTCGATGCTCATATCCCCAAGAGATCTGCTGATGCCTTTGATCGAAGCATCATTTTTCTTAATATATCCGCTATACAGGTCTTCTCTTTCTTCCAGCTCCTGCATCTGCTGCTGGTATTCTTCGGGATATTCGGTGCTGTCTTCCGTCACACCATAGCGTTCCATGAGCTCCTGCTTTTCCTCGCGGATCTGATCCAGTTCCTTATGGTATCCCACATTGGCATCTTTTAATTCCTGCATTTGGGCAGACAGATCATCCATGCTCTGGTCAATCTTCTTCTCTGTGTGAAAAGTGTCCATAAGTACCTGTACTGCCTGCTTCTGGGCCTGTTTCTTTTTAATCGTAATACTATCGGGACGCACGCCGATATTTCCAGCGAATACCGTTGATCTTTTATTGTTCCCCTCTTTTTCTGCCTGGCGTCTTGCCGCTGCATTTTCATTGGTTACAAACAAACTTTTTACTGCTTTCCCCGCATGTATCGTAAATGACATAATGATCACCAATCCTTTCTTTTCATATGATGTTGAATTTATTACATATATTTAAATACCCAGTCTCTCAAAACATCCGTCCAGTGCATTTCATTATAACTGATATGGACTACGGACTGTTCCGTTTCATAGGGCTGATATTGTACGACACCTCCACCGCCGCCAATGCCTGGCAGCTTCATGTAGCCTCCATAGTAGATCCAGAAATAATCTTCTTTATTATATATTTTATCGGTTTTTTCCAGCAATTTTTTTACTTTGTCATTTTGTACCTGAATTCCATCCCCTGTCATTTGTACTGCAGAATTAAATTCTGGATCATCCATAAATATGACCTGTTTCGCATCGAAGCTATACATGGAAAAGTCATGAAATGGCGTATAGGATGGGTAAGAAAACCAGTTTACCAGAACAAATCCCATCAGGAGAATTGCACCCGCCGCCACACTCATAACGGCAGACGGTATCTTGGTTCCTTCCTCATACCCTGCGATCACCTGAATCCGCTTTTTCATCACCCGGAAAGAACGCCTGGCCGCCAATGCCGGCATTGCCTTGATCCGATCCGTCTCTTTGCGGTTTCCGTCAATACAATCCAGAGAACGTATCAGAAGCATGCCATAAGAATCCGGAGATATTTTTCCATAGTGGATCGTATCATGATCACATAAAAGTTCCAGGTCATCTTTCATCCATCTGCTGCACAGATGGATCAGCGGGTTCATAAACCATATGATCCGGAAACAGTCAAAAACAAAATAAAAGATCAGATGTCCATGGCGGACATGATTGTACTCATGCTGCAGGATCCCCTGTATTTCTGCCTCACCAAACCGGCGGATCATCGCCTCTGGAAGAACGATCACCGGACGAAAGATTCCCATGGAAAAAGGAGTTGTCAGAGATGGATTGACCCGTATTGTAACATGCTTTAAAATGTCAGGGTGAACCAGAAATTTGTTCTCTGGTACAAAGACCGGAAATTTCCTTACCTTTCGCGCCAGCCGGATCTTCCTTATCAGAAACCAGAGCGCCATCCCTGTCATCCCTATAAAACAAAGCCATCCCCACAGAGGATTTCCCATAATATTTTCATAAAGAAATACATAAATGTGTCTCCTCCACCTGAAAGACTGCTGGGAAACCTTAAGTGTTCCCATAAATGGCACCGGAATCAAAAGCGCCCAGAGATATACTCTCAGATAAAGCCTGGTGCCGCTGGCTTTCCCTTTCTTTTTTCCATCCAGGATCCTGCGAAAGAGCAGAATCAGAAATATTACAAGAATGGAAATCAGAAGAGTCCGTCCGGTCTTCAATGTGATGTAACGGACAACATAATCCAGGTTTCTAACCAAATTGACCAAAACAGCTGCCATGATCGTTCTTCACTCCTCTGCTACCTGTCCTTTGACTGCCCCTCTTTCAAAATCTCAATCAGTTCATTCCGTTCTTCCTGGGAAAAATGTTCATGTCGTACCAGCGCTGCTACCATTCCCATTGGATTTCCTCTGAAATAACTGTTCAAAAACTGTTCGCTTTTTTCTGCCAGACAGGTCTCCTTGCTTTTCACCGGAAAATAATGATATATTCTGGAATCTTTTGCATCCACCTGATAATCAATAATTCCCTTTTTTAACAGCCGGTTGATCAGCACCCGTATCGTCTTGGGACTGACATCCTTAATCCCTTTCAGCTGTTGAATGATCTCCGCGGCAGTCAGGGTTTCATCCTGATTCCATAAGATCTCCATAATGATCCATTCGTTTTCGCTTGGTGTTTTTTCTGCCATACATTCCTCCTGTTGGGCATAATTCCCCTCATTCACTTATTATATCGGTTTACATCCATAAATAGTTTATAGTAAAAATCAGCAGAATAATATTTTATTCTGCCCAGACTGTAGACAAAGTCCGAGGCTCACGCCTCGGATTTTTCTTGTAAAAGGTATCGAAAACTCCTATTTTTTCGCGATTTATTAGCGGTTTTGTGTTATAATAAAAGTATCAAATTCAGGTGGTGATACTCTA
>CAJUAU010000043.1 GCA_910584645.1 uncultured Eubacterium sp.
TTCTGCTAATTTAACAACATAATAAACTGAAAATTTTCGCAGAGTATTTAACTCTGCGATTTTTTATTATCACTATATATTGTAAATATTCGTAAGCAGGAAATAATCCGTACCTGTTCATAAATCTATACCTTTGGTAAAATATTTCCTAAAGATGAATAGCGATTCATCCGCACTTTGACAAAAAAATCCACCTAACAGTTTCTGCTAAGTGGATGTGCCCTCTGGTCGTTTGGTACGGCAGTTTGCCGGTATTGTTTCAGACCAGGGCAATAGTGGAAGGATATCTTCTTTTGTCGGAAATGGAGCCAAATCTTTCATCTTTTCCAATAGATAAGTTAGATAATCATAGGGCTTGAGTCCGTTTAGGATCGCCGTTTCTGTTATGCTGTATACGGTTGCGCTGGCCTCTGCTCCTTTGATGCTCTTGGAAAACAGCCAGTTGCGGCGTCCTACTGCAAAGTTTTTAATGGCTCTCTCAGCGGCCGTATTATCAATACTCAAATGCCCATCGTCTAAGTATCTTCTTAAGTATCGCTCCTGGTTTATCGTGTACAAAACTGCTTCTCCTATTTTCGATGACCTGTCTACGGCATCCTCCAGAGAATGCAGCCACTCAAACAAGGCATCTAAAAGCGGTTTTGACTGCTTTTGACGCTCGGTATATTTTTCCTCTGGCGATTTTCCGCGGATCATTTCTTCTATCTTATAGAGCATGCCGATCCGCTCCATTGCCTGATATGCAGTTGTTTCTTTCAGCTGCTCTCTGGTGAACTCCTTTTTCAATGTTGTAAGGGCTTCCTCAAAGCGGCGCCTTGCGTGGGCCATGCACCCTGTCACGGTGATCCTATCCGGGAGGCTGTGGTATGCCTGGTATCCATCACAGGTAAAATAACCCTCAAAGGTATCTCCCAGGAACTCCACCGGGTGGTAGCCACCCCGGGTTCTCTCATACTGGAAGAGGACCATTCTCGGAGACCCGCTGTTCTCATCCGTAAGATATACCCACATCCAGTTCTGTGTCGTACCTTTCTGCCCCGGTTCGTCTATCACCTGGACCCGTGTCTCATCGCCATGGACATACTTACTGCACAGGAATTCCTCCCTCATCCGGTCATAGACTGGCTGAAGATACCGCCCGGCACACAGGATGATCCAGTTTGCCATCGTTTTGGTTGAAAGGTTCAGATCATATCTTGCGAATTCCCGCTCCTGGCGTGCAAGCGGCATCCCGTTTACATATTTGGCATTCATGATCCCTGCAACCAGGGACGGCGTGGCAACGCTCCCCTTCATAAGTGCCGGGGTCTTCTCTGGCCGCTGCATTTTTCCACATTTCGGACAGCTGTAAATATAGGTGATCTCTTCTACGACTTCGAAACGGGCCGGAATCAGTTTCAGATATCTTACTTTCTCTGTCGTCACTACTTTATATTTCGTCCCGCATTCCGGACAGAACCGCTCTTCCCCTTCTAGTTTATGTTCGATTACCTCTGTCGTCTCAAAAGAAGAAAGATCTTCTTCCTTTTTTCCAGCCGGCTTTTTGCGTTTGTAAGATTTGGGATGGATCTCTTCCATTTCCGGTTCCGCTGCATTCGGATCTGCTTCCTGCTCTGCTTCATTGAACAGATTCATCTGCGTATATCCGTCCGCATACTTTTCACTGGAGGCACCAAACTGTTTTCGCTGCGCAAGCGTCAGCCGGTCAGAAAGCAGCGCATTCATGAACTCCAGTTCCTTCATTTTTTCCGTTAGAAGCTGGATCTTGGTTTCCTGTTTTTTCTGATGTGCCTGCATGGTTGTAAGCAGTGCGATCATATTTTCTTTGCTCATTTCCTGTAACTGTTTCTCAGAAAAAAGTGGTTCCATAATCCGGTGCTCCTGTCTGTTGTGATCTAAGAAAAGTATACCATAAAACCGGGCTGTTTTCGAGGGAAAACGCATCAGAAAAACAGAGGAAAAATCGCTGAAAACCCTGAGATTTTCAGCTTTTTGCGAATTGACAGATTTTGTTTTTGGGCTAGATGACAATCTTTGGATGGTGCTCTTGAAAAGCCCCCTTTGGTTCCAGGGATAATCCATCACACAGCCAGTGTATTTCTTTTAATGTAACTTTTTTCAATTCATCCGGTGTATCCGGCCAGTGAAAGGAATGACGGTCCAGCCGCTTCATTAAGATCCAAAATCCTGACCCGTCCCATTGGAGAATTTTAATTGATGTGCGTCTGCGATTGCAGAAGGCGAACATACAACGGGAATATGGATCCAGATGGAATTTTAGTTTTATGATAGCAGCCAGTCCCTGATAGCTCTTTCGCAGATCCGTGACCCCACATGCAAGGTACACGGTTGTTCCGCCAGCCAGATCAAGCATAAGCATTCAGCGTATGGATTAAAGAAGCCATGAGTTCGGCAGGGCACCCGACACCGATTTCAATCCGGATACTTCCAGGAAGATAAATAGTTACAGGCACATCATTGGCTGATAAGTCAGATGCAACTTCCTGTTCGGAAGGAAGCTTTGCAAAAACAGGTTCCTCTGGCTGTTCTGGTTTTGGCTGTCCTTTCGTTTGCTTTCTGATCCAATAACTAAAGGTTGATTGTGGGATCTGATGCTTCTGACACCATTCTTTTCGGGATAAACCACTTTCGTGGAAGTCCTGGATACGTTTTGTCCAAAGTTCTGTCTTCGTAAGTTCATTTTCATCCATAGGCAATACCTCCATAATTTGAAGTGATTGTATCAGAAATACAAATGGATTAACAGATACGGATTATTTCTTACTTACGGTGTATCTTACGGATGAGAACAGTGAGTCTCCGAGAATGATTCTTTTCCAGTATGAGAGAACCCGGGGCGGCTACCACCCGGTGGAGTTTCTGGGAGATA
>CAJUAU010000044.1 GCA_910584645.1 uncultured Eubacterium sp.
CGGCTGATTTTTCAAGACTTTTCCCCGTTTTATAAATAAATGCCGGGGCATATTTTATGAAACTAAATTTTTCTATTTTTATTATCGTTAAAAGCGGCTGATTTTTCAAGAGAAGATGCGCGGAAAATTGCATCATTTCCAAATTTTTTTCGTATCTCGTCCACCGCTTTTTCTAATTGGCCCTGTTTCATATAATGTCTGCTGTCGGTCAGGTTGATCTGGCGGAGCTGCTCTCTTGTGAGTTTCGAGGTGGATACACCGAGCAGCCGGATGGGGGAACCGTCCCACAATTCATCAAAAAGACTGCAGACTGAGTTGTATAATTCGCTGGTGATATTGGTGGCAGAAGACAGGGTGCACTGGTGGCTGACGTGGTGGAACTGGCTGTCCTTGACCGAAACAGCCACCACCTGTGCCATGAATCCGTCTGCCCGGAGACGGCTGCCTACGGATTCACACAATTTAAGCAGGATGTTTTTGGCCTCCCCGGCATCGGTGACATCCCGCGGAAGTGTGGTGGAATTGCCGCAGCCTTTGGCGTCTGCCTGTTCACTCAGCACCGGGGAGGTGTCGATGCCATTGGCATAGTCGTGGATGGTGGCACCGTGTTTACCCATATGGGACTGTAAGATCGCCTTGTCTGTACGGGCTAATTCGCCGATGGTCCGGATCCCCAGATTGTATAGTTTTTTTGCAGAAGCCCTTCCCACAAAAAACAGATCGCTCACCGGGAGATGCCACATTTTCTCTTTTATTTCATTAGGAAAGAGGCTGTGTACCTTATCCGGTTTTTCAAAATCCGATGCCATCTTGGCAAGGAGTTTGTTAGTGGATACGCCGATATTTACCGTATAGCCAAAACGATCATGGATCTCCTGGCGGATCTGCTCCGCTGCCTCTGCCGGAGAATGCCCGGTCAGCAGCGGACAGCCGGTCATATCGGCGAAAGCTTCATCAATGCTATATTGTTCTACGACAGGGGTAATTGTCCTGAGATAGGCGATGAGTTCATTGGAAAATATTTTGTATAAATGGTGCCTGGGAGGAACGATGCGGATATCCGGACATTTTTTTCTGGCCTCAGCCAGGGTCTCCGCGGTCTTGATACCGAATGCCTTGGCCGGCATGCTTTTTGCGAGGACAATGCCATGGCGGTTCTGCTCATCCCCTCCTACCACAGAGGGAATCGTTCGCAGATCCAGGGTTTCATTCAGTTCTGTTAGGCGATAGACCGCTTCCCAGCTCAAATAGGCGTTATTGACGTCAATGTGAAAGATAATCATAGCCTCATCTCCTCCAGGATTTATTTTATCATAAGAACAAATGTTTGTAAAGAAGGACTTGCATAAAATGGGGGAGGATGATAGAATAAGTGCATACTTTAATGCTAGGAGGTTTTATTATGTACCAAATAAATGACAATTATCTGAAATTACCGGGCAGTTATCTGTTTTCCACCATTGCAAAGAAGGTAAACGCCTACACAGAGGCCAATCCGGATAAAAAAGTGATCCGTCTTGGAATCGGTGATGTAACCCTTCCCCTGGCTCCGGCAGTGATCGAAGCGATGCATAAGGCGGTGGATGAGATGGCAGATGCAGCTACCTTTAAGGGCTACGCGCCGGATCTGGGGTATGAATTTTTGAGAAGTGCCATTGCGCAGAAAGATTATAAAGCCAGAGGGGTGGATATTGCCATCGATGAGATCTTTGTCAGTGATGGTGCAAAGAGTGACTCCGGAAACATCGGGGATATTTTTTCCCAGAATAACCGAATCGCAGTGTGTGATCCGGTATATCCGGTGTATGTGGATACGAATGCCATGGCAGGCAGGACCGGCGAGTACCTGAAAGATAAGGAATGCTGGTCCAATGTGATCTATATGCCCTGTACCGCGGAGAATGATTTTGTGCCGGAGATACCGAAGGAGATCCCGGATATGATCTACATCTGCTGTCCAAACAATCCTACGGGAACGACATTGAATAAAGAGCAGCTGCAGAAGTGGGTTGACTTTGCTTTGACAAATGGTGCTGTTATTATATATGATGCAGCTTATGAAGCATATATTTCAGAGGAGGATGTTCCCCATTCGATCTTTGAGTGTGACGGCGCGAAAAAATGTGCCATTGAGATGAGAAGCTTTTCCAAGAATGCAGGATTTACTGGAACCCGTCTTGGATTTACCGTGATCCCGAAAGAGCTGGTATGTGATGGTGTGTCCCTGAACAGCCTCTGGGCGAGAAGACATGGTACGAAGTTTAACGGTGCCCCTTACATCATTCAGAGGGCCGGAGAGGCGGTGTACAGTGACGCGGGACAGAAACAGACAAAAGACCAGATTGCTTATTATATGAACAATGCAAAGATTATCAGGGAAGGGCTCACAAGTGCCAGTTACACGGTATTCGGCGGTGTGAATGCGCCGTATATCTGGCTGAAGACACCAGATCAGATGACTTCCTGGGAATTTTTTGATCATCTGCTGGAAAATCACAATATTGTGGGAACTCCGGGAAGTGGTTTTGGACCGAGCGGGGAAGGATATTTCCGGCTCACTGCTTTTGGATCTCTTGAAAACACCAAAGAGGCGATGGAACGGCTGAAAAAGTAATCCGCAGCCTCATGTAAATTTAGTAAAGCGATATATTCTTGAAAACACCAAAGAGGCGATGGAACGGCTGAAAAAGTAATCCGCAGCCTCATGTAAATTTAGTAAAGCGATATATTCTTGAAAACACCAGAGAGGCGATGGAACGGCTGAAAAAGTAATCCGCAGCCTCAGTAAATTTAGTAAAGCGATATATTCTTGAAAACACCAGAGAGGCGATGGAACGGC